>NZ_JAIUZS010000021.1:0-746 GCF_020171505.1 Ruegeria profundi | reverse complement strand
GACGGTCTTGTCAGAGGAAACCGGCTTGAGGCGGGTAGGGCGGTTTTGTAGCGTCGCGCCATGACCAGAAGATCGCCGTTTCGCTATTTCAAAACCAGTCCAGCAATCATCCGCTTGGCTGTGATGCCGTACGTCCGTTTCCCGCTTTCGCTTCGCAATGTGGAGGATCTCTTGCATGAGCGGGGTGTCGATGTCAGCCACGAAGCGGTTCGGTACTGGTGGCATCGGTTTGGTCCGATGTTCGCATCTGAGATCAAAAAGCGGCGCATTTTCGGAATGAAGTCGAGCCAGTGGCGCTGGCATCTGGATGAAATGTTCGTAAAGATCAACGGCGAGCGGCACTACCTCTGGCGAGCGGTTGACCACGAAGGTGAAGTCCTGGAAAGCTTTGTGACTAAGACGTGCGACAAGAAGGCTGCGTTGAAATTCCTAAGAAAAGCAATGCGCAAGCACGGGCGCCCGGAAGTTATCGTGACGGACAGGTTGAGGTCTTATGGGGCCGCAGTGAAGGAAATAGGCAATGCCCACAAGCAGGAAGCTGGTCGTTGGCTGAACAATCGAGCCGAGAATTCGCACCTGCCATTCCGACGATGGGAGAGGGCAATGCTTCGCTTCAGGCGGATGCGAAGTTTGCATAAATTCGCGTCCGTCCACGCCTCTGTCCTTAACCTCTTCAACTCGGAGCGCAGCCTCTACTCCAGATCCAATTTCAAGATGAACCGCGCCGCTGCTCTTGCCGAATGGCG
>NZ_JAIUZS010000020.1:0-820 GCF_020171505.1 Ruegeria profundi | reverse complement strand
GGGGTGCTGTCAGACGAATTCGAACCAGTCTCAGTTTGCCGCGGAAACTGCGAACCTATCCGGAACAAAGTTGACGCCACTCGGCGAGAGCAGCGCTGCGGGTCAGCTTGAAGATGTCTCGGCTGGCTAGCGATCGTTCCTGGTTGAAGTGGTTGTAGACGGAGGAATGGACGGCGGCGAATTTCTGCAAACTTCGCATGCGCCTGAAACGCTGCATCGCGCGTTCGCGTCGTCGAAACGGCAGGTGCGAATTCTCGACGCGGTTGTTGAGCCACCTGCCCGTCTGTTGTTTTTCGAGCGCGCCCATTTCTCTGAGCGCAGCCTTGTAGGAAGCAAAGCGATCTGTGACGATCTCTTCGGCGCAACCGTGCCGCTTCATCAATTTCCTGAGGAATTTCAGTGCTGCAGCCTTGTTTCGGCGTTTTGTGACAACGGCTTCCAGCACCTCACCTTCATGATCAACGGCCCGCCAAAGATAATGCCGTTTGCCATTTACCTTTACGAAAACCTCGTCCACGTGCCACTTCCATTTGGAATATGCTCTCAATTGCTGAACACGCTTTCTTCGGATCTCAGCGGCAAACATCGGGCCAAACCTGTTCCACCAATACCGGACAGTTTCGTGACTCACGTCGATGCCTCGCTCGTGCAACAAATCTTCGACATTCCGAAGCGAGAGCGGGAAACGGATGTACAGCATCACGGCCAAGCGGATGATCTCGGGGCTGGTTTTGAAATACTTGAAAGAGGCGGGATTGGTCATGGGCAAAAGCTACGCAACACCCCTGCCCCACTCAAGCAACATTCTTCTGACAAGACC
>NZ_JAIUZS010000019.1:0-1195 GCF_020171505.1 Ruegeria profundi | reverse complement strand
ATGGCAAAGGAAAAGTTTGAGCGTACAAAACCGCACGTCAACATCGGCACGATTGGCCACGTTGACCACGGCAAGACGACGCTGACCGCAGCAATCACCAAGTATTTCGGCGACTTCAAGGCGTATGACCAGATTGACGGTGCGCCGGAAGAAAAGGCGCGCGGCATCACCATCTCGACCGCCCACGTGGAATACGAGACCGACGCGCGCCACTATGCGCACGTTGACTGCCCCGGCCACGCCGACTACGTCAAAAACATGATCACCGGTGCCGCCCAGATGGACGGTGCGATCCTGGTTGTGAACGCCGCTGACGGCCCGATGCCGCAAACGCGTGAGCACATCCTGCTGGGCCGCCAGGTTGGCATCCCGAAGATGGTCGTGTTCCTGAACAAAGTTGACCAGGTTGACGACGAAGAGCTGCTGGAACTGGTTGAGATGGAAGTGCGCGAGCTGCTGTCCAGCTACGACTACCCCGGCGACGATATTCCGATCATCGCAGGGTCGGCTCTGGCCGCGATGGAAGGCAACAACCCGGAAATCGGCGAAGAGAAGATCAAGGAGCTGATGGCGGCTGTTGATGAGTATATCGACACCCCTGAGCGCGCTGTTGACCAGCCGTTCCTGATGCCGATCGAAGACGTGTTCTCGATCTCGGGCCGCGGTACCGTTGTGACGGGCCGTGTTGAGCGTGGCGTGATCAACGTTGGTGACGAGATTGAAATCGTCGGCATCCGCGACACCACCAAGACCACCTGCACCGGTGTTGAAATGTTCCGCAAGCTGCTGGACCGCGGTGAAGCCGGCGACAACATCGGCGCCCTGCTGCGCGGTGTTGACCGTGACGGTGTTGAGCGTGGCCAGGTTCTGTGTAAGCCCGGCTCGGTGACTCCGCACACCAAGTTCGAAGCCGAAGCCTACATCCTGACCAAGGAAGAAGGCGGTCGTCACACCCCGTTCTTCGCGAACTATCGCCCGCAGTTCTACTTCCGTACGACTGACGTGACCGGCACCGTGACGCTGGCCGAAGGCACTGAGATGGTCATGCCCGGCGACAACGTGTCGTTCGGCGTTGAGCTGATCGCCCCGATCGCGATGGAGCAGGGCCTCCGCTTCGCCATCCGCGAAGGCGGCCGCACCGTCGGCGCCGGCGTCGTGTCGAAGATCATCGAGTAATTCGCGCTAGCGAATGATC
>NZ_JAIUZS010000018.1:0-1507 GCF_020171505.1 Ruegeria profundi | reverse complement strand
CCGCCGCGGGCCTCACCCGATGACAGTATTCTGCGCCGGGTGCGTAACCCCAGCGCATCGGCCTGCTCTTTTACCTCCCGGATAATACCATGCTGCTCGTATAGCGCATAAAGGGTCCGGATCGTCTCGGCTTCGCATTCTTTGATCTTTAGGGTCCGACCGTCCGGGTCGTATCCCATCGGCACCTGCCCGCCCATCCAGAGCCCGCGGCGCTTCGAGGCGGCGATCTTGTCCCGGATCCGTTCTGCCGTCACCTCGCGCTCGAACTGCGCGAAACTGAGCAGCATGTTCAATGTGAGCCGCCCCATGCTGGTCGCCGTGTTGAAAGACTGCGTGACCGAGACGAAGGAGGCACCGGCGGCATCGAGGATATCGACGATCTTCGCGAAGTCGGCCAGCGACCGGGTCAGGCGGTCGATCTTGTAAACGACGATCTGATCGATCTTTCCATCTTGGATATCCGCCAATAGCTGCTGCAAAGCCGGGCGCTCCAGCGATCCGCCAGACAATCCGCCGTCATCATATTGGCCGGGTAGCAGCACCCAGCCTTCGTGCTTCTGGCTGGCGACATAGGCGACACAGGCCTCCCGCTGCGCATGCAGCGAGTTGAACTCCTGTTCCAGCCCGTCTTCCGAGCTTTTACGGGTATAGATGGCGCAGCGGATCTTCTTCATCTGCGGTCCCCTTCCCTCCGGGTCAGGCCAAAGAACCGCGGGCCAGACCATGTGGTACCAGTGATGTGCTTTGCGATTGCAGACAGCGACGGCCAGTCTTTCCCATCCATGCAATAGCCGCCTTCGGTCACCTCGACCTGGTAGGTCCGGCCATTCCATTCCCGCACGAGATAGGAACCGGATCGGAGATCACTGCCACTGGAAACAGCAATTGGCTTGCCTTCTGCGATCTGTCGCAATCTGCGTCGGGTCGCCGCTGACAGCCCACCTGAGAGCCGGCACTGCGCTTCATAGGCCACCGCCTTGCGCATGAACCCTACCGACAGGTACGGCGGCGGGGGGAGACCCGAAAGACACCTCCCAGGCCGCGATTGCCAGCGGGCGATCCGGGTCCGGCTTACCGGGCATCGGTCTCTTCGGCCCCGGCAGTCTCGCCAATTTTGGCGGGCGTGGCCGAGATCCTGTAGCGCTTGGGCTTGCCCTCATCTGGCTTCTCGCCCAGCACCCGGTAGCCAGCCTTGCGCAGCCCCGTCAGTGCTGCTCGCGTTGTGTGCGTCTGCCGACCGAACTTGTCACTGATCGTGGCCACATCCGACCCGGAACTCCGGGAAAGCAACTGGATGAGTTCTTCTTTCTTGGTTTTGCGTTTCGATGATTGTGTCATCTCGTCTTCTCCATCTGGTTCAGGCAGGCCGAAAGTGACCCTGCTACCGAGGAGAGCCCGGAAGCCCGGGCGGAGAAGGCGGCACGCGGCGACAGGTGCGTCGCTACACAGACAGTACCGCTCCGTTTGGGCCACAAGTCCAGTGGAATAATGGCCGCTTAACGCAGAC
>NZ_JAIUZS010000017.1:0-6436 GCF_020171505.1 Ruegeria profundi | reverse complement strand
CGTTTCAGGCGCATTCGAAGTTTACAGAAGTTCGCTTCCGTCCATGCCTCCGTACACAACCACTTCAACCAGGAAAGATCGCTGACTAGCAGAGATACTTTCAAGTTGACACGCACCGCTGCTCTTGCTGAGTGGCGTCAGCTTTGTCCGGATAGACCCTCGGTTTTGGCCTCAAACTGAGACTGGTTCGAATTCGTCTGACAGCACCGCCATAAAAACAAGGCGAATTCGACCAACTTTCGTCTGCCTTTCAAACCAGCCAAATTTTCGGTTTCCCACAAAGTTTCCCACGTTCATGTTCGGTTCCTGTTCTGGTCCCGCTTGGCTTGGGCCTGTTTTGCGAGTCGTTTTTGACTGGCACCCTTCGAGTATTTTTGCACCATGGACATGTGGCCAGTGATCGCGGCAATCTGGTGATCCGTACAACCTGCCTCGGCTAACTCACTGGCGGCGCTATAACGGAGGCCGTGCAGGCTGTAAGCATCAAGACCGAGTCTTTTGCGCTCGACAATCGTGGCCTTCTGAATTTGGTCATATTTCAGTTTTCGCCCGTGGTCGTCACACAGGATGTAGCGCAGGCTTCGGCGAGGGGTTGCCGCCAATTCTTCGCGCAGACGGTCAGTAAAAGGAATCCACAGCCGGATTTTTGTTTTGCCCTTCGTGACCCATATGCCGCCATCCTCGATGTGGCCCCACTCCATCAGGGTAAGATCCGTTGCACGTTGACCTGTTCCAATGGTCTTGTAAGAGGAAACCGGCTTGAGGCGGGTAGGGCTGTTTCGTAGCGTCGCCCTATGACCTGAAGATCGCCGTTTCGCTATTTCAAAACCAGTCCAGAAATCATCCGCCTTGCTGTGATGCTGTATGTCCGTTTCCCACTTTCGCTTCGCAATGTGGAAGATCTCCTGCATGAGCGGGGTGTCGATGTCAGCCACGAAGCTGTTCGACACTGGTGGCATCGGTTTGGTCCGATGTTCACATCTGAGATCAGGAAGCGGCGCATTTTCGGAATGAAGTCGAGCCAGTGGCGCTGGCATCTGGATGAGATGTTCGTCAAGATTAATGGCGAACGACATTACCTTTGGCGGGCCGTGGATCACGAAGGTGAAGTGCTTGAGAGCTTTGTCACCAGGAAACGTGACAAGAAGGCTGCGTTGAAATTTCTAAAGAAAGCAATGCGTAAGCATGGCCGACCCGAAGTGATTGTGACAGATCGGCTCAAATCTTACGGTGCCGCGCTGAAGGACATCGGTGCTGCAAATCGGCAGGGAACGGGACGCTGGCTGAACAACAGAGCCGAGAATTTTCACCTGCCATTCCGACGGTGGGAGAGGGCAATGCGTCGCTTCAGACGGATGCGAAGTTTGCAGAAATTCGCCGCCGTCCATGCTTCAGTCTACAACCTCTTCAATTCAGAACGCAGCTTCTGCTCAAGATCAAGATTCAAGTTGAGCCGTGCCGCCGCTCTGGATGAGTGGCGCAGTCTCTGCGCGGGATAGGGACAGTGATACTGTCTCACCTGAGACGAGTTCGAGTTGGTCTGGCAGCACCGTCCCCGCATAAGATGCGGTGATCTCCAAGAGCCCAGAGGTCGCCCGGCTGCGTGACGACAGGTGTCGTGGGGTCCGGGGTGCCCACAGTTTCTGCTTCGGTCTCCGCAGCCTCGCCCGCGTCGTCAATGAAAATGCCGATCCCGACCTTCACATTGAATGGCACACAAGTTGCACGTCTTCGGTGGGTATGACCCTGATCCAGCGAGAAAGTCTGTCGATTCCTCCAGAGTCTATTTGTCGCGTCGAGTTGGTGACTGATGAAAGTATGATAAGCACAACCATAATCTACAAGATTATTGATACTTGAGGTATCAATATCAATAAAATAAAGATGTTTTATCCCATTCAGGATATGCCTCATGATCACCGGCCCTCAGATGCGCGCGGCACGTGCCCTTCTCGGCATCGACCAGAAGTCCCTGGCCGAGTTGTCGGGATTGTCTGTCCCTACCATTCAGCGCATGGAGGCCAGCACCGGCAATGTGCGCGGCGTGGTCGATAGCCTGACCAAGGTCGTCGCGGCGCTGGAACTCGCTGGTGTCGAGCTGATCGGTGAAGGCATCCCCAGCACGGCAGGCGGACGCGGCGTTCGCTTGAAATCTCCACCCCCGAAAAACTGACCCCATACTTCGCGACGGCGACCGCCGACGACATGCCGACGATCCCGCCGCAACCCATTTAAGGTGCGGCCCCAGATGAAAGACCAAACCAGACTGACCGGCGACACGCCCAGCTTCGCCGATCTCTACACCCCGAAACTCGTGACCGTCCTGCGCGAGGGCTACGGGCTGACGCAGTTGCGGGCGGATGCCATTGCAGGCCTTACTGTCGCCATCGTGGCGCTACCGCTCTCCATGGCGATCGCCATCGCCTCGGGCGTGACCCCGGCTCAGGGGCTCTATACCGCCATTGTCGGCGGCTTCCTTGTCTCTTTGCTCGGCGGATCTCGGTTCCAGATCGGCGGTCCTGCGGGCGCCTTCATCGTGCTGGTCGCCGCGACGGTCGCGCAACACGGGATGGAGGGACTGATCCTTGCGACCTTCCTTTCTGGGCTCATGATGACCGTATCCGGTTTCCTGCGGCTTGGAACCTTCATCAAGTTCATTCCCTTCCCGGTGACGGTCGGCTTCACCGCCGGGATCGGGGTCATCATCTTCGCGAGCCAGATCAAGGAGCTCTTCGGCCTCACGTTGGAGCATGAACCGGGCGCATTATTGGAGAAGCTCCCGGCCCTGTGGGAGGCCCGCGCAAGCCTGACGCCCGCCGCGCTTCTCGTCTCGGTGGCGACGGTGGCGATCATCCTCGGGCTTCGCCGCTGGCGGCCAAATTGGCCAGCTATGCTGATCGCGGTGGGTGCCGCAGCGCTCGCGACGGCGCTTCTGAACCTGCCGGTCGCGACCATCGGGACGAAGTTCGGCGGCATCCCCTCGGCCCTGTTGGCCCCCAGCCTGCCGGACCTGTCGGTCGAGAAGATCATGGCGGTACTTCCGGCCGCGATCTCCTTCACGCTTCTCGGCGCCATCGAGTCGCTTCTCTCTGCCGTGGTCGCTGACGGCATGACCGGGCGCCGGCATCGCTCGAACTGCGAGCTTGTGGCGCAGGGTGCGGCCAATATCGGCTCGGCGCTTTTCGGCGGCTTCTGCGTCACGGGCACCATCGCACGGACCGCGACCAACGTGCGCTCGGGCGCGCATGGTCCGGTCGCGGGAATGCTGCACGCGCTGTTCATCCTGCTTTTCATGCTCATCGCCGCGCCGCTCGCCGCCTACATTCCGCTGGCCGCGCTTGCGGGCGTGCTGGCAGTCGTCGCCTGGAACATGATCGAGAAGCCCGCCATCGCCATACTCGTCCGCTCGGGCTGGGGCGAGGCGACGGTGCTGGCCGCCACCTTCTTTCTGACCATCTTCCGCGACCTGACAGAGGCCATTGTGGTCGGCTTCGCCTTGGGTTCGGTTCTCTTCATCCAGCGCATGAGCAAGACCACCGCAATCGCCACACACACGCCCTTCGTGGGACGGGACGAGGCGGATGACGCGGGATCGCGCGGCAGCTATGACGAAGAGGTCGCAGCGAACCCGGAGGTGGTGGTCTACCGCATCACCGGCGCGCTCTTCTTCGGAGCGACCGCTTCCATCGGCTCGGTACTCGACCGAATCCAGGACAGCCACAAGGCGCTCATCGTGGATTTCTCGGCGGTACCCTTCCTCGACTCGACCGGCGCCAACATGATCGAGGGTCTCGCCCACAAGGCCCACAAACGCGGCGTCGCGCTCTGGCTCACAGGCGCAAGCCGCGAAATCCAGAGGGTCTTCGTGACGCACGGCCTGAAACGGCCCCTCGTGCACTACGTGGCCAGCATCGAGGAGGCACTGGCAGCGATCACCGACACCTCGGACGATGCGCGGGAGTTGACGTGATGCCGGGCGGCGCACCGGAACGACGTCGCCGCCGGTTCGTGCTTTCCGCACTCGAACGCCCGCGCAGGCCGTCGGAATTGCGGGATGCCCTTGGCATGAGCAACAGCGGTATCCTGCATCTCCTGCGACGCCTAGAGCGCGACGGGCTGGTCCGTCCCGCTGCTGCTGACGACCCCTGATGCGTGGTCAGCAGGCGGATACCCAATAGGTCTCCACCATAAGTTACTGCACTAACGAGGCGTTTAGGTTGGACAGGAATTGCCAACTTTTTTCGGATGATTGAAAAGTTGCAGGACCCGTGTCAGTCAGCGCGCCTTGATCTCGCAAGTCTGACAGAGGTTGGTCCTGCGGCGGTGTACCACCAAGCCCTGCTCCTTGGTCGAGTAATGGCGCCGCAGCAAGTCACCGTCGAGCCCTTATTCGACTTTGGGACGCGGAAGTGCTTTCGCGAAAACTGCAGAACGCCGAAACCGCGCGTCTTAACGATGAATCGTGCGCAATTTACGCATAAACCCATTTGTGAACTGACGGTTTGCGTACTCTACGCATCAGGGGTTCGATATGAATGCCGGAATTCTACCCCAAGAAACCGTCGATGAGATGCAGCATGTACGTTTACCAATCCATTGCCCAATCCCTCTCCGACCATGGCTACGACACAATGTTCGGGCTGATGGGCGACGCTAATCTCTTCATGGTCGATCATTTCGTGCGAGAAAGCAGCGCAACCTTTGTACCCGTGGCCTTCGAAGGCAGCGCGGTCCTGATGGCAATGGCGTACGGCCGCGTCTCGGGCAAAGTCGGCATCGCCACCGTGACCCATGGTCCGGCTCTGACCAACTGTGTCACCGCCCTGACCGAGGGCGCACGTGGCAACGTACCGATGGTGTTGTTGGCAGGCGATACCGCCGTCTCGAACCCTCATAACCTGCAAAACATCGATCAGCGCGAAACGGTCAAGATCACGGGCGCCGGGTTCGAACAGATGCGATCGCCGGAGACCGCTTCTTATGATGTCGCGCACGCCATCTACCGGGCGCAGGTGGAAAACAGGCCAATCGTGCTGAACATGCCCGCCGATTTCATGTGGCAGGAGGTGGAGCACAGGCGGCACGTCTTCCCCGCCTTCAACGCGCCTTCCTACGTACCTGCGGGCGATGACCTCGACGAAGCCGTGGGCATGATCGCAAGCGCAAAACGTCCGATCATCCTGGCGGGGATCGGCGCCAAGGACTCGGTCGAGCAGATCAAGAAACTGGCCGACCGTCTGGAGGCCCCGCTCGCCACTACACTTAAGGCCAAGGGAATGTTCAACGACCACCCCTATAACATCGACATATTCGGCACTCTGTCGACGCCCGCGGCTTATGACGCGATTGCCAAAGCCGATTGCGTGGTCGCGTTTGGAACGTCGCTGCACCATTTCACCACCGACAAGGGTGCGCTGATGAAGGGCAAGCGCGTGGTGCAAATCAACGATACAGTTACCGAGGTCGCCAAGAACTACCACCCCGACGCGGCGCTTGTAGCTGATGCGGGTTTGACGGCGGACAATATTGTTTGGTGGCTGGATGAGGCCGAAATTCCCGGCAGCGGCTTTACCGCTGAACTGGACATGGAAGAGCTAACTACCCATCCCAAAGGCGATCCTGATAAGGTCAAACCCGGATTCGTGAATTTCGAGTATGCGCTGGACCGGCTGGAAGAGACACTGCCGCAGGACCGTTTCCTAACCACCGATGGGGGGCGGTTCATGACCGAGGTGTGGTGCCGTGTCTCCTGCCCCAATGCCGAAAGCTTTATCGCCACGACCAATTTCGGTTCCATCGGCTTGGGGCTGCAGGTCGCCATCGGTGCGGGCTATGCCGTGCCGAACCGGCCCGTGGTGCTCTTCACTGGCGATGGCGGCTTTATGATGGGCGGCATCAACGAGTTTAACACCGCCGTCCGCATGAACCAGGATCTGATCGTCATCGTGGCAAATGACTCCGCCTATGGCGCCGAGCATATCCAGTTCCTCGACCGCAAAATGGACCCAGGTCTTTCGATGTTCGACTGGCCTTCCTTCGCGCAGATCGCGGCTGCACTGGGCGGTCATGGCGTTTTGGTGGACTCTTCCGAGGGTCTTGAAACCGCGATCAAGGCCATTGAGACCCGTGACAAACCTCTCCTGATCGAGCTGCGCCTGGACCCGAACGACGTACCGCGCATGCGGATTTAGCCATCCCATAGTGCAAGTTCCAGATGATGCTGTTTCGTCTTGCCCCGTTTCAGTGGACGGTTTCAAAAGATCAGGCTGACTGCGCCTCGAAGTCAGCCGGGCTTACGTTGCCAAGATACCCATGGCGACGGTCTTGTCAGAGGAAACCGGCTTGAGGCGGGTAGGGCGGTTTTGTAGCGTCGCGCCATGACCAGAAGATCGCCGTTTCGCTATTTCAAAACCAGTCCAGCAATCATCCGCTTGGC
>NZ_JAIUZS010000016.1:0-3085 GCF_020171505.1 Ruegeria profundi | reverse complement strand
CCCCTTCACCGGCGCTGCTGAGGCGGTTGTTGGGTCGCTGGAGACGGCGGGGACGCACTGGAGAGACGGTGGGACGCTCGGGAGAGACTGGGGGCATCTTGGGAATGAGTTAGGCGGGCGCGCTGATGTTTTGGCGCACTGGTCTGGTTTTTGGCTCTTGGTGTTATGTTCTTTGACATTGATGGATAACTGAAGAGATATGTGGGCGGTTTGGTTCGTTTTCGACGGATTGGATGTCTGTATATCGCGCTCTTAGGTTAAGTTGTTTGCGTTCAAGTAGCGTAAGCGGTAGCGCCGATGATAGAGTGTCAGCTTCACTGTTTGTACGGCTTTCGGTTTCTTAGGAGACCTGAAGCACAACAAACAGATGACTTTTAGTTGTACTCTCGGCTAGCCGGCTGGGGGTGTCGCTTAATCGCGCTCAAGTAGTGCAGCGGTAGCGCAAGTTGCCCTGTGCTCAAGTAGCCGAATAGGCGGTAGTACAACTAAAGATGTGCAGAGGTTCGAACGTCAAGGATAAGCAGGTAACTGCTTTTCAACTTGAGAGTTTGATCCTGGCTCAGAACGAACGCTGGCGGCAGGCCTAACACATGCAAGTCGAGCGCGCCTTTCGGGGTGAGCGGCGGACGGGTTAGTAACGCGTGGGAATATACCCTTTGGTACGGAATAGCCTCTGGAAACGGAGAGTAATACCGTATGAGCCCTTCGGGGGAAAGATTTATCGCCAAAGGATTAGCCCGCGTTAGATTAGGTAGTTGGTGGGGTAATGGCCTACCAAGCCTACGATCTATAGCTGGTTTTAGAGGATGATCAGCAACACTGGGACTGAGACACGGCCCAGACTCCTACGGGAGGCAGCAGTGGGGAATCTTGGACAATGGGGGCAACCCTGATCCAGCCATGCCGCGTGAGTGAAGAAGGCCCTAGGGTCGTAAAGCTCTTTCGCCTGTGAAGATAATGACGGTAGCAGGTAAAGAAACCCCGGCTAACTCCGTGCCAGCAGCCGCGGTAATACGGAGGGGGTTAGCGTTGTTCGGAATTACTGGGCGTAAAGCGCACGTAGGCGGATCGGAAAGTTGGGGGTGAAATCCCGGGGCTCAACCCCGGAACTGCCTCCAAAACTATCGGTCTAGAGTTCGAGAGAGGTGAGTGGAATTCCGAGTGTAGAGGTGAAATTCGTAGATATTCGGAGGAACACCAGTGGCGAAGGCGGCTCACTGGCTCGATACTGACGCTGAGGTGCGAAAGTGTGGGGAGCAAACAGGATTAGATACCCTGGTAGTCCACACCGTAAACGATGAATGCCAGTCGTCGGGTAGCATGCTATTCGGTGACACACCTAACGGATTAAGCATTCCGCCTGGGGAGTACGGTCGCAAGATTAAAACTCAAAGGAATTGACGGGGGCCCGCACAAGCGGTGGAGCATGTGGTTTAATTCGAAGCAACGCGCAGAACCTTACCAACCCTTGACATCCCGGGACCGGTCCAGAGATGGGCCTTTCACTTCGGTGACTCGGTGACAGGTGCTGCATGGCTGTCGTCAGCTCGTGTCGTGAGATGTTCGGTTAAGTCCGGCAACGAGCGCAACCCACATCCCTAGTTGCCAGCAGTTCGGCTGGGCACTCTATGGAAACTGCCCGTGATAAGCGGGAGGAAGGTGTGGATGACGTCAAGTCCTCATGGCCCTTACGGGTTGGGCTACACACGTGCTACAATGGCAGTGACAATGGGTTAATCCCCAAAAACTGTCTCAGTTCGGATTGGGGTCTGCAACTCGACCCCATGAAGTCGGAATCGCTAGTAATCGCGTAACAGCATGACGCGGTGAATACGTTCCCGGGCCTTGTACACACCGCCCGTCACACCATGGGAGTTGGTTCTACCCGACGGCCGTGCGCTAACCTTTTGGGGGCAGCGGACCACGGTAGGATCAGCGACTGGGGTGAAGTCGTAACAAGGTAGCCGTAGGGGAACCTGCGGCTGGATCACCTCCTTTCTAAGGATGATGCTAGCATCACAGGGCGTGCCCTTGATCGTGCATCACTTAGCAGAAGATCAACAAACAAAGTTGGTCAAACTCAGCAGGCGCTCAAGTAGCCGAATAGGCGGTAGCGCACTGTAATGAGCCGAGCCGTCCTCATATCTCTTCAGAAAATCAGGATCTTGCGAATGGCGTGAGGTCCGGCAAGGGGCCTTAGCTCAGCTGGGAGAGCGCCTGATTTGCATTCAGGAGGTCAGGAGTTCGATCCTCCTAGGCTCCACCACTTACTTTCGGCGGAGCCGGCAAGTAAGGTTTGTCGCGGCAGTGTCTTCGCGCAGCGAAGGTCACGGGAGCGACCTTCCGATATCCTGTCTTAGTGGGAGCTCTTGTAGGCGACAGCAGCCGTTACCGTTCGGTGACATAACCACAGCGTGCTGCTTTCGGCATCTTTTCTTTGAAAAGAGCCTGTCGCACACCTGTTTTGTTTTTGCGGATGCAAAAACGAAAACAAGGGTCGGTAGCTCAGGTGGTTAGAGCGCACGCCTGATAAGCGTGAGGTCGGAGGTTCAAGTCCTCCTCGACCCACCACCGTCTTATTTTGCGGAGCAAAATGAGACGAACAACGGTTCCACGCAGCGCAGAGCGGCAGTTGTTTTTGTGAAGCAAAAGCAATGAGAGCGGTTCTCTGGATCACGGGCCTCGATCCACCATATCACTTCGATTTGACCGTTAAGCACTGTTTTGAGTGTTTAGCCGTCCAATTGGACGTCTCGTCCAAGTCACCCGCAAGGATGACGGACACATCAATTGACATCGTATAGAGAGAAATCAATCAACACTGTTTGATCGCGCCGAGTGTGGCGCTGATCTCGGTCGTTCTTATCTTCGGATGAGCGGCGCAGTTTGGGTCTAGCCGGCCTATAATGCGTATCGCGACTGAAACGAACAGAGTTGTCCAAGTCAAATATACTAACCCGAGCGACCTGCGTTGATCAGCTGCACGGCTGAGAGACCATATGGGGTTGCTCAATTGTCCTCGTCCAAGTGGCGGGGGCGGGAAATGTATGTTTTTGGTTCAGAAGAATGACTGCCTTTAGTTAGC
>NZ_JAIUZS010000015.1:0-3573 GCF_020171505.1 Ruegeria profundi | reverse complement strand
AGCAGCTGGGCGGTCTCGATTGATACATCGTCTGCGAAGAACGAAGTTCGTAGCAGACATCGTGCTCAAGTAGCCGAATAGGCGGTAGCACAACTATCGTGTGTCTTTCTCTTTCTGGATCAAATCAAGCGCGAGAAGGGCGTTTGGTGAATGCCTTGGCAGCAAGAGGCGATGAAAGACGTGATACTCTGCGATAAGCCATGGGGAGCTGAGAATAAGCTTTGATCCATGGATTTCTGAATGGGGCAACCCACCTGAAAGCTTCATATTGTTATCTTTGGTAATCAATATGTTGCTTAAACAGGTACTTAAGACCTGAATACATAGGGTTTTAAGAGCAAACCCGGGGAACTGAAACATCTAAGTACCCGGAGGAAAGGAAATCAATTGATACTCCCCTAGTAGCGGCGAGCGAACGGGGACCAGCCGAGCCGTGAGTGTGAATAGAACCTGTTGGGAAGCAGGACCATAGAGGGTGATAGTCCCGTATATGAAGCATGATCGGACGTATTAAGTAGGGCGGAACACGTGAAATTCTGTCTGAAGATCGGAGGACCACCTTCGAAGGCTAAGTACTCCTTGCTGACCGATAGCGAACCAGTACCGTGAGGGAAAGGTGAAAAGCACCCCGACGAGGGGAGTGAAACAGTACCTGAAACCGAACGCCTACAATCAGTCGGAGGCTCCTTGCGAGCTGACGGCGTACCTTTTGTATAATGGGTCATCGACTTGGTCTCACGAGCAAGCTTAAGCCGTTAGGTGTAGGCGTAGCGAAAGCGAGTCTTAATAGGGCGTCGAGTTCGTGGGATCAGACCCGAAACCGAGTGATCTAGGCATGGCCAGGTTGAAGGTAAGGTAACACTTACTGGAGGACCGAACCCACATCCGTTGAAAAGGATCGGGATGAGCTGTGCCTAGGGGTGAAAGGCCAATCAAACTCGGAGATAGCTGGTTCTCTGCGAAATCTATTTAGGTAGAGCGTCATCCGAATACCCCGGGGGGTAGAGCACTGGATGGGTAATGGGGCCCCACAGGCTTACTGATCCTAACCAAACTCCGAATACCCGGGAGTACTAGATGGCAGACACACTGCGGATGCTAACGTCCGTAGTGGAGAGGGAAACAACCCTGACCTACGACTAAGGCCCCCAATTCATGGCTAAGTGGGAAAGCAGGTGGGACGACCAAAACAACCAGGAGGTTGGCTTAGAAGCAGCCATCCTTTAAAGATAGCGTAACAGCTCACTGGTCTAAATAAGTTGTCCTGCGGCGAAGATGTAACGGGGCTCAAGCCATGAGCCGAAGTCTAGGGATGCGTAAGCATCGGTAGCAGAGCGTAGTGTGACATAGAACCTTGCCTTTTTTACCGCCGGTCATTTGGTGCGAGCAATCGCGCTCAAGTAGCCGAAGAGGCGGTAGCGCAGGCATAGGTTCTTTCGATGAAGCCGGGGCGTGAGCCATCCGGTGGAGAGATCACTAGTGAGAATGATGACATGAGTAGCGACAAAGAGTGTGAGAGACACTCTCGCCGAAAGTCCAAGGGTTCCTGCTTAAAGCTAATCTGAGCAGGGTAAGCCGGCCCCTAAGCCGAGGCCGAAAGGCGTAGGCGATGGGAACTAGGTTAATATTCCTAGGCCAGGAGGATGTGACGGATTGCAGATGTAGTTCAGCCTTATCGGATTGGTTGGGCTGCTGAGCAGTTCCTGGAAATAGCCCTCCATCAGACCGTACCCTAAACCGACACAGGTGGACTGGTAGAGCATACCAAGGCGCTTGAGAGAACGATGTTGAAGGAACTCGGCAAAATACCTCCGTAAGTTCGCGAGAAGGAGGCCCGGTTCCTAGGCAACTAGGGGCTGGGGGCACAAACCAGGGGGTGGCGACTGTTTATTAAAAACACAGGGCTCTGCGAAGTCGCAAGACGACGTATAGGGTCTGACGCCTGCCCGGTGCCTGAAGGTTAAAAGGAGAGGTGAGAGCCTTGAATTGAAGCCCAGGTAAACGGCGGCCGTAACTATAACGGTCCTAAGGTAGCGAAATTCCTTGTCGGGTAAGTTCCGACCTGCACGAATGGCGTAACGACTTCCCCGCTGTCTCCAACATCGACTCAGCGAAATTGAATTGCCTGTCAAGATGCAGGCTTCCCGCGGTTAGACGGAAAGACCCCGTGCACCTTTACTACAGCTTCGCACTGGCATCAGGATTGTGATGTGCAGGATAGGTGGTAGGCTTCGAAACCGTGACGCCAGTCGCGGTGGAGCCTCCCTTGAGATACCACCCTTCGCACTCTTGATGTCTAACCGCGGTCCGTTATCCGGATCCGGGACCCTGCGTGGCGGGTAGTTTGACTGGGGCGGTCGCCTCCTAAAGCGTAACGGAGGCGCGCGAAGGTTGGCTCAGAGCGGTCGGAAATCGCTCGTTGAGTGCAATGGCAGAAGCCAGCCTGACTGCAAGACTGACAAGTCGAGCAGAGTCGAAAGACGGCCATAGTGATCCGGTGGTCCCGAGTGGAAGGGCCATCGCTCAACGGATAAAAGGTACGCCGGGGATAACAGGCTGATACTGCCCAAGAGTCCATATCGACGGCAGTGTTTGGCACCTCGATGTCGGCTCATCTCATCCTGGGGCTGGAGCAGGTCCCAAGGGTACGGCTGTTCGCCGTTTAAAGAGGTACGTGAGCTGGGTTTAGAACGTCGTGAGACAGTTCGGTCCCTATCTGCCGTGGGTGTAGGAGACTTGAGAGGAGTTGCCCCTAGTACGAGAGGACCGGGGTGAACGATCCACTGGTGGACCAGTTGTCGTGCCAACGGCAGTGCTGGGTAGCTATGATCGGAAAGGATAACCGCTGAAGGCATCTAAGCGGGAAGCCCCCCTCAAAACAAGGTCTCCCTGAGGGCCGTGGAAGACCACCACGTCAATAGGCCGGAGATGTACGCGCAGTAATGCGTTCAGTTGACCGGTACTAATCGCCCGATAGGCTTGATTTGATCCAGTAACAGAAAGACAAAGCCAACCGCCTCAAGTAGCGAAGCGGTAGGCGATCAAACAAGACCAAAAGCATACACCGACCTTGAGTTGGACAACTAAGACGCGGGAACGCGCATTCGTAAACGAATACGCTGCCTCCCGCGCGTGACAATCCGCAAACGCGGATTGCACGGTGTTGATTGATGTGAAACCCCGTAAGGGGTGACATAACAACCGAGTGGCAACGCGCCTTTGCAAGCAAAGACGCTGCCTGCCACCTGTCGCTTTCTTGCACAGCAAGAAAGTCGACATGGGCTTTTCCTCGGTTTGGTGGTCATAGCGCAAGTGAAACACCCGGTCCCATCCCGAACCCGGAAGTTAAGCACTGCCGCGCCAATGGTACTTGGGCTCAAGCCCCGGGAGAGTAGGTCACCGCCAAACCTAGAAAAAGCCCACATTCTCTCTAACGATGAAAAGAACACTACCCGGTCTCAAACAGCCAAATAGGCGGTAGACCAAACCAAAGTGTCGCGGGATGGAGCAGCCCGGTAGCTCGTCAGGCTCATAACCTGAAGGTCGCAGGTTCAAATCCTGCTCCCGCAACCA
>NZ_JAIUZS010000014.1:0-25409 GCF_020171505.1 Ruegeria profundi | reverse complement strand
CGCCGCGCTGCGCGCGGCGCCCGGCCCAACCAGAGAAGATGTCTCGCCAGAGACATTGACGATGGGCGGGAGCGCCCCGGCCTGTTGGGGCAGACTAGATCAATCGCCCAGTTTCGCGTGGATCTCGTCCAGGTCAATCTCACCCACCGGCATCTTGTTTGCCGGGTTTTCGAAATCGTATCTGAACAGCTCGAAATCCTGTTTGTAGATTTCATAGACCAGGTGCATCGACAGATCGTCGAAATAATCCTCGACCGGATGCGCGCGTTTGGGGCCGTGCCCTTCGGATTCATTGAATCGCGGGATTTCGGACAGGGTCACGGGATGTGGGGTTTCCAGCGCATCAAGCACGCCCTGCATCCCATCGTTGAACTTTTCGGTCCAGAAAATTCGATCGTATCGCCCGCCGTTCACAATGAAAGTGGAAACGTGACCCGACATGGCCGACCAGTGAATGTCGGGATCCATTGGCCGACGCCAGCGGATCGTATCCCGCGCAAACAGCAGGAACCGGCGAAAGCTGGCGATCTGATCGAATTCTCCCTTGCCGTCGTCTCCACCAACTTCGATCCCGTAATTATAGATCAATGTCGGCACCAAATTGCCACGATACCGGCTGCCATTCCGCTGAATGCCGCAAATCTTATCGAAGAATGAGCTGAGTATCCGCGTGTAGGGATTGCGCACACAGGTAAACGAGTACGACGTATGTTCGCGCACAGTTTTCGAAATCAGGTCCTGGCTGTCAGCAAAGGCCCATTTGTGCAACCCCTGCGTGGCGTCGTGAATGTCCCCGTCGAAAAATCGGCCATGATCCGAGTAGTACATGATCTGGCCAATGGTCGAGCAGGCACATTTCGGCACGACCCTATAGATCATGCTTTCACTTTCGGTCATCCAAACACCGGGAAAACCCATCTGCTGTGCCTCCTCAACGTGTAGGAACTCGCAACGCACTTCTGCTCTGGTTGCCAAAGAACCAAAATTAATCTGTTTATTCAATCGCTCATCCTCAGTATCAGGGTGTAAACAGGCAGAAACGGACATCGCAGACACAAGATGGCAAGGATTGCCTATATTCTATTGTGCCATAAAGACCCTGACGCGATTGTTGCGCAGGCCGAGCAGCTGACGGCCGCAGGCGACTGCATGGCGATACATTTTGATGCACGGGCCAGTACGCAGGCCTATGACCGTATTTTTAGTGCACTGAAGGACAACCCGAATGTGGTTTTTGCCGCCAAGCGTGTAAAATGCGGCTGGGGCGAGTGGTCCCTGGTGCAAGCAACCCTGAATGCTTTGCAGGTTGCGGTAGAAGCGTTCCCAAGGGCCACGCATTTCTACATGCTGTCCGGTGACTGCATGGCAATCAAAACCGCCGAGTATGCGCATTGGTTTCTGGACCACAACGAAAGGGATTTCATCGAAAGTCACGATTTCTTTGCGAGCAACTGGATCAAAACCGGCATGAAAGAGGACCGGCTGATCTATCGCCACTTTTTTAATGAACGCACTCAGAGCACGTTTTTTTACGCCTCATATAGCCTTCAGAAACGGTTTGGGCTGAAGCGCGACATTCCGGCTGATCTTCAGGTTATGATCGGCAGCCAGTGGTGGTGTCTGCGCCGCCGCACAATTGAGATGATCCTCGATTTCCTGCAAAAGCGCACGGACGTGATCCGGTTTTTCTCGACCACATGGATACCGGACGAAACATTTTTCCAAACCCTTGTCCGTCACCTGATTCCCAAGGAAGAGATCGAGAACCGCACTCCAACCTTTCTGATGTTCTCAGATTATGGAATGCCGGTGACCTTCTACAACGACCACTATGACATGCTGCTGGGGCAAAACTACCTGTTCGCCCGTAAGATCAGCCCCGAAGCGTATGAGTTGAAGGACCGGTTGGGCGCGCTTTATGCCAGCGAAGGGGTCGAATTCAAAATCTCGGATGAGGGGCGAAACCTCTACAGCTTTCTGACCGGACGCGGCCGCGTTGGCCGCCGTTTCGGACAACGATTCTGGGAGGCCGGCAATACGTTGGGGTCTGAGCGTCAGATACTGCTGATCGCCTGCAAGAAATGGCATGTGGCCAAGCGTCTTGTTCATCAAATCAGGTCCGAGACAGAAATCCCCTGCATCGAATATCTGTTCAACGAAGAGGGTGCGCCCCTGCCCGATCTGGGTGGTATCGAGGCGACGCTGGAGAAACGCTCGCGCCACCGCCGGGCGGTCCTGCGAATGCTGTTCGACCATTTTGGCGCCAGCAAGCTGGTGCTCTGCGTCGATCCCGCCAATCTGGATATCATTCAGGATTTCTGTGCCGACCAGGCCGAAACGCACGTGCTTGAGATCGAGTGCGAATATTCCGACGACTACCTGATCGGACATGCCCGCCGGGTTGGTCTGGCCGGTGAAAACAGCCCAACGGAAACTGTGGCCCGCCTTGTGCCCGCTTTGCGCAACGCGTTGGCCCACGAATCCGAGTTGATCCGGGCGGCAGGTTTCAGTGGATACTCACTTATGAGAGAAACCAACACAAAAGCCGAGAACGGGGCGGCGATAGCCGAGTTTCTTGGTGTGTCGAATGAACAGGCAAATTCCGTCCTGCGGCTGGACTACTTGTTCGCGGATTGATCCGGCGGCACTTGTCGACGCCGCCGGACCGTTGATCAGATATCGAACTTCACGCCCTGCGCCAGCGGTAGTTCAGCGGAATAATTCACCGTGTTTGTTTGACGTCGCATATACGCCTTCCATGCATCAGACCCGCTTTCGCGCCCGCCGCCAGTTTCTTTTTCGCCGCCGAACGCGCCTCCGATCTCGGCCCCTGATGGTCCGATATTGACGTTGGCGATACCGCAATCTGACCCGGCGGCGGTCAGGAACTGTTCGGCCTCACGCATGTTCAGGGTAAACACACACGAGGATAGCCCCTGCGGCACGTCATTTTGCATCTCGATCGCGTCGCCGAAATCGTCATACCCCATGACGTAAAGGATCGGGGCAAAAGTCTCGGTCTTCACCACCGAGGTTTGATCCGGCATCTCGACGATTGCAGGCTCCATGTAAACGCCGTCCGGAACACCTTTGGTCACGCGATTGCCGCCAAAGACTTGTCCACCTTCGGCCTCTGCAGCTTTCAGTGCAGCGGTCATCGCTTCACCTGCGGCTTCGTCTACCAGGGGACCGACCAGCGTGCCTTGGTCCAGCGGGTTGCCGATGGGCAGACCGGCATAGGCTTTTTTCAAGCGGCTCAGCAGCTCTTCTCGTATCGCGTTATGGACGATCAGGCGGCGCAGGGAAGTGCACCGCTGACCAGCCGTCCCAACGGCCGAGAACACAATCGCCCGCACCGCCATTTCCAGATCGGCCGATGGGCCAACGATCATGGCGTTGTTTCCACCCAATTCCAGAATGCACTTGCCGAACCGCTGCGCCACGACCGGTGCAACAGCGCGGCCCATACGGGTGGATCCGGTGGCAGAGATCACGGGCACGTCTTCGCTGGCCACGAGCGCCTCGCCCAGCGCGGCACCACCGATAACCGTTTGCAGCAGATGGTCGGGCGCATCGCCAAACCGCGCCAGCGCGCGTTCGAATATCTTCTGACACGCCATGGCCGTGAGCGGAGTCTTTTCGGACGGTTTCCAGATCACCGTGTCACCACAGACCAGCGCAATCGCCGCATTCCATGACCAGACCGCAACCGGGAAATTGAAGGCCGAGATCACACCGACCGGACCCGTCGGGTGCCATGTCTCCATCATCCGATGACCCGGACGCTCGGAAGCTATAGTCAGACCATAAAGCTGGCGCGACAGACCAACGGCAAAGTCGCAGATGTCGATCATCTCCTGCACTTCGCCCAAACCTTCGGATGTGATCTTGCCCGCCTCCCAACTAACCAAGGCACCAAGGTCATCTTTGGCAGCGCGCAATTCTTCACCCAGAAGGCGGATCAATTCTCCGCGGCGAGGGGCCGGAACCGTGCGCCATGCCTTGAAGGCCGCCTTGGACCGGGCAAAAACAGCCTCCATCTCGGCTTCGGGCGTTTGATGCACCTCGGAAAGGATACTGCCGTCGATGGGCGAGGTCACTTTGAGCGTACCGCCTGTAAGCTCGGCCTTGGACAGGTCCAAATTGGCAAGTGTGGTTTGCGCAGTCATCACAATGTCTTTCATATCTCAGGCCGCCTTGTTCTGATTGGTTTCGTCACCGGCGCGATACAGCCGGCCAAATTCGGTGTTGAGAAAGTAGGGCAGTTTCACTTGTTCCTGTCGAACAAACCCTTTGGTGGGCATGGACCCCGTCCGCATCAGGTCAACGACGCCCAGAACGCCAGCGGCGGTGGTGATCTGAATGGCGCTCCAGACCTGCCCGTTAAGGGTACGCGCAAAGGATTTGTTGATCAGGGATTTCTCGCGCAGCGCCCCGTCGATGATGCCCTTTGCGGTACAATAAACCAGAACCACATCCTGATCCGTGCGCGGCAGGGCGGTTTCAAAAATATCCTTCAGCAAATCGCGGCGGCGCTCCAGCCCCAGATCCTTGAGCAGCAGCTTCAGGATATCGCAATGCCCGGGATAACGGATCGAGCGATAGGACACTGCGCGCGCCTTGCCTTCCAGCGTTTCGGGCAGCGTGCCCAAACCACCTGACGTGTTAAAGCATTCATACTCCACCCCGTCGTGGCCCAGCACCTCATAGTCTTCCAAAGGTGCGGTCTTTACACGTTCGCCATTCACAATGGCGTCGCAGGGGTTGCAGTATTCGTTAATCAACCCATCCGTGGACCACGTCAGATTGTATTTCAACGCGTTGGTCGGATACAGCGGCAAGGCACCTACCCGCATGTGCAGACTGTCAAGCTCATCAAATTCATCCGCCAGGGCGGCCCCTGCAATTCCAACGAAGCCCGGCGCAAGGCCACATTGTGGCATGAACGCTGTTTCGCTGTTTTCGGCCAAAGCGCGCACGGCATTGGTGGCGGCCACGTCTTCTGTCAGGTCGAAGTAGTGTGCGCCTGCGGTCTTCGCCGCCTTTGCAATTGTTGGCGTCAAAAAGAACGGAGCAGCCGAGATTACCGCATTGTACCCCTCCAATCCTTGGGCTAATTGCGCTTCATCCCCCACGTCAATCTGCCGGGTTGCAATCCCTTGTTTGTTGAGAATCGCCAGCGCAGCCAAATCCCGATCGGCAACCGTGACCGAGTAATTGGATGATGATTGCAGCAGGCTGGCGATCATCTGACCGATTTTACCTGCCCCTATGACACAAATGCTCCAGCTCAAAACGCGCCTCCTTTTTTGGTTTCTCAAAAGTATGAGGCTTGGGCTGTTCGAACCGCAGGGTCATTCTTGACGAAAGCGTCGAAAGTTACGTCATTATGCCGACCAATTCGGCGAAATGTCGGGAGCAGATAAAGATGGGCATGCGCAACGCAAACCTCTAGTATGCCGAGGCAAAAGCGAGACTCTAACTGAGGTTTGTTCCCCGAACACCCGCTTTTGGAGCCCTAAAGCGTGTAGCAGAGCCCACATGATGGCAGGCCGCGCCCAAGCCATGAACAAAGTTGGGGGCCGCCATATGGACCGGCGGCCTAACCCTCGGCGCTGAGTCCCTCGGTCGACAGGTCGTCCAATCGCGGCATCAAGCGAAGCAACTCACTGGCATATTCGGTCTGCGGATTGGCGAAGAGGCTGTTGGTCTCTTGCAATTCCACAACT
This sequence comes from Ruegeria profundi, assembly GCF_020171505.1. Classification (NCBI taxonomy): domain Bacteria; kingdom Pseudomonadati; phylum Pseudomonadota; class Alphaproteobacteria; order Rhodobacterales; family Roseobacteraceae; genus Ruegeria; species Ruegeria profundi. The sequence continues at coordinate 19,680 of NZ_JAIUZS010000014.1, read as the reverse complement.
TTGCCCTGTTTCATCACTGCGACCCGGTCGCACATCTGGCGCACCACGGGCAGGTCGTGACTGATGAACAGAAGGGTCAGGCCCAGATGTTCTTGCAAATCCTTCAGGATGTTCAGGATCTGCGCCTGAATCGATACGTCGAGGGCGCTGGTCGGCTCATCACAGATCAGGAAACGCGGTTGCGTGGCCAGCGCGCGGGCAATCGAAATTCGCTGACGTTGACCGCCCGAGAACTCATGCGGGTATTTCAGCCCCGCCTCATGTCCCAGCCCTACCTGATCCAGCAGCTCATCAACGCGGCGCTTGATATCGGCGCCGTCCATCAGACGGTGATGGCGGATGGGTTCAGCCACAATATCATCCACCCGCATACGCGGATTAAGCGAGGAATACGGGTCCTGAAAAATCATCTGGATGTTCTTGCGATAAGCATCCAAAGCCGCCCGGTTTTTCAGGTCGCTCACCACCTGCCCTTCGAACGTGATGGTTCCGCCATCCACCGGATACAGCCCCGCGATCATCCGGGCGACCGTAGATTTGCCCGAGCCGGACTCGCCTACGACACCAAAAACTTCACCCGCACGAATATCAAAACTGACCTGGTCCACTGCCGTGAAATAGGTGCGATCCCAAGGCAGCAGACCTTTGCGTTGCAGGAATTTCTTGGTCAGGTCGCGAATCTCGAACACCGGCTTGGAGGTGTCGTTGTCAACCTTCGGCCAGTGGCGGGCCATATCCTCGATCGCGAAGCGCGTCTCACGCCCGCCATAGCTGATCTGCGGAAAGCGATGCAGCTTAAGCGTAGGGCGGGGTACAGCAGCAATGAGCGACTTGGTGTATTCATGGCTGGGACGCCCCATGACCTGAGACGTCGGGCCAGTCTCAACGACCTTGCCCGCGTACATGACGGTAACTTTGTCGGTGGTGTCCGCGATTACACCCATGTCATGCGTAATCAGGATCACGCCGACCTGACGTTCGGTCGCCAGTTCCTTGATCAGATCCAGAATCTGCGCCTGAACTGAAACATCCAGCGCCGTCGTCGGCTCATCCGCGATAATCACATCCGGCTCAGTACACAGCGCCAGCGCAATCACCACGCGCTGCCGCATCCCGCCTGAGAATTGGTGCGGGTACTGATCCAACCGCGTATCGGGGTCAGGGATACCCACCCGGTCGATCAGGTCACGGGCGCGCTTGTTCGCCTCGGCGTCCGAACCGCCCAGATGGGCCTGTATCGTCTCCACCAACTGCTCACGCACCGTGAACAGCGGATTCAGCGATGTCAGCGGGTCCTGAAAGATCATCGAGATTTTCTTGCCACGCAGCCCGCGCATCGCCTCGGCGTCCAGACCGCTGATCTGTTCACCGCTCAGCTTGATCGTGCCGCTGGCGATACGGCCGGGCCGATCCAACAAGCCCATGATCGCGGCGCCGATGGTGGATTTACCAGCACCGGATTCGCCCACCAGACCGTGGATTTCACCGGGTTCGACCGACAGATCCACGTGGTCCACTGCAGTAAACAGCTGGCGGCGTGTCGGGAATTCGACTGTCAGGTCATTGATCGTCAGAAGGCTCATGAAATCACCGCAGCTTGGGGTTCAGCGCGTCGCGCAGCCAGTCGCCCAGCAGGTTCACAGACAACGCAAGCGCCAGAAGGGTGCAGGCCGGGAAGAACAGAATCCACCACTCACCCGAGAACAAGAAACCTTGTCCGATACGGATCAAGGTTCCCAGTGACGGCTGGGTCGGCGGGGCGCCGACACCAAGGAAGCTGAGCGTTGCCTCGGCAATGATCGCCAGCGCCAGCGAGATCGTGGCGATTACCAGAACCGGGCTTAGCACGTTTGGCAGGATATGGCGGAACATTATGGGGATCGACCCGCGCCCGATCAGGCGGGCGGCTTGCACATATTCCTTGTTCTTCTCGACCAGCGCAGCACCCCGTACCACGCGGGCGAATTGCACCCAGTCGGACAGCGCGATGGCGATGATCAGTACATAGATTGCCATTTCATTCCGGTATTCAGGCGGGGTCACGCCCTTGGCGATACCAAAGATCAGCATGGCCACCAGAATGGCCGGGAAGGTCAGTTGGACATCCGCGATACGCATGATGATGGTTTCGGTCCAGCCGCCAAAGTAAGCGGCCATCAGCCCCAGGATGACGCCAATGATCATCGCCAGAAGAACAGCCGAAACACCGACGAACAGCGAAATGCGCATGCCGTAAAGGATGGTCGAGAATACATCCCGCCCCTGATCGTCGGTACCCATCAGGAATGTCTCTTGCGTGAATGCGTTCGGCGTCCTCGGGGGCGTAAATCCGTTCATCAGGTTCAGGGTTGCCGGATCAAACGGGTTATAGGGCGCAATCAGCGGAGCGAAAATCGCCGCCGACGCCAGTACAATCACCACAAGCGACGCAATGATCGCCACAGGCGAATGTCGAAACGACCACGCGAAATCGCTGTCCCAGAATTTGGCGAAACGCGATTTGGGCGCGGCTGTCGGGGTTTCGATGGTATCGGTCATGTGGCCCTCGCGTCGACACGCAGGCGCGGGTCAATGGCATAGTAGAGAAGATCGACAATCAGGTTGATCGTGACGAACATGACCGAGATCAGCATCAGATAAGCGGCCATGACGGGGATATCGACGAACTGGATCGCGTTGATGAACAACAGCCCGACACCGGGCCACTGGAACACCGTCTCGGTAATGATGGCAAAGGCGATGATCGAGCCCAACTGCAAGCCCGTAATGGTGATCACCGGCACCAACGTGTTCTTGAGCGCATGGCGAAAGTTGATCACCCGGTCCGACAACCCTCGGGCGCGGGCGAAGCGGACGTAATCTGCGCGCATCACCTCAAGCATTTCCGACCGCACCAGCCGCATGATCAGCGTCATTTGATACAGACCCAGCGTGATCGCGGGCAGGATCAGTGCCTTGAGCCCCGAGGTCGTCAGAAACCCCGTGGACCAGTTTCCAATCATAACGGTCTCGCCCCTCCCGAAGCTGGGGAGGAGGTCGAGCTCAACCGAGAATATGTAGATCAGCAAGATGCCGATCAGGAAGGTGGGCAAGGATACTCCGATCAGGGACACCGTCATGATGACATTCGCCGCCACCCCTTGTCGTCGGATCGCCGTGAATACACCTAACGCGATTCCCAACGTGATCGCGAGGACACCGGAGACAAAGGCCAGTTCCAACGTCGCGGGCGCACGCTCGGCTATGATGGTGGAAACCGGGCGGCCCTGCCGATAAGACACACCGAAATTGCCCTGTACCGCGCCTTGCAGGAACTTGAAATACTGCACCGGGAATGGTTGATCCAACCCAAGCTCGGAACGCAGGCGGTCGATGTCGGCCTGTGTTCTTTCCTGACCCAGCATGTTGTCGATCGGATCGCCGACAAAGCGGAACATCGAAAATGCTACCAGACCCACGACCAGCAGAACGATCACGGATTGGAACATCCTTCGGACAATATATGCGAACATTCACTTTTCCCCGTTGATCTGTCTGTCTAGGCCAGTGCTGACCAAGTGGTCAAGTTATCGCCACCATCCAGACGTCACGTTCCCGCCAATTAGTTAACCGTCACCCAGCGCAGCAGGAAGAAATTGTCCGGGCGTTGTGTCAGATCGATATTGCTGCGCGTCCCCCACAGCAACGGTTGGACATAAAGCGGCACATATACCTGTTCATCCTGAATGATCTGCGCGACCTCATCCAGCATTGCCTGCCGTTTTTCGGCGTCCAGCTCTGATTGGATCAACGGCAGCACCTCGTCGATCCGTTCATTCGAGAAACCGCCGAAGTTCCAGCTGCCCAGCTTTTTCTCTTCGTTGGGTGTTGCGACCAGGAACCTCACCGGATGTTCCGCATCAAACGTCCCCGGGCTCCAGCCCAGCAGGTACATGTCGTAATTGTCCTCGCGCAGCTCGGGCCAGTAGTTGCGGACTGGCATGGCGTCCAGCTCTGCAGTAATCCCGATCTGTGCCAGCATGCTGACGACAGCCTGGCAGACCGCTTCATCATTCAGGTAGCGGTCATTGGGACATTTCAAACCGAAAGAGAATCCATCGCCATAGCCTGCCTCGGCCAGCAGAGCCTTGGCGGCGTCGATATCAAAGGCCGGGCGTGCGGCATTTGCCTGCGAATACCCGCTCATCGCCGGACTGACGAGTTGCGAGGCTGCTTCGGCATTCCCACGCATGATGGTGGCGAGGATTGCATCGACGTTCACGGCATGCGCTACGGCCTTTCGTACGCGCGGATCGCGGAACGGGTTCGGTTTGCCCTCATCCTCGGTGTATTTCAGCGTCTCGGCCTGATGATCAAATCCCAGCATGATCACACGCGCCTCAATGCCCTGAATGACATCAACACCGTCGCTGCCCTGCAAGCGTGCCACGTCCTGAATTGGCACCGGGTTGATCATATCCACGTCACCTGACAGGAGGGCCGCAACGGCGGTGGCGGGGTTCTGGATCGGGGTAAACTCGGCGCGGGTGATGTTGTGTTCGGTTTCACCCCACCATCCTGCGAACGGCTCAAGAACCGTGCGAAGCCCCGGTTCGCGCGCGGTTACTTTGAATGCACCGGTGCCATTGGCGTTCAGCGTGGCATAATTTCCCGTTTCCTTGTCGGGCACAGTGGCGTTATTGGCCTCGGTCCAGCCTTGATCCATGATCATCCAGTTGGCGATGGACGACGGAAACAGCGGGTTCGGAGCGGTGGTCAGAAAATCGACGGTATAATCGTCAACGACCTTCACCTCACGGATCGGAGCGAACCAGCTACGGGTATCCGCCGCCTCGCCCGAGGCGCGCTCATAGCTGAACAGAACGTCCTGCGCATCAAATGTGCTGCCATCATGAAAGGTCACGCCCTGACGCAGATTGAACCGCCAGCCTTCGCCGTCACCGATTGGTTCCCAGCTGACCGCAAGGGCTGGTTCCACCTGCATGTCCTTATCCCGGCGTACAAGCCCTTCGTAGACGTTGTTAAGAAAGCCAAGAACCGGGGCAGAGTTAACCGCGTGCGGGTCCATCGTCTGCGGATCGGTTGTTGAGGCCCATTTGAACTCGGCGGCCTGAGCGCTGGTGGCGATGAGCATCGCGAGACCAACGGCACTGTTTCTGAGGATCATGGCGGAACTTCCCTATGTGCCCCAAACCGGGGCGTGGTCTTGAAGGGTAACACAAATGGCAGGGCGCGATGATCACGCCCTGCCATATCACTGACTCTGAGTGATTAGTTTAGGGTGAAGTACTTAATCTTGGGCGAATCTTCCGGTTCGACCACAGTACCCACGTTTGACTTCATGCCCCAGTTCAGCACCTGGTGGTGGATTGGGATGTACAGCTGTTCGTCCTGAACAACCTGCCAGATCTCAGCGATCTGCTTGTCACGCTCAGGCAGGTTGGTTTCCGACGCCAGCGCAACGATCTTGGCATCCAGCTCCGGGTTGCTATAGCGCGTACCGTTCCACGAGCCGTATTTTTCACCCTTGGTGTGCGCCAGGAAGTTGAAGATATATTCCGAGTCGTAGGTCGGAACGCCCCAACCCAGCATGTAGAAGTCGGTTTCCAGGTTGTTGATCAGCGGGAAGTGCTGCGCTTTCGGTTTGGCATCCAGGTTCACGGTGATCCCGATCTGCGCCAGCATACCAACCGCAGCCTGACAGATCGCCTCATCGTTGATGTAGCGGTCATTCGGGCAGTCAAGCTGAATGGAGAACCCGTCCGGGTAACCAGCCTCGGCCATCAGGGCTTTGGCACCTTCTATATCGGTGGTCGAGCTGTCCATCTCCTCATTCCAGCCATTCACAAACGGCGGAGCGATCATACCTGCCGGGGCCGACTGACCGCGCATCACGACCTGCTTGATCGCGTCGCGGTTAATCGCCTGGGACATGGCCCGGCGCACGCGAACATCCGACAAGGGGTTCTTGCCTTCGACATTGTCGTTGGCCAGGTCCGCATCCCCCATGTTCATGCCAAAGAAGATGACACGGTTCTGCGGCGCGGTGCGGACGTCCAGACCGTCGGCGCTGGCAACACGCTCAAGGTCTTGCACGGGCACGTCCTGAATGAAATCGACCTCACCCGACAGTAAGGCGGCAACGCGAGTGGCTGCGTTCTGAATCGGAGTGTAGATGATTTCGGTCACTTCCAGCGGGAACTCATCCTTACCCCAGTAGTTTTCATATGCTGCCAGAACGGTTTTCACATCGGGTTCGCGGCTGACCAGCATGTAAGGTCCGGTGCCGTTGGCATTCTTGGCCGCGAACGTGTCTTCGCCGCCCTCGTAATCCTGAACCTTGACGGCGTTGTTCGCCTCGGCCCAACCTTTGTCCATCATGAACATGTTGGTCAGGTTGTTGGGCATGATCGGGTTCGGACCGTCGGTCTCGATCTCGATCGTGTATTTATCGGTCGCGCGCACCTCTTTCACAGAGGCCAGCAATTCCTTGTAGTCGGAATCCGGTGTTCTGGCGCGGTCCAACGAAAAGACAACGTCTTCGCTGTCAAACTCAGCACCGTCATGGAAGGTCACACCTTCGCGCAGTTTAAACACCCAGATATTGGGATTGTCTTCCGAGGGCGCCCATTCTGTGGCCAATGACGGAACCAGTGCGCCGGAATGGTCGCGCATCACCAGCGTTTCCATGATTTGGTGCGCCAGCGCCGAGGTCGGGCCTTCGTTCTGCGCATGCGGGTCCAGCGTCAGCGAGTCACCCGCCCGCGCCCAGCGCAAAGTTTCAGCAGACGCGCTTGCCGCCATCAACGCAGTGGCGCTGGCAGCAATCATCAGGTTTCTTAGGATCATTATAGTCTCCCCGGTTTATTGTTAGCGCCGTCATTGCAACGGCCGGCCGCTTGCTGCGGCCGTAGTAAATCCGATCATCCAGATCAGTTCAGCAGTTGCAACACTAGATTGTGTTTGAAAATGAAGACGCGGGGGAAAATACCCCGAATCAACTGAATGGCACCCGCGCCTCGTCCAGGGTTTTTGTCCCATTAGGCAGGCTCAGGTCGCATGTGACCGGGTTTGACCGCGCAATGATGCGCCCCTTGCGCACAACAGCCAGCCGATGCGCGCGCAGCCGGATCGCTTCAATCCTGTCGCTGGCTTGCAGCAGAACGAAATTCGCCGCGCATCCTTTGGCAATGCCATACCCCTCTAACCCCATGATCCGGGCAGAGTTTTCGGTCACCGCATCAAAACACCAGCCCATGTCTGCCCGACTGGACAACTGCCCGACGTGCAACCCCATAAAGGCGACATCCAGCATGTCAGCCTTCCCCAGTGAGTACCACGGGTCCATGACGCAATCCGAGCCAAAGCCAACGGTGATCCCGGCATCACGTAGTTCACGCACGCGGGTCTGGCCCCGACGTTTGGGGTAAGCGTCATGCCGACCTTGTAACATAATGTTGATCAGGGGGTTCGGGATAGCATGCACCCCGGCCTCAACCAACAGCGGAATCAGCTTTGAGACATAGTAGTTATCCATTGAATGCATGGACGTGAGATGCGATCCCGCAACCCTGCCATTCAGACCCAAACGTTGGGTTTCATAGGCCAAAGTCTCGATATGGCGGCTCAGCGGATCGTCGCTTTCGTCGCAATGCATGTCGACCATCAACCCACGCTCAGCTGCGATTTCGCACAGCAGGCGCACGGACTCGGCCCCATCGGCCATGGTACGCTCAAAATGCGGAATACCGCCCACCACGTCTACACCCATATCCAGGGCGCGGATCGTGTTTTGCATGGCGGTAGGGTCACGCAGCACCCCGTCTTGCGGGAAAGCGACCAGTTGCAGGTCCAGATAGTCCTTCACCTGTTCCCTGACCTCAAGCAAGGCCTGCACGCCCTTGAGTTCGTCATCGCAGGTGTCTACGTGACTGCGGATTGCGCCGATACCCTTGGCCACAGCCAGCTCGCAATAGCGCAAGGCGCGGGTGATGATATCGTCAACGCTCTGGATCGGCTTCAACTCTCCCCACAGCGCAATGCCCTCCAGTAATGTGCCGGACACGTTCATGCGCGGCGTGCCCAGCGACAAGGTCGCATCCATGTGGAAATGCGGGTCTACGAAAGGTGGAGAGACCAGTTGCCCCCCGGCATCCATAACCTCTTGCGCCTCGGCGGTGATCGATTGCTCAACCGCAGCGATCTTGCCATCCATGCAGGCGATATCCAACCCGGTCTGTCCATCAGGCAAGGTGGCGTTTTTTACGATCAGGTCGAACATGCAGGCTCCTATCTTTGGCCTTTGAACCAGGGGGTAAGCAATGCGCGCGGATAATCCGCCGACCGCGCCGCAACGACAAGAGCGATAATCGACAGGATATAGGGGGCCATCAGGAATACCTGGCCGGGCACCAGCGCGCCGATCTCGGTCTGCAGACGCACCTGTAAGGCATCGAACGCGCCGAACAGCAGGGCACCCAGCAGCGCCTTGCCCGGTCTCCAACTGGCAAAAATCACCAGCGCGATGCAAACCCAGCCGCGCCCGTTGACCATACCGAAGAAGAACGCGTCAAACGCGCTCATCGTCAGGAATGCCCCGCCCAGCGCCATAAGGGCCGATCCAGCAACTATTGCGCCAATCCGCAACCCGTAGACCGATAAACCTTGCGCGTCGACACTGTCGGGGTTGTCCCCGACCGCCTGAACAGCCACGCCCAGCGCGGTGCGGTTCATCACGTACCAGACCACAGCCACCAGCAAAAGAGCCAGCCACGTCAACGCGGTTTGCTGAAACAAAACAGTCCCTAAAAAGGGCAAATCGGACAGCATCGGCAGATCCAGCGGCTGAAACGGCTCAATCCTTGGTGGCGAGGAAACATTCGGCAGCGCGGTTCGGTACGTATAGTAACTAACCGATGTGGCAAACAGCGTGATCCCCAGGCCCGAAACGTGCTGCGACAGTCCAAGTGGCACCGTCAGAATGGCATGCAGCAGGCCGAAAAAAGCCCCGGCCAGCGCCGCGACCAAAACGCCACCCCACAGCCCCGCGCCAAGCCAAACCGCCATCCAGCCACACATCGCGCCGACGACAAAGATACCCTCAATCCCAAGGTTCAGCACGCCCGCCCTCTCGCAGATCAGCGCGCCCAAGACACCAAAGATCAGCGGCGTTGCGATGCGCAGCGAAGCGGCCCAAAAGCTTTCGGATAGTAGGATGTTGAGAATATCCATCATGACGCCGCCCTCGTGGTGCTAGCCCGCACGACCCGGTATCGAGCGAAGAAACCGCCGACGAGCACGCAGAGCAACGAAACTGATACAACCAGATCAGCCAGAAAGGATGACACGCCCATGGCGCGGCTCATGCTGTCAGCCCCGACAAAGACGGACGCAATGAACAACGCCGCGATCACCACGCCTGCAGGTGACAGACCCGCCAGCATCGCCACGACGATTCCCGTGTACCCAAAGCCGGGGGACAGGTCCGATGTCAGGTAGCCTTTCAGCCCGGCGACCTCACTGACACCGGCCAGACCGGCCACACCGCCCGATAGAATGGCAACGCCAAATAGCGAACGTTTCACATTGATCCCGGCATGGCGCGCGGCGGCTGCGTTTTCCCCCACGGCCCGCAAACGAAAGCCCCAGACAGAGCGCGCCAGCATGAATTGAGCCAAACCAGCCAGCATCAGAGCCAAAATCAGCCCGGAATGAACCCGCATCCTCTCGATCAACGGGGGCAGCATTCCCTGATCCAGAACCGGGGCAGATTGCGGCCAGCCCAGGCTCATCGGGTCTTGCAGCGGGCCTTCTAGCATCATCTGCACAAAGATCAGAATGATGAAATTCAACAACAGCGTGGTTACAACCTCATCCGCGCCGAAGCGCGTTTTCAGATAGGTCGGGGCAACCATCCCCGCCGCACCAGCCGCTGCACCCAGGACGACAATCAGAGGCAGAAGCAAGAGGCCGGGCACATCCAACACTCCTGATCCAATCGCCACGGCGGCCATCGCCCCCAGGTAAAGCTGCCCCTCGGCACCGATATTCCACAGTTTGGCGCGAAACGCCAAAGCCGCGGCCAAACCGGTAAAGATCAGTGGCGTAGCGCGCGTCAGAACTTCTGAAAACGCAAAAACTGAGCCAAAAACACCCTTGTACATCTCGCCATACGCCTGCATCGGGTTTGCCCCGGCGGCCAGCAAAGGAATAGCAGCGAAGGCCAGTGCGATCACGGCAGACAGGATCGGGACACCCACTGCGAAAGCGCGCGACTGTGTCTGGCGCGGCTCAATACGGATCATGCCGGTTCTCCTGCCATCATCAGCCCGATCTGTTCCCGATCGCGACTGGGGGCCTCGTGCAATTCGCCGTCGCGGATCACCATGATCCGGTCGGCGAGGCCCAAGATTTCATCAAGGTCTTCAGAAATCAGCACGACACCCGCGCCGCGCGCGCGCGCCTCAAGAAGGCGACGCCCGACTTCGGCCGCAGCCCCCATATCGAGACCACGCGTTGGTTGGTTGGCAAGGATCAGGCTGGGGGAACGCTCAAAAACACGGGCTAGGATGAGTTTCTGGATGTTGCCGCCAGACAACAGGCGTGCTGGGGCATCCACTCCCGGTCCGCGCACGTCATAGGCCTTGGCCAGACGTTCGGCGTTGTCCTGTATCGCCTCGCGCCGCAAAAGACCGCGCGACTGCACATCAGGGTCATCCAGCTGCTCGATTATCATGTTTTCCGCAACACTCATCGCCCCGACAATGCCTTCGTGGTGACGGTCTTCGGGAATGCGACCAACACCTGCTCGCACCATCGTTGTAGGGTTTGGGGCGTCAATTTTGGCTTCGTTTACCTTAATTAGACCCTGTTCAAGCACAGCTGTGCCTGAGATCACGTTTGCCAGCCCGGTTTGACCATTTCCTGACACCCCGGCAATTCCCAGGATTTCATACGCATGCACAGTCAGGTTTAGTCCGTTAAGTGTATCGCGCTTTGAACGGCCCGCGACCGAGATGTCAGACAACGTCAAAACCGGTGCGCCCGGAGCCATCTTGGTGCTTGCCAGTTCCGGAGTGTCGGCACCAACCATCATGCGGGCAATGGATTTCTCGTCCGCCTCCGACGTGGCCATCTCACCCACGTTCCTCCCGTGGCGTAGAACGGCGATCCGGTCGGAAAAAGCCAGAACCTCACGCAGCTTATGGCTGATGAAGATCACCGAGAGACCCTCATTCGTCATCATGCGGATGTTTTCAAACAGGGCGTCGGCTTCTTGCGGGGTCAGCACAGCCGTTGGTTCGTCCAACACCAGAATCCGCGCCCGCCGGTACAACGCCTTGAGGATCTCGACCCTTTGCCTTTCGCCTACGGACAGTCGCCCAACACGCATATCCAGCGGCGCATTCAAACCACTTTGCGCCATAATAGACTCGATTTTTCGCCTTGCGGCACGTCGATTGCGGCGTATTGCGAACAGGGGTTCGGACCCCAGCGTGATATTATCCAGAACCGAGATGTTTTCGGCCAGTGTAAAATGCTGGTGGACCATGCCCACGCCCGCGGCGAGCGCGACTTGCGGATGCCCCAGAGGCAGCGGGTGTAGGACACCCGCCTCATCCGCGACCTCGATCGTGCCTGAATCGGGCAGGTAATGCCCGAACAGCATATTCATCAGCGTGGTCTTGCCCGCGCCGTTTTCACCCAATAACGCCAGAACCTCACCCTTTTTCAGAGTCAGGCTGACATTGTCATTGGCGATGACCGGACCGAACCGCTTGCTCAGCCCGTTAAGCTTTAGAACTGTGGAGTCTTTCATTGGGACTGCGGGCCGGTGCGATGACCGGCCCGAAAGCAATCAATTGTCAGAAACCGGTCGGTCGTCGTTCACGTTCACACGAAACAAACCGTCCAGGATCTCGGCTTGGCGGGCATTCACCGCCTCGATGACTTCGGCTGGAACAAGTTCCTCATCCACAACAAGTGAGCCACCGCCATAGCCCATAAAGCTGTACTGGCCGTAATCTGCTGCTTCGAATGACCCATTGGCAACATTGGCAATGGCCTTGTCGATTGTTGGCTCCATATGCCAAAGGGCAGATGCCATGATCGTACCCGGATAGTCACCCGAAGTGTCGATGACGTTGCCCACTGCTTTTACACCACGCTCCACCGCCGCGTCCGAAACGCCAAAACGTTCGGCATACATTATGTCAGCCCCCGCATCCATCATCGCGATGGCGCTTTCCTTTGCCTTTGGCGGATCATACCAGCTGTCGATGAAGGTCACCAGGAAGGTAACATCCGGGTTCACCTCACGCGCGCCATCCATGAAGGCGTTCATCAGACGGTTCACTTCGGGGATCGCATAGCCGCCGACCATACCGATAACGTTCGACTCAGTCGCCGCCCCGGCCACCATACCGGTCAGGTAAGACGGTTCGTGGATCCAGTTGTCAAAGACCGAAAAGTTAGGCGCCACCGGTCCAAAGGACGAACCCATCAGAAACGCGGTGTCGGGATAGTCCTTTGCCACGTTGCGTGCCGCGCGTTCCAGGCCAAAAACCTCGCCCACAATCAACTGAGCGCCCTGTTCGGCATATTCACGCATGACCCGCTCATAATCCGTGTTCGCGACGTTTTCTGAGAACACGTATTCGATGTCGCCCCTCTCGGCTGCGGTGTTCAGAGCCTTGTGAATGCGGCTGATCCATTGCTGTTCAACCGGCAAAGTATATATCGCCGCCACCTTGACGGTTTCTGCCGCCGCCAGACCGGCGGAATACAAGGTGGATATTGCCGCGGCCGCAGCCAGCAGCATTCGTCTTGAAAATTTAGCTTTTTTCATAACACTCTCCTGTGTGGCGAGATGGCAGCATTTTTCGTCTTTTCAGTCAATTTTTTCATATGATGCCCAACCAGTTTGAGCGTGGCTGCAGCGCCGCCGGTGGAATTATTGGCACAAAGGCAGACTGTCCAGACGCAGGACAGCCTCGCATTGCATTGGCCCCCAATCGATTGTGATCGACACAATCTGTGGTAGTATGATGACAAGAAGTTTGACAACCGGTTTTTGCTCATCAGTTTCGGCGCAAAGTTTTTGAGGGTTGTCGACACCGTTCATCACAACGCCGATCAATGCTGCCGTGAATTGATACATCCAACGGGACACCGCCCTATAAACCCGCGTGCGACAAAGGGTCGAGCCGAATAATCGCCCTGAATTGTTTCAAGAGCTTATCAGACAGTAAAAACATGATTATGGTCGGGCCGGGTGTTAGGGTTCTGGTTACACAAGGAACAGCGATATGAAAATCGCGATCGCCGGTATCGGCTATGTCGGCTTGTCCAACGCGGTGCTGCTTGCACAAAACCACGAAGTGGTGGCCCTTGACGTATCTGATGATCGTGTGGCCCTTATCAACCAGCGCCAGAGCCCCATCCAGGATGCTGAAATCAAAGATTTTCTGAGCAATCGCACGCTCAACCTTTCGGCCACTACAAATCCAGAAACTGCCTATGTCGGGGCGGACTTTGTCGTGGTCGCTACACCGACCAACTATGATCCGCGCAGCAACTATTTCGATACCAGCTCGGTCGAGGCGGTGATCGAACAGGTTACGGCGCTGAACCCTGGTGCTGTGATCGTGATCAAATCGACCATCCCCGTCGGCTTTGTTACTGAGGCGCGTGCGCGGTTCGGAACTGAAAATGTTATTTTTTCGCCGGAATTTCTGCGCGAAGGCCGCGCGTTGTACGACAACCTGCATCCCAGCCGGATTATCGTCGGTGAACGGTCTGACCGTGCCAGAGTGTTTGCCGACCTGTTGGTAGAGGGGGCCTTGGACAAGGACGTGCCGGTTCTGTTCACGGGTCCGGATGAGGCCGAGGCAATCAAGCTCTTCGCCAATACCTACCTTGCGATGCGCGTGGCCTTTTTCAATGAGCTCGACAGCTACTCTCTGGCCGGTGGGATGGATCCACGCCAGATCATAGAAGGCGTCAGCCTCGACCCGCGGATCGGTACGCATTACAACAACCCGTCTTTTGGTTATGGCGGCTATTGCTTGCCCAAGGACACCAAGCAGTTGCTGGCAAATTACAATCACGTCCCGCAGAACCTGATTCGGGCCATCGTCGATGCAAATCGCACCCGCAAAGATTTCCTCAGTGATCAGATCCTAATGAAAGGTCCGAAAACGGTTGGCATCTATCGGCTTGTCATGAAGGAAGGCAGTGACAATTTCCGTCAAAGCTCAGTTCAGGGCATCATGAAAAGGATCAAGGCCAAGGGCATACAGGTTATTGTTTACGAACCGGTACTGTCGACGGAGCATTTCTTTCACTCACCCGTGATCCGCGATCTTGATGCCTTCAAGCAGCAGGCGGACCTGATCGTCGCCAACCGCCTTTCGGAAGAGATAAGCGATGTGCAAGATAAGGTCTTTACCCGCGACTTGTTTGGCGCGGATTAAAGAAATTGCGTGCGGCTAGTACACAAAACCCCACCAACTAAAGTCTAGCTGCAGGATTTGACCCGTTAGCCTTTCGCGCCCTGACCGCGTGCGTATTTGTCTTCGTAGCGAACGATGTCATCCTCACCGACATACACGCCGGTCTGAACCTCGATCAGGACCATCGGAACCTTGCCGGGGTTTTCCATGCGGTGGACAGCCCCGAGCGGGATATAGACCGATTGATTCTCGGTCACCAATTGCTGCTGATCATCGATGGTTACGCGGGCTGTCCCTTCCACCACGATCCAATGCTCTGACCGGTGGAAGTGGCTTTGCAGACTGAGCGACGCACCGGGGTGCACGTGAATGCGTTTCACCTGAAACCTCTCGCCGACCACAAGGCTTTCGAACCACCCCCAGGGGCGGTGGTCTTTCGGGAAAGCGGTTGCCTGCGGCGCGCCTTTTTTCTTAAGGGCAGTCACGGCTGCCTTCACGTCCTGCGCACGCGAAGAGTCCGCCACCAGAACCGCATCATTCATTGCCACCGCGATGATGTTGTCCAGACCAATGCCCACCAGTTCCAACTGATCGCTGTCCGACCGCAAAAGCGAGTTCTGACAGTCGATCGCTGTCGCCGCGCCGCCGGTCACGACACCATCGGCATTTGGCCCGCTTTCACGCCAAACCGCGTCCCAGCCGCCGAGATCGGACCAGGCCGCATCAAAAGGGACAACGGACAGGTTTGTTGCCTTCTCCATCACTGCGTAGTCAATCGATATATCCTTGGCCTGCCCCCAAGGGTCCGGGTTCAGACGCAAAAAGCCCAGATCGGGTTTGGCGGTTTCAACGGCCTCTTCTACCGGAGCCATCAATTCCGGTGCATATTCCCGGAAAGCGGCGATCATGTCAGAGGCACGGAACAGGAAAATCCCGGCATTCCATTTGAAATTCCCAGCCTCAAGCATCTCGGTCGCGCGCGCCAAATCAGGTTTTTCAACAAACTGCTTCAAAGGAACAGGCGATCCACTACTGTCGGGCGTGGTTGCCAACTCAAGATACCCGTAAGCGGTTTCCGGATGCGCCGGAGTAATACCAAATGTGACCAACTGCCCTTGCGCGACGGCTTCCATGCCACGTGCGACAGCGGCCTGAAATGCCGCAACGTCCGGCACGACGTGATCAGAGGGTGCGACCAGCAGCACCGCTTCAGGGTCTTTGGCATGGCTGTGCAACGCGGCAGCCAAGACCGCCGGAGCGGTATTGCGGCCTTCGGGTTCGATCAGAATGACGCCGGGATCAATACCAACGGCCTGCAATTGCTCGGCGACGATGAATCGGAAATCCGAGTTGGTCAAAACAGTGGGCGCTGAAAACTGGAGCGTTTCGGTTGTGCCCGAAAGACGGCGGGCAGAGGCCTGAAAAAGAGTTTCATCCCCCACAAGCGGTACAAACTGTTTGGGATAGCTTTTCCGGGACAGCGGCCAAAGACGTGTTCCGGACCCTCCGCACAGGAGGACAGGAGTGATCATCATGATAAGCTCGAAACCTGACGTATATTGTACAGGCCCTATTGGATGTGACTTGAAGTTACAATATTGTGCTCCGCTTCAATTTGAAAAAGCAAGCATAACGACAGAATTGCACCGGATCGGCCCTGAAGAAGCGCCCCTTCAGTGTTGTTCTGTCAGAAATCCAGGTTCGTTAATATCCTAGCGGACCGCGCGAGAAACGACCACCCGGCTTTGCGTCAACGGACCCGAGCGGGACGAGATCGCGCCGACTTATGTAGAGACCTGTGAACCGGGTTGTTTGCGCTTTTTTAGGCACAACGATCTAGCTATTTAGCTTTCATTCGACGCTTGGTTCGCCGCTGCAAACGCCACAGATCACCCCAATACGAAATCCGCCAAGGAGAAAAAACCGCGACTTGCCACCAGCTGCGGCTTTCCTGAAAAAGTTTCTTTTCGTACTCTTTCTTCGAATACCGTTTGGGTAAAGCAATATGGATATTTGAGCGGAACTCTCCGGACACGCCGGGCGCGTCGGGATTGGTAGAACCCGAATTTAATGACAATAGCGCGCTTGTCTGTAATGCCAACTGGCGTTGCAGACTAATCTCGAACAACGCGGGGTGGACATAATCGACAACCGAGTTGAGGGTATTGCCGTCAACGTCCAGCCAAGCGTCGCCCAACGCGGAATTGGTAAAAACAATGGTGCTCTGCAGCGTGTCCCAATCGCTGTAGTAACTATCCCATACAGCAGGGCGGACAACGTCACGCAGAATGAAGCCTTCGGCGAGAAACAGCATGGCCCAAAAGCTGGGCCACGAGATCAGCAAATCCTGAACATTCTGCTCAGCAGCGGGAACCGGCGAGAAAACCACTATGTCCGCTCGTTGCGTTAGAAGACTTACGCTGTGCTCTGCTTCGCTCAGGCTGTTTGCGGGAACACCTTTGGTAACATGGACAATTCGCACACTATTTTCGGCAACATTATCACGATCCGTCTGCGTAAACTTGCCAAAGGTGGTGTGCGATACCTGTTCTATAGCGTTCTGCTGATAGGCCGCGCACCAATCCGAGTGATGCCTGCCGTCCAGAACAATAACTTCACTCACCGGTTGTTTAATCGCTGAGATAACTTTCTCAACGGCTAAGCTCCTTGTTTCATTGTCGTTCATTTATATTTTCACTCTGGCAGTTTTAACAGTACGCATTGCTACTTTAACGGATGTCCTTGAAATTTTGACTATATTAAAAGTGCTGCCCCGAAATTTCCAAACGTTGATTTTCGGACATTGAATGCGCAATTTCTGTAAAGGAACTCCAATTGCTGCCCAATAAAACCGGTGCGCGCGACAGCAATATCACGTCTGCCAGTGCAAATTTAAGCTGCATTTCTGATCGGTCATACACCGTCCTTGGTAAGCTGGTTACCCGATCACCATACTTTGCGTTGAAGGCGCCGTAGGATTCCGAGTTGTCCGACGCGAGGAAAATTGTCAGGGTGCTTTCCTCCTCCAACAATTCATCCAGGCGCTTAAAGAAATACCCATAGTGCGATCGGCTACGGGCCCGCCTGGAAATCTCGTCTTCTGAACGCGACCAATCGCCCGGTACATCCCCATGAGGATCGGTTGACGCGCCCCCGTTCATACGCACATGCACAGCAATGTCGTTTGGGCTGCGCACCGAGTCGATGAGCGTTTGTACGTCCGCGCTCGGCTTGAGCGTGCGCAGAAACTCTCTTTCAATTGGGTCGTAGGGTTTGCCAAATGTAAACCTGTAAGCGGACCGAATGACCACATCCCGGTTTGTGCGAACCAAAGAGTTAGGATCAAATGCGTCACGAAACGCTTTGTTCATCAGGTCGACTTCGACAGTGTCTTCAGCGGTGCTCTTTCGGCTATCTTCGACGGTGCCATCAAAGTCGAACAACGAGTCAAAGCTGCAATCACAATGTTCGTCACGGACCCATTGGATAATCAATTCCCGGTCCTGAACCTGCGCGAACGCATAGGCCGAGGCGATCGCGCGTAGCCGGTTCCCCAACCCATGCTGGGCATCCAGAATAAGCCTAGGCCTGTCAATTCGGAGCCCGAGCGGGGCGGTAACTTCACTGGTTTCCTCAACAGGTTGAAGGGACTGGTTGCTGATGGCGGCAACGGCGTCTTTCAGCGAACGCGTCATAAGGGCATAATCGACGACATCTGGAGACACCGTGACGGCGACGCCGCTGAAGGCATCTTCAATCGCGCTGACGGCCGCTATGGCACGTTCGATGCGTGTGCCAATAAGGTTTGTGTCGATTCCGTAAGGGTGACTCCGCCTTAGCCTCAGTTCGCGACGGGAGTCGCCAAGGACGCGAAAAGCGGTCATCGGGCAACTTGCATCCCAAGGCGCACACGAAGACGCGTACTGCCTGTTCAGGGCGATCCAGAACTGGGGAAAGGTCTGTATCTCGTCCCAACCGGTCAGCGGTTTGCATTTCGGGTGTTCAATCCGTCGCAGGTCAGAGTGGTCGATATGCCTGATCGTATCGGGGTCGACGTCTTTCCTTTGAACACCGGCCTTCGTCAGTCGCTCATACAAGTCGTCATCGTCCCACCCATAGGTTACGATCCGTTCGTTGAACCCATTCACAGCTAGAAGCGCATCGCGCCCAACAACAAAAAAGCCGTTCACGTGGCTCTGTCCGGATTTAGCCTGCCGCCAGTTTCCGGCGGTTAACCGTGCTGTGTCGGTCGGGTTTAGTTGAAAGAAACCAGCATCAAGCATGATGTCGCTGTCAACTTTTATGATCTTATCCCTGCTCGCCGCTCGAAAGCCCAAGTTATACGCGTGGGATAAGATCCAAGTGCCCTCATCCTCTACTCGCAAAATTCGTATACGCGCGTCTTGAATTCCGGCTTGGTCAAGAGTGATCGAAACCGGAATCCTTGAACTCCAATCTACGATGATAACTTCGTCAATTTCCGGATGAACCAACCATGTTGGCAGGGACTGAGCGAGGTGGTCATTTCTGTTCATACAACATGTAACGACCGAAAAACCGGGGGCGATGCTGTTGTCCGGCTTGTATTCATCACCGGCATCTTCGTATTTTGGTAAGTTACCCCAAGTTTCTGGTCGGTTACGTACCTCGTTATACAGAGAGGAAATAGCGGCGGATGACTTGGCATTGCGCGAAGATAGTTGTGATCTAAACAAACTGCGAAACGTCTCGCCTTCCCGCGCTGCTAATGAGTCGTTATCAGATGCGAGCGCATCGCTAAAGCTTGCAACAATTTCTTTCGATGTCTGCATCTGATTTCCAGTTCAAGTTATTTTTCGTAACGCTCTTCTTCATATAGTGATGTAGCTTATTACTATCACTTTCGAATGTTTTGTTACAACAGAGGCACGGAGCATATATTTGCGTGCGCATGTCAATGTTCAAAGCAATATCTATCAAGCATATACGTCAAAAACAGTGGAAATGGGCGACTTAACGCCGGAATGCCCACGCAATAGGCTTCAGAATCTGTTATCAACAAAGCGATGCAAAATCGAACGACAGCCGCCACTTTAGTTGGATGGTGAACAACTTGCGATGGGGGGCGCTGCGCTGGCAGCAATGATTGATCTGTCCCAGAATGAACAAAACCGCCCTGCGGCGGCTTGTTCGAGACTCTGTTCGACCATGGTGGTTGCGGGAGCAGGATTTGAACCTGCGACCTTCA
>NZ_JAIUZS010000013.1:0-32601 GCF_020171505.1 Ruegeria profundi | reverse complement strand
GCCAAGCGGATGATTGCTGGACTGGTTTTGAAATAGCGAAACGGCGATCTTCTGGTCATGGCGCGACGCTACAAAACCGCCCTACCCGCCTCAAGCCGGTTTCCTCTGACAAGACCGTCCCGGGCGTCCCGACGCTCTCCCGTTGGCTTCCTTGGCTATCAGACGGTGCCATCTAAATGGTTGGGGCGTTCCGGATCACAAGGTAGCAAGGTCGGCAATACGGACAAATTGGGTGATCAAGGAACCTTTTAAAGTGCCTTTTCAATGAACTTTGAAAAAAGCTCACCCTGCGAATTGATCCTAAGTTTCGCGTAAATGTTGCGTCTGTGGATGCGGACTGTTCCTGGAGAGATGCCGAGAATTGTGCCGACAGCTTCTGCTGAATGGCCTTTCAACGTGAACTCAACGACTTCTCGTTCGCGTGGTGTCAGAACGCCATCGCCAAATGCCTGGAATGCTAGATCGACGCGACGACTAACGCCATTCGCTGCCGCGCCGCGGGACATCGTTGGAAAGTCACTCCAATGTTTGCAACAGGCTCCCCGAACGAGCGGCCATAGAGCGTGCAAATGACGAATTTCCTTGGCTGAAAAAGGCTTCTCTGATCGCATAAGCGAGACCACAACCATCCCAGAGCTTGGGATATCGATAAAGTAGCCAATCTCCTCTGCTAACCCAGTCCTTTTGTAATAGCTGCGATAGTATTCGCCCTGATAGAACCTGTCCGGTGCGATATCGCGCATGCGGTACAGACCCGGTGTTATCGGTTTTGTCGCGGCCAAAAAAAATGGATCAAGCACATAGGGCCCTGCTTGGTAATCCTCAACAAAAATACGCCGTTTGCTTTTGGGGAAATCGTCGTGAAGGTCTATTGGTGCTTCGGTTCCGATATGTCCAAATACCACTATAAAATCGAATGGTGCGACCTGCCGCAAACCATCTGCCAAAGCACATGGAAATTCTGGGGTTCCAATCTTATCCACGACCCTGCCGGCCTCATCCATCCAATCGTACACACGCCGCTCCAGATCTTCGAAAAGCAGCTCTATACCCCAATTGTGGTATATACAGCTAATCGCAGTTTTTGTTACTTTTTCCCTGTTTGAGTGGTATGCCAGTAAATGCCAAAAATTCAAGCAAAAGGAAAACGGCAGTATATGAGCTTTGACATGAGCGTCACCATGCAGACGATTGCGGAACTCCGCGGAGTGACCAAGACCTTCGGGAATGTGGTTGCTGCCAAAGACCTGAATCTTTCCATTGGGAAGGGAGAGTTCCTGTCGTTCTTAGGCCCATCTGGTTGCGGCAAAACCACTGCACTTAGAATGCTGGCGGGTTTCGAAAAACCAACCGAAGGTCAGGTGTTGCTCGATGGCGAAATCGTCAACGACTTGGATGCGCACCATCGCCCAGTAAACATGGTGTTTCAGCACTACGCTCTTTTTCCTCACCTGAGTGTGTTCGACAACATCGCGTACGGCCTGCGCCAACAACGACCACGCGTAGACAAACAAACAATAGCGACAAAGGTTGAGCAAGCGCTGGAAACTGTCCGTCTTGGTGGGTTTGGCGGACGTCGCATCTGGGAGATGTCTGGTGGTCAGCAGCAACGCGTCGCTTTGGCGCGTGCAATCGTAAACGAGCCCAAGCTTTTGCTGCTCGATGAACCAATGGCTGCTCTGGATCGAAAGCTTCGAAAAGAAATGCAGTTTGAACTGCAGAACCTGCAACGACAACTGGGAATAACTTTTGTCCTCGTCACGCACGACCAAGAAGAAGCGCTTTCAATGTCCGACCGAATTTGTGTGATGGAAGGCGGCAGTATTGTGCAGGTAGGCAGTCCACGCGAACTCTATGACATGCCCCGCAGCCGCTACGTGGCTGGATTTGTAGGCACCTCAAATTTCTTTGATGCAACTGTGACTGACTCAGCAGCCGACCAAATCACTGTGCGTTTAGCGAGTGGCCAAAAGGTGCACGGAACTCCGGAGATTCCAATAGATGCAGGGCAGGAAGTGTGCGTTAGTATCCGTCCTGAACAGATCACGCTGACCCGCGCGCTACCCACAGCTGAAATCGCTCTGCCAGTTACCATTCAAAATCGGATCTTCCTTGGGGAGCACACAGAATACCTTGCGCGCAACGAAGCACTGGGTGATTTCCACGTACTTGTGCCAAGGCAAGCGGAATTGAACGAGGGGACGTTCAATGCAGGAGAGCAGGCCTTTGTTTCATGGGGCGAAGGCGCACTGCTGATCCTGGAAAAATAACAAATCCCGCAATCCAACAACAGAGAGGTTCACAATGACCAAGGATAATGGGACTATTTCCAAGCAAAAGTTCATGGAAGAGCTTCGTCGGTACCAAAAGGGTTCGGTCACACGGCGACATTTTTTGGGCGTGACAGGTCTTGGGATGGCAACGGCCGTTCTGGGCGCAGCCATGCCTGGGTTGCGTCCACGCCCAGCATTTGCTGCCGGGGACATTGGCGATCGAGTGATCCTCGCCACATGGCCGAACTACCATGACGAGATGAACTTCGAAGCCTTCACGGAAGCCACCGGCGCCCATGTTCAGGTCAATGTTTTTGGCTCGAACGAAGAGATGTTGGCAAAGTTGCAGGCCGGAGGGTCTGGCTGGGACGTGTTCGTTCCAACCAATTACACGATCACTACGTATGTGGGTGAAGATCTGATCATCCCTCTCGATACGTCCAAACTGCCAAACTACGACGCAGGTTCATTCGAACAGCGCTTTTCCGATGCCGGTTCTGTCGATGGCCAGCTTTACGCGGTCCCAAAAAACTGGGGCACGACTGGCTTTGCAGTGAACACCAGCAAGCTTGACGGCGCTCCGACTCCAACCACATGGAAAGAGTTCTGGGACCTTACTATGGAAGGTTACTCCGGCCGGACAATGGTGCATGATTACCAACTCACCACCATCGGTAATGCCCTGAAATACTTCGGCTACTCCTTCAACTCGGTCGATGAGAAGGAACTGGCGGATGCCGAAAAACTGTTGTTGGATGCTAAACCGCATCTGTTTGCAATCTCGTCTGATTATCAGCCACCGATGCGGAACGGTGACGCCTGGATGACCATGTGCTGGACGGGTGACGGAAAGCAGATGAACGTCGACATGCCTGAAATCGCTTATGTTCTGGGTGCCGAGGGCGGTGAACTCTGGTCGGATTACTATGCTATTCCGAAAGGCGCGCCCCATATGGATGCCGCGTATGCCCTGATCGACTTCCTGCTAAACCCGGAAGTTAACGCGAAAGAAGTCCTCGCTCATGGCTACCCATCGGCTGATGCTCGCACCAATGCGTTGCTGCCGAAGGAATTGCTGGAAGATCCGATCCTCTATCCTGCAGCCGACCTTCTGAATGCGCTCGAGTTTGGCGCGGCGGCTACGCTGACCGATCCAAACCGCGCCGAGTTGCTCGCCCGCTTCAAGTCGGCATAAGCGGCAAGGCCGCCAATATCGGGAAAGACGAGGATAAAATGACAGAACAAGGCAGAAAAGCACTGTTGCTGGCACCGGCAGGAATGTGGCTTTTGGTAATGCTTGCCCTTCCGCTGTTGGTCGTCTTCGTCTTTTCCTTTGGCGAACGGGGTGCCGCCGGAGGCTACGTTCCAGCGTTCACGTTGGAACAATATGCCAACCTTCCTGCGCGATGGACGGCGTTTAAGAACACTTTGATCCTTGCACCTCTGGGGACTATCGCTGCGTTGGTAATTGCCTACCCGCTCGCCTACTTTCTTGCAGTGCGTTGTTCACCAAAGTGGAGAACTTCGCTTTTGATCCTAGTGATCGTGCCGTTCTGGACATCGATCCTGATCCGGTCATACGCTTGGATTTTCATCCTTGGGGGGCGTGGCTTGCCCGCCTTACTGGAGTCGATCGGCATCGATGATGTCCGCCTGATAAATACGCCGCTCGCTGTGCTTGTCGGGATTGTCTATGGGTATCTACCTTTGATGGTCTTCCCAGTTTTTGTAAGCTTGGACAAACTGGATAAACGCCTTCTGGAAGCATCGGCTGATCTCGGCTCTACCCCATGGCGTACGTTCCGTCAGGTGACACTTCCTTTGTCGGTACCTGGTATCGCAACTGGCTGCATGCTGGTCTTCATCTTGCTGATGGGCGAGTTTCTGATCCCAGCGATCTTGGGCGGCGGAAAGGTCTTTTTCGTCGGAAATGCGCTGGTGGACCTGTTCCTGCAGTCTCGGAACTGGGCGTACGGATCGGCGGTCGCAATGACTCTGGTTGTCGTAATGCTTGTCACTGTCTCAATTTACATGAAATTCATCTCGCGCCTGGGTGGCCAGCGCGAAGATGTCTCGCTGATGTGAGGGTCCGATGCGCTTATACGCGATTTGCGTCTACCTTTTTCTCTATATTCCAATCGGCATCATCGCGCTTTTCAGCTTTAATGCCGGACGACACGCAAGCCAGTTCATGGGGTTCTCGACCCAATGGTATGGTAAAGCGCTGAACAACCCATTTGTAATGGACGCGCTCGAGACCAGTCTGCTTGCGGCATTCATAACTGCTTGCCTCGCATCCACTCTCGGAACCATGGCGGCCATCGCTTTACAAGGGGTTAAGGGATGGCTCCGAACTTTGTTTGATGCGATGATTTATATTGCGATAATGATACCCGGTATCGTCATCGGCATCGCGACACTCATTGCCCTGGTCACCGTATTCGGCTGGCTAAACCCGCTTCTTGCAAGCCTATGGCCCGATGGAGCAAATCCCCCGCAACTTTCCATGGGGATGCCCACGCTTGTCGCCGCACACACCATGTTCACAATGGCGCTGGTCATAATCATCGTACGTGCAAGGCTATCGGGTATGGACCGCGCGCTCATGGAAGCTTCGGCTGACCTCTTTGCGACGCCCTGGGGCACCTTTCGGCAAGTGACGCTGCCATTGATAGCACCGGCAATTTTGGCGGGCTTCCTGCTTAGCTTCACTTTCTCATTTGATGATTTCATCATCGCGTTCTTCGTAGCTGGCTCGGAGACAACCCTGCCAATCTACATATTCTCATCCATCCGGCGCGGCGTAACGCCCGAGATCAATGCCATAGGCACTATGGTTATGGGCGCGTCGCTCTTGTTGCTCGTTGCAGCGCAACTGCTTTTGCGCCGAGGCGCCTCAAAATCGAGTAGTTAAATTAGGGAGCCAATTAACATGCGGCTTGCAGGTAAAGTCGCGCTCGTGACGGGCGCGGGATCAGGAATTGGTCGGGCGGGTTCAATGGCAATGGCACAAGAGGGTGCGCATGTCATGGTAACGGATCGCGATGCAACACTTGCTGAAGCCACTGTGGCCGAGATCGTTGCGCAGGGAAATCAAGCATCTGCCTTACAACTTGATGTAACCGATGACGATGCCCTTACCAAAACTATAGACGAAGTAGTTAAAAACTTCGGTCGGCTGGACGTGTTGCACTCTCATGCTGGGTTGCAGATCGAAGGAACGCTGGAAGAAGTGGAACCAGATGGAATGGATGCTTCTTGGGCATTGAACGTCCGCGCCCACTTCATTGCCGCGCGTGCAGCTGTCCCGCATATGAAATCACAGGGTGGAGGCAGCGTGATCGTCACGGCCTCCAATTCTGGGGTTCAATACGACCGAGGTATGATTGCCTATGCGACCACAAAGCACGCAGCCGTCGCGATGGTGCGACAGATGGCAGCCGACTACGCTGTCCATGCAATCCGTTTCAATGCCCTTTGTCCAGGATTCGTAGACACCCCTTTCAATGCAGGTTTCGAAAAGCAGATGGGTGGCCGTGCCAAACTGGAAAGCTACGTCAAGCAGGCGATCCCTATGAGCCGGTGGGCGACAGTTGAAGAGATTGGCCATGGGATCGTCTACTTAGCTTCAGATGAATCCGCTTTTATGACGGGGCAAGCCTTAGTTATCGATGGCGGTGAATGCATTTAGTGATGGGTTAGAACGCCCAATAGAATGTCTATCGCCGCACTTCAATTTTTGCGAGCATATTTCAGTCCGCTTTGGGCTCGACTCGGTCATCTGACCGTTTTTCTCAGATGACTGAAAAGATGCGCTAAGCCGACTTTTACTGTGAAATTTTGAATGTTCCGACCAAGAACGGCTGCTTCGCGCAGGAGCGGACGGTGACGAAAAATGCGGCTATGTCCGAGTTGCGGACGAAACTGCCGTTCGATTTCTTCAACACAAGGTCTGCTTGGGGTGCTTCGCGACAGCGGCGAAAGCACGTCGGGCGCATGTCTGACATTGAATGCCAATGTGAGATTAGAGATTTGAAAAGCGCAGACATCTTCGCGGTGTCTCTTTCATGCGTATTCGGATCCACCAGGTGCCATTCAGATGGATGCGCATGTCTATTGACAAACTTTGTCCCCTTCGCGCAGCATTCCAGATATCGGAATGAACGAAAGCTGCCGTATGCTGTCTCAAGGCTTTGGCCGAAATCTGGGACGCCGGGCGACCGGATGTGATCTCGTCGTGTGACGTGATGTCTGGCGTTTGCCGTTTTGGCACTGGCCTTTCCGGCTGTCAGGACGTGTACTGACTTCCCTCATTCCGACTGGTTTTCCATGCAGAACAAGAACGGGCTTCGTCTTGCCGTCGATATCGGCGGAACTTTTACCGATACAGTTCTGGTCGATGGTCCGGGTCATATCCTCGCCACCACCAAAACGCCTACGACCCCTGAAAATCCAACCCTGGGGGCACTTGAAGGTGCAAGACGGGTACTGGCCGAGGCCGGGGCGGACTGGTCGCGGATCAAGGGCTTCATTCACGGAACTACGCTGGCCACCAACGCGCTGATCGAGCGCCGGGGCGCGGTTGTGGCAACCGTGACGACCGAAGGGTTTCGCGACATCCTCGAGATTGCCTACGAGCGGCGCTACAACCAGTACGACATCAACCTGGTCAAGCCAGACCTGATCGTGCCGCGCTCGCGCGCCTTCACCATCGGCGGTCGCATGGATGCGCGCGGTCGGGAATTGGAGCCACTCGACAAGGCGTCGCTTGCCCGGCTGGTTGGAGAGCTTGCAACCAGCGGCGCCGAAGCGGTCGCGATCTGCCTCATGCATTCGTATGCCAACCCGACGCATGAGCTGCGGCTGCGAGACCTTTTGCGAGAGGCGCTGCCGGATCTGGTAATCTCGCTTTCGCACGAGGTCAGCCCCGAGGCGCGCGAGTTCGACCGCCTCTCAACCACCATCGCCAACGCCTATATCCAGCCGCAGATGGCCAGCTATCTGGCGGAATTTCAGGCGCGCTTCAGCGATGAGGGGCTGACCTGCCCCATCCTGATGATGACCGCCGGTGGTGGCATGACCACGATGGACACGGCCGCGCGCCTGCCGATCCGGCTATTAGAATCTGGCCCCGCCGGTGGGGCCATACTGGCCGCGCGCATCGCCGCGGAAACCGGTGCGCGGGAGGTGTTGAGTTTCGATATGGGTGGCACCACTGCCAAGCTTTGCCTGATCGACGAGTTTCGCCCGCAGGGCGCACGCAAGTTTGAAATCGGGCGGGCGGCGCGGTTCATCAAGGGATCGGGGATGCCGGTGCGCATTCCGGTGATCGAGATGATCGAAATCGGTGCCGGTGGCGGCTCCATCGCCCATGTTGACCGGCTGGGCCGCCTGCAAGTCGGCCCCGAAAGCGCGGGCGCGGATCCTGGGCCGGTCGCCTTTGCCAAAGGCGGCACCAAGCCCACCGTGACCGATGCCGACGTGGTGCAGGGGCTGATCGTGCCTGACCGCTTTGCCGAGGGGCGGCTGGCGATCGACATGGAGGCTGCGCAGGAGGCTCTTGAGCGCTCGGTCGGACAGGCATTGGGACTTGATGCGGCGCGGGCGGCGCTTGGGGTAAGCGAGATCGTTGACGAGAACATGGCAAGCGCGGGCCGGATGCATGCGGTGGAATCGGGCAAGGACCTGGGCACGCGCCTGATGATCGCCTTTGGCGGCAACGGCCCCCTGCACGCAACGCGGGTGGCGCGGCGTTCGCAGGTCGACCGCATTCTGATCCCGCGCGATCCAGGCGTCGGCTCGGCGGTGGGGTTCCTGTTCGCGCCGGTCTCGTTCGAGATCATCCGGTCGCGCTATGAGACGCTCGAGGCGCTCGATCTGGACGGGCTCAACGCCTTTTTCGACGAGATGACCGGCGAGGCCACTACGGTTGTGCGCGCAGGCGCACCCGAGGGCGCGCTGACACAGCGGCGGCAGGCTTTCATGCGCTATCACGGCCAGGGCCACGAGATTGAAATCCTCCTGCCGAACCGCCCGCTGGTGGAAGATGACATCCCCACGCTGCGCCGGACCTTTGAGGGTGAGTACAGCCGCCAGTTCAGTCGTGCAGTGCCGGGCATGGCAATCGAGATTCTGAACTGGGCGCTTGAGGTGTCCTCTGAACCGCGCGCGATTGCGCACTATCGCGAGCCTTCCACAAGACGACGCGCGCCGCCCGATGGGCACCGTGCCATCCTGTGCGATGTCGATGGAACGTGGCGCGAGGCGGAGATACACAACCGCGCCGCGCTGTGCCCCGGCCACCACCTTTCCGGCCCCGCCCTTATTATCGAGCCACAAACCACCACCTTTGTCAGCGCCGATTTCTCGGCCAGCGTGGATGGCGGCGGCAATATCTGGCTAACCCGCAATCGGGAGAACGCATCATGAGAATCGGAGACACTCGATTACAGGTCATGTGGAACCGGCTTCTGGCCGTGGTTGAGGAACAGGGTCAGGCGCTGATCCGGGCTGCCTTTTCGCCCATCGTCCGCGAATGCGGGGATATCTCGGCAGGCATTTTCGACCTTCAGGGCCGGATGCTGGCCCAGGCGGTGACCGGCACGCCGGGGCATATCAACACCATGGCCGAGGCGGTGAAGGCCCTGCGCGGGCGTTTCGAGCTTCAGGACATGAAGCCCGGCGACATCTACCTGACCAACGATCCCTGGATCGCTTCGGGTCATCTGAATGATTTCTTGCTGATGATGCCAGTATTTCACAAGAACCATGTGGTCGGCTTTACCTCCTGCACCTCGCATCTGGTCGATCTGGGCGGGCTGGGCATGGGGCCCGAAGGCGCGGATATCTACGACGAGGGGCTGCTCATCCCTCCTTGCAAGCTGATGGAGGCGGGCGCTCTGAACACGCTTCTGATGGAAATCGTGAAGGCCAACTCGCGAGAACCCATCGCCAATGAAGGCGATATCTATGCGCTGATCGCCTGCTGCGAGACCGGCGCGAAACGGCTTGTGGGAATGATGGAGGAATTCGGTATCGACCATCTGGACGATCTGACCGCCTACATCATCGACACCTCCTATCGCGGCACGCTCGAGGCGATTGCTGAACTGCCCAAGGGGACATGGCGCAATGTGCTGACAGTGGATGGCTATGAGCAGGAGATCGACCTGCACGCCGCGCTTACCATTGCCGAGGATCACATATCGCTTGATTTCGAGGGCACCTCGGGTCTGTCGAACAAGGGCATTAACGTGCCGCTCAATTACGCCACGGCATATTCGGTTTTTGCTCTTCGCTGTATCATCGGCCCCGATATTCCCAACAATGCCGGTTCGCTTGCGCCTTTCCGCGTCACCGGTCCGAAGGATTGCATCCTCAACGCTCAACCGCCGGCGCCGGTGGCCATGCGTCATGCACTGGGGCAGATGACGCCCGATCTGGTCTATGGTTGCCTGTCGCAGGCATTGCCCGATCAGGTGCCCGCCGAGGGCGCATCCTGCATGTACGACCTGCCACTGCGCCATGTGCCCGAAGCGGTGTCGCGCGGGGATGAGCAGTTCGCTCTGGAACTGGTGTATTCGGGCGGCACCGGTGCGCGGCCCGGGCTTGACGGCTTGTCGGCAACCGCCTTTCCTTCGGGCGTCTGGGGATCACAGGTCGAGACCACCGAAGCGCTGGCACCGGTCCTGATAACACGGCGCGAGCTCAGACCTGACAGCGGCGGCGCCGGCCGTATGCGCGGCGGGTTGGGTCAGCATATCGAGATGCGCTCGTCGAAGGGTGAAGATTTCATGCTGTTTCTTTCGGTCGAACGTGTTCTGAACCCCGCGCGCGGCCGGTATGGCGGTGCCAACGGGGCGGCGGGGCGCATCCGCATTCACCCTGACGGCCCTGACCTGCCCGGCAAGGGAGAGGTCCGCGTGAAAGCCGGTGAAACACTGATCTTTGAAACCCCAGGCGGTGCGGGGTTCGGTTCACCGCAAGATCGCAGCCAAAAAGACATCCGGCGCGACCTTCGGGACGGTTTGATCAGCCCCGATGCCGCCCGCGAGCTTTATGGGTATGAGCCATGATCAGAGCCACCCCTCATGTCGCGGCAATGTCGCCCTATGCGCTCGCGGAACTGAATGCCCCCGCAGGCAAGCGCCTTATCTCGTTGTCGCAGAATGAAAGCCTGCGCCAGCCGAGCCCACAGGTGGGCAAAGCCGTCACAAGAGCCATGGCGAGTGCGCATCTCTACCCGGATCCGGAATGGGGTGCGTTGCGTGAGGCCCTGGCCGCGCTGCATGGCATTCCGGCCTCCGGCATCCTTTGTGGCAGCGGCTCGATGGAACTGATCGCCTGTCTGACGCGCGCCTATTGTGATCTGCATCACGCAGTACTCGCTCCCGCTCATGCCTACCCGTTTTTCCGAACCGCCTCAGAGCTGGCGCGGGCGCGTTACGATTTGGCGCCTGAGGATGGCGTTACCGTTTCGGTCGACGCGCTGCTTGCCGCGGTCAAGCCGGACACCCGTATCGTCTTCATCGCCAATCCCGGAAATCCCACCGGAACCCGCATCCCGCGTGCCGAGCTTCTTCGCCTGCGTGAAGG
Source organism: Ruegeria profundi (assembly GCF_020171505.1). Lineage (NCBI taxonomy): Bacteria > Pseudomonadati > Pseudomonadota > Alphaproteobacteria > Rhodobacterales > Roseobacteraceae > Ruegeria > Ruegeria profundi. The sequence goes on along the minus strand of NZ_JAIUZS010000013.1, from coordinate 21,733 downwards.
GCTGCGTGGGGATATCATGCTGGTCATCGACGAAGCCTATGGCGAGTTTGCCGACCATCTGGGCGAGCCCGTGTTCGATCTGGTCGGTCGCGGCGATACAGTGGTCTTGCGCACCTTCTCCAAAGCTTATGGGCTGGCCGGAATGCGGGTGGGCTGGGGTCTGTTTTCCGAAGACATCGCCGGTGAGGTCCGCAAAGTGATGAACCCCAACAATATCTCAGCGGTCGGACAGACGGCTGCGGTCGCGGCTTTGGCGGATCAGGCCTATATGCAAGAGACCTGTTCTATCACCGCCCGCCTGCGTCATGGGTTTTCGAAGCGATTGCGCGAGGCAAGCTTTCAAATAACTGAAAGCTTTACCAACTTCGCGCTCGTCCGCTTTGGCGGTGCACGGGAGGCCCGGCTGGCGGATGCGGCCCTGCGCGCTGAAGGCGTGGTCGCGCGTGCACAAAGTGGTGCGGGGCTGCCCGACTGCTTGCGCATTACCGTTGGGACGGCAGAAGAGCTCGATCTTGCGGCAAGTCTTCTGAAACGTTGGAACGATGGAGGAAAGACATGATGCGATCACGCGGGCGGGCGCGTTTCGGTATTCTCGTCCCCTTCACAAACACCAATCTTGAACCTGATATGGTGCTCTTGCGACCCGACGGCGTATCCCTGCATTTCGCCCGCATGGGGGGCTATGATCAGGACGAATTACCCGATGCCGAACAGATGCAAGGGCTCGGCGCGGCTGACCTTGCCGAGCCCTTGCGCCTGCTTCTGGGTGTGCGTCCGGACGTGATCATGTATGGTTGCACCTCGGCCACGCTCACTCATGGTTTTGGCTTTGACCGAGGTCTAGCCCAGCAGATCAAGGCCCAAGACATAACCGAAACCGTAACCGCTGCCGGTGCGCTGGTCCATGCGCTGGAATTCCTAGGGGTGAGGCGCATCGGCTTTGCCTCGCCCTATGTATCCGCGATCAATGACATGGCCACCAATTTCCTGGCTGAGGCCGGTGTCCAGACCGTGGCTCGATCCGAGGTAGGCGATGCGTTGGACAATTACGAACAAGGCGAGTTGGACGAGCAAGCCGTGTATGATCTCGGCCTTGCCGCCGATCATCCCGAAGCCCAGGCGCTGGTCCTGTCCTGTACGGATATGCGCAGCGTCGAGACCATCGCGCGGCTTGAGCGGGCGGTGGGAAAGCCGGTCATCACCTCGAACCAGGCGATGATGTTTCAAGCCATGCAACTCGCCGGTATCGGGGAGGCTATGACAGGGTTCGGACAGCTTTTGGAAAGGAGCCGGCTGTGAGACCTGCGCGACTGGTGCTTGTGCCGGGGGTGGCGCGCCATGGCTGAAAACCCGCGCATCCTATTGCACAACAAAGACACCGCCACGCTGGCCGGGTGGTTGCAGGCCAGATGCCCAAAGGCGGACGTCTGCGCGTGTGACAGCTAGGAAGTTCTTTCCGGGCTGATCGAAACGTTCCGCCCCGAGGTGGTCTATTCTGTCTGCTTCGCGGGCAACCATAAGGCGTCGTCAATCTATTTGACCGCATTGGGCTTGACCCAGTCATCCGAGTCTTTTGATCAGATGACTGGTAAGATGCGGTTAGCAGACGCTACGAGCGAAATTTTGAATGTTCCGACCATGAACGGCTGCTTCGCGCAGGAGCGGACGGTGACGAAAAATGCGGCTATGTCTGCCTCGCGGACCAAGCAGCCATTCGCCGCACCGCAATAACGAGCCATTTAACGTCATTGCAGACGGTCCTGCCTGAGCACGTCAAAGTCGAGGATCTTCCAGCTTCCATCGACTGGAGCGATGACCAGTTCAGCGAGATACGCGTTGGTACGGCTGTGGGCATGGCCCCAGTGGCCAACCTGGCCGGTTACTGTCCAGTCAGTCTGCAACCTGAACGCGCCCGTTTCATTGGGCTTTAGGATCGTCTCACGTACGTCCAGTTCTGTAACCCGGGCTTCTGCGCCTCCGGCGCGATCTATCCGAAGTGCGTCGCGTTGGGCAAGGTAGACTTCCTCAAGCGCATCATCATCTAGGGTCAGTGCCAATCGGTCATAAACCTGGGCCTCGGTCCGAAAATTGAAGGCTCGATAGACGTTATTTAGGAGGCGTTCTGAAAGGGTCGCCAGCTCTTCCGGGCCGAGGTTTGGTACGCGCTTCGTATCATGTTGCAATGCGAAGGCCACGCCTGCGATACCAATAAACGCAAGGGCAAAACCGGCATAGGTGGGCAACACTCCGAAAGTTTCACGCCGGGCAAAACCGATGACGGCGAGCCCCACGCCAAGAAAGCCCATGCACCCCAGAACGTAGACCAGGAATGATATCCGTCGGTCTTGTTCGATTAAGATCGCAGTCACGTCCGGGTTTGGGTTTACCTTGAAGTGGTTCTTCCACACGAGGATCGGGGCGTCCTTTGTGAGCGAGGAAAGAAACGGCCCCGCAGCATCTATGGAATATGCCGCGATCTCGGGTGCCGTTTCGTCGAACCAATCCCATTCGACCTGCGCCTGTCGTGGCAAGCCATCGACTGGAGCGGACCAGATCAGGCCGAGGATGTCTGCATCTACATCGACCGTCTCTCCCTGTTCCAAAAACTCAAGCCCACGCATGCCGATCCGCATAAACGCGCTTCGGTCATAGTCTGGCACCACAGGTTTATCGTTGATTGTCATTCGGCTGCGCTGCGCGATTTCGTCAACCGCTGCCTTTGCCAAAGACCGCGCCTGATCCGGTGCGAGCTTTCTGGTGGGGACGTTCAGTCCGACGAGTTCGGCTGCATCGCGCACCCGCACAAGAGCCTCTTGGCGGATTTCGTAGGGTTCAGCATAGAGAAACACCATTCTGGGGTAGCGGTGGTGACGGATCAGGTTCGGATTGTCGAAGCTCGAATTCCACGGGTCACTCCAATCAAGCGTGAGTATCGCGGGCGCTGACAGGAAAGCGAAATTTGCAACCATAACCCCTCGATCAAAGGTGACAAAACCGATCGTTGCGCCCGGGATGCCACTTGGGCCGATCGGCGGGGCAATCGCAATCGTATCCGGACGCGTGCCTTCAAAGTCATAGAATAATTCTACGTAAACGACGCGTGGATCTTCGGGTGGTTCGGGAAATTTCCGGTTGGTGACAGGATCATTTAATCCGGTCAAAGCAGTAGTGCGATCAATTCGGAGCCTTTGTTCCACACGTTCGATGCGGACCGGTAGCGCTTTTCCGTTGGAACGCCTGATAGTTAGCCCGTTTTCAGTAAACTCGGAGAGACGCTGCGCCTCGGTGGGCCTGGTAAGGGTTTCAGTTGAAAACCATTCGTCAGGGATAAGTGCCTCGAACTTTGATGCGTCCCGGACAAACACTTCAAGCTGGACATAAACACCGTCGTTCTCAACGCGAATCTCCGCAATGTTGTTGGCAACTTCAGCACCACTACGGGGTAAATAATCCGCGATGGCAGCGCCCGTCGAAAAGCACAGTAAGTGCAGTGCGGCGTGTAGGGATATCAGAAACTGCGAAAGACGCTTTTGAGGAAACTGGAAAACGCGCGTCCTTCCACCCATTAATTGGGCTCGTACCAAGGCTTTGCAGACCGCCAATCCACGTCATCGAGCCCGTACTTGTCTCGGTGACCATCAAGCATCTCGTTTTGCGCGTTGAAACCAGGTCCCCACTCGGCGTCCTTTATGAACTGGCTCATAGGGTCTGGCCAAGTCTTGTCCGGGCCTGGTTGACGCGTTGGCCCCTGTACGGCGAGCGCCCGGTCGGGTGACACGGCCATGCGTTCCGTCACGCCGTCCACGGTGATGTTCCAAACCATCATGTCCACGGCGATCGAAAGCGGTCCGTCATAGGTCGAACGAATGCCTTCTCGAAGCGTAGGATGGAACTCTTCAAACGTATGATACGCGACTGCGTGCCTAGGTTGAATCTCGCTCATAATCTTACCGAACGAAGGGCCTGAGGTATGAAACTCACAGCAGGCGCGCCACGCCAACTGTGGTGGCTGCCCGGTTTTGACAAACGATTCTGGTGACGCAAAGGCTTCATGAATCACGAAATCGGCGTCCTTAGCGTACTCTACGAACCACTTATTAGGTGATGTGTCGCCGCCGTAGACAAGCTTCAATCCCGCATACTCGATGATGAAACTGACTGGTCCGTCACCAGCATGGATCGCAGGAATGGAGCGGACCACCACGCCATTCTGATCGTAGATGACCTCGTTCTCGCCCCGGTAATCGAACTCGTTCACCGTTATCCCACCGGGAATTGGCGTAATCTTGTAGGCGCGGGTCTGGTAATCCCAGTTGTAGGCCCGCAAGAAGCCGTCAATGGCGTAGGCCGTGCCCATTTCAGGTTCCCGTCCGCTCGGCCCCCAGACCTCAAGCGGTACGGGGCGGCCAGCAGTCCAGCCGCCTGCCCAGAGCGAAGCGAGATCGCCCCAGTGGTCCGTATGCAAATGGCTGATAAACACCTTGGTCAGGAATTCTGATGGGATCATAAGAGCATTGACGTTGCGCATCGCGCCGGTGCCGAGGTCAAAAAAGAGCTTCTCGCCATTGCCGAATTCGAAGAGAAAACAGGCCGAGGCCTGACCGCGCCGCGAGTCTGGCATGCCAGTGCCGCAGGCGACCACCCGGACCTCTTCTTCATGAAGCGCTTCAGTGCCGGGGTAGTAGACGTAGCGATCCGGAACCGTGCCTGTCGGATCGTCTGCGATACCACCCGCGGCATGCGCTGTGCCAGGCGCAAAAAGCTCAAATTGGCCGATCGAGACCACAGTTGCTGCTGCAGCAAATGTGCCAAGAATGGCTTTCACGGCTCGTTTTCGTGAAATCCGACTGTTCATGATCCGCTCCGACTATTTTGACAATGCACGATCGAAGCCTATCAAAAACTGTACGGGTATGTCTATAATGTGCTAATTAAGCGGGTATAGTTATTCCCGTTTGGTCAACAGCGTGACCCGTAAGTCCTTTAGGATTGTCTTCTCTTTTTTCGTGAGATCGTCAAAGAGGTCATGCTCGGTTACGTGGTAGCCCACAAAGGTCCGGACGCGCATCTCCAAGTCGTCACCTTCAAAACCCAGTTGGGTGAAAATTCCGCGGATGTGATCCATCCGCTTGTTCATCTCTTTGCGCCAGATCCTGCGCACCTTGAGGTCCTGCCGCCCCCATTGACGAATAGCCGCGTCAATCCGGCTTAGATCCGAGTCTTCAATTGCCTCGATTATTATATGAAGCCTCTCTTCTGGCGTCACGGACCGGGACATTCGCTCCCGAAGGAGAGGCGACCCGTCCAACGCCAGCCAGTAGTCCAGCATTTGTTGGGACAGGTCCGTGCGATCTTTAAAGTGATAATAGAAGCCGCTTTTTGCCACCCCCAATCGCCCAGCCAAACGCTCCACGCGCACGGCTTCAATTCCGCCCTCTTTTAGAACGGAGAGCGCCATGTTGAGCCAATCCGATTTGCTAACACGGGCCTTGCGTTCTGTGCCGCCGTTTTTGATCTGGGTCATGTTTTGTGGATATCGCATTGCGCTAGGGTGGACAACTGTACGGATTCGTACATTATTGCACTAACCGCTTCCTGTACGCGGCTGGATAGGGCACGCCGCAAAGTGGCGCAAACGACCCAAGGTCGGCTGCTGGCGCGCTCTGCTGCATGTGGATTGGTTTTGGAATTTTGATTTTTGAAGGAGAAACGAAATGACACCACTTTCGGAGCAACTCGCAGAGCTGTCGAAACGCGCTGCAGACGTTGAGTCGCGCGTCGAAGCCTTCAAGCAGGAGGCGGATGATATGCGTGACGCTAAGGTCGCAAAATTGAAGGCTGAAGTAGAGAGCGCGCAAAACCGGTTTGAGAGCAGCGTGGCCAGCAAAAAAGACGAAGTGACCTCGGCGTGGGCAGAATTCAATGCCAACATGAAGGCGCGAGCTGACAAGGTAAAAGCTGAAATAGAAGCCAAGAAAGAGGCTATCGACAAAGGCCGTGCTGAACGACGTGCAGATCGGTTGGAAGATAACGCTGCGGCCTCCATCGCCTTCGCACTTTTGGCCATGGAAGACGCTGAATACGCAGTCGCCGAAGCTGTTGATGCTCGGCTCCATGCCCAGTCTTTTGAATAAGCTTATCTCAGAAGAGCGGTTGGGTGTCTTTTCGCAGCGCCTGTTGGCTCTTCTGTATTGCTGCAACGGTGGAAATTGTTTGGGCCGTATGTGTGAGCAGGACTTTGATTTCCAAAGCCGTGCACATGGGGACAGGCCCCGTTCGTCCGAGGCCCCAATAAGAGGAAAGTCAAAAAGGAGAACTCTTTTGCGCTGGGTGTCAAAAAAGTATCTTTGGGTCTCGCTTCTCTCAGTGCTCACTTCGACGGGTTTGCATGCTGAACCCTTAGCCTTGGAATGGCAAGACGAAAGCAAATGGCGATATAGCATCACAGCATACGGCTTCCTTCCGTTCTCGACCGATGGCACATCAACAATTGCGGGGTCGTCAGTCGATCTTGATCTCGACTTCGGGGATGCGGTAGATCTACTCGATTTTGCGATTGCCGGACGGTTCGAGGCTTGGAAAGGCGATTGGGGCCTTATAGTAGATGCGAATTACGTAGAATTAAGTGCTGGCGATACCATTGCCTTAGGGCCAGGACCATCAATCGCGGTTGATGCCGATATTCGTCAAGCTTGGCTTGGGTTGCTCGCGGCCTACCGCATCGCCAACAGCACTTACGGTGCAAGCGACCGACGGTTCAGTTTCGATATCCAGGGAGGTGCCCGCTACAACCGCCTGAAACAGGAAATAGATATTACCACACCAGGTCCGAACCCTAGTCTGGGCGGGACTGAAGAATGGTGGGAACCGGTTGTCGGGGGGCGCGCAGTTTGGGAACTAGACGATGATTGGAACGCCGTTGTTGCTGCCGACTTTGGCGGTTTTGGGGCGGGTGGCAATGATCTTCAGGTTGGCATCAATGCGGGGTTTAGTCGTCGCATTGGAAAGACCGGATCCCTGAGGCTGGGGTATAGATATTACAGCATTGATTTCAGCGAGGGACGATCAGATGGCGATTTCGCCTTAGATATGAAGCAGCACGGTCCGTACATCGGGTTTACTTGGCGGCTTCAGTGAGTCTTACCTGCTTCATATTGCACCGGGCTTTACAGCGTGCGGTGGACTTTGGTCGGGAAGGCAGGAATTTTTGCATAAGCGTAGTTGGGGCGCGAGTTGCGCAGTCTGTCCAGCAAGCGCCAATCGTGCGCACAAACCGGATAGCGCACACTGGCGTTGCAGTGGCACTGGTGATCCTGGCGGCATGCGACAGTGGCCCTAGTCTCATCGGTGTCGAAGAACTGTCTCAGGAGGATTCTGCCAACACAACATCACAGCATCGGATTTTCATCGCGACGACGAGGGTGAAATCCGATGACGAAGGCGTTTTTTATTCCGGTGATCGCGCGGGTCGGATGGGGTTTGCTTCTGTAGATGTGTCGATACCCCAAGACCGACAGAAAGGTGAATTGTCGTTGCCGCGGACACCGCCTGTCGACCCCAAAAAGCATTTTGTACTGCGCAACCCCTTACGACTTGCTGACGCTGATGCGTTCACCCAAGAAATAAATCGCGAACTTGACGCTAGAGCCAGCGATGAAAAGTCGGCAATGATATTCATTCATGGCTACAATACCAACACGACAGAGGCGATTGCGCGCTTTGCCCAGTTGGTCGAGGACACCGGATATCGCGGCGTGCCAATATTGTTCACCTGGCCCTCTAGTCGTCGCGTCGCTGATTACGTAGCAGACATAAATAGCGCTGCGTTCTCTCGAGACGCTGTGGCGTACATGCCTCTTCTGCTCGCGCGTACACGACTGACAAATTACGATATCGTGGCACACTCCATGGGCAACTTCCTTGCGATGGAGGCAATGCGAACGCTTTCGCTCCGCGGCGACGTTGACCGCTTAGGACGACTGAATACCGTCGTTCTAGCTGCTCCCGACATTGATGTTGACTTGTTCGCGGCACAGTTGGCTTCAGTTCCTGACCCTCTGCGGAACCGGATGATTGTGCTTGTATCGCGAGACGACAAGGCTCTTCTCGCATCGCGTCGGGTCGCTGGAAATCATCCCCGCTTGGGCGCTGTGGATCCGGCGGCAATCGGTGAGCTTGGCGTGACGGTCATCGATTTAACTGAAATCGATGATGCGTCCAGCATCAATCATTCCAAATTCGCAGAGTCTCCTGAAATAGTCCAACTTTTGGGAGAGCGGCTTGCAGATAGCGACGCACTATCCACTCAAACCAGTATTGGCGGGCTTCTTTTGCAGAGAACCGGTGAGGTCGTCAGCGTAACGCAAGTGCCATGATTGTGAGAAATGGGCGGGCCTCAAATACTTATGTCGTTGCATGATTGGCTGAATGGATCATCGATGAATTCAACTGACGGCGAAAATTTGGTGCTATGGGCGAGCAGCGCTGAAGTCAGAGTGTTCGCTGTCGGCGCGGCTATAATCCTAATATCTTTTCTGTGCCGCCGTGTTGTTGGCCGTTGGTTAGTCAGCTTGCTGGCCCATCTACTAGAGGCACTATCAATGCCTCTTTCGGATGCTGTCCGTGACAGCCTTGAAAAACCCTCTCGCATAATTGTCGTAGCGACTGCTGCCATGAGTGTGGCCAAACATGTTCTTCCGACCGGGTTTGTTTCAGATGTCATCACTCACTTGATAGTGTCCATTCTCATCATCTCGGTCTTTGGCGTTTGGTATAGGCTTTCAGGCTCCGTCGTAGCAGCATTGAGCCCACACAGCGTTCCACGAATTGGCATGGAGACTGGATGGTCTTTGCGCGTTACTCGCCTGGTCATCATTGTTGCATGTTTTGCAGCCGTTCTCGGTGAATGGGGCATTGAGATTGGCTCAGCGCTCACCGGTGTCGGAGTACTTGGCGCGGGGCTAGCTATCGCATCACAGGATTTGCTCAGGAACCTCATTGCAGGGATGTCGAACATCAACGAAGAGCGATTTGAAGTCGGTGACTGGGTAGAAGTCGTCGGACTGGTTGAAGGCACTGTAAAGCGCGTGGATTTAAGGTCGACAACTATTTTGGGGTTGGACAGGGTGCCCCACTACATTCCGAACGCGGAACTGGCTAACACCGTCTTGCTCAATAAGACCCGCCGGGATCACCGAAGAGTTTATCGAACATTTCACTTAGCACTAAGCACGACGGTCGAGCAGATAAACGAGATTGAAGGAGGGTTGCGTAATTACCTGGAAACCAGCGGCGACTTTGTCATTGACGACGATATCGACCGGCTCGTCCATGTCGAAGGCATCTCAGAGAGCGCGATTGACCTTACAGTTTACGCGTTTACCAGAACCGACCGTTACGCGGAGTTCACGGAAGTTTGTGACCGTTTAACCCTTGAGACTCTTCGGCTTGTCCGGGGAGCGGGCGCCGAAATCGCCTATCCGGCCAGAACCGTTTTCGTTAACTCGTCAGCCGCTGATCGATCCCACTGAACAAGCGGTATTCTCGCAGGCAAAGTAAGGCCATTAACGCGTCCGTTCTGGGCTCGACTCGGTCATCTGAGTCTTTTCATCAAGAGACTGGTTGGATGAGAGTAGCCGGCATTCAAGGCAAAATTCTCGAGATTCGGCAGTGAGCAGCTGCTTCCACCAAGAGCAGACGTTGGCAAAAAATGGCGCTATGTCCGAGTCGCGGACGAAACTGACATTCCGACTCACCCTGTATATCCTGATTGCATCGATTAGTGAGGCTTCAATATGACCAATCCCAACGAAGTCGCGCACCATTACCATTCCGGTCACTTGCTCAAGCGGATTTCCGATGGTTGCGCAGAACTGGACCTGACCCCGCCAATTTCCCACGACGCTTTGGCGCCGGTTGACGAGTTTCACATTGGCGGGCGCCTCGCGACCGAACCTTTTGTGAAGGCGCTCGCCCTTACACCTGAAAGCCGGGTTGTCGATTTTGGATGCGGGCTCGGGGGTCCGGCACGCTATGTGGCGGCGGCCACCGGGGCGTATGTGACCGGTGTCGATTTAACCGCCGAGTTTGTGGAAACCGGTCGCGTTCTTACAGAATGGACGGGCTTGTCAGACCGAGTTCAACTCATCGAAGGCAGCGTGTTGGAATTACCGCTAGAAGCAGACACCATGGACGCCGCTTACATGATCCACGTCGGCATGAACATCGCGGACAAAGTCGGCATCGCCCGTGAGGCGAAGCGAGTGCTCAGGCCAGGCGGAATTTTTGCGATTTACGATGTGATGCAAGTCGGAGAGGGGCAAATGGAATATCCCGCACCCTGGGCGTCATCTGAAGATCAAAGCGCACTGACTCCTCCGGAGACATATGAAGCTGCTTTGAAATCCGTCGGTTTCGAGGTGAGTGACCGGATCGACCGCACTGCATTCGCCAAACAGTTCTTTGCAGATCTGGCAGCTGCGCAAAGCCGTTCAGATGGCCCTCCACCTTTGGGTCTTCATCTTATAATGGGCGATGACACCGCGCTTAAGGTTCAACATATGGTCAGGAATATCGAACGTGGTTTGATTGCCCCAATTGAAATCCACGCGCGCCTTCCGGTTTAGCTGCTTTGACTAACAGGTCAGGTTCGGCCTTTCTTAAGTGGGGTGGCGGTTTGTGGTAATCTTCCATAAGCAACCGGGGGATACACATGGCTGAAACAGCTCTGATTACGGGTGCCTCAAGTGGAATAGGCCGGGCAACGGCCATCGACCTGGCTTCGAAAGGGTGGAACATACTTGCGCATGGACGCCGCGAGGACGCGCTGCAAGAAACAATTGCCATGGTTGAGGCCGCAGGTGGCACGGGCGAATGGTTTGCCGCAGAAATGGGCGACATGACTTCCGTGGCCGCTCTCGCAGACTGGGCGCTGCAAAGCGAGCGGTTGGACGCGATGGTTCACTGCGCCGCCAAGTTCACCTACGGCGCTGTCTCGACTGATCGGTTTGCAGATTGGGACACATCCATCGACCAAGTATTGCGGGCAACCATCCGACTTACCGCGCATGTCTTACCTGCGGTCCGTGAAGCAGAGGGAGCATTTGTCTATATCTGCGGGCCGACATCTTGGCTTGGCTGGAAAAATCACGCCATTCATTGTGCCTTAAGGCACGCTCAGGCTGGTTTCGCTAAGGCCCTATTCGAAGATGTTCGAGAAGACGGAGTTCGGGTCACTCTTGTGCACCCCGGATTTGTGAATACTCCAGACGTGTCCGACGCAGGCAAAGACCGCTCCAAAATGATTCAGCTTGAAGAGATTTCGACGCTAATCTCGACTGCAGTAATGCTGCCCAACAACACCTGCGTGACAGAACTCACGCTGCGCCCCCAAAGGACACCTTATTTGTGAAAGGCTCGCTACGGCCGGCTGTTCAAAAGTTGTCGATCCAAGAACGCAGCAAATGTAGCCAAGAAAAGAGGCAGTATGTGGAGCCCCACGTTACGCTTCCACCATGTCGTGGTGTTTGATCGACCGAGCTTCACTAAGTTCGGCTTCTGCCGGATCGATATTAGAGTTCATCGTACTCCCCTAAGCGGACAAAACTGACCTTGGAAACATGGCGATCCCAGTCAAACAGGTCTTATCAGTGTTCCCAAATACTCCCTCGTTTCGGCATCCCATGAACTGGGGTCCTCCGCATGGGCGACCACCGCGTGTAGTTCCATGAGTTTCCATAATTCATCTTTGGTTGCTGCAACCACTTTCCCGAGGCAGGCCTCCATGCCTTCGCAATCTTTGCAGGCATAAGGCGTGCGAGCAAAACGGTCGGGTGACCGCTTGGTCCTGTAAGCCGCCGATCAGCGGCCTCTGCACCAAGGTAACGTCCGCTTTTAGGGGGCCGCTTTGGGCTCAACTTGGTCATCTGACTATTTTCTCAGATGACAGCTTATGAGCGGAAAGAAGACACATAAGGGTGTGGCAGTGCGGGTTAGGGCCTGCCTCTGCCGTCCCAATACTCTTTATCAGGCTCTTGGTATCCAGCTCCATCATGGCTGCACACCCTCACAACAATGATTATGAAGAGTGCCATCAGGATTGCTCTGGCACTTGGGGTCTGGAGAAAGTATTTCATTATTCTTTTTTTAATGTTGCGTGAGTGACTTGGCAAAGAAGTCCCGCGCCTTTTCATTCAGCCCGCCAGTTGAGCTCAACTAACCGTCAGCAGACCGCATTGGGAAGCGGTTTGGAGGAGGTCAATTGATTGGTTTTTGCTCCGAGCGCCAACAGTTCGTGAGCATCCGTGATTTGAGTTATCAGGTTTTCAACGTAACAAACGACAACCACTCTGTGAATTTAACGACGTTAGAGTTAGTAGCGCGGTTTTACGAAGGCGTTGATGTTAAGAAGGAAATGACGCAGGATGAAACCTTCAATTCAAACGCCAAGGCAAAAATCTTCTCAGTTCTGATCCTCAACTTGATTGGCGTGACTACCTGAAATCCTTGTTCCCGCATCTTAAAGAGTTCGCTTTTACCTGCGTGCGCAATGCGACCAGAATTACGCCTTGGATACACCGTTTCTTTCGGCCACGAAATCGACAAGGTGAGGAACATAGTCGTTCGGTCCGTCACCTCCAGCGGCGAGCGCCATGGCGAAACTGTTTTTTGCGGCGTTTCCGATTGGATTCGACAGCCCTACTTCATCTGCCATAGCTTCAAGGTAGCGCAAATCCTTTAGAGCATTTGATAAAGTGAATTTGTGGGACTCTCGATTACCTTCAACGGCGTAACCCATGAAGGTCCGGTAAAACCCGCAATCCATCCTGCTGCCGCGAATAACCGAGTCGAATTCCTTGGTGGAAATTCCGACTTTTTCGGACAGTGCCAACGCTTCCGAATAAAGCGCCGCGTATCCTAATGAGAGAAAGTTATTCAAAAGCTTCATTTTGTGCCCTGCAGCACAAGGGCCAATGTGAACGATGGTCTTTGCCCAAGCTGCGATAACAGGCTTCAACCGCTCAAAAACAACAGGGTCGGCGCCGACCATGGTCGCCAGCTCTCCGTTTTGTGCTTGCACGGGCGTCCCGCCCAAAGGCGCGTCCGCCATATGGTGACCGGCCTGCGCCAATTTTTTTGCGAGTATCATAGTGGATTTCGGATCAGACGTGGAGCAGTCTACAATGACGCTACCGGCCTGCATGGACGGCATCATGGCCGCGACAATTGCCTCGACCTGAGGTGAACCGGGTGCACAAATATGGATAACTGATGACACTGCTGCAAGCTCCGCGAGGTTTTCCGCCTCCGTCGCACCCTGAGCGACCAACTCATCGACAGGTCCACGGTTTCGATGAGCAATCACATTAACTGTGAAGCCGGCTTTTAGCAGATTTGAGGCCATACCTTGACCCATCAAGCCAACACCAACAAATCCGATCGTTTCTTTGCTCATCGGGGTCTCCCTTTACCATTCACGGAGAGACAGTGTGGACTAGTACAGAATGAAAATGCAATGGCGGCTTAACTTTGCTTCGCGAACCAAGGCGCAGGACGCAGCGAATAAACGTTTCTAGTCCTTTTCGACAGATGCTGCGCTTGAACCAAATGTCTGCATTGGGCTCAAAGCCGACATCGGACGCATTATGTCGATTGTTGAAGCGGCCAAGGCAGTTCAATGTCGGCAGTGCGGGACAAACCTGCTGTTAGCTGCAGCGCGGTGCGATTGCTCTGCATGAACGACCGGGTCGCGGACTTAGCGGTCAGCCATCAAGTTGTCTCCAGGAACACTGAAAGATCCCGCCTGAAGATATCTGCCTTCTCCAGAACCCACTGTGTGAAGTCAGCCCCAAGTTTTGTCCGAGGCCTGTCGGCGACCCAAATCAGGCGATACGAGAACTCTGTCTTGCAACGCAAAGCCGGACCGAATGGTGCGACGAGCATCCCTGTGCGGATGGCATTAAAGGCCTCGACGACGCCAGAAAGGACAAGTCCCTGACCATCGATTGCCGATTTCAGGCCGGAACTGAAGCTTGAGTATCGAACGCCAGATCGGAGACCGGCCGGCTCAAAGCCGAACGCGGCGCCCCAGCCGCCAAACCCAACCCAGCTGGGGTCGCTTGTGCGGTTCTCGACATGGATGAGAGGAATGCCCTCAAGTGACCGGAGGTTTGGATTTATCGGATGACGTTCCAGGAAGTCTGGGGAGCAAACCGGAAGGACTGCATCTTCGAATAGATGCATTTCCTTCAGGGGCGGTGATGTCGCTCGCCCATATCGGATTGCGAAGTCAAAGCCTTCTGTGAGCAGGTCGACATCACGGTTTGATGCATCCAGTCTTAGATCGATGTCTTCGTGGCGACGATAGAACTCCCATATTGACGGCGCGAGCCAATGTTCTGCGAAGGAGGCAGGTAAGGTAACCGAAAGCTGGTCCGCGCGATCAGCATGTCTGAGCTGCTCAAGGGCCGACGATAGCGACGATATGCCGGACTGTAGGAGAGCCTCTACTCTTCTTGCCTCATCGGTCGGAACAACCCCAGTTCTCGTCCGCTGGAGAAGTGGACGCCCGAGATACTCCTCAAACGACCTTACCCGCTGGCCAACAGCTGCTGGAGTAACGCCAAGCTCTTCGGCGGCGGCTGTGAAGCTCTTGTGGCGCAATGAAGCCTCGAGCGCACGAAGAGCGTTTAGATGGGTAAGGCGCATACGGTAAAGCTAAAGGAATCCTTTACTAATCAGCAAGGAAATCTGCCGTGCATTTCGATGTATAACAATAAATCATGGCCGCAATGATCGCCAGCCCAACGCTTCGATCAGTCAAACTAAACCTTTTGGAGGGCAAGACATGTACATACTGCATTGGGAATACATGGCGGGCTCTATTGTCGTCCAGGCGATGCTGGAGGAGATGGGTGCCCCCTACAGGCTACAGCACGTCTACATGGATGCCGGCGAGCACAAGACGCCCGAGTACCGACGCGTCAACCCTGTGGCCCGAGTGCCGGCGCTAACGCTCCCGGACGGGGAAACAATTGGAGAGTCGGCAGCTATAGTCGTGGTGCTCGGTGAGAGGTTTCCGGAGACCGGACTCCTCCCTCGGCTCGGCAGCACTGATCGATCCGCCTTCTTCTTCTGGCTCAACGTAATGGCGACCGCGGGTTACATGACGGTCGCCCGAAAGGGGCATCCCGAACGATATGCCTTCGACGAGGATGCAATCGCACAAGTTGAGCAGAAGGCGGCCGCGGATCTCGCAGAGTTCTTCGACGTGATGGAAGATGCGATCTGTGGAAAAGGCACTTTTCTCGGATCGGGCCTTTCCGCGCTCGATCTATACTTGGCGATGCTCACGGAATGGTCTGACGAAAAGGATGATCTTTTCAGAACCCGACCGTCACTAGCTCGGCTAACAGCCGAAGTGTCTCTCCGGCCGGGGTATCAGGCCGCCATGCGAACTCATCGCGTGGACCAGTCATGTCAGGCGGCTCAGTGAGCGGCCAGAAGCCCGGCTAGACGGATATGATCTTGCTTCCACTACCGAGTGATCGCTCCGCGGACCAATTCGCCGTTTGCCGAAAGGCGTGACCTGTTCGTGATATACTTACTTGCGATCGATACTTGCTTAGGAGTGAGCCGCCATGGGTGGGAAGGTTTGTGCAATTATTGGCTTTGGTCCGGGCTTAGGAACCGCGTACGCTGAGGTCTTCCGAGACGCTGGCTACAGTTTAGGACTGTTAAGTAGATCTGGAGCGGATCTCGGCGGTGAGGAAGAAACCAACCCATCGGTTCGAGCCTTCAAATGCGACGCGGGAAATCCTGACAGTCTGAAAGACGCACTTGCGTCAGTTCAAAGCGAACTAGGTCCGATTGATGTCGTGATCTACAATGCGGACCTTGCCCAATTTGGGTCGATCGAAGATGTGTCTGAGGTTCATTTCGAGCAGAGCTGGCGCGTTGGGGCGTTGGGTCTCTTCGCTACTGCCAAGCTACTTGGGCCACAGATGTCTGAACGCGGCTCAGGCGTGATCATAATATCCGGCGCTACGGCTGCGCTCCGCGGGAATGTCTGGACAACAGCTTTCGCTCCTTCAAAATCCGCTCAACGTACATTGGCGAACTCACTAGCGAAGCAACTCGGTCCAAAAGGCATACACGTTGCCTACCTCGTCATTGATGGTGTGATTGATACAGAAGACACCCGAACAAATTTCGCACCCAATGAACCCGACGAATTCTTCATCAAGCCTGCTCAAATCGCTGAAACGGCGTTGATGCTCGCTCGGCAGGACAAGTCAGCTTGGACTTTCGAACTCGATATCCGTCCGTTCGGTGAGAAGTGGTAAAGGGCTGGGCAACCCAGTGACTACTCCGCGGACAAACCGGCCGACTGAAAAGCTTTGGGGCTTTGGGCGATAATTACCCTTCCAACAAACTTCTTAGATAGTCTGGACGCGTGACATGAACAGATTTGTATCCTTTCTTAACGGCACCCTCTTTTGATAGCTCGGACATTTTCTTGGCGGTCACGGAACGCGATAGGTTCGCGGCTTCGGATAGCTCCACAATCATAACCGGGATGGGGTTAAGTACAGGATTCCCCTGGAAATCCCAACGAAGACCAGTAAGGCGCAGTAGTGTCGCCGCGAGACGCTTTTTCGGGTCGCGCAGCATCAGATCATCGAGCGCAGCGGCCGCCAATGCTTCGTTCGTCGCTGCAAGCTTCGCAATGGACAAATAGATTTCAGGAAACTTTGTCGCGATCATTTGCAAATCCTTCGCCCGCAACCGAAGAAAAGCACGCCTCGCGAGCGAGCCCTTATTCTCCTTATGTGGACGAGCATTTTCCACAGAACGTCTTTTTTGGAGATACACATCTTCATACGTCATGGTCTGCGGATGCGGGGCTTGCCGGAGCAACCCTTGGGCCAGACGCCGCCTACCGTGTTGCGCGTGGTGAAGAAGTGGAAAGCCAAAGCGGCCAAAGGTTTAGACTGATCCGCCCTCTCGATTTCGTTGTGGTTGCCGATCACGCAGAGAACATCGGAATTGCTGATTACATCGAGAGAGGCGATCCGATCTTGCGCGAAACGGAAGCTGGCAAGCGGTGGTACGATTACTTTCAGGCTGGCACCGGCATCGATGCCGCCTATGAATGGAGTGCTGCAAACGCAGAGAGAACGGACCCTATTGACAGCCCCGAGATGCAGACCCGTGTCTGGGACAAGGTGATCGAGAACGCCGAGCGGTACAACGAACCGGGCGTGTTTACGGCTTTCATAGGCTATGAATGGACCTCCGGTCCCGGTAGCAACAACCTCCACCGCAACGTCATCTTCCGCGACGGTGCCGACCGCGCGCGTCAAGTCGTGCCGTTCTCGGCCTTCGACAGTGACGATCCGGAAGACCTCTGGACCTACCTCGGCGAATACGAGGCGAGGACGGGTGGCAGGGTGCTGGCTATTCCGCACAACGGGAACCTCTCGAACGGCATGATGTTTATGCTGGAAACTTTTGGTGGGATGCCTTTCGACGCGGATTATGCCTCAACCCGAGCGCGCTACGAGCCGCTTCTGGAGGTCACACAGCCCAAGGGTACAAGCGAAGCGCATCCTCTGCTGTCGCCTGACGATGCATTTGCCGATTTCGAACTTATGGATGCCTCCAACCTCACCGGCACGGTGCCAAAGGAGCCGGAGATGCTGAAGACGGAATATGCTCGCGAGGCGCTGAAGCTCGGTCTGTCCGAAGAAGCGCGGCTCGGCGTCAATCCCTTCAAATTCGGCATGATCGGTTCAACCGACAGCCACAACGCCATCCCGTCCACGCGCGAGGAAAACTGGTTTGGCAAAATTTATTTCGTAGAACCCTCGGATCACCGAGCCACGGAAGGCGTTTTCATCGAAAGCGCAGTCGATCCTCAGTATTCGATCTACGATCGCGACCTTGGCGCGTCGGGGCTGGCGGCGGTATGGGCAACAGAGAACACACGCGAGGCGATCTGGGACGCGATGAAGCGCCGGGAAGTCTTCGCAACGACCGGTACGCGGATGCGCGTCCGTGTCTTCGGCGGCTGGGACTTCGAGGAAGACGAGGTGCACCTGCCTGATTTCGCCGCGCAAGGATACACCCGCGGCGTGCCAATGGGTGGTGACCTGCGCGG
This sequence comes from Ruegeria profundi, assembly GCF_020171505.1. Classification (NCBI taxonomy): domain Bacteria; kingdom Pseudomonadati; phylum Pseudomonadota; class Alphaproteobacteria; order Rhodobacterales; family Roseobacteraceae; genus Ruegeria; species Ruegeria profundi. Next base: position 3,573 of record NZ_JAIUZS010000013.1, on the reverse strand, counting down.
GGCTCCGGAGGGTGCCGCGCCGCGTTTCATGGTGCGTGCGCTGCGCGATCCCGATGGCCCGAACCTCGACCGTGTCCAGGTCATCAAGGGCTGGGTGGACGCGAGTGGAGAGATGCAGGAGCGCATCTACGACGTGGCCTGCGCAGACCGCGCGATTGTTGAGGGTACCTGCGCAGATGATGTGGGTAACACCGTGAACGTGGCGGCAGCGACCTACACCAATACCATTGGGCGCGCGGCTCTGGTTGGCTGGTGGGAGGACCCGGATTTTGATCCGGGGCTAAGAGCATTCTACTACGTGCGCGTGCTCCAAATTCCGTCGCCGCGGTGGACAGCCTATGACGCCGCCTACTTTGATGTCGAGATGCCGGAAGGCACCGCCATGACAGTGCAGGACCGCGCCTATACATCACCCATCTGGTACACGCCAAAATGAGTTCTGCGTCGTTTTAGAACTTCCGCTCAGGGCTTTGAGCGGTCATCTGACGACCTCTAACAAGCGCAAGGCGGTTCAGCCGTGCGGGGCGTCCAGTACGCGGACGAAGCACCATTTCGCTGCAGCTGCGGCAAGGTCTGCTTTGTGGTTTGGCGGTATCGGAAACGATCATTTTCGGAAAGATTTGACTCAGCAGTCAGAGGGTGAGTGACCTTGCCCCGTCATCAGGGTCGGTGAAAGGACTGCGTGGCAATCAGGGGTTCACTCCTTTTGCTCTATCCATTGCGCCGCTCTTTCGCGAACATCGTCTGGAATTGTGGCTGCTCTCCGCGTTTCGAGGCTCATTAGAACGCATTTGAACACGGTCTCGAAGGCAAGGGTTTCACCTTCTGACCTGATCAAACGATGACTGAAAGTCATAGACTTTGAGCCAACCTCAACAATGGAGGTCTCTAACCTAATAGTATCACCGGCAGACAGTTCAGCGCGAAAGTCGCTATTAGCATTAACGACGGCGAAAGACAGCCGTCGACCGGTTCGCATGTCATTTGCCGTCAGACCCATCTCAGACTGGATTGCAATAACCCCATCGGAGCAAGCTGCAAAATAACGGGACACATTCATGTGACCGAGAAAATCGCAGTCTGACGGGTCAACCACAGAACGAAATGAAATCATCGCGGGCATCAACTCACTCCCAAATTATGCTCCGGGAACATACAATGCTGCATGCTTACGACAAAGAACTGTTCAGTGTTCCACCACGACAAACATTCCAGAAGCAGCAGTTCTGTGATCCGTGCGTGTGCTAGGTTACTCAAGAATTGTCAAAATCCGTCGTTCTCGGCAGGCTAAGTACGATCGGCTCACGCGTAACGAGTACTATCCTTACGCTGAGTTTAACCTAGACGGTTTACCGGCGCGCCTGTCACCCCGCTCCCGCGGATTTCGAGGTACGCCATGCCTGGATGTGCGCATGCACGAGCAAACATGGACGAGGCGTCGGCGGTTAGTTCAGAAGCACCATATCGCTTGGAAAGCTGCTTCAATGCATCTTCCTTCTGAATGACGTCTTCTGCGACAAAAGCCCCAGCGCGCCGAGACGCCTGCACGAGGATTTCAGCTCTTGTATCCTCATTCACAACTTGCCCGAGCCGCCAAAGATCGTACTCAAACATCAACTGGCATCGCTCGGAGCTATACTCCTCCGTAACGGGCTTTCGTCCACGCGGCTTGAGTCCGGTTTTCAACAACAAGCGCCCGGAGGCTTCGTTGATCATGTCCCAGTAAGCAGCATAGATGATCCCCAGGTCTTCCATTGCCTGCAGCTTTTCCGCGAGTGCGGCCGCAGCCTCGCTCATCAGCCCTTGGCCATGCCACGCGCTGCCAAGAGCATAGAAGTACTCTCCACTCCAAAGCGCTTTCTCGTTGCGCTCCATGTAGAAGCCCGCAACGCCTGCGAGAGCCCCATCGCCGTTTTTTGGCTGGACGACGAAGAGCCCCATACCGCCTTCGTCCCATATACCGCCGTCTCCATCGGCACCCATGATCGATGTCCACCGTTCTGCTTCCGCAAGTGCGTCGCCAGGGTCTTTGGTGTTGTGCGCGAGCATCCCCACCACAGCGGGATCGGAGAATATGATGCGTGCGATGTCGCCTGTGTCAGCAAGAGTGACAGGTCGCAGCCTCAGTCTCTCTGTCTCTATCTGCATGGCTGCATCCTAGGCTGGTATGACTAGGCAGACACTTAAATGACCGCCGTTGCCATCGTTGCAGGAAATGGAACACGCCACTGTCCATTGCCCGCATTATAATCGGACGCGACCTTGGCCATCATTGCATCCCGAATAGCCGCCCGGGCTGCAGGTGTCTGCGCGCCAATCAACATTGCTGCGCGAACGGTGGCATGTTCGAAGACGTCTACAAAGTCGCCTGGATCGGCGAAATGGAATTCGGCGTCGATATCGGTGAACTCCGGGCTGGAGAACCCCGCGGCTTTGAGAGCCTCCTTCGCGAGTGATCGTCTGGAAAACAGGTGAAAATCAGGTGCGGGCGGTGCAAGCGATGGGTCGCCATGTGCCTTTACAGCGCTGAATACGATCTGAAACGTCGGTGACACCTCTGGCTCGCGCCACGATGTCATGGCCGCCATGCCACCGCGGCGCAGAACTCTGGCGATTTCCGAGAGCACCGCATCTGGATCGGGCAGATGGCCGAAGCCTACGTTGCAGACAACAGCGTCGAAATGATCGTCTTCAAATGGTAGGTGGCTGGCGTCACCCTCGACAAACGAAGCCGATGGGACGCGTTGGCGCGCCCGCGCAAGCATCGCCGCCGAAAAGTCTAGGCCAATCACCGTCGCGCCCGCATCGGAAAGCGCTGCTGCGGCATTTCCGTGCCCGCAACACAGGTCTAAGACAACCTTGCCTGGGGCGACTTTCACTGCGCTCGTGAGATGGGGGATCAGTTGGTCGGAAACCGGGGCGAAAAGATCAATATAAGCATCTGCGCGCGAGTCCTCTGACCAACCGGTTTCTTCTGCAATAGCAAAATCTTTGAACTGCATCGGCTCCCATCCTCCTGGACGCAAACATAGCAGAGTGGCGGAAAAAAGTTTACATCTAGTCTGAGCGAGCCCCGCGAGCAGTTGCGGAAGGCACAGTCTTCTGCAACCTGTCCGTGCATGCCCCAGTCAGCCAAGTGCCAAAGACGGATTTGTTTGTCACAGTCAGCGTATGACCGTTGCTGCTGAAGAAACTTATGCCGCAGGCCCTCGGCAAACTACCTGCGCTTTGACCTTTTTGACCACCTGCCTGATACTGGACTTTCGCTATCCTGCGGCAACTCGGTAGGTTTGGGCTCGACTCGGTCATCCGACACTTTTTGTCGGGCTTGCAACTTGTCCTGAAATGACCAACGGCGGCTGCGCGGACTAATAGGCCGCGGGGTGGTGCCAGACTAATTCGAACTAGTCTCAGATAGGCCAGGGCCACTGCCCCTTATTCCGCACAGAGACCGCGCCATTCGGCAAGAGCAGCGGCGCGGTTCATCTTGAAATTGGATCTGGAGTAGAGGCTGCGCTCCGAGTTGAAGAGGTTAAGGACAGAGGCGTGGACGGACGCGAATTTATGCAAACT
>NZ_JAIUZS010000012.1:0-55794 GCF_020171505.1 Ruegeria profundi | reverse complement strand
AGTTTGCATAAATTCGCGTCCGTCCACGCCTCTGTCCTTAACCTCTTCAACTCGGAGCGCAGCCTCTACTCCAGATCCAATTTCAAGATGAACCGCGCCGCTGCTCTTGCCGAATGGCGTCAACTTTGTTCCGGATAGGTTCGCGGTTTCCGCGGCAAACTGAGACTGGTTCGAATTCGTCTGACAGCACCGAACGCTCATTTCGGCGTCACCCCTTTGGAGGACAGCACCTATCTTGCACGTCCTAGCCATGAGAGATTGGCTTCGGTATCACCTTGGGGCTTGTACTCCGCGCCTATGGGACGGTCGTAACCAAGCTTATCAAGCAGGGCGAAGACGTGAGCAAAGTCGATTTCGCCGTGATCGGGCGCACCCCGGTCCGGGACGGAGGCGATCTGAATATGACCAATGTGGGGCATAAGTTCCGTCAACCGACAGCTTATGTCACCCTCGGTCCGCTGCACATGGTAGCAATCAAACATTAGTCGCAGGGCGTTGTGGCCGACCTTTTCGATAATTGATAGTGCCTGACCCGTCGTCTTGAGAAAATAGCCGGGGGCGTCGTGACGGTTGAGTGGTTCGATTAGGATGCACATACCCCTGGCTGCGGCGCTCTCACAAGCATATGTCAGGTTGGCAATGAACGTAGTGTTTGCGTCATTTCCTTCAGCGTATCCCGCCATGACGTGCACGTTGGCCGCCCCGATTTCGGCACCATAAGCCAGCGCCTCGTCAATAGCTGCACGGGCTTCTGCCTCGCGCCCTGGCAAAGCGGCCAAGCCGTTCTCACCACTCGCGACATCACCTCGTCGTGTGTTCAGCCCTAAGCAGGGAATACCCAAATCGCGCAAAGTCCCTGCGACTTCGGTAGAGGTTGTTTCATAGGGCCAATGCAGCTCTACTGCGTCGAAGCCAGCAGCCTTGGCCGCGTGTATTGCACGAGTGAGGGATCGATCTGTCCAGAGAAACCCGAGATTGGCCGAAAATCTTAATCGTCCCACTCTACGTCAAACCTCTCTACAACGTCGCGCACTTGGTCATCCGTCAGAATGCGCGCGTTCATTCCCCGTGTCAGAAGTGCGAGACGCGCCGTGCCCTCTAGCTCTTCAATGGCATTGCACGCAGCCTCCACGTCCTTTCCGGCCACAACGGGCCCGTGGTTCGCGAGCATCACCGCCGAACGCTTGCCAGCGAGCCCCCTAACGGCGTCGCCCATTGCAGGGTCGCCAGGTAGGAAAAATGGCAGAAGGCGCACCTTTCCAAGTTTCATGATTGCATAAGGTGTGAGGGGCGGCAGAAAGTTATCCGGATCAACGTCTGGCATCATCGATAATGCAACTGAATGACAAGAATGTAGGTGCACGACTGCACCTGCTGTCGACCGGCTTTCGTAAAAAGCCGAATGCAGGGGCATTTCCTTGGTTGGTGGGTCACCCCCGACCAATTTTCCATGTGTGTCGAAATGGCTAAGCCGTGCGGGATCAAGCCTGCCAAAGCTAGTACCTGTGGGGCTCACCAGAAGGCCGCCTTCGGAGGTGCGCGCCGAAATATTTCCGGTGCTGCCACCTGTCAAACCCCTGTCAAACATAGACTTTGCCAGATTGCAGATCTGCTCACGGAGGACCGTATCGCTCATTCTGCCTCCAGTTTAGCCACCGCCTCGGCAAAAAAACCGGGCTGTCCAAAGTTACCGGATTTAAGCGTCAATGCAATCAGAGAGCCTCCACTTTCGGCGTAAGTCCACGGCACACCTGGAGCTATCTCCTCACCAATGTCCAGTCGTGTCACGCCAAGCGCCTTGGTGACGGCGCCAGAGGTCTCCCCGCCTGCTATTACAAATCGTCGCCGTCCGGCTTCCCGAGCGGCGCTGGCAAGTTCTGCAATAGCCACTTCAACCACGCGGCCAGCTTCGGCCACGCCTAACTTTGCTTGTGCGGCGCCCACATCTTTGGGATCAGCAGTAGCATACAACATAGGCGCCTCATTCAAGGGCACCTGCATCAACCAGTTCAACGCATCGGAAATCCCGTTTTCAGCAAGATCAAGAGGATCCAGACGGTAGTGCGGGGCATGAGCTGCATACTGCGCAACCTGAGCTCTAGTCATGGCTGAGCAGCTGCCCGACAAGACAATGCTTGGCGCGTCGATCTTGGGGCGGAGATGGGCTGTAGTAGGGGGTGCCGCTCCGGCCTGTTTTTGCAAAAGGGCAGGCAATGGCATCGCTACGGCACTTCCTCCTGTTAGAAGCGGCATATCGAGGCACGCCTCGGCGATTACATGGAGATCGGCGTCGGCCACGGCATCCACCACCACATTTGCCACGCCTTCTGCTGCCAAAGCGGCGAGTTCTGCGCGCACTGCTGCAACACCACGTTCAACAGTCAGCCTGTCCACGAGCCCCACAGGTTTCGTCACCTGCGGCGTCAGCAATCGCAGCAGGTTGCTATCGCGCATCGGTGTCAAAGGATGATCTTTCATTGGGCTTTCGTGCAATGGCTGCCGACCAACAAAGAGGTGGCCCATAAAAATCGATCGCCCGTTTTCGGGGAATGCTGGACAATAAATTGTCTGCTTCGCACCAAGATCGTTCATCAGCGCTTCAGCAACAGGCCCGATATTGCCCTCTGCCGTCGAGTCGAAAGTTGAGCAGTATTTCCAAAAGATCTGTCTGGAGCCCGCTTCCTGCAGCCAGCGCAACGCGGCGCGGCATTCGGCCACCGCATCGGGTACAGGCGCAGTCCGGCACTTGAGCGCGACAACCTCGAAAGCTGCAGCGTCATTGGGTGAACCCTCCGGCACCCCGATACGCAGGCTTACCGAATGTCCACTTCGTGCCAAGAGACCAGCAAGGTCAGTCGCTCCAGTGAAATCGTCTGCAATGCAACCCATTAACGTGGTCATAGCCCGACCCCGCCTGGCGCATCTTCTTCGAGGTAGACAGTGATCAAGTCGTCGACCGAACTTTCAGCTCTGAATCCAAGCGCCGCCGCGCGCTCAGCCTTGAATGCGCGAGGCCAAGCATCGATGATTTCGGCGATCGAGGGGTCTGGAACATGTTCGATTAGCGCCGTTGCCTCGGGGCCCGCGACGCGCTCGAGTGCCTCTATCTGCCCACCCACAGTGGTGGCGACGCCGGGCATAGTTATTGTCCGACGCGGTCCGACCGCCTCTTTATCTAGTCCAGCAGCGTGGATTAAGAAGCCAACCGCCGCCCGCGGGCTTGCCAGCCAGTGCTTCACACTGTGGCTTACTGGCAATCTACTGGGCAGCCCCGCTAGTGGCTCGCGAAGTATGCCTGAGAAGAAGCCTGAGGCAGCAGCATTGGGCCCGCCGGGGCGTATCACGATAGTGGGCAAGCGCAGGCCGATCCCGTCTAAGAACCCGCGTCGTGTGTAATCGTCGAGCAAAAGCTCCACGATAGCCTTCTGCGTACCATAGCTTGTCTGAGGAGCTCGTAGCTGATCGTCAGGCACTGGGTCAGGAAGTGGCGCGCCATAGACGGCGAGAGAAGAGGCAAAAACAAGACGGGGAGTGTAGCCGTCTAACTCGTGAGCGTGCCGGATTACCTCAAACAATTCGCGACTGGCGTCCAAGTTCACTCGATAGCCGCCATCAAAATCTTGCTCAGCGGCCCCAGAGACCATAGCGGCGAGGTGGAAAATTAAGTTGGGCCGTTTTGCGATCAGGTTATCAATCGCACCGTCCTTGGTAATATCTACGGCGTGACAGTGGCACCGCATTTCGCCCGACGGTGCCGAAGGTGCCACTAGATCCACGAGATCCATCTCTTCAATCGTCTGTCCTGCAAGTTGCCCCTCGGCGACGAGGCGATGCGCCAGCTTAAGACCGATCATTCCGCCTGCGCCCAGGATCAGAACCCGCATAAAAAGCTCCCTTGATTAGCTATCCGTGACAGGAAGTTTGAGTCCTGCATTTCGGGCGTAAACTTTTGTGATAGCAGCGTCGTCTTCGGCTCCCAACCCCATACCTACGGCCACCATATACTGCTGCAGCGCGGCCGCTGTGATTGGTGCACTGAAGCCGGCATCACGCGCGATGTCCAGAACGATACCGAGATCCTTTGGCCAAATGTTCACTTGGCTACGCGGGGTGTAATCCCCATCGATCACATGTGGTGCGCGGTTTTCCAGCATCCACGAGCTTCCGGCGCACTGCCTGATGACATCGAGAAAGGTTTGAGGGGCAATGCCTTGGGTCATGCTGAATGCCATCGCCTCACCCATAGTAGCGATGTGGACCCCTGCGAGAAGTTGGTTCACCGCCTTCATCGCCGATCCCTTACCGGGTTCGGTGCCGAGCTCAAAGACCGTTGTAGAGGTCGCGTTCAGAACAGGACGAGCGGCGGCAAAAGCTTCAGTCGATCCAGAAGCCATGATCGAAAGTTTACCTTCGGCTGCCTTCAAAGAGCCGCCTGATATCGGAGCATCGAGGTAGTGAACTCCGCTGTCGGCGCATTGCGCGGCCATCTTGCGGGCAACGGATGGTGCGACGGTTGGACAGGCGATTACAACGGAGCCAGCGCGCATCTGCGGCACGATACCTTCAGGACCGAACAGCACTGCATTAAGTTGCGCAGCATTCAGTACCACGACTACCGCTACGTCGAATTCATCCAGGTCCTGATCGGCGGTAAGCAACGCCCCACCTATTTCAGCAAAGCGCGCTTCGGCCTCTGCGTTCGTGTCTACGCCGTAAGTCGCGAGGCCGCCGCGTAAACAACTTTGAGCCATCCCAAAGCCCATCGAGCCGAGCCCGATCACTAAAACGGAAGCGTCCGTCATTCCCCAACTCCCTGTCTCTACCTTTCTTGTTCCTAATGCCCGGTGCAACGCCCACGCAAGTCCCACTTAGATTGCACGAAAATTGGTCGATCGTGCGCAGAGAAATGGAAAGCCTCCAAGTGGTTCATTTAACAGTGTGAAAGTAACCAAGCTACGGCGGCACGATCATCAAAAGCAGCGGCAGCAGGCACGGGCTATCGTAGCAAGCTGAGGGATTTGTTCTGAACAATAGGTAGCCCAAACCCATCGGAACTACGACGGCGACAAAAATCGCAATAAGATAACTGTGAACTGCTGGGGAACGATTAAGTTGTAGCACCGTCCCGTTTTCCTCTCTCACAAAACTGTTTGGTAGTCGTGTGTGCCTAGAAGGTGTCATACCTTTGGCGCTCGCTCAAAAAAAGTGGAGGGTAACACGCTCCGCAACATCAATCATTGGTCACTTTGGCTCGGTTCCGCCATTCAATGAGTTTAGTTGAACAGCCGGTTTGCGGACCAAGCTGCCTTTCAATCCCTTCGCACGAATGTCTGCTGTCGGAGTGGAGCATTGATCATCGCTCTGAACCACACACAGGCAGCTTGCTCGAAGCCTTCATCTCTTTGAGTGACAGATTCGAACGAATGCTTGTCACACCAGGCAGACGCCGCAACGTGCTGTCAACAAACGCGCTGTAGTCGTCCAGATCGCGCGCGACCACGATGAGCAGGAAATCATCCTCGCCCGTGGTGTTGTGGCAGGCGAGAATATTGGGCGTGACCTCGATAATGCGCTGGAACTCGGCGGTCGCGGCCTGATCGTGCTCTGAGCAGCTTAGCTGAACGAAGGCCATCACGCCGAGCCCGAGCTTTCGACGATTGAGGTGTGCCTGGTAGCCCTCGATAATGCCCGCCTCTTCCAGTTTCTTGAGCCGTCGCCAGCAGGGGGTTTCGCTCATGTTCAGGTGCTCAGCCAGTTTGGCGTTCGTCATGCGCCCGTCGCTTTGAAGCAATTCGAGAATCTGTGCGTTCACTGTGTCGATGCTGTCCAAGGGAAGATTTTCCTCAATATGAACTCAGGTTGAGGGCTTTCTGCTCAAAGTAATCACAATGAAGGGCAGAATAGCAAGGTAATTTCGTCGCCGTGTGATAGCTTCAACTTAACCAGTCGATACAACCGAAAGATCCTGCCATGAAAGCTGTCCTGTTCGAAAAATTCCAAGAAGCCCCCAAGGTCGTGAGCGTGGCCGACCCGTCTCCGGAACCGCATGGGGTCGTCCTCAAGGTCGAAGCCACCGGTGTCTGTCGCAGCGACTGGCACGGGTGGATGGGTCACGACAGTGACATTGAGCTCCCGCACATCCCCGGTCACGAACTGGCCGGTGTGGTCGAGGCGGTTGGCAAGGACGTTAAGAACTGGAAGGTGGGAGACCGGGTCACAGTGCCGTTCATCTGTGGCTGCGGATCGTGCGGCGAGTGCCATGCCGGTCACCAGCAGGTGTGTCTGCATCAGGAGCAGCCGGGCTTCACCCATTGGGGCAGCTTTGCGGAATATGTGCCGATCCATCAGGCTGACCTGAACGTGGTCGCTCTGCCCGAGGCGATGGATTTCGCCACCGCTGCCAGCCTGGGCTGCCGGTTTGCCACATCGTTTCGGGCCGTGATCGACCAGGGTAATGTCATCGCTGGCCAGTGGGTGGCTGTGCATGGCTGCGGTGGCGTCGGACTGTCGGCTGTGATGATCGCCAGCGCGGCGGGGGCGAATGTGATCGGGTTGGACCTCGATCCGGCCAAGCTGGAGCTGGCCAAAGAGCTTGGCGCTGTTGCGGCCATTGACGGCAAGGGCGACGTGGTCGAGGCGATCAAAGAGATCACAAAAGGCGGCGCACATGCCTCGCTCGATGCGCTTGGTCATCCCGCAACAATGACCAATTCGATCCTATGCCTGCGGCCACGGGGCAAGCACATCCAGGTCGGTCTGATGCTAGGCGATCACGCTGCCCCAGCCGTGCCAATGCCCAAGATCGTGGGCCAGGAGATCGAGTTGCTCGGCTCTCATGGGATGCAGGCGCACCGCTACGGTGCGATGCTCGATATGGTCGAGAGCGGCAAGTTGGACCCGGCCCGTCTTGTCAGCGACAAGATCAGCATCGACGCTGCCCCGGAGGCGCTGATGAACATGGACAAGTTCCAGTCCATCGGCGCAACCGTCATCACGAGCTTCTGAGCCATGGACAACATAGCTTTCATCGGCGGCGGCAATATGGTGTCGGCCATCATTGGCGGAATGATCGCCAGTGGGTGGGCGCCCTCGCGGATCACGGTTGTCGACCCGAACGCGGATCAGCGGGACCGGCTAACAGCACAGCACGGCGTCACGACGACAGACGAAGTGGCCAGCGCCGCTGCCGCTGACATCATCGTGCTAGCTGTCAAACCTCAGGTCATTGCTGCTGTGGCCAAACAGATGGATGCAGATCTGTCTGGCAAGTTGATCGTGAGCATTGCCGCCGGGGTCACAATTGCAACGCTCGAAGGTCTCTTCGGGCCGGTCGCCATCGCGCGCACCATGCCCAACACACCAGCCCTGCTTGGTCTGGGGGCGACGGGGCTTTACGTTAACGAGCGCGCGTCCGAAGCACAGCGTGTAGCGGCGAAAGGCATCATCGAGGCCTTCGGCATTTGCGTCGCCGTTGAGCGTGAAGACCTTCTGGATGCTGTCACGGTAGTGTCGGGCAGCGGCCCAGCCTATTATTTCCTGATGATCGAAGAGATGATCAGGGCCGGCACCGCCTTGGGTCTGCGCCCGGAGGATGCTAAGGCGCTGACCCTGCAAACTGCGCTTGGCGCTGCCACCATGGCCACAAAGGGAAATGCGCCGGAAGATCTTCGAGCCCGTGTCACATCGCCCAACGGGACAACCTATGCGGCTATTGTTTCGATGCAGGAGAACGGCTTTGGGGACGTGATCGCAAAGGCAATGACCGCCTGCCGCGACCGGGCCGAGGGCTTGGGAAAGGGATAAAGCAGCCGCTCGAACAAAGCGCAAAACTTGGCTAGTTTGGGCTCGGTGCAGACGTTCAGCAGATTTCAGTGAATGTCTGCTACGCGGACGAAGGAGACATCGCTAACACTCGTGCGAGCGGCTTTTCTTGCATTCACGGGAAACGGTAAGCGGGCCGCTGAAGCCAGGGTGCCTCTACTCCAGTTCCTTGATACATGGCGTGAAGGAACATGTGTGCGGTCACCGGGTCGCTCATGAAAGGCGACATTCGGATGTTACCTTCTTTAGTCTCTCCACTCGCTTCGAAGATCACATCGTTTTCTTTAATCGTGGCAACCACGCGGTTCTCATCCAGTTTTTCAGGATCAATGGCAGTAGGGTCCTGCGCTAGCAGCACAAAATCCGCGAGTTTGCCGACCTCGATTGATCCTTTTTCGTCTTCCTCAAAATGTTGCCAGGCTGGCCAGATTGTTAAAGCCTTCAAGGCTGTCACGACATCAACACGTTGATTCGGGCCAAGAATGTCTCCCGATCGTGTCCGGCGCGTCACCGTCGCGTCGAGAATGCGCATACTGTCCGGAAAAGCCACCGGCGCATCATGGTGCGAACCGAACATCATATCTCTTTGAACCAGCCACCCTGTTGGTGAGATATTCTCTGCATTTACCGGGCCCACGGTTCGGTCGCGATGCCAGTCGCCCCAATAAAATGTGTGCATCGGGAACAGTGACATGAACACGCCCAGTTCCTTATAAGCGTCGACTTGGTCCTCGCGCAAAAACTGACCATGGATGAGCACCGGCCGGTTCCCCGGATCACCGTATTGATCGCGCGCAGCGTGGAGTGCCGCGATCAGCATGTCGGAAGCGCCTTCGCCATTCGCGTGCGTGATGATCTGTATATTATTCTCGAAGCACCAGTTCACCGCCTCTTGGACCTTCTCCATGGTAACCGCAGCATAACCCGCATAGCCTGCCGGATAGTCGCCGATCGGATCGTAGTAAGGGCGGTCCCTTAGCGCGGTAAAGCCTTGCGGCGATCCATCAATGGTCAGTTTGCAGCCACCGACGCGAATGCCGTTATCGTACTCTCGGGAGACATTCTCACTAATGTATTCTCTTGCCTCAAGAACGTCGGGGTATGCTACAACGTCGATCGGTATCCGACCTTCGCTCGCCATGGCCTTCAGCGTCTCCACGCTTGAACCAGAAGACCGGCCATCTTGCCCGGTAGTATAGCCGAAACTTGCCCAGAGTTCAGAGCCGGCAACTGCAAATGCTGCGAAGGCCTCCGGTCCGAGTTGCGACAAGACGGGAACCAGCGCCCCAAAAAACGCATACTCCTCCAGAACCCCATTTGGCTCACCACCTGCGCCGCGCTGGATAATGCCGCCTGTGGGGTCTTTCGTTGATGCATCATAGCCTACTATCTCAAGCGTCTTGGAGTTCGCCACACCGATATGGCCGGACTGGTGCACAATAATGATGGGAAGCTGGTCCGACACGGCGTCGAGGTCCTCACGAGTTGGGTGTCGTTGTTCCGCAAGTTGAGCATTGTCGTAGCCGAAGCCGATTATCACGCCAGCTTCTTCTACAGCGGCGCTGTTCTCTTCAACCCAGTCCCGCAGTGTATTTTGCAGACTTTCGATATCGGTCACCTCGCCGTCGGGCGGCGCCAGCAGGTTAGCCGACAACGCTTGTAAGCCACCGAAAACAACATGCCCGTGGCTGTCGATGAAACCGGGGACCATCGTTCGTCCCTCCAGGTCGAATATCTCGGTTTCGTCGCCCTGTTGCGCCATCACATCAGTGAGCGTCCCCACGGAAAGAATGCGACCGTCTTTCACCGCAACTGCTTCTGCGGTTGGCGCTTCGTCGTTGATCGTAAGTATCGGACCACCGGTATAAATCGTATCGGCGATGTCTTGGGCGCTCGCAGATCCGGCTGAAAACGCAAGGCTGGTCAGCGCAAGAATGCTCAGAAAGTGTGGCATCAAAAATCGCTCCCGGTGTCGCAATGCAGGAATTGTAGATGTGACATTTCTATAGCGCTCGATTTTTCAAGTCACGTGCTAAGCACTCATTTGACGCTGCCGTAAGTGGCCGCTTCGGGCTCGAAGCGGTCATTCGCGGAAGTTGGTACGAGCGACCACTCTGCGGACGAAGCAGAAATCGCTCGACCACTAAAAAACCTCAGGCGGCTTAGCTAAAGGTCCCCAAGTTTCAGGGTCTGGTAGGCCAACACTTGACCATGCTTCTTGCAAAACTCTGGAGTCTGCAGACCTTGTGCGAGGTAAATCATCCAAAATATCAAACCACGGCATTTTGCTTTCTATTCCGGAGTGGACTGATGGAGCAAAGTTTTCTGGTTGGTCGAGGCTCGAAGTATGTAAAACCAGATAGGCCGTTTCTCGAGGCTTCACGAGCTTGTAAGTCAAACTGGCCCCACATTTGGTACAAAAGCCACGATTTGCAATTGGCGTAGTTGAGAAGTATCGAGGTTCCTCGGTGAGAAATCGAACAGCAGAAGCGGGAAAGGCCGCCCATGCATTAACTGCTGATCCAGAAAATTTTCTGCAACAACTACAATGGCAATAACCTGTGCTTATAGCAGGTGCGTTTATTTCATAGCGGACCGACCCACAGATGCAGCCACCAGTTACTAAGGTTTTGGCCAATTCATCTTCATCAAAATCCAGAAAACCTCCTTCTTCTCCGGGTTTTGAAACGGTCATGTAGACATGTATTGGACTATCAGTGCTCTTGAGTCTTTTGTGACCGCAATCCACCAGCGGAAGATCTATCTTGCCAGCTATTTGCGCCATTACCTCTGCTGAGACCGCAATTCCACCCGGTTCTGCAATTGCTTCTAGCCGCGCGGCAGTGTTTACGCCTTCTCCCAGAATATCTTCGCCGTGTACAACGACATCACCGAGAGAAACGCCGACGCGTAAGATGAGAGGGTCGTTACTGTTCGACTGGCGTGCTTCGCGCGCGCACGCCCTTTGTATGTTAATTGCACAATTGACCGCCTCGAAGACACTTGAGAACTCAGCTAGAAACCCATCGCCAGTAGACTTAAATACTCGGCCTCGGTTTGCTTCCACTTGCATACCGATGATTTCACGTTCTAGGCGAACCAACTTAACTAATGTCCCAATTTCATCGCGTGATACCAGCCCGGCGAAACCGACTATATCAGTGGCCAGAATGGCCGCTAATTTGCGTTCCATCTCTGCTGCTCCGAACAAACAATCTCTACTTGGTACCAGCTTACTTTAGCATAAAATTGGATCGCATCGAGGCATGGTAACTGAGGTGTCAATTTTCACTTTTGAGAGACCGCTTTGGGCTCGACATGGTCATCTGACCGTTTTTCTCAGATGACTGAAAAGATGCGCTAAGCCGACGTTTACTGTGAAATTTTCGAAACTCCCACCATGAATGGCTGCTCCGCGTATGAGCGGACGGTGGCGAAAAACCAAGCTATGTCCGAGTCGCGGACTAAGCCGCCAATCGCGGCGTTTCCATCAATGCTTCACGAACGTGTGATCTCCGTTGCGAAAGTGGCGTCGAGAAACAACCTACCTATCAGTAGGTAAGTGAGCAAATTTGCACAGACACAGTGACACTGAAAGGTGACCAAACCATGCGCGTGAATGCCGACTTCAATGAACGCACCCTTGTACGTTTTAAAGAGAACGAATGGGTCGCTTCCCCGATGCCCGGAGTTGAGCGTAAGATGCTTGACCGAATTGGAGAGGAAGTAGCTCGTGCCACCACCATCGTCCGTTTCGCGCCTGGCAGCGCCTTCTCTGCCCACACGCATGACGGAGGCGAAGAATACCTAGTGCTCGAAGGTATTTTTCAGGACGAGGACGGTGATTTTCCAATTGGTTCCTACGTGCGGAACCCGCCGACCTCATCTCATACACCCGCAGCACAGGACGGCGCGACAATTCTAGTAAAGTTACACCAATTCGATGCAAACGATCGCAATCAGGTCCAGATCGACAGCGACAAGGGAAGCTGGATTGAAGCAGAAGATGGTGTCTCCAGGTTGCCTCTTCACACAGATGTACGTGAAACTGTAGCAATGGAACACTGGGATGCCGATACAGTACGCTCGCTGGATGCCTCCGGCGGGCTTGAGATTTTTGTGATCGATGGGGACCTGAACGAGGGTGGAGATACCCTGTCCCGTTGGGATTGGCTACGCCTACCCGTCGGAGCGAGATTCGAGGCGACCGCTGGCGCTGACGGGGCGCGAGTCTGGATCAAGACCGGGCACCTTCGTCACGTCGCAGGGAGCGCGGCATGAAGCCAGAAGCAGAGATTGCCATCGTCGGCGCGGGGTTGTCCGGCCTCGCTTTGGCGCATGCGCTGAAGCCTGAAGGGCGCGACGTAATTTTGCTGGAGGCGCGAGACCGCGTAGGCGGTCGCGTTCTCTCACAGGGCGGCTATGACCTCGGCCCTGCTTGGATCTGGCCGCACAACCACCGCATGCTGGCCCTTCTGGACAAGCTTGGGCTGAGAGCATTTCCACAACACAGCGATGGACGATTGGCATTCGAGGATAAACAGGGAAATGTGCGTCGTGACTTCGATTTCGCTAGCATGGGTGGCGCGCTTCGCGTTTCAGGCGGACTCGCTCAGATAACCGACGCCCTTGCCCAAAAGCTTGGTGATACGCTGTGCCTTGGCCGCCCAGTTCGGCGAGTGATCGAAGAAAACGAGTTCGTGACTTTGAGCGGAAACGGGTTTTCATTGCGCGCCGACTGCGTGGTTTTGGCGTTGCCCCCGCGCCTCGCTGCACAGATGGGGGTGGTCGTTCCGGATGTTCCAACTTGGATGGCCGGGCATGCCAAACTCGTTGCTGTTTACGACACCCCATTCTGGCGCGACGCGGGTCTGAATGGCGACGCAATCTCTCATCAAGGTCCGCTGGCTGAAATCCATGACGCGTCACCCATGGACGGGACCGAGGGTGCTCTGTTCGGCTTTGCCATGCCCGGTACGGCCCGGCAGTCCAGGTTCGAAGCGCTCGCGGTGGCGCAACTGGTCCGCCTGTTTGGCCCCAAAGCAGCCAAGCCGCGCGGCGTATTCGTCAAAGATTGGAGCGCCGACATGGCAACCGCCACATCTGCCGACCTCGAGCCGCTTAGCTCCCATCCTTTGTATAGCAAACTGAATCCCACTCGGCGGGTGATCTTTGCAGGAACTGAAACCGCACCGTCGCACGGTGGTTTCCTCGAAGGCGCCCTAGAAGCCATGGATGCAGCGCGGCAAGAATTGTCGAGGGTGATGGTATGACATCAGAAGAGAAAATCCTCGTCGCCGCCGAGGCGCGGGTCCGCACTGGCGGCTACAACGGCTTTTCGTTCCGAGACCTTGCGCGTGACACAGCGCTGACCAGCGCAGGCGTACATCATTACTTCCCGACCAAGGCCGATCTGGTCGCTCGACTGGCCAGAAACTACACGTCCCGTTTCCTAGAGACACTGAACGAATGCGAGTCTGACGCGCGTGTCGAGCGACTACGCGAACTATTCGCGGAAAGCTTGCGCCAGGACGGAAAGATGTGCCTTTGCGGACTGCTCGCCGCTGAAAGCGGAGGTCTGCCTGAACCGGTTGCGGAGGCGGTAAAAATGTTCTTTGCAGCATTGATCGATCGACTTGTCAGCGCATTTCCCGACAGCGAGGATCCGCCTTCTGACGCACTAGAAGTGCTCGCGACGCTGGAAGGTGCTGCACTACTTGCGACTGTGCTGGGTGACCCTGAGATCTTCGAAAAGGCAACGTTTGCTTTGGGCCCAGAGCAGTCGTTCGCTGCGTAGCGGCGCGCTAACGTCGGATGAATGGCGGCTTTGGGCTCAAACACCCCGTTGGCAGAAGTTTTGCGGCCGGTCCGGTCTGCAGTGACGAACGGCAAACGCCGCCCGCCACTTCTGTTCAGAGGTCGATCTTTTCAGCGATGCTCAGAGCGTCTTCGAGCTCGACGCCGAGGTAGCCCACGGTGCTGTCCACCTTGGTATGGCCGAGCAAGAGTTGCACGGCTCGTAAATTGCCGGTTTTGCGATAAATTTCCGACGCTTTCGTCCGGCGCAGAGAATGAGTGCCATAGCCGCTCGGTTCAAGCCCGATCGCGGTCACCCAGTCGCGCACCAACCTCCCGTATTGGCGCGTCGAGATATGCCGGCGGTCGTGAAATCGGCTCGGAAACATGAACGTACACCGCACCATCTCAGGAGAGTGTACCCAATCTGTCACGGAATCTCGCGTGTTTTCAGTCAGTTCAAACTAAACCGGCCGACCGGTCTTGCTTTGAACTACGGTCGCGCGTTCACGGACACGCTCGCTGCTTACCAGGTCTTTCACTGTCAGCCGAACCAGATCGCAGCCGCGCAGCTTGCTGTCGATAGCGACGTTAAACAAAGCGAGGTCGCGAAGATTTCTAGCCAACTCTAGGCGAGCGCGGATTGCCCAAACCTGTTTCGGCAGCAGCGGTCGCTTCTGGCCGATGATGCGGTCCTTGTTCCAGGCCCTGCGCTTCGATGTGGTTGCAGGAAGTTGAACTCTAGGCATGATTTGCCCTCCAACCCTCCCTCCAGGCCCAGACATCAGCACCACGCTGACAGGCGTTTCTATCAGCTCGATTGAAAGTCGGGTTATGGGAAGCCGCCGATAAGCGGATTGCTGCACGGTCAGTTGGCGGCTACGAGCCCGAAGCTGCCGCCCTTGACTTGGCGTGAGTAAGGCTTTTCTTGTCCATTATGACTGACCTTTCTACCCAATTGCTGAATGAACTCAGCCTCGACGAGGCTGCCCGACCTAAAGCGCCGCCAGTGCCGGACGCAACAGAAATACACCGTGAACAAGGCCGACAACTCGCCGCAATCCACCGGCATTATCTTATGGAGATGGCCCAAATCGGCGCCGTTCTGGCACGGATCGAAGCGCGGGACACTCCGCCTGAGCACCTGAAGCAGATCGTGCTTTCACTCGACATGTCTGAAAATTTTCGAGTATTCGGATCGCTTTGCGGGCGCGAATGCCAAGTACTCAAGTTCCACCACGACATTGAATCCTCTGACATGTTCCCCCGGATCGAGGCAGCTGGCGGAGGAAAGTTCCGCGAAATAGTGGCCAAATTGAAGTCAGAGCATGAGGTGGTCCACGAGTTAATCATCCGCCTAGGACGTGCAGCTGAAATGTTGGTGGAAGACCCTTCAGATACGAATTTCATTCAGGCAACCGCCACATTTAGAAAACTGGAAGAGGTTGTACGCTCCCATTTCGGCTACGAAGAAACCGAATTGGCAGAGGCCATCGGTTACTATCTCGGGTCGATCTAGCGGTGCCTTCTAGACGCCTACTCATCACAACCGTTGTGTCGCCGCCACATGGTTGGATCGTGCCCTTGCGGGACATTAGCGCATGGATCATCTGAGTAGCCTCGCAATACGCTGTATCTGCGGATTTGCTCATCGCTAAGAAGAGCGGGTGTTGCGAGGTGTCTCGACAAATGAACCAAACGCAAAGCAGCTCTGGCTTCAGAGGCGGTAGCCAAGAGCCCCGTGAGCTCTTCCCGCGAAACTTCAGCATTTTCGAAAGCGGCGCTCACGGCCGCTTCAGCTGAAATAAATCGCTCGCCGACCATGATGGCTTCCGCTCGCATTTCTTCAAACATCATAGTGATTGCAGCTACTTGATCGCTAGAAAGCGCAAGTTCTTCTTGAAGTTCCAGCAGGTGGGCCGGGCCAGGAAGGCCGTTCAACTCAGCGGGAAGAGCCAGTCCCCAGCCGCCACCACGGCGAAGTTCCGCTATGTCTTGGTCGGATAGACTTTTAATCTCACGTGCCTCGAAACCAGCATACGGCGTATCACCATGGTTATGTCCGTGATCTTGAGCAAACGCAGACAGAGGCATGGCAAATAGAACAACTGCGGTCGACAAAACGAACTTCATAAGCATTCCCATCTACAAAAGAGCGCGGCCTTGGCCGATCCAACAACAGTATGGATTTTCCTGCACCGCACACAAGCCGACATTGGCGCAGCCGCAGCGAAAGCTCGCTTCGTCCGCGAAGCGGTAGTTAGCCCGATTTTGCTGAACGTCCGGTCTTGGTGAAAGCAGACATCGCACAACATCGCCCCGACTTTGTCGGCTTGAATGTCTGCTTTCATCGAAAGGCGGTCATTCCCAAAAATTATCCGAAGTTCCGCTAAGCGAACGTTTCTGCCTTTTGCTCACGCCGCCATCTATTACGCAGCATCCGCTCGCACCGGCAGCATCGGCTTTGCGGCGACGCAGCGAAATTCCCGTTTCCTGTCATTCGGGGTACAGAAAATGGCGAAACCTAAACCGGTCCTTCGCTGCAAAGCTGCCAAACTGGGAAGTTGCGGACAAAGCCGTCATTGTCCCCGAAGCGGGTTGAGAAAAGAATTTAACGAACGTTTCGGCACCTAACTTCAGAATTTAACCGGATCGCATGTCGCTGCGAAGTTCGTCTTGAAGTGGAAGCATTTCGCAGGATTTCGCCAACTCCATGGCTTCTTGGAAGGACTGCTCTGCCGCTCGTTGTTGACCATTTTGAGACAGTGTTCGCCCAAGAGCACAAAGCGCGTATGCCAACATTCCGTTGTCCCCATTCTGTCTCGCACGCGACACTGCAACCCGGGCCTGATCTTCGGCCTTTCGAAGGTTCCCAAGAGCCGCCCAACAGGACGCAAGATGAACCGCTTGTGTCCCGCGACCCCCGCTGCCTTTACCACTTGCCTCTCTGACAACAGCTTCTTGAAGAAGGGGCAGGGCAGCTTCAGCCTGACCAAGCCTGATCAGAGCCAACCCAAGTGGAGATGCCACCGAATGAAACCATGCTGCGTTTTCGTCATCCTTTGTCAAAGGTAGAACGGATTGCAGGGTATTGGCTGCCAGCTCGCTGCTTCCGAAGCGCAACCAGAAAACCCCAGTCGCGACGCCTGCAAGAATCCGAAAAAACGGTGGGCGATCCTGTGACAGATCATTCTGACAGTCGAGCACCTCGAATTTGACCTCTTCGAAACGCCCAAGTTCGGCTGCGCACCACACCAACCATAAACGAGCAAGCGCGTATGTGATGGGCGACAACTCATGCTGTGACCCTCGATACTTAACGCAGGCGTCCATAACCGCACGGCTTGATCCAAAGGCTTCGGCATATTGGCCGATAGCCGCAAGCATCTGGGCCTGCAGGAATCTGAGTTCAGCAACTTCTCGAAACTCGTCCAACTTTTCGTTTTCGACGATTAAAGCCCTTACCTGAGTTAAGGCATCGCCAATGTTACCTTGAGCGACCATGTTGCCAATCATATGACGCCGCACCAGGCGCGATCGTCCGTCATCATGGATCCGATCACAAATGGCCATGGCTTCATTTAGTCTCTTGCCGATCTCGTCAAACTGGGACGTCGCGAAAAGGGCATCACGCAGCATCAGGCGGGCATCGATGGCAAGTTGATCTATTTCTAGCGTCCGCACTTTTACATGGCTTTCTGACTGTAACGCGCGACAAAGCAGCTCAGTGCATTCGGTATAAGCCAGACGAGATGCCGCTCGCTTTCCAGCGGAAAAGTACGAACGTCCGGCTTGTTCATACAAACCGGCACGGAATGCTTGTCTACCAATTTTGGCATCCTGTGCGCGTCCGCGTGCCGTGTCCCTCAGGTACTCGTAGATTGTGGTGTGAAGTTCGCGCCGTTCATCGCGTAGCAAGGATCTGTAGGCGGCTTCACCCACAATGGGGTTTACGAACGCATATAGCGTGCTGGGCAGAAAGCCGTTTTCGCGCACCAAACCGGCATCAATAACTTGTTGGAGTAAATTAAGCGTGTCTGCTTCATTTTGCCCAGTTAGCGTTAGCAGTGTGTCGAGCGTGACAGGATTTTCGAAGGCTGCGCCTAGCTGAAGAAGTTGTTTTGCTTCGATGGGTAGGCGGTCAATCCGCTCTTCGAAAAGATCGACAACGCTTTCAGGAATGCTCAGCTGAACTGTTTGACTGTCCGGTTCGTGCTTTCCGCTTTCCGTCAGGTGACGGGCGAATTCAGTAAGAAATCGGGGGTTGCCTTCAGCTCTGGTGATAATCTTTTCAATCAAGTCCTTGGAAATAGGCCTGTCGGCGAAGTGCTCGGTTAGCAACTGCAAGGCAGCTCGGTGCTCCAGCGGTCTAACTTGCAAAACCTGCCGCGCCGTTGACCGAAAATCGGAAAGGTCCTCGCGGCTGAATAACAAAACCAAAAGTGGCTTCGTGTCTACAATTCCAGAGGCTGCCTTAAGGAACGTTCTGCTCGAGGCGTCAGACCACTGGAAATTGTCAATCAGGATGATCACAGGCCCCTGTTCTGCGAGCGTCTCGAACATCAATTTTAGCGCGCTCAGCGCCGCGAAGCGTCGGCTTTCGGTTTCTTTCTGATCGACCTCTTCACTTTCTGACATGAGTAGCCAGATCACATCGTCCGCATACTTGGCGATTGTCCGATCCAGGAGTGCAAGCTTCTGCGATAACTCCTGAGCTGGATCAGGCGAGGCATCCTGAGCGATATTTAGCAACGACATTACAAGGCGTCGCAGAAGCGCATTGGGGTCAGAATGGTCTTGTGCACGGTTTGAGGCGACAGCAATGCGCGCGTTTGTCGGTTGCAGCTGGCGACTAAACTCCAATAGCAGCCGCGTTTTGCCAACACCCGCTCCTCCCAGCACGGAAATGATATCACCGACGCCGTCGTCCAGCTGATCGCAGGCGCCCATGAGAAAGTTCATCTCGCGATTGCGGCCTGTAAACGGAAACTGAGCGAGCGCATCTTCTGGAAGCAAATCCTGTGGATTGCTGCCCACAGAAACCAATTGAAATGCGTTCAAGTCAGAAACAGGACGCGCTTCGATGGAATGACCGGCCAGAAAACGCGTCGAGTCAGTGATCAAAACGGTTCCGGGGGCAGCTTTCGCCTCTAAATGTGCGGCAACATTAACCACATCACCGATCGCGTCGAGTGTGACTGCCCCGTCACCTTCAGTGACGTTTACAACGGCGGTTCCGGAACTAAGGCCAATGCGCAGTTGAAGCGAACCACCAACAGGGGTTTTTAATCGGTCAGCGACTGCCAAAATGTCTAAAGCAGCGTGGCATGCTCTGTAGGCGTGGTCTTCTTGCGCCAGTGGAGCTCCGAAGACGCAGAAAATGCCATCGCCCATAGTCTTAGCGACGACTCCACCGGCCGCTTCTACGCAGCGACTTAGACCCTCAATCGACCGCTTCAGAAAACTATTAGCATCTTCCGGGTCCAGCCCTTCGACTAGTCTTGTGGAGCCCACGATATCGGCAAAAAGAACCGTAATGTGCTTCCGGGCCTCGGTATCAGCGGGTCGCGAGTTGGAACCGTTGCCGCGGTCGCGGTCCGATGAGTGATTTGGCGTTACGCGCACGCCATAATTTTGAGGTGCTGGAGAGCCACAAGCGTGGCAGAAACGAGCGTTGGGCTGCAGCTCCGTTCCGCAAGAGGAGCATTGCACTATTTGCGATGCCCCGCAGCTCGGGCAAAAGCGGGCTCCTGCCGGTATGCTGCTTCCGCACGCTACACAGTACCCCTTAAGTTCTTTTTGGGTCACGTTCCGCCTACGGCGTTAAGTCAAGCGCTTCTACAACCCGAACATAGGGAATTTGTGCTGCTTTGTTTACTTCTTCCACGTCATCCGAACTTTCGGCTTCAAACAGGCACATCGAGCGGTCTTCTCCCGGAACAAAGGTCGTCCGGATATAGCGCACAGATCGGCCATCCTGGTTAAAGCCATCAGAGAATTCGATGGCCCGTCGTTGAGCGGCAGCTAGCTCCTCCATTGTGATGCCAGACAAATCGCGTTCGACCATAAAAACAGACATCTGTAGTCTCCTCACAAATTGCTCACCCGAAATGAAATGCTAGCAAGATTAACGACACCGATAAAGCTTCCAGTCCGCGGGTCAGGCTAGCATTTCGTACGTTCATTAGGTCTCAGATTATACGGATAGGTTTCGAGTAGTACTGCTGCCATGGAGTGGAAAATCCAGATCTCCAAGGGCCGTTTTGGGCTCGAGACGGTCATCCGACTGCAACTTTCAGGAACTCAGGCGGCCTCTCGCCGAACACCCGAGTCGCGGGCCAAACAGACCTCAGTGCTGTTGAAGCAAAATCCGTCAGATCAGAGCGACTATTGTTTTCTTAAAACTGCCCTTGCAGAGTTCGCAAAGGACGCGCTCATTGCACCCGCAGGTCCAAAGAAGTTATTTCGAAATATCCAGACCCGCCATGGCGAGGCCTTCCATGAGCTTGTCCACGAGGACTTTTTCCATTCCTCGCGCCCGGAATGGCTGTCTTGGATCATCCGCATAGTCGGGTTTCAATTCAAGGACTCTCTCCAATGTCCTTTTGGCCATCTCTTGGTCCCCGTTCATGGCGTATGCAGCGGTTAGCGCAGCCTGTACCATATAGTTTCCGGGCAAGTTCACAGTTTGAGCGTACGCAATAGACGCCACAAAATCGTCTTGGAGAAAGGCATGCAGTTGCCAAATAAAATCCCACCAGCTCTGGTGTTTAGGGTTCAATGCTTTGGCCCGGGTTACCCATTCTTTGCCCGTATTCCATTGACCGGCATAGGCCATCCAAGTACCCAAATCCGCCAGAACGAAAGAATCGTATGGATTTAGCTGAATCGCCTTTCGCGCGTGGTTCGTAAATACATCCGGTGATTCTCCGACCATCTGGCTGCGGATCGCCAAAGCGTAATAAGCATCTGGATTGGCCGGATCCAAATCGATCGCGCGTTGTGCTGCGCGCAAACTGTCTTCGGCCCAACTGTCCTTCATATCGATGGAGTATTTCTTCGCCTCGATATGAGAGAAGGCCAGCCTCGACCACGCTAACGAATAGTCCGGATCGGACTTCACCGCACCCATAAGGCAGTCGCGCGCCCGCCGATGGCGGTCAGGTTCGAAATTCTCGTAAAACCAGTAAGAAAGCAGCACACATTCATAAGCGTTGAGGTTCTCTGGCGCCTTTTCCTCGATCCCGCGAGCGAGTTTGGCGTCGAATATTGGGGCGTCAGCAGACCCAATCTCGGAAACGACCTTTCTGGCGATTTCGATCTGCACGTCAATCACGCTTTGTGCCGACAGATCCTGGGTGAACGGACCAGGCGCGTTCAGTTGTACGCAATCCCTGGCATCCGTGAATGAGGTTGTCACTCTCAGGCTGTCATCCGCGCGGCGGACTGTCCCGGACAATATGAAGTCTGCATTCAACTCCCTTCGGATGGTTACGCAATCAGCCTCAGAATACTCCCGTGTCGAACTTGGAGAAAAAACAAACAGATTGGAGAATTTGGTCAGGTAAGCGTTGATGTCGCGGCTAAGGCCATCAGCGAAGAAGGCTTCGTCCATGTCGGCGCCGACCTCTTCGAATGGTAGAACTGCGATTTTGGGACCCGTTGGCATACCTGGATCACCCCCTTTATGTAGGTCGAACCAGGCAGACACAGCGACGAAAACGATCAAAGCGGACGCCGCAATCGGCCAGAGACGCTTGAGTCTACGGCGACGGTAGGACTTCGCTGCAGTTTCGGGCCAGCAATACAAATCAATCGGGCGTGCAATATTTTTAACTTTGTGCTTGCCGACTGGCGCGAAGGTCGTATCGACCTTGCCAGCAATTTGATCAGCGACAACGCCAGAGATCAATATCCCGCCCTTCGGCGCCAAAGGTTCTAGGCGCGCGGCGATGTTAACACCATCACCGAGAAGTGTTCCGTCCTGCTGTACAACGTCTCCGAAGTGGACCCCTATTCGAAAGCGAAAACTATCTGTTTCATCTCGCTCTAATTGGGCCTGAGCGTCGAGAGCGGCCCGAACGGCATCCAGCGCCGAAGGAAACTCGGCGATGACGCTATCCGCGGCAGTAGCAATGACCAAGCCCCGATGCTCGGCAAGAACATCGTCGAAAATCGCGCGCGAGTTGGAGAGCGCGGCCAGTGCTTCAGCCTCGTTTTCCTCCATCCGAGAACTGTAGCCAACTGCATCAGCCACCAGGATTCCAGCGAGCTTTCGAGACATTCATTCTCCGGTGTTGGTTTGCAATGTCACAATGCAACAGCTAGCCCGTTTCTACAAACCGGTACCGGGCTAGCAGCACAAATCATGGAAATTCACATGGTTATATGAGCGGCTTGGCTTCGAGATTGTCGCACGTTAGGACGCCGATCCTCCCAAAGGCTATAACTGCTTTGAACTTGGCATAGCTTGACGGAAAATTAATCAAGACAATGGGCGACGGAGTACTCGCTACCTTTACCGATTTTAGCCGCGCCATCGCATGCGCGAAAGATATAAAGTCACAAGCGTCTGACATTAGTCTCGCCATACGCGCGGGCATCCGTACAGGCGAGTGTTTGCGACGGGGTACCGCTCTGCGGGACTAAGCTGACATCCGTTTGGTTTGCTGCTCTTACTACGCACTGACGTCGTAAACTCACCAAATTTGGGACCTGTGTGTGTCCGACCAAGAACGGACATCTGGCACCTTGCTGACCCGTGTGCGGAAGGGCTTTTCTTTAGTGGAAAGCCGCACACTCATGATAAGCAACGTGTCTTGCGGCTAGCATCAGGTTTCAAGCTATTTGCCGCGGGTAGACAACTTGCACACTGTCCGTATCAAACTGATCGAAGCTTTTTTGCCACCTCAGGCCTGGCCACAGGAGCTCGGCAGTCAGATTATGAGGATGGTAGGCTGCGGTGTATAGCGTTCCAAAACCTCGATCAAAAGCCAACGAGTATAGTGGCGGGTTGAGAAAGGCACGGACGAAGAGCTCCTTCGTCTCAGGATGTAAAGTCAAACGGTGCAGAAGGTATCGTTCTCGCTCGACCGTTGCTGTAAGACGCGCATGACTTTTCCATTCCACGCGCTCTTGGTGGTTGGTTGAAACAGCCGCACGGGTAATGAGCGTTGGACGGTCCGGCGCAAGAAAGGCTGTGAAGAACTGCCGCTTCCGATCCAAAACCGTCACGTTGTAGCTCATGTGGCAAGGGACGCGCAAAAGAACCTTCTTGGCCTCTTCGATAGTCGAACAGGTCTGCAATAGGTATCTAAGGATCAATGGAACCCCGAAGCCTTCGCCAACCTCGCGGCGACCGCCGAAGGTCAGGGAGACGGTAAGACCTGCATCATTCATACCGTCCAGCAATCCAAACAAGCCATCTGACGTGCCCATCACCTGGCGACCGTTCCAAGCCGTCTTCAGGAAAACTCCGTCAAAGGCAGTCAAGTCGTAATCGTAGTTCCGCACCATCAGCGGCTCTGATCCCTGCCAGATCGCCTGGCTACACCCGGCCAGATAACGCGGCGGGCAATAGAAACTCAGAAACCGTGCCTCCAGATCGCCCGCGCCAAAGGCCGCGCAGAGCATGTCATACGGCTCAAGCAGTTCTGGCATATACGTTTTCAGCGCGTGGCGGCACTCGGAATATGTCGGGCGCGATGACAATCCCTCGCTTGCCCACCACTTCAAGTAGGCGTTCCGATACTCCGAAAAAATCGCGGACAGTTTCTGCCCGGGTTTCTTTTCTTCTACAGCGCGAAAAGTTAGTTTCATTCGCCCTACATAATCTTAAACGCCGGATCCTCAAATGCCTGCGCTGAGGGCAGTGGACGTGCCGAGAATGCACTCTTGATGCCTGCGATCCAGTTCTTCGACTTGGCTGTGAGCTGGAACCCCTTGGTCATCGATCTACCCCTGGTGACAAGGATGCCCAGATCTGCACCTTCGTAGCGGTAATCGCCGACATTCGAAATGCGCAGGAAGAATGCTTCGTCCTCACTTTCGACGGCGCGACGGTGGTAATCAAACCGATCAAAGACGACCTGACCACCGGGTAACATCCGATAAATCCCGGATTCGGGCGCATTTGTGATGATGTCAACGCTGTCCTCAGTGTGTTTGATAACCATCTGGGACCAGGAGTCGATCATGTCGGGGTCAGCCCAGCGGGCGTTCAACTCTTCAACACCCAGATTGAATGGTTTTTTCGAGAATTCCAGAAGGTGGAAAAGGAACAGCGGCGCATCGGCATGCGCAAAAGCCGCATGGTTGGTCATCGAGGACGCCCCGGTGATCCGGGGGTTAAGCTCGCCCAACCAAATATCGCCGGTCTTCTTGTCGATCAGAAAATCCAGTTCGAAATATCCACGATAGCCTTCCTTGCGCAGTTGCTCGCCAAATTTGAAGGTCAGTTCCCGTGCCTTTTCGCGGGTCTTGGGCGGGAAGGCGGTTGAGAAAATTTCATTTCCGCACCAACCGCCGCGATACGGCGTAAGTTCCTTGAACCCTACAAGCTCGGTCATCAAGGGGCCAACTATTGTACCCTCGGACGTAGCGCAGGCTTCGATCGCCGAACCGCGGCAATCGATACGCTTCATGATCTTGATCTCGCCCTCGCCAACAATCTCGTGTTCGTGTTTTCGGAAGTCGGCCTCCGATTTGATGAAAAATGTGGTGTGGCCGGAGTCGCCAAAAGCGCTTTGCAACACAAGATCATCGCCTAGACCCGCCTTTTTGCAGATCTTTTTCAGGTGGTCGTAACTGTCGACCTTGGACAGTGTGTTGGGCACAGATGGAACGCCAGCCTTGTTCCCGACCCGGACCGTTTCGATCTTGTTGTCCATCTTGGTGCGCAGCTTTGCCTTGGGAAACCAAACCTCGCCACCAAGTTCCTTGACAAGTTTTTCCGTTTTTTCATCGAACATCAAAAACACAAATTTCGGCTTGCCGCCGCGCGTCTTGACGTAATCGACCACCTCTTTGTGCTGCAGGAGGTAGTTGTTGATGTCCTCAATGGACTGGAACTCGTCATGGGGTAATTCGGAAGGTACAAGGACGTTCGGATGCCGCCCGTCAAAGCAATCCATGTAGCAGATGTACTTGAAATTCTTGACCCATTCATCCAGGCCGAGAAGGTTGAAATTGGTTGCCGAGACAAAATAGATCGGGTCCGAATTCGTGTGGAAGTAACGGCGGATCTCCGAAATGTTCTTAAGTACCTTCTTGGGCATTTAACCTCTCCCCTGTGAATTATTTTTTGACGGACTCCAAGGCCTCTTGGGTAAACACGCGCAGACCCAGGTCTTCGCGGAAACCGTGAATTTCACTGACGTCCAGCGCCCGCATGAACGACAGAATCTCCGGGCTTATGACCTGACCAGGCACCAGAATCGGAAAGCCGGGCGGATAGGGAATGATGAAGCTGGATGAGACGAGCTCCTCCCCCGCCTCAAGTCGCGCCATAAGTTTATCGTCGGTCGGAAAATAGTCGCAGTTGTCCTCGTTATACGCTAGAAAAAATGCCGTTCGGATATCGCCTTCTGGCGTTTCCTGCCCATCCCTGAATGCATCGTGAAATCGGCTGAAGTCTGGCAACGGAGGCACATCCTCCACCAGCGCGTTGACCCTGTTCTCGAACGATCTGCGTTCCATCTTCGAGGCGTCGTCCAAAAGCTCGTCCAAGTCATTGGCAATTTCTACCAATACTTCGATCAGATAGGCGACTGAGGATCGTGTTGTCCCAATATTGGTCATGAACAGCACGGTGTTGCGCGAGGTCTTGTTGATCTGGATGCCGTATTTGTCCATCAGAATTTTGGTCTTGAACGTGTCGCCATCCCAACCTGTGCCGCCCACGGCGAGTGTGACGCGTGTCGGGTCCAGCACAAACTCGTCTTGGCTCCACATCGTCCATTTTTCTACCCATCCGTGGTCGGGGTCATAGTACGCTTCAACCCCGCTTTCCCGGAACTGTTCAGGGATCATATCTCCGGCTGTCACCACCTTGAAATACTTTTGCAATACCGGGTGGTCCGAAATGGCGCGCCGGATCGACATCGCGGTTTCGATCTGCTTTTGCACAAATTCGAACCCTTCCAACTCCACTTGCCGCCGCCCGACATCAAGGGATGCAATGATCTGATAATTTGGCGATGTCGAGGTATGGGTCATATAGGCTTCATGAAACGCCTGCTCGACCTCGCCCTTGAAGTCCTGATCGTTCACATGGATCATCGACCCTTGCCGCAAAGAGGTCAGGGTTTTGTGTGTCGATTGCGTCGCATAGACGCGGACGCGCGCATCCGGCGGTGGAACCAAACGTGTCTCCAGCAACTGATCGGAAGCAGCATCACCAAGCTTTTCTTGTTGCGCTGCCCAAGCGCTTGCCGCGTCCTTCGTCCGCAACGTTTGCCGCAATACGTTTGCGACGCCCATTGCGGTGCGTTGCCGGTAGGTAGGATCAAACCGGGCAAACCCAAACCAGGCTTCGTCCCAAAGAAAAATCAGGTCTTTCTTAATAGCCAGGCATTCCTCCATGACACGCTGCACGTTGTAGACAACCCCGTCGAACGTGCAGTTGGTCAGCAATACCATCCGAACGCGCTCCAGCTTTCCGGCGTCCTTCAGTTTTAGAAGGGTGTGTTTGATCTCTCTCAGTGGCACGGCACCATACATAGAATGCTCGTGCAACGGATAGCTGTCCATATACACCACGCTCGCCCCAGCCAGAACCATGCCGTAGTGGTGCGATTTGTGGCAGTCCCGGTCAACCAGCACGATATCTCCGGGCCGCACAACAGATTGAACAACGATCTTGTTGCATGTCGAGGTACCGTTGGTGGCAAAGAATGTGTGCTTCGCACCAAAAGCTCGGGCGGCCATGTCCTGCGCTTCTTTGATCGGTCCGCGCGGTTCAAGCAAGCTGTCCAGTCCGCCGGACGTGGCCGATGTTTCGGCTAAGAAGATGTTTGATCCGTAAAACGCCCCCATGTCCTGAATCCAATGCGAGCGACTGATCGACTTGCCGCGGCTAATAGGCATGGCATGGAAAACACCTGTTGGCTGTTTCGAGTATTCCTTTAGTGCCGAGAAAAATGGTGTTTTGAATCTCCGGTCGACACCGCGAAGGATATTGAGATGCAGTTCCAGAAAGTCTTCCTGGTTGTAAAAGACCCGTCGGCAGCGGCCCAAGTCCAGCCCGGCAATGTCTTCGGCAGAGCGATCTGTGACCAGATAGGCGTCCAGTTCGGGCCGGATTTTCTCGATCAATCGACAGGCTTCTGGCCCGTATTCATGTGGTTCAATGCCATCGACATCTTCGTCTTCGCTGACGCGCGTCAGGTATTGACTCAGAATAGGAAGGTCGATCTTCGATTTCAGCGACAAACCAGGCCGGATTACCACAGCCTGAACGTTGTAGTTGAACAGCACCCCGATCAGCGCATCCTCTAAAGAGGGTACAATGACCGGCTCATAGATGAAGGGGTCTTCCAGACGGCGCATGCGCAGCAGGTTTTGCCGAAGGAATCTTTCCTGTTGTTCAGTAACATCATCGACAATGAGCACCTCGAAATAGGGCCGCCCCAGGGCGCGGGCTTCGGGTGTAAGGGAGGCTTCGTCCTCATAGTCTTCACTGTCAATTTCGTCAGACGACAAGGGGATTGATCGCCGCCTGTATGCGCCCGAGGTCAGCGCTCTAGCGACCCGGCGGACACAGATGGAAAGATCCTCGACATTGCCGTTGTGCAGAAGACGCCTCATATGCTCGAAGGCGTGGATTCCGGGAAACGCCCAGTAGAGCTCGATCGGTTCCAAAACCTCAAACAGCTGTTCTGCTGACGACAATAGCTTTTGACTCTGGCGTTTTTCCCTACCGTGACGCGCGAGGCCTTCCGCGGCCTCTCGCAAGGCGCTCCAACGATCAGCGCGTAATTGAGTCGCGCTGTAGTAATCTCGAATTGACGGCAACTTCTTCTTTCGCGAGTGCAAGTTCAAAACCTGCCTCCTTTCTATCGCGTCCGGATCAGTGCCGCCCTATGATCCGATTAATCCGAACCTGTCTTTCCGTGTAAAACAGATATGTTAGGCGGCTGTAGTAAGTCTGTTTCTGTCTCTTCAATCGAGGTTCTCGGATCGGATACCAACAAACCTCGGGTTGATCCCTGTCGCGGAACTTCCAATGGCCCGAGTGTGTGAAGATATGAATCGGTTCCGCTGGCGCGGTCGTAAACAGAGAAATCTGCGTCACGATCCCGGAAACTCTTGAGCACTTGCCCAAGGCCCTTGAGACCCGTTTCCCGTTGGCGCCGCACCTGATTCAAATCGATTTCAATCGGGAACATGTCCTCTTGCCCCGCTGACTGATGCAACACCGTTGCCGAGGGATCGACCACCACCGAACGCCCGACACCTCCGGCACCCAAGCCATTCACATCAAAGACGTAGCACTGGAACTGTGCGGCTGTCGCCCTTGCGATGGCAAGTTCCGCGTCCCGATCCGTCGTACCGGTCAAGACTGGGTGAAGTAGTACCTCGACGCCCTGACTGGTTAGTTGCCGTGTCGTTTCCGGAAACCAAATATCATAGCAGATGGACAGGCCAAAGCGTCCGACTTCCGGGACATCAAAAACACAGAAATCGGTTCCAGCTGAAATTCCAGCCTCGTATGGGCGGAAGGGAAACATCTTTGAATACTTGGCAACAATTTCACCGTCGGGATTGATCACCACCGAAGTGTTCAGGATACGCCCATCTTCGGTTTTTTCGAACATGGAGCCCGGGATAAGCCAAATACCGAAACGACGCGCATCTTCCTGGAAATTCACTAACGCATCGTTCGGGAACGGCTGAGCAAATCGGTCAAGTGGCCCATACGGAGCAAGTTCAGAAAACAAAGCCATCTGAGTCCATGGGAATCGCGCCATCAGAATTTCAATTCTGTGGCGCATCGCCTCTACGTTCGAATGAAGCGCACCAACGTGCATCTGAACACCGGCGATCGCAAATGGAGTCATATTGGGCGTTTCTCCCATGAAAGCTGTTCGACCACTTTATTTTCCGATGAGCATTGTGACCAGCACGATTTTTAAGTCCCGCGATTTCCGTGTTGTCAATCTCGCTCCTGTGTCGACAATTAAAGGCCAGAAGGCCACGTTTAGGGTGAGGTGTCGCGCCAAATGTCTTGATCATCCGTTGGAAGACGTGTTTGCGGGCAAAACGCCTTCTCATTTTCCAGTTAAGCACTAGGCTGAGACGAATGTTCCGACAACTCTTACCCATATCAGCGCTACTTCTTGGATCAGGACTTTTGTTGTTCGCCGGCGGCGTTCACGGCCTCATTCTTCCGGTTTGGGGTTCATTTGAAGAGTTTTCTGCCAACGCTCTGTGCCTACTGGGAACGGGATGGGCGGTTGGCTACGTGGCCGGGTGCCTTTTTTGCACCAAGCCTCGTCGGAGCTGTGGGCCATATCCGAACCTTTGGAATGATGTGCGCGCCCGCGGCGGCGGGAAACAAAGCAGTTATTGGATCGAACGAGTTTCACACGATGGTCGAAGATCGCAGACTTAGAGTAGTGGACGCAAATCGCTTCCCATTTTCCGACGAAGCAGCCTCTTCTAGGTTAACATCAATATTGCGGCAGGCGGGGCTTCCAGAGTAATGCGCCGGGCGTGTGTGACTGGCCTCCTCACTTCGATTGCTTCCTTTGACTTGATGACGGGGAATGTCCCCTGCGTCCGCATGTGAGACATCGAAAGCCTGCGCGGCGATAGACCGGCTAAGATTCGGCTCATTCGGTGCAAATCGAACGACAGCTTTTGGGAAATTGAGCTGCGCCGCAGCGACGAGGTGGCTGTCGGCCCGGCAACTGAACGATAACCTATGCTGCGTGTGCATCAGTCCGATTCGTCCGCAACTCTGCCTTTCAGCAGATTTCCGCGAACGTCCGCTGCCGTTCAATGCAGACCTTCAAGCGAAAATTCTCGGAATGACCACCAACAATGATCGCTATCCGTTCCTAAGCCGTCATCTGACTGAAAGACTCAGATGACTGCCTTACGCCCATTCTACCCATTGGTCGGCAGCGCCGCATTCGACACAATCGGCGGAAAACGGACCCTCGCTGTGCTTTGCAAGAAGGTTTGCCGTGCGGACGAGGCCGACATTTTTGCCGTCTCCAAGCTCAACTCACGGGCGTGTTCCACATACGCGAAGTTTAACCCCGCACTTAAGTGGAGCATCTGTCTGCATGCGCTTGGTTTGAACGCACCGCCACACCTAAGTGGATTCGTCCGTGAGGCGTTTTTTTAGGTCTTCGATTTCGATAATTGAAATACGCCCGTATCTGCGTTCAATCTGGCCATCCTTTTCCATGCTATCCAACATTCGTCCGACCATGCCTCTGGACAAGTTGGCGAGTTGCGCAAGTTCCGACTGCGTTACGTCAAGCTCAGTCGCTATTTCTCCGAACGGGATGTCCAGTCGTGCCCCGCAAAGGCGCAAAAGAACTGCAGAGAGCCGTTGCGTAGATGAACGGATCATTAGATCGTCAAGACTCGCAACCGCGAGACAGACTTTTTCTGCAGCGAGATGACCCAGCGCACGCCAGATTTCCGGGTGTTCTTCTCCGATGGTCTCGATGGACGATGCTCGGATATGTGCATATTGGATCGGTCGCAAAGCGGTCAACGTCACGACCCTACCCACACTTGAAAACATCTCCACCTCGCCAAGCCAAGCCCCTGTGTGAAACAGCCCTAGCAATGTCGGTCCATGTGTCGATTGGAGCGTATCCATACGCACGGACCCGGACAACAGACAGTAAAGCCCATTGGGCGGGTCGCCTGCGCGGTACAGGATTTTGCCTGCATCTGCTTCACGAATACTGCAGGCATCAACGATCTTCTTGCGCCCCTGATCCGACACGAGCGACAACCAACCTTCGGCCTCCGGGATGTGTCGAACTTCTTTTACCATCGTCCCTACCGGAAGACATAAATCGTCAATTGCGCACCATTAGCATTTTTACCTCGATAGCCATGCTAACGTTCCCTCACGGAAGTCTTAATTACGATTTCGAACAGCAACCGCCGGTGTGATCCTCGAAGTTAAAATGACATAGGGGCCTGAGAATTGATACTTTTTTTCGGTATAGCGTCATGACCTGCGGGGTCTGCTCCGCTTTATTCACAAGATCGCGCCATTTCGCATCGACATCGCTGGCTGTTATGGCCGGTCTACTGTGCCCTGCCGTTAGTCAAGCAGCCGAAAGCGGCGTGGGTTTCTACCTTCTTGGCTCCCGCGGGCCAGCAGCGGGCGTGGTGCCGCCGCCGGCGACCTACTTCCAGAACGATCTATATTTTTACTCAGGCACGGCCAGTGCAAGCCGCGAATTTGAGTTTGGCGGAAATCTCATTGCCAACGTAGACGCCGATGCCATCGTGAACCTGACCAGCATCCTGTGGTCTACGCCCACCGAAGTCCTCGGGGGAAATCTCGCTTTCAGTCTGACGATTCCCATTGGCTACCAAGACGTATCGGCAAACCTTGAACCCACGAACCTGCGTACGAGCGATAACGTCTTCACTTACGGCGACCCGGTGTTGGGATCCCAGATCGCCTGGCACAGCGGCAATTTGCACTACACCGTAGGCACCCTGATCAACGTGCCGATCGGCGACTACCACTCGGGCGAGATCGCTAACGTAGCCTTCAACCGATGGGGCATGGATGTGTTTACGGGCATCAGCTACATCGACGCTAACACCGGTTGGGACTTCTCAGCCAACGTCGGAGTAACGTTCAACGGCGAAAACAACGACACGAATTATAAGACAGGCGACGAGTTCCACTTTGAATGGGCCGTGTCGAAAGCCTTCTCGCCAGCCTTCTCCGCGGGCCTCACCGGATACTACTACGAACAGATCAGCGGAGATTCCGGAGACGGCGCCAACCTCGGCCCGTTTAGTTTAAAGGCAGGGTCGCCGCAGTCGGCCTGACTGCGGCTTATAACTTCCAGATGGGCCAGCGGCCCGCATCGCTGCGAGTAAAATACTTCGACGAGTTCAATGTCAAAAATCGGCTGGAGGGAGAGGCCGTGTTCGTCACGCTCGCCTTTCCGCTTTGAACAATCAGTTGTCTAAAGGATACCGATATGCGCCTAGTTCTGCTTTCCACCGCGTCTTCGCTTTGCTTCGTTTTCCCAACATTCGCTCAGGAACTACCGGGGCAGCGACCGGGCACCAATATCGAGTATTCACCCTATCTTCAGGAAGACTTTCCAAATCAGGTGTTTTTCGGCGACACGCACCTACATACGGGCTTTTCCGCGGATGCCGGTCTTGTCGGCGCAACAACAACCCCCGATGATGCCTATCGCTTTGCGAAGGGCGAGGAAGTGATCTCGTCGAATGGTATTCCCGCACGGCTACGCCGCCCCCTGGATTGGCTCGTGGTCACAGACCATGCGGAAAACCTTGGCCTGCCCGCAGCCCTGTCCGAACAGGACCCTGTCTTGACCGATACCGACTGGGGCGCACAGCTTGCCGAAATCGCGGAACCCGGCACCGAAGAAGCGCAGATTGCGTCCTATGAGTTCTGGATGGCAGCAACATTCGCCGGTGAGGACCCGCTGGCAGGCACGCCCTTCGGCCAAACCATGTGGGAGCGGGTGACCCAGGCTGCAGAAGATCACAACCAACCAGGCGCCTTTACCGCCTTCATCGGCTTCGAATGGACCTCACAGCCCAACGGTTCGAACATGCACCGCAACGTGATCTATCGCGACGGTAAGAACCTTGCCGACCAGGTGGTCCCGGTCAGTTCCTACGATACCGACGATCCGGAAGTCTTCTGGCAGTGGATGGAGGACTACGAAGAACTGACTGGAGGCCAAATGCTCGCGATCCCACACGGTGGCAATCTCTCGAACGGCCTCATGTTCGACGACACCACCCTAAGCGGCGCGCCACTGAGCGCCGAATACGCGGAACGTCGCATGAAATACGAACCGCTTTACGAGATCACGCAGATGAAGGGCGATGGCGAGGCGCATCCTATGCTGTCTGCTGAGGATGAGTTCGCCGATTACGGCACATGGGACAAAGGCAGCTTCGGACCCGCCCCCAAAACTCCCGAGATGCTCCCCAAGGAATACGCCCGCAATGCGTGGATGCGCGGTCTGGTTTTTGAGGTGGAGCTTGGCGTCAACCCGTTCAAGTTCGGCGTTGTTGGCTCCACGGATGCACACACGGGACTCTCGACAGCAGAAGAAGACAACTTTTTCGGAAAGGTGGCCCTGGTTGAGCCCACGGGCGATCCGATCCGCTACGAGGAGACCATCACTGGACGGGCGACACCAGACACCTCGGACGACCTTCGGCACGCGGATGCGCTCGCGTCCGGCCTCGCCGCCGTTTGGGCACGAGAGAATACGCGGGAGGCGCTGTTCGAGGCGATGGAGCGCAAGGAGGTCTATGCGACCACCGGCACGCGGCTTCGTGTGCGCGTCTTCGGCGGATGGGGCTTCGAGGAAGCAGACTTGGACCGTTCCGATTTCGCCGCTTACGCCTATGAAAATGGCGTCCCGATTGGAGGCGACCTGGCCGACATGCCCGAAGGTGGTACGCCACGGATGATGATCCGCGCCCTGCGCGATCCTGACGGAGCCAACCTCGACCGGATACAAGTCGTGAAGGGCTGGACCTCTGCCGACGGCGAGCCTCAGGAGAGAGTTTACGATGTCGCGTGGTCTGGCGACCGCGCGCCCGGTACGGATGGCAAGCTGCCGGCCGTTGGCAATACCGTGAACCCGGAGACTGCGACCTATACCAACGCAATCGGTGCCTCGGTACTGGGTGCGTTTTGGGTGGACCCTGACTTCGACCCTGCGCAACGGGCTTTCTATTATGTGCGGGTCATTGAAATCCCCACGCCGCGCTGGACAACGTACGATTCAGTGTTTTTCGGTTTTGAACTTCCGGAAGACGCGCCGACCAGTCACCAAGAAAGGGCCTATACGTCACCGATTTGGTACACACCGCAAGGTTAAAACAACCCGTTTGAACGGTACAGAAGACAATGGCTCCCCACCCATGTCTTAAGTCGGCTTTGGGCTCTCACGCGCATCGCCCTAGCGTCCGCTTTGTGCCGTTCGAGGTCGCGCCGCTGGTTAAGCACAAGGTCCGTAAAGTCCGCAACTCGGTCGTTGAACCAATTTCTGTGAACTTCCAGTCTTGGCAGGAGCAGTCATTCCGCGCTGACAAAGCGTATCGACGGGTTCCAACGGCCGCTTTCCCCCAAAACCGCCCGCCGCCCGAGATTGGTGCAACGACCGGGTACCGGGACTGAACTGACGTCGAACGAATTAACCGCGTGGGTATGGGGATCCCACGCGGCCTGACAAGATGAAAAATAGTGTGCTTTCACTCACGCCGAATATCATAAGGGCATAAATTCACCGACTCAACGAAATGCCGGCGTTGGGTGCTTTGGAGGCTGATATTTAAGCAGTAACGGCATCAATGCTGTCCAACAGGATCCTTTTGTTCCGGTTTACTTAGCAAAAGATGCTCGGGAGATTAATGGCCGACGTTTTCACGCGCGTTAAGGTCTGTTCCGATGGCAGGGCTTATTTGGACGCTACGTATTTCGGCGGCTCAAGACCCGAGATTTCGAGGATCAATTTGCGACGGATTGCTTCTGCAAGATCGTCTTCATTCGCCGCAGTTACGACAAAGGCGCCGATACCACCGATTATCCGCTGCTCGTAGATCTTGGCGAGATCCGGATAACGGGCCGGCGTGTCGCAAAACCGGCAAAGGATTGGAAGCCCGTTGATCGTTATGCCAGACGCAACCACTTTCTCTCGTGCGGTTGATATCGCGGGTCCTGAAAAACTGTTCGGGCTGTCACCCGAGAAATCTATAACTTTTCTCCAACCTTCAAAATCGTTCTCCTCTATGAGCCTCTTCGCGTCGAGCAAGGCTGCCCCGATTGCATTTCGCCCATAGGCCTGCCGAGGCGGGCCTATTAATGCGTCAGCAAATACCTGTGCGCTTTTTGCTCCATCGATCTTAGTCCAATCGACAACAACTGCGGTATTCGCAGCCCATTCAACATAGGTCACCGCTATGGCGCCATAAGCTGATTCCTGCATTGCAGCAAGCACGCGAGGATCGGTGATTGCGTCAGCGTATCCTTGGCGCTGAAACTCGATTTCCGCCTCGGTTATTGAACCGGAAGCATCTGCCAGCAAAACGAGTTCCAGTTCCACCTCTTCTGAAAGAGCAGGCAGACCTAATAGGATGAAAAGCACGGACAGGATGCGCATACAGAAAGGGTAGCGTATCTCTGCAACTTTGAAACCGCTTAACGCCTGATAAGGGTTTTTTGTCCTAACAACTTAAATTCCACCCAGTTGGTGGGCGGCAACGAAAGAATCCGAACCGTCGAACCCGCCAGGCCTCGACCTTCAAAAAATCTGCTTTACCTCTCTTTCATGCGTTGGATTGCAGTTCTACTTCTCTTTGTTCCCGGGATCGCGTACTCGAATGACTGGGACTCTTTCTCCGAGCCTGGCGCAATCGCGATTATGCGTCATGCGCTTGCTCCTGGCACGGGTGACCCGGCAAACTTCGAAATTGGTGATTGCGCGACACAGAGGAACTTAGACGAGCGTGGTCGGGAGCAAGCACGAGCCATCGGCGCTGCATTGCAGGAGCGGGGCATTAATTTCGACGCGGTGCTTAGCAGCCAGTGGTGCCGAACTCTCGAAACGGCTGAACTCCTCAATGTGGGGCTCGTCAGTGAAGCTCCGTCCCTCAACTCATTCTTCGGCGATTATTCGACACGGGACAGCCAGACAATCCAGACACGCAACCTGATCGCTGAAACCTCGGGTCGTTTGATGCTTGTCACCCATCAGGTGAATATTTTCGCCCTCACGGGGCAGACCACGCGATCCGGCGAGGTTCTAATCATTCGATCCATAGCAGATGACGTCGAGGTTCTTGGCAGCATTATGATACAGCCGTAATTCAAGCGGTTGAAGCAAAGCTTACGTCCACCCGTGGCCAATTGAGATTGTTCACCCAATTTCTAATTCATTTATTTGGTCTTGTCAGAAGAACATGGGTTGAGGAGGGCAAGCCAACGCGCTCCGTCGCTCTCGCCGAATGACGCGAACTTGTTCTGGCATAAAGGGTGGCTCTACTGGCCTAGGTGAGATCGGTTGGAAATTGTCTGACGGTAACCAAATTTGATATCAAGCACCACGCCCTGCTATGCGACCCAGCACAACGGCACTCAGTAAGCCATTTCCTGAAAGATACCCGCTGTCCCCCTTGCCCGAAACACCAGCGGCCGCGCCGCCGCCTGCATAAAGGTTGGTGAATGCGATACCGTCCTCCTTAAGGACGCGCGCAGAGGAATCGACGCACAAACCGCCTTGGGTGTGGAACAGGGCACCTGTGACGCGGACGCCCATGAAAGGTGGTGCCAAGAGTGGCGGGTTGAAAGACCTGCCGAATTGATCCGTGCCACCTACAGGAATTTCTCGAATGGTTTGCTCCAAAGCCACAGATGGCAGGCCCAGTGCGTTCGAAAGGTCTGCTATTGTCTCAGCGGACCGGATCGCGCCTGTCTCTTCCGCGCGCTTGAAATCCTGGAACTGGCGTGCGATCGCGGCAATGCGGCCGTCGAAGATGGCGAAGGCCTCTCCACCGGGCTGCGCCAGCACCGCACGGGCGGCCTCAGAATAGCCTTGCGACTCGTCCCAGAAACGATGACCGTCGCGGTTCACCTGTATGCCGCCTTCGGTAATCACTGCCCAGGTTATCAGGATTCCATGTGGATGCGCGACATTGCCGTGGCCTTGGTAGGCCCCCAGATTTTGCAGCCCGGCACCCAGCCCCTCTGCCCACAGAACGGCCTCACCCCGGTTACCGCTATGCCCGAACCAGAGCGCATCTTCGATTTGCGGCATGTGCTCGGACACAAGGGCGCGATTGCCACCAAAACCGTTGCAAGCAAGGATAAGGCGGTCGCAGGCAATGGTTTCGACGGTTGCATCCGGGCCGGTCACGGCAACACCCAAGATTTGGTCTTGATCGCGATACAGCGTTGTCGCGCGGCGATTGCAGATGATGTCCAAACCTTCACGCTCGCAGGCGCTGCGGAGTGCGTCGATCAACTCTTGCCCCGAGCGTGTCGGCAGCCCGTGCATCCGACGGCGCGAGTGACCGGGGTAGTCGAAATCCGTAACAACCGAAAAGGGCAGGGCGTGGCGTTCAGAAAGCCAGTCGATGACTTCGGCGGCATTACTGGTCAACAGATCGACCAGTTCTTGCTCGTTCTCGCTGTGGGCCTTCGACTGGATATCGCTGGCAAAGAGTGCAGCATCGTCCGTGATCCCAGCGGCCTGCTGAATCTTTGTGTCCGCAGCAGGGATCAGCCCAGCAGATAAAGCGGTCGAGCCGCTGGGATAAGGTTCGGCCTCGACGACCAGCACGTCCTGTCCTGCCTCAGAAGCCGACAGGGCGGCGACCAGACCGCAAGCCCCCGCGCCGATGATCAGTGTGCCAATCTTCAGATCGAACCGATCCGGTGGAACATCCTCAACCTTGGGTGTCATCATAGCGGGCCCCGGCATTCAGCATATCGGAGGTTCCAATGACTTCGTTCAGACCGCCGAAATCGAACATGTTCTGTGCGAAGGGCTTGTTCGAGCCGTTTTCTGCCAGGCTCTGATAGTATGCCTGAGCAGTTTTGGCCAAAGCCCGAACGATCCCGCCAGGGAAAATGACGATAGAATAACCCTGTGCCTCCAGATCGTCAGCGCCAAGTATCGGGGTCGCGCCGCCTTCGACCATATTCGCCAAAAGGGGGACGCGCGGGGCAAATCGGCCCGCGATGGACGTCAGTTGTTCGCGGCTTTGCGGAGCTTCGAGAAAAAGAACATCAGCACCAGCCTCCATATAGGTTTCAGCGCGCTCGATAGCAGCGTTGAACCCCTCAACGGCGATGGCGTCCGTTCGGGCTATAATCAGCGTGTCACTGCTGGCGCGCGCGTCAGCCATCGCCGCGATCTTTCCAGCCATTTCCTGCGAGGGGATCAAAGACTTGTCCGACAAATGTCCGCAGCGTTTCGGAAAGGTCTGATCTTCGACTTGTAGCGCGGATGCACCGGCACGTTCATATAGCCGCATGGTTCGCTGGGCGTTCAATGCGTTCCCAAAGCCGGTGTCGGCGTCGATGATAACGGGTAATGAGACTCGATCAGCGATCAGCGTCATCGTGTCTGCCATCTCGGACGCCGTGGACAATCCGATATCGGGGCGACCTAGTCGCGTGTAAGCTACGGCGGCGCCGCTCAAATACAGCGCCTCGAATCCAGCTTTTTCAGCCAGCGCAGCCGTCAAACCGTCATACACTCCCGGTGCGACGAGAATTTCTTTCTTTGTCAGGCGGGATTTAAG
The DNA here is from genome assembly GCF_020171505.1 of Ruegeria profundi. Classification (NCBI taxonomy): domain Bacteria; kingdom Pseudomonadati; phylum Pseudomonadota; class Alphaproteobacteria; order Rhodobacterales; family Roseobacteraceae; genus Ruegeria; species Ruegeria profundi. The sequence continues at coordinate 17,658 of NZ_JAIUZS010000012.1, read as the reverse complement.
ACTCATTTGGCTCCCTCCAGCCAGTTCAACATCTGATCGCACTTTCGCTGGTGCGTGACGGTGCCCAGTGACAGAAGCGTCGCATCATGAACCTCTTGCCGAAAGGCGGCGCATCCGTCTGTCAGCAGAACGGTATCGATATCTCGCAGATGCGCGTCGCGCAGAGTCGAAGCAACTCCACCATTGGTCACGATACCGCCGACAATCAGATTTTCGATGCCCAAGGCGCGTATCAGATATTCCAGACGTGTTTGGTAAAAAGCCGAGTAGGCAACCTTTTCGATGACGAAATCGCAGGGTTTCAGCGTGTCGACCAGACTATGGCCAAACGCGCCCGGCGCAAAGTCGCCTTTGGTCAGGAACGGGCGCAGTTTTTTCAGGTGCGGTGCAATCAATGGCTCGCCATCGTGGTCGGGTACAAGTGTGAACTGCGCTGAAAAATAACGCCCACCCGCGGCTTGCAACTTTCGTGCCAGAGGGGCGATGCGTTCGGGAAGAGCAGCAATTTCTTGGGCCGACTGGCCGGCCCGGCCATAGGCACCTTCAGGATGGATAAAGTCGTTCTGAAGATCGATGGTCAGCAGCGCCGTCTTGCGCGGGTCCCAGGTTTCTGGTTCGCTCATTCAGCCCTCCTCCTGTGGTTCGATGATCGTGTTGCCAAAGGAGTCCACGCGCCCTTGAAAATCTGGCTCGATCAGGACAGTCGTGTCAGGCTGGGTCAGAATGGCCGGACCTTTGATTGCCGCGCCGACCGGCAACGACAAGCGATCGTAAATGGCTGTGTCATGCCAAGCGTGTCCGAAATGAACTTTCCGCGTCGACGCGGGCGCGACACTGCCTTCCGTTGCCGGAGCAAGAGAAGAAAGATCGAATTTCGGTCGCTTGCCCGTTACAGCGCTGCGCAGGTTCAATATGCGTCGCACGCCGTTTTTCAGCAGTCTTCCATAGGTGGCGTTGTAAGCCGTATCAAAGGCCTGTTCGATGTCGGTTTTGCTTGGCGCTGTAACCTTACCGTTTGTCATCGTGACGGTCAGCGGCACCGGTACGGTATGCGTTTGACCCACATAGGCCATGTCCAGCTCGAATGAAATCTCACGCTTGTCGAAGGTGGTCCGCGATGCGTCAAGCAGCGCCATACCCTGATCCACGTGCTCTTGCATGAATGCGCCCAAAGCAGCTTTGTCCAACTGCGTGACTAGTGTGTTGATCGTCTGTACGAAATCTTGCCGCATGTCGGCGATCACACAGCCCAATGCTGAGGTGACACCGGGGTAACGCGGAATGATCGCGCGGGCGATCCCCACTTCGGCCAGCATTGCCCCGGCATGCAAAGCTCCGCCACCGCCGAACGGCATGAAGGCAAAACGTTTGGGGTCAAAGCCGCGCTCGATACTTACAAGGCGGATCGCTCCGGCCATGCGGGAATTGGCGACGCGCAGGATGGCCTCGGCCGCCTGAAGTCTGGATAAACCCAGAGGTTCGCCGACGTGGACATCAATAGCTTTTCCAGCAGCCTCCACGTCCAGCCTTTCCAGTTTGCCACCAATCGGGTTGTTCGGATCGATTCGACCCAGCACGACATTGGCATCCGTTACCGTCGGGCGATCATTGCCCAGACCGTAGGCGACCGGGCCGGGATTTGATCCAGCGCTTTCAGGGCCGATGTTCAACAATCCGCCCTTATCGACCCAGGCAATCGACCCCCCGCCTGCGCCAATGGTCGTTATTTCGATCATTGGGTTGCGTACAACCATCCCAAAATCGATGGAGGTCTGGGCCGACAACATCGTTTGCCCCTGTGAGATCAGCGAAACATCAAAGCTGGTGCCGCCCATGTCCCCAGTGATCACGTTGTCGAAGCCAGCGGATTGCGCGATATAGCCCGCAGCTATCACTCCCGCAGCCGGACCAGACAGCGCCGTACGCACCGGTAGGCGGGATGCTGTATCGACCCCCATGACGCCGCCATTGGATTGCACAACCATGAACTCGCCATCGAATCCGCCGGATTGCAAGGCGTTTTCAAGGCGGGTCAAATAGCCCGAGACTTCGGGCTGCAGATAGGCGTTCAGCGCTGTGGTCGAGAACCGTTCGAATTCACGGATTTCCGGCAGAATTTCTGACGAGGCCGAAACATGAGGGTTTGGCCAAATTTCGCGGACGGCGGCAACGGCGGCAGCTTCGTTTTCCGGGTTGGCATAGGCATTGGCGAACAGGATCGCGATGGCTTCGCATCCTTGATCTCGCAAGTGCTCTGCTGCTCCGCGAACGGCGACCAAATCGACCGGTGTGCGAATGGTGCCATCCGCCAGCGTGCGTTCCGGCACCTCCAACCTGTCGCGACGGTCCACAACCGGTTCGAAATCACCGCGCAGTCCCCAGGTGCGCGGCCGGTCCCTTCGGCGCATCTCTAACACGTCCCGCAGACCTGCAGTGCAGATCACGCCCGTTCTGGCCCCTTTGCGTTCCAGCAGAGCATTTGTGCCCGCGGTGGTGCCGTGTACCACAACTGAGATCTCGGACAGGTCGTCAACCTCGCGCCCAATCCCGTCAAGAAATCCACCCGACTGGTCCGGGCGCGTGGTGGGAACCTTGGCGACGGACGCGCTTCCGTCCGCTTCGTTTAGGACAAAAACATCCGTGAACGTGCCCCCCACGTCCACGCCGATCATACGTCCGGTCATGGCTTAGCCTCCCGCCATGTGGTGCCGTAGACCTGGTCCGCCTGTTCAGCACTCACAAGCCCGCGCGCCACATCCTTGGCGATCGCTTCAGGGGCGCGGCTACCCGCAGAGCCGTAGCCGCCGCCGCCGGGTGTCTCAAGGCGAACCGCTTGTCCTTGCTTCAAATTGATCCCTCTCATTTTTGAAACAAGAGGCGGCGCCTTCCACCCATCGTCTTGTTCATAAGTGAAGACGTTCATCGCTCCGTCACCACCATGGGCGATACCCTTGGGAGGGAACTTGCCGCGTTCGCCGAACAGAAACGCTTGGGCGCCGTTTTCCTCTAGGACTTCAATTTCGTAGACAGCGCCAAGCCCGCCCCGATGCGCACCCGCACCTGCGCTGTCGGGACGTAGAGCCCACTGACGGAACATGACAGGATAGGCGGCTTCAAGAATTTCCATCGGCGGGATCGTCGCCGTCGAGATCGGAGCGTTACCGTGGTTCAGCCCGTCGCTTTCGATCGAGCCGCCGTGGCCCCCGCCGTAAAAGCTGAACATCACCCATGGCTGTCCGTTCGAGCGTTTCCCGGCGATGGAAAGCGCATTGATCGTACCGTAGGCATTGGCGACAACACGATCCGGTGCAGCGTTGGCAAAGGCTGAAAACACGACATCGATCATTCGCAAAATAGTTTCCGTGTATCCACCGGTTGGGGCAGGGAACTCGGCTGACAACAGGCTGTCTTCGGGCACGATTACTTCGATGGGGCGCATCACGCCAGCGTTGGCAGGCAACGCCGGAAAGACGTGTTTTATGGCCACATAGGCCGTTGCAACGGTGGTGGGCAGGGCGATGTTCACAGGCCCGGCGCATTGCGGGGATGAGCCTGTGAAATCCAGCACCATTTGATCGCCCTTGATCTCAAGCGTCAGTTTGATGCGAAGCGGGTCATCGGTGATACCGTCATTGTCTAGGAAATCTTCGGCCTCCCAGCGACCGTCCGGCAATTCCTGCAACTCGGACCGCATAAGCACCTCGGCCCGATCGCTGAGCGCCTGAAGAGCGGCTGAGATTGTTTCAGCTTCGTATTCGTCCAGCAATTCGTCCATCCTCCGAACCCCAAGATCCAGAGCACCTAGTTGCCCGTTCAAGTCCCCCATCGCCGATTGAGGCAGACGGGTATTGCGCAGCAGAATGTCGATTATGTCCTGATTAACCTCACCTTTACGCGCCAATTTTACCGGCGGCAGAACAAAGGCTTCCTGGAAAACTTCGGTCGCAGCCGGGTTATAGTTTCCGGGCACCGCACCGCCGACGTCATGCCAGTGCCCAACTGACGCGAGATAGCAGAACAACTTGCCATCGCGGAAATAGGGACGCACCAGGCGCATGTCAGACAAGTGTGTGCCGCCGATATGCGCATCGTTGAAGATATAGATATCGCCGTCTTCCAGATGCCCGTCCGCTGCGACCTTTTCGATCACCGCTTTCACGGCAAAAGACATCACACCCACAAAGATCGGCAATCCGGATTTGCCCTGAACCAGTGTGTCGCCCGTCGTTGCGGAATACAGACCGTGACTGGCGTCATGCGCCTCGGCAATGATCGGGTTGAAGGCTGCCCGAAACAGGGTTGCATCCATTTCGTCGGCGATCTGTTCCATACGACCTGCAAGAACAGATAGGGTAATCGGGTCAATCTCGCTCATGCCTGTGCCCTTGTTTCTGCAATATCGTTCCAGACATCCTGACGTGTGATCAGATCATTCTGAATCTCGAACCTGTCAATGAAGCGGATGCCGTTGAAGGGTGAACCATCGGTCCATTCACCGGACAACGTACCCCGGCAATAAACGATCGCAGCGTCGCCATCGCTTTGCATGGCGTCGAACCCCTCGTAGGTTTTCGCGATCCGGCTATACCGGTTTGCCGCCCAACTCCTGAGATCCTCCAGATCACGCATAGGCGCGGTTCCGGGAAATTGCATCACGAAGTCCGAACTGAGCCTTTTGCGCGCGCTTTCAAACGCGCGGTCACTCATTTCAGACAAAAAGGCCCGCACGATGTGTTCGGGGTCCTGTTTGGCCCGAGCTGGCAGTCTGGTCTTGCCGCCGCGATAGTAGTTCTGGTCGGAAATATCGTGGATCACGACCGTCACAAGCTCTGGCGTAGCAGGCACTACGAATCGCACAGCATTGGTAAGCGCCACGCCAAGTCGTTGTTTTTCTTGCGCGCTATAGCCCTCGATCACATGCAATTCGACGATCGGCATGCAAAAGCTCCTCCGGTTATTGTATTATCTGTAATACAGGTTGTTAGATAATTGTAAGACTATTTTTAGAGAAGCAATAATACTAAAGCTTGATTTTCCAAGTTCCGGTTTTACGATTGAAAGGGCTGTGAAAGGGGAATCAACGGGTGAACAAGATCAACGCGGCCAATCTTCCGGACGGGACTAAGGCGCAACGCGTCTACCTGCATCTGCATGATCAAATCACCGAAGGACAGCTTTCGGCAGGGGAAACCCTGCCCGGTGAGCAGCGGCTGGCCGAGAAGTTCAGCGTCTCACGCGTGACCATAAGGCGGGCGCTGGACGCGCTTTCACGAAATGGCCTGATCGAACGTCAAGCAGGCAGCGGCACCCGGGTTTCCGGCCGATCTACCCTTGGGGCACCTGCGGCGATGGATTTCAACACGCTTATGCCGCAGCTGGTTGAAATGGGGCAAAGCACTGCCGCGCGGCTATTGTCCTTTTCGTACGGCAAGGCTCCGGAGGTGGTGGCGTCGGCCATGGGGCTGCCGAGCGACCAGCAGGTGCAGATCGCAACGCGAGTGCGCCTGACTGATGATGTGCCGTTTTCACATCTGACGACTTACGTTCCCGCTTCGATTGCGCAGAACTACTCGGAAAGCGACCTCGCCACGACACCGCTGTTCAAACTTCTGGAGCGCAGCGGTGTGCAAATTGAAGAGGCACATCAGACCGTTTCCGCAACTTTGGCGGGGCCTGATGTGGCCGAGGCATTGGGCGTTGCAGTCGGTTCGGCGTTGTTATCGTTGAAGCGGATCGTTCGGGACGTCGAAGGCAATGGGGTTGAGTATCTCTCCGGCCTCTATCGCTCTGACATGTTTCGGCTCGAAATGCCTTTGGCGCGCGTGGGAACCGGTTCGGCCCGGCATTGGGAACCTGCGATTGGACGCAGCGAGGAGACTGGGAAATGAGCGCACCGCGCACCATGCTCGACAAACTCTGGGCCTCGCACGAGGTTCTGAGGCGCGAGGATGGTGTTTCGTTGCTTTGGGTCGATCGACACTTTGTGCATGAAGGGTCGCATCATGCCTTTGCCAAGCTGGCAGAGCGCGGCTTACCCGTGGCGGAACCGGGCCTCACCTTTGCGGTGGCAGATCATTACGCGCCCACACGCGACCGGACCAGGATTGCCGATCCAAAAATCGCCCGAATGATCGAAACTTTGCGAAGCAATGCGTCGCACCACAACCTCAGAATTTTCGATCTCAGTGATCCGTCGCAGGGCATTGTTCACGTGATAGGGCCCGAGTTGGGGCTGACTTTGCCCGGGCTACTTATCAATTGCGGGGATAGCCACACATCCACTCACGGGGCATTTGGCGCGTTGGCTTTCGGGATTGGGGCGACAGAGGTAGCGCATGTGTTGGCGACACAGACGGTTTGGCAGCGAAAACCCAAGGCAATGCGCATTAACGTCGAAGGTCGTTTGGGGTTCGGCGTTACGGCCAAGGACATTGCCCTCAACTGGATCGCGCAATTGGGCAGCGGCGGTGCGCAGGGCCACGCGATTGAGTATGCAGGTCAGACAATCCGGGATCTGTCGATGGAGGGGCGCATGACGCTGTGCAACCTCTCAATCGAAGGTGGGGCGCGGTTTGGCATGGTGGCACCGGATGAGGTAACGCTTGCCTACCTTAAGGGGCGTGAATACGCGCCTTCGGGCGCAGACCTACAGAGCGCCCAAAAGGCGTGGCGAGGCCTGATCACGGACGAAGGGGCCGTTTTCGACTGCGAGGTTACGCTGAGAGCAGCTGACATTGCGCCGACTGTTACGTGGGGCACCAGCCCGGAACAGGCCCTGCCCATAACGGCCAGCATTCCCAGTCCAGACCCCACCGATCCAGCCAAGTCCAATTCGGCGCGCGAAGCATTGGAATACATGGCGTTGAGACCGGGGCAGCCTTTGGACGGTATCCCGGTGGATCAGGTCTTTATCGGCTCGTGCACGAATGGGCGTATTGAAGATCTTCGCGAGGCTGCTTTGGTTTTGTCGGGACGTCGGGCGCGCGTGCCGGGGCTTGTCGCGCCGGGTTCGGCGCGGGTAAAGGCACAGGCCGAAGCCGAAGGGTTGGACAGGATATTCCAAGATGCCGGGTTGGAGTGGGCCGCGTCAGGTTGCTCTATGTGCGTTGGCATGAACGGAGATGTTGTGGCCGAAGGCAAACGCTGCGCATCCTCGACCAACCGCAATTTCCGTGGACGCCAGGGACGCGGCGCGCGAACGCATCTGATGTCCCCGGCGATGGTCGCCGCAGCGGCCGTGACAGGGACAATCACGGATGTCAGGCCGCTTTTGCAGGGCAGGGCAGCGTGATGGCTGGGTGGAGCATTCAAAAGGGGCACGCCCTAGCACTGGCGATCGACAATATCGACACGGATCAGCTTATCCCGGCGCGTTTCATGTCTGTCCCGCGCAGCGAGGGGTATGGCCGGTACCTTCTGCACGACATGCGGCGGGACGATGATGAACAGCTGAAAGCAGACTTCCCGCTGAACCGCCACGAGGGGATCAGCATACTGGTTGCCGGACATAACTTTGGCAGCGGATCGTCACGTGAGGCGGCGGTTTATGCACTGGTCGACGCAGGCATTCGTGCGGTCATCGCACCCAGTTTTGGTGACATCTTCGCCAACAATGCCATCAATAACGGCCTGCTACCCGCGCGAGTGGATGCCGAGAAGGTGACGCAGCTACAGCATGCGCTGAAAGATGCCCCAGTCCTTGCTTCGATTGATCTGACCGAGAACCGACTAACCATTGGGGATATAACAGCGACCTTTGAGCTGGACGAAGGATGGCGTGTGAAACTGATCAACGGCTGGGACGACATCGACCTGACCCAGCAGCATACGCAGGCAATCAACGCTCATAGGGACAACCGCAACCGGGCCGCCCCTTGGGCCTGGCCGAACAAACCGGATTAGGACACGTCGCGCAAAGACGACGCAACACGGGTCAAGAGACCTGAAATTAGGGGAAGCCAGGAAAATGCCCCTGAAACAAGTGGAGGATTAAATATGAAGATGAACGCATTGGCTGGCCTCATGGCAGGGGCCGTGATCGTCGCCGGAACGGCCAAAGCCGAAGAAACGATCTCGGCGGTGCACGCCTTTCCCGAAACGCTGATCTATACGCAGAGTTTTCTGGACTTTGTCGAAAAAGTTAACGAAGCGGGCAAAGGGGTCATTCAGATCGACGTACGCGGCGGGCCGGAAGCCATTGGCATGTTCCAACAGCCCGATGCGGTGCGCGACGGAATTGTTGACATGGTTTACACTCCAGGCTCCTTCTACGGTGGCGCGCTGCCCGAGAAAGACGCGATGGTCGCGTCGAATCTGACCGCGATTGAAACGCGCGAAAATGGCGGAACGGAACTGATCGATCAGATTCACCAGGACAAAATGGGCCTGAAATACCTCGGCTGGTTCGATAGTGGCGTCTGCTACAACCTTTGGACCCGCAACGAGCCTAGTTTTGATGCCGACGGCAATCTGGAAGTTGAAGGGCTGAAACTGCGCGGCAACAACGTCTACAACGCTTTCTTCACCAACTATCTTGGTGCGCAAGTGATCGACCTGCCCACAGGTGAGGTGTATTCGGCCCTGCAACGTGGTGTTGTTGATGCGACCGGCTGGACTCAGATTGGCCTGATCGACCTGAAATGGAACGAGTTCCTGAACTACCGCATTGAGCCATGCTTCTTCTCGACCGATCTCGGCGTAATCGTGAACCTCGACCGCTGGAATTCGCTGTCTGAAGAGGCGCGCACGATCCTGCAAGATGTGGCGATCCAACACGAAAAGGACAGTGTTGAAGCCCTGCGCAGCAAACGCGACGAAGACTTTGCGGCCCTTGACGCAGCAGGCATGACGGTTGTTAGCCTGGAAGGTGAGGCAAAGGCGAACTACCTTGCGGCGGCCCGCGAAAAGACATGGGAGCGTATGAAAGGCCTGATGGCCGAGCAGCCCGGCGGCACCGATAACTATGATCGCCTGATCGAGCTGTTCTACGATCTCGACGCTGCGAACTAAGACCACTGACAGGCCCGTTCCAGACTGACGGGCCTATCACTTTTCGGGGCAGAGCAGGCGGGATGATGAAAAGGACCTATGACGCAGTGCTGTTTGGTATGGCCATTGTCGCTGGCCTTTTGCTGGTTTGGCTGATGCTATCCGTCATCACGTCAGTTCTGATGCGAAATGCCGGGCTGCAACCCTTTGCATGGCTGTTTACATCCGCTGAATACGGGCTTTTGTACATGACCATGCTGGGTGCGCCTTGGCTGGTTCGGGAAAAGGGCCACGTCCACATCGAACTGGTGACGGCCGCGTTGCCAGTTGGTTTGCGCCGGATTGTCAGCAGAACAGTGGCAGCCGCCTGCGTGTTGGTCTGCATGATCCTCGCCTGGCAAGGGGCTGATCTGGTCCTGACAAATATCGAGCGCGGGGACTACGACACCCGCGCTTACTATTTCCCCCGATGGATGCTGACTATCGCCTTTCCGCTATCGTTTGGAATGATGGCGATCGAGTTTTCGCGCTTTGTCTTCGGGCCTGAGCTGATGCACAGCGGAGAAGCAGGGATACACGAATAATGGAGTGGTACGAAGCGCTTGCCCTGCTGCTTGGGTCAATAGTGTTCCTGATGGCCATCGGAATGCCCGTGGCGCTGGCTTTTCTGGCGGCCAACATTCTGGGCGCGTGGGTTTTCATGGGGGGTGAGCGAGGTATCACGCAACTTCTCAACAACGGGCTGGGCGCACTGACCAAATACGCGCTGATGCCAATCCCGTTGTTCCTGTTGATGGGCGAGATATTCTTCCACACCGGGTTGGGCGGGCGCATGTTCAGCGCAATAGACAAATTGCTGGGCCGCCTGCCGGGACGGCTGAGTTATGTGACCGTTCTGGGCGGTACCGCGTTTTCAACCTTGTCAGGGTCGTCTATGGGCTCAACCGCGCTTTTAGGGTCGCTTATGGTGCCGGAAATGAACCGCCGCGGTTACAAATCGTATATGAGCATTGGACCAATTTTGGGAACGGGTGGCTTGGCGATCATCATCCCACCCTCGGCGCTTGCCGTTCTTCTTGCCACACTCGCACAGATAGACGTCGCAGCCTTGCTGATAGCCGGAGTAATTCCCGGTTTGATACTCGCCTTGTTCTATATTGGCACGATCTGGCTTCAGACCCGGCTGGATCCCGACGCAGCGCCAGCCTACGACGTCGAGCCGAGGTCATTGGCATACCGCTTGAAACTGCTCATGACTGAGGTCGTGCCGATGGTTGGCGTCATGGTCGTGATTATCATCTTGATGATTCAAGGCTTTGTTACGCCATCCGAGGCAGCAGCGTTTGGCGCATTGGGCGTGTTGATCCTGGCTGCCATGTTTCGCTGCCTATCGTGGGAGGCGATCAAAAAGTCGGTCATCGGCGCCCTAAAGGTCACGTTGATGGCCTATTTGATTGTCTTTGGCTCGGCCACGTTCAGCCAGTTATTGGCATTTTCCGGAGCGTCTCGGGGATTGGTGAATTGGGCCATCGCGTTTGAACTTGCCCCACTGGCCATGCTGACGGTGATGTTCGCTGTCTTGCTGCTTCTTGGCATGTTCATGGAGCAGATCTCGATCATGTTGCTGACCGTGCCAATCTTCTTTCCACTGGCGCAGACGCTCGGGTTTGATCCGATCTGGTTCGGTCTGATCATGTTGCTTTCGCTCGAGATCAGCTTCACCACACCACCATTTGGGTTGCTGCTGTTTGTGATGAAAGGCGTCGCGCCGCCCGGCACCACGATGCGCGAAATCTATACGTCGGCATTCCCGTTTATTTTCTGCTCGATCCTACTGGTCGTTCTGCTGATCATTTTCCCAAACATGGCACTGTTCTTGCCATCCTTATGAGACTTGCTTCTGTGGAAGACGCGTGAATGCTCTTGTGAAGTTCGCTGACCGACAGTGCGCACGTGTTTTTCGACGATATTCAGGCAGGACCCTGCGAGCAACCCGCGCTGAGCTCGCTTTGAATGAAAGCAAACGGCAGGTTTGTCCGCAACTCGGACTTAGTCGCCCTTGAAGCCAACGTCCGCTTCTGCCGTAAGCCGACATAGAGGTGTCAAAGCGGAAATGACATGCTATTGTGCAAAAAGCCTGCTCGCACCAAAAAACGTCGACATCACTGCTACTCAGTTTCGGAGGATCGCGCCCATAAATTGATGTCCTCTTCCGAACTGACTTCATCAATCCTTGAGAGTTCCGCGTCGGTAAATTCCATGTTTTCGACTGCACCGACGCAATCCACGATTTGCTCGGGTCGCGAAGCGCCAATAAGCGCGGTCGTTACCCGACCGCCTTTCAAGACCCAAGCGAGCGCCATCTGTGCCAATGATTGACCGCGCGACGCCGCCATGTCGTTTAGAGCCCGGACACTCGCCAGTGAACGTTCGTTGATCATGCCGTCCAAGAGCGACTTTCCTTGGGTCGCCCGACTGCCTGCAGGAATTTCGTTCAAATACTTTGATGTCAAAATACCCTGTGCAAGAGGCGTGAACGCGATCGATCCGACGCCCATTTCATCGAGGGTGTCCAACAGCCCGTCGTGTTCAACCCAGCGGTTGAGCAGGTTGTAGGAAGGCTGATGGATCAGGCACGGCGTGCCAAGGTCATTCAAGATGGCAAGCGCTTCGCGTGTTCTTTGCGAGTTGTAGCTTGAAATCCCGACGTAAAGTGCGCGCCCGGAGCGCACGATATAGTCCAAGGCTCCCATAGTCTCTTCCAGTGGGGTATCCGGATCAAAACGGTGGGAATAAAAGATATCTGCGTAGTCGAGCCCCATCCGCTTGAGCGACTGGTCACATGAGGCCACGAGATACTTCCGTGATCCCCACTCCCCGTAAGGGCCTGGCCACATGTCATAGCCGGCCTTGGTAGATATGATGAGTTCGTCTCGATAGCCTGCGAAATCAGTTTTCAGAATTTCGCCGAACGCCTCTTCCGCCGATCCCGGGGGCGGGCCATAGTTATTTGCCAAATCAAAGTGCGTTATACCCAGGTCAAAAGCAGTCCGGCAAAGATCGCGCTTTGTTTGGTGCGGCGTATCCTCACCGAAGTTGTGCCATAGCCCAAGGCTTATCGCTGGCAGCTTGATGCCAGATCGGCCGCAACGGCGATAGACCATTTGCTCATAGCGATCGGGATTGGGAGAATAGGGGCGTGGTCGGGGCTTCGGAGGGCGTTGAACTTTGCTCATCTGTCCATAATCCTAGATCATCACTCCGTGTCAATTCAATGAGATAGTAATCAGCCATCGGCGAAGCCTGCTGTAATCACTTCCAACAAACAGAAGCTGCGTCTACAGAGCAGACATTTGTCGCGATTGAACAAATGACCGGGTCGAGTCCTTGGCGGCCTTTTACGCACTGAACGAACACATCAAGTGGCTAAGCCCCTTGGTCTGGACCGATTGTAGATGCACAGATACCCAACCCTCCAACACTAGGGGCAGTTCGAAGAAACACAAAACGCACATGCACATGCAAATGCACGGCGGTGCCGGATTGAAGGAACCGGGCCAATGCACATTTGGGGCCTTGGCAGAGGTTGTGCGTGTTCTTGAGGCGGAACCGGAAACGGATTGGACAAAAGTCGATTTGTCTGGCTTATGCGAACACCTCGTTGACATGGACAGGCTTTTAATCGGATCGATCGTTACCGAGACCTCACTGCTAGACGGGCTTCGTGTATCGGTCACGGGCGATGCAGAGACGCTTGCTTCATTGAGACGGATGGTACCGGCACATGCTGGCCAGTAGGCGCGCGATTATCGCTGGGCCGTTTCAGTGCAGGAAAGCAAACAGGGCGTTGAACTGACGGTAACCAGCGAAGACACAGCCGTCGTCGCGCGGATCAAAGGTCTCGGTTTCTTCGGCTTGATGGCGAGAGGCCAAGATGCGCACACAAACTAGTACCTGACAGTCGCGCTCCATTGTTGTTGCTTGCAATCGATAGCTCGCGCTGGGTAAATTGGTACCCATGCGCTTTCTTCGCCTATTTATGATCCTGTCCCTCTTTTTCTCCATCGCTCATACCAGTGCGATGGCGGGCGCGCATGGGCTTATGGAAAACGAGCTTCACGTGAGTGTGCCAGATACACACTCCAGTGCACACGAGCATTGCTGCACGGATCACAATGACAACTCTCCGGATTGCCATATTTTTGCGGGTCTCCTTCCTGCTCCGGCAGACGGCGAGCCATTGCCGGAAGTCTCGTCGGATATTTCCGCAGAAAATGGCATTGTGCCGGATGGTGTTGAACTCGCAGGACCTCTCGATCCACCGCGAAGCGCCTGATGCAGCTACGCCCCAAGCGGGCGTATTCCCCAATTCTTGGATTGCATCACGACGGGCAAAGCCCTGTCGTTCTTATTCCGTGAGGAACACGACTATGATTAAAACTAGCAGAACACTCGGACGTGCGGCAGTTGGTGTACTGATGCTGAGCTTCTTAACTATGACTTGGACCGGGTATACCCACGCAGACGACACCACAGCCCTGACAGATTATGGGAAGATGCACGTTGTCAAAAGCCCGACGTGCGGTTGTTGCGGCGCTTGGGTTTCGCTGGCCCGCGAAGAAGGATTTGAAGTTGAAGTGACCGACACGGCGGATGTGACCAGCGCCAAGCTGGAAGGTGGTGTCCCCGGAAACATGTGGGCATGTCACACCGCTACCATCGACGGATATGTAGTCGAAGGGCATGTTCCGTTTGAAGCTATTCGCAAACTGCTGTCCGAGCGCCCGAACGTTAAAGGTATCGCCGTGCCCGGCATGCCGTACGGCTCACCTGGCATGGGGACTGATCCAACTGTACGGTATGATGTTTTTGCGTTCGGCGGAGAAGCCTCTGACAATCAGGTTTACTACAGTGTAGGTCAATGAGCGTGAGGCGGGCGCTGATATCTGGCGCGGTATTTCTGATCGGTGCCGCGCTCGTCTACTTCGCCACCGGGCTTTCAAACGCTGGTGGCGTTGTCCTCAAACCTAATGATGCATCCGTCGTTAGTCATGGAGCGGAGGTTTATGAACAAAATTGCGCGTCGTGCCACGGTGCCAATCTCGAAGGCGAAGAAGACTGGCAAGTCCGCGATGAGGATGGCCGCCTGCGGGCGCCGCCGCATGATGCCACCGGACATACATGGCACCATGATGGTGAATTGCTGTTTCGCCTGACCAAGTATGGTCCGGCAGAAGTAATTGGTGACCCAAGCTACGCGACCAATATGCCAGCGTATGAGGGCATACTCTCGGACGACGAAATCATCGCCGTTCTGAGCTATATCAAGTCAACCTGGCCGCCGCACATTCGGGCGCGCCATGATGAAATGGAGGAAAGGCGATGAGACTAAAATCAACGGCAATCGCCGCACTGCTTCTGCTGCCAACCAGCGTGTTTGGTCATTCTAAAGCAGAGCAAACCACGCCGGGCAAAAACACGACGGTCGAGACCGTAGAGGTAATTGAAATTCGGTTTGACGATCCGATGCACGTAACAGCCATATCGCTGAAAGGTCCGAATGGCGATGTTGCTATCGTGCGGGAGACCGGCCTCGATCCGGTGACCGAGTTCCGTGCGACGCCGGAAGGCGCAATGGGTGCAGGTGTCTATCAGTTCGATTGGCGCGGGCTGGCGGCGGATGGACACCCCATGCAGGGATCGTTCAGCTTTACGGTCGCCGAGTGAGGTAGGCTGATCGTGACGGGCTTGGCTCCAATAGATGCATGGGCAATCGCCGCCATACTTGCGAAGGCACTGGAGTATGGCACCGCGTTGCTGGCACTTGGTGGGCCGCTGTTCATTGTGACATTCCGGGAGGCGCACAAGGACGTGCTGCGTGTTGCCCGCAGCATCGCAATCGCAGCGGCTTTTCTCTGTGTCGCGCTCATCGCTTTGCGCTTTGGTATTCGGTCCGCGCGTATTTCCGGCATGGGCATGGATGGCATGACCGACACGATGATGCTGGGGTTGATCTGGGAAAGCCCGCTTGGATCGGCAGCGGTTCTGAGAGGCCTTGGCACCTTGCTCGTTCTGGCAATCGCTCTTGGCGGCAATGTTGCTTCTCTCACCGCTTTGATTGGGTCTGTTTTGATCGCGGTCTCGTACACGCAAGTCGGCCATTCGCTGAGTTATCCGCGTTGGTTGCTTGTCGGGTTGTTGTCAGTCCATCTACTGACTGCCGGTTTTTGGATTGCGGCTTTGGCACCTCTTCATCAAGCGGCACGGTTGGAATTTGCGGGCATTCTCTTGCACCGTTTTGGTGTCGTAGCGAGCGGGACCGTCCCGGCTCTTGTGATTGTTGGGTTAACATTCGCGTGGTTGATGACGGGATCAGTGAATGGGTTGTTCTCCACCGCCTACGGTTGGACACTTCTGACTAAGATGATCTTCTTTTCCGGTTTGCTGAGCCTTGCTGCTCTGAACAAGTTTAAGCTCGTTCCGTCACTAGAAAATGGCGACGAACATGCCGCGTCCAAGTTGCGCCGTTCAATTAAGATTGAGGGCTTCTTCGTCCTCTTGATACTGATTTCGACAGCAACACTTACTTCTGTAACCACTCCGCCTGTGAACCTTTAAGAAGAGTAGGCTTATGACATCGCTTTCACGTCGCTCGTTTGTAACTTGTCTTTCCGCTCTTGGAGCAGCTCCCTTGCTACCGAAGCGCAGCCATGCCGACGGAACTCAGGCGGTCCTTCGGGCAACGACATCAACGGCGCAACTCACCCCTGAAGGATTTCCACGAACGGATGTATGGGCCTATGCTCAGAAGGGTGCGGGATCCGTTCCAGGACCTGAGATACGCGTGAAAGCAGGCGAACGGGTGACGCGAAGGCTTCTGAACGAACTGCCGCAATCTACAGCGGTGCACTGGCATGGTATCCGGATCGACAATGCGATGGACGGGGCGGCACCATTGACCCAAGATCCCGTGCCGACCGGTGGTACATTCGACTATGATTTTGTTTGTCCAGACCCGGGGACGTATTGGTATCACTCCCACAACCGAAGCCGGGAGCAGGTCGCACGTGGACTTGCCGGACCACTAATCGTGGAAGATGTTGAGCCATGGCTGGGCCTGCCCGGTGCAGCAACCCGTGAACTTACGCTGGTGCTTGATGATTGGCTACTTAACGAAGATGGATCAATCGTCGAAGGTAGATGGGACGAACTCCATGCAGCGGCTCATGCGGGAAGAATGGGTAACACAGGGACGGTAAACGGACAGTCATTCCCAGGGTTCTCTCTTCGCCCTGCTGAGCGTGTGCGCCTGAGGATGATCAATGTCGCAACCGACCGGATCATGCCAATCAGCTTACCTGGCCTGTCCTCGACCCTCGTCGCTTTGGACGGTCATCCTGTTGCACCGCGCAAGCTCGAAGTATTGGAATTGGCGCCAGCACAGCGGGCCGATATCGTCGTTGACGCACCGGTGACATCCACAGAAATGACCAATCTCGTGCTCGGCACTGGGAGAGGAAATCAGGTGGAGTTTGCCTCATTCAATATTGAGGGCGAACCGGTGCAGCGTTCAGGAGAAGATGTCAGACCATTGCCATCTTGGAAAACGCTACCAAAACTTGACCTCGCGACTGCGCAAAACCAGCCCCTGCTGATGGAAGGGGGCGCCATGCGGGGAATGGTTGAAGCCACATATCAGGGCGAGAAAATGGATTTTCGCGAACTGACATCTCGCGGCATGGCATGGGCATTCAACGGGGTCGCCCACGGCATGGGCGAACCAATGTTTGAAGCACGCCTTGGTCGAACAGTGCGCATGGAGTTGGCCAATCGCTCGGCCTTCCCGCACGGCATACACGTCCACGGGCACCACTTCACTCTTTTGTCGCGCAACAGCGTACCCGATCCCCACAAAGACGTGCGCGATACGGTCCTCATACAGGCGGACGAAACGGTGGAGATTGCATTCGTCGCGGATAATCCTGGCAAATGGATGATCCACTGCCATATGCTGTCGCATCAGGCGAGTGGGATGATGGGATGGTTCAAAGTCAATTAATTCGAACGACGGTTTTGCCCCGCAACTCTGCCTTGCAGCAGATTTCTGCAAACGTCCGCTGCCGTTCTTAATGCAGACCTTCATGCGAAAATTCTCGGAATGACCACCAACAATGATCGCTATCCGTTCCTAAGCAGTCATCTGACTGAAAGACTCAGATGACTGCTTTGAGCCCGTACCGTAAGTGCCGTTTGGCCGCCTTTTCGCGGATGCAACAAATCCGCCAAATCCATTAGCAGCATGGCGTGAAGAAAAAAAGAACGTCATTCAGCGCGAAATGACCTATTTTTGAAGAACCGAGTTGAGGAATAAACGGCCGATAAAGTACTGATGACCAGATAGGCGCTACACGTCTTGGCAAATGCCGCGGCAATCATGTCGCTCAACCCGGTTCTAATTACTCTGGGCACAGCTTTGATCCTTAGCGGTCATGTTAGAGGAACTAGGGTTGAGGCGGGTAGGGCGGTTGCGTAGTTTTTGCCCATAATCAGGCCCGCCTCTTTCAAATACTTTAAAACCAGTTCCTAGATCATCCGCCTTGCGGTGATGCTGTGTGTTCGGTTTCCGCTCTCGCTTCGGAATATCGAAGATCTGCTGCACGAGCGAGGCAT
>NZ_JAIUZS010000011.1:0-91158 GCF_020171505.1 Ruegeria profundi | reverse complement strand
GGAGAGCCCGGAAGCCCGGGCGGAGAAGGCGGCACGCGGCGACAGGTGCGTCGCTACACAGACAGTACCGCTCCGTTTGGGCCACAAGTCCAGTGGAATAATGGCCGCTTAACGCAGACGAGCCGTCATCTGATAAAAAGACTCGGATGACCGAGTCGAGCCCACTTTGACCGATGCTGCGCGAAGCTCTAATCACAGCAATACGAAGAAAGCTGACTTTGCAAAGTTGCCGTTCAAAGTTTCGCTTGCCTAACCTGACCGACCCAGATGGTCGGAGGCGCTTCGTGGAAGTGCGGCACTTTAAATTGTTGGCCTATTTGAGGTAGATTTGGGTGCGGAGCATTGTTGGGCTACGCCAGCCGACATAAACGCCGGAGAATAAGGGCAATACGAAATCCAATTATCCAGATGACAATTGGCGAACTATTGGTCGACTAATCTCATTGTCCGAGCAAAACCTGCCAGGCGAGCGTCAGCGCTGCTTTCGCTTGACCGAAATAATGCAACCAGAGTGTTTTGGATGCCGAGCAGGTACATCCCGTGCCATTGCGTCCACGTTTCCGAGGTGCCGCAACGCCCCGTTGTTCAGCAACACGCCTCGCCCAGCATCATACCGGCGCTGTCCAAATCCGCTGGCAACGCATTCCCAGTTTTCCTTGGCCGCTGCGTTGCGGAACCTCGGCAAGTCGTGCGGGTCATGTCGTCCAGGTGTTGCTGCCACATGGTCGTGTTTCTTTGAATTGCTTTGGTGGGTTAAATGGTGAGTCACTTTTGTTGCGCCAGGTTGCTGAACAGTACCGGTTGTTGGCCTCGGCCTTGGGCGCATGATTGTTACGACACCTTGTGGGTTCTGATGTCCTGGGACGGCTACATGAGTTGCCGTGGGTCTTGGTGTCAACTGTGGAACCTGACCAGGAACCGCTATGGGAACCTGATTAGGAGTTGCAGTCGGTACAAGCGGTGGCACAGCAGTTTGGCCGGTAGGCTGAGGCGGGATCTGACCAGGAACGGCGACTGGTATTTGGTTGGGTGTCGCTGTTGGCACAAGGGGCGGCACATTAGGCTGAGGCGGAACCTGGCCAGGGACAGCTATCGGAACTTGATTAGGAGTAGCAGTCGGAACTTGCGGCGGCACAGTAGTAGGCCCGGTGGCCAATGGCGGAACCTGATTGGGAACAGCTGTCGGAACCCGGTTTGGTGTCGGATTTGGCACCAAAGGCGGAGCTAGGGTCGGCGCTACGACGGGTGTTGGAACTTGACCCGGAACCGCTATTGGAGTTGCGATAGGAACCCGACCGGGAATTGCATTCGGGACCGCACCCGGCGCAAGGACCGGAACAGCAACGGACGTGGGCGTTTGCGGCGTTCCCTGAGGTGGCAATTGATTTGCCACTGGCTGCGTTGGACCGGTAACTTGATTGCCTGCCCCTTGCCCACCGGCCTGCCCGCATCCTTGGCTCGACTGGTGTGGATTACCAACGCCACGGCACCACCCGTAATGATTTCCGCCGGCAACGACTTGCGTAGCGGCCAGTTCTGCAAACAAACAAGTTGCAGTAAGTAAAGCAATGCGGTTCCGTTTCATAACATCCTCACCAACTTGTTGTCAGAGCAAGATACGCGCCAGGATCGCCAGAGTCAGTCAACGGACCGTCTCTCAAAGGGACACCAACGTATCCGGACAGGAATAGGTTTTGCTTAAACTCGATGTCCAAACCCAGACCTGTCGATGCCAGTGTAGCATTATCAACTTCAAAACTCGCTGGGTCATTGTTCGAGATGTAACCCACGTCGAAAAAGGCAAAGGGCGTTAAGCGATGTATGCTCTGGGAACTGGGGAAGTAGGAATGAGACAATTCGAAAATCGCGGAAATCCCGGAATCACCATCCACTTCGTCAAAACGATATCCGCGCAAAGCATAACGATCACCAAGGAAGTACTCTTCGACTGAGGGCAGCCGGTCTGTTGTGTACTGCCCCCAGATCTCGGTTCGCCAAGCTGTGTTGGGAGACAAGCCCGTTAGCGGGCTTTCGTATCCGACGCCGCCTCGTAGATGCCAGAACGAAGAGTCCCCGTCGTCAAAATTCGCGTCTGTCGTGTCGTTGTCATTGTCACCAAAAGATAAGGTTAGCCCCGCTTCCAGAGCTTGTCCCTTTGGATAGTTTTGCCCGTAAAGATATGTAAGGCCAACGACACTCGCGTCACTGGATAGTGGAACGCCACCACTGACTGAATCCGCTTTTGAAAGGCGATAGTCCAGCAGAAGATATCCATAACGGGCCACATCGCGGATCACGGGGTAACCCAACGCAACGGTGAAGTTCTCGCCATCAATATCCGTTCTTGCAAAGTCCCCTGAGAGGTCACGTTTTGCGTTTATGTTCCCGTAGAAGATCTCACCGTACAGACCATTGCTGTTCAGCGGCGTGCGATAGGTAAGAGCGCCCCATAAAGAGTGTTCATCGTCTTTGTCCCAATTGTAATTGCCTGATCCCTCGAATCGCAGCAAATCTCCGACGGTCAGCGTTGAATAAAACTCTTGTACGACATAGAAGCTGAGCGCTTCTCCAAGCTCACGCGGAGGGTTGTCGAGTGTCGCACTACCGGCTTGTTTTCGCAGTGGCTCTCCCAATACTCTCAGCCGAGCACCAGCCTGATCCGGGTAATCAAGTTCGGTCGACAATTCCAGGTCAGGTATGTCCTCGGCCAGCATCACTGCCCGCTCAAATCGTTTCAGCGTTATGGGATAGGAGGTGGTGAGGGGTTGGAAAATCTTCTCTAGTGTTTGGAACGTGCGAGTATCCACGCCTTCAATTTCGATGGTTTGAATCCGCCCTTCATCAACAATTATGCTCTGCCCATCGGGGCCAGGCCAGGCCTCAGCCAAGAAGTAACCGTCTTCTCGGTAGATCTGCGTGATCGTTGATGCGACATCCACTGCTGTGATGCGCCCTGACCGATCAAAGGCCAACTGACCGGCAAACGTTAACAGCTCATCCGTATCATATACCGTTACGCCGCTGACAGAGTGCTGTGATGCGATGTCCCAGGTTTGGGCAATGCTGTATTTTGGAACTGCAACAAAGGCCACTAAAGTGCAAATGATCGCAATTACAACCGAATTGGATACGGGCATTATCGATAACCTTAAGGTGACTGAGCATGTTGAAGCCCAATGTTATTACGTGGTTCGCATGTGTGAACCTGACGCTATTCGAATATATTGATGGGTGATGTTTTTTAGAAACATATCGAACAGAGCGCAGATTTACTTGATATGCTGCACATAAGACGGCACTCATTTACACAACCCCGCTTTTCAAACACGTAGAGTAGAGAACTCGTAGGACAGTCCTCACAACTCCGGTTGCTCAAAAACATAGAGCCGCGATTTCTTGGCATCATCCGTCAGGATATAGAGAAGCCCTCTGGTCTCATCGAGAGCGATCCCTTCAGGATGCTTAACTTCTTTTTGTTTTCCATCTTCTGTGAACGTCAAACTGATAAACTTTACTGACTTGGATTTTGGATTGTAGACGAAGATCTGACGGCTTTTGTCACTCACAATCCAAAGAGAACGTGAGGACCGGGACCATGCCAGGCCGCTCAAATCCAGTTCATCGTCCCCTACGCGATCAGACATAAAACCAGACTCGCGATCCAAAGGGATGATCTCAACAATTTCGTCTAGCTCTGGTGATACGACCATTAACAACCTTGGTTGTCCTTCAATGCCAATGAAGACCCGCCCGGATTCCGGGTCGACGGCGATGCCCTCAGGTCCCTTGTTCAAAGGGTTACCGACGAGCAATTCAGCGGCGTCCGAGTAGCCTTTGAGAGATGTGAGAGGGATTGTAGTTAGTTGAATGGGGTTGGTTGGGTGAACGACTAGAATTGATCGATCAGTTTCCTGAAGCACCAAAACAGACCCATCTTTTCGTGATGCGACGCCCTCCAGATCTGATCCCGTCAATGAAGGCAGCTTGAATGAGTTTCCTAATGCCCCGTCGATTCCAAGTAGGTGCAGTTTAGGTTCAGCGTCGCTGACTGACCATAAGAAGCCTTCCGCGTTGGACAGAGACAATCCGGAAGGCTCCGAGAAGCCTTCTGATTTATCCGCCACCTTGAAGGAGTCGATGAGAGTTAAACCAGGACTCTCGGCATGGGCGTGCTCGCTCCATGCCAGAAATGCAACAGTAGCGCTTGCAACTGAAACCAGTGTCCCAAGCTTGAGGAAGCACCGTGAAAACCCAAGTTTCGAACGAAGCAACTTGTGTTCTGACATTGGATCTTCTCGCGCTTGGACCACATCCCTGTATCAGCGTTCGTATCACAGTCCGGATGCGATGTCCGAAGAATGCAAGGAAATCTCTTTACCTGATCCCGCCTGTTGCGATTGAATTGAATGGGGCACGATGTGCATTTGGTGAAGCTTAAGCCTTTGACGTGAGAAGGAAGGAAGACAAGTTGAACAAGACTTTCCCACTCATGGCCGTGCTATTGATGGTGCTGTTGCCAGGCGCTGCGGTGTCACAAGTCGACCCCGCGACCATGTTGGCCGGTACTTCGGAGTCAGAAATACTTATCGAACGACGTTGGATACAGTTTCGGGGCAAACAGGAACTGTATTTCTTTACTTTCGACGTCATCGTAACTGTCATATTGACTGGACTGATCGTTTATCACCCTGTGAGGCGGAGAGCCCGCAGAAGTGTCAGTGATATCATGATGCCGAGGCTGTTCTTCCTATACGCGCTTGTCGGCATGGCGGTTGGATTCTTGGTAGTCCAGCACGGATCAATGATCGGGTTCGTGATCTTTGGAATAGGAGCCCTGTTGAGGTTCCGATCAAATATGGATGACCCGGTCGACACGGTGGAAATGATTATAGTGACCGTGCTTGGGCTCGCGGTAGGACTGGGCTTGCCCTTGATGGCCACACTGGTGGCGGTTGTATGTTGGTGTTTCATTTGGCTCGGTGGGCGAAACAAGGGCGTGGAAATTTCGCTCAAGGCTTCAGACGAAGAGCATTCATTGAAAGTCAGCGGAGACATTGAAGCTATGGCCGCAGACGCTGGCTGGAAGCTAGTCAGAAAACACCACGTTCCTGGCAAATCTCGCGTTTCTTTACTTTTCATTACCTCGGGCGGACTTTCAGAAGCCCGGATCGAAGAGATGGTAAACGATCTGGTCCCTGAAAAAGTTGAGCTGAAACTCAACCTCTAGTCATTTCACAAGGTCTAAGCGCTTCAAAACCGCATTCGGGGATTTGATCTCTTTCGGGAGCGACTTGAAGTTTACCGACCTTTCGAAATCAGGCCCTCGATATACCGCTATCCCAAACTCTCCGTTCGGCTGGAACGTAACATGCGTGAAGCTGTGAGGTGATCTGGCGCTATCGCCAATAAGCCGCCGCGGGCCACCCCCCAAACAAGCTTGAGAGACATAGGCCACACCGTCTTTCCAACCGGGGTAGAAGGCGTGATGGTGGCCTGACAGATGCAGAACGACGCCGCTTTCCAGGTAGATTTTTTCAAGTGTTGGGTCACCGATGATTTCGCGTTCGCGCTGGATCGCGAAGGGCCAAAGTGGGAGGTGACTGAAAGTGACAATCGGGTCTCCGTTTGCACCCAGTTCCTCAATTCGGTCCTGCTGGTCGCCGGATAACGGCCCTAGGGTCGTAGCATCCAAAGATGCAAACGTTATGCCCTGCATCTCAAACGCGTAGAAGAAAGGATAGTCATCTGAAACCAGGAAATCGACCTCTGGCTTTCTTGGTGTCCATTCCTCTGCGTATATTTTTCTTTCACGCTCGAACCCGCGATAGGCAGAAGCGTCGTGGTTTCCAGGTGTGACCGCAAATGGAATTCCGGCAGCCGCTAAAGGATCGGATACGGCCTCGTGAAACGCCTTCCACATCTCCCTGACCTGTTTGTCTGACAAGTTGGGAATGCGCTGTCCCGCGACCATGTCGCCCGTCGAAATCACCAGATCGGGATCAATCTCGATTATCCGCTCAATCGCTTTGTCGACGCGAGGAGAATACACCACCGAACCGTAGCTGCCATTCAGATCCGATATGACGATGACATCCAACGCCGCCGCTTTACAGGCGAACAGAGCGGTCCAAATGAACGCCGAAATAAGGGCAGAACGCTTACGGGTCATTACAGTCTAATGCCGCCACCTCGGTGTCGTTTCGCAAAAAGAATGCGACAGGGTTCAAGTCGAACATCAAATCACCACTAGAACAATTGTTCTGTAGGATGGACGTTGCCAACGCGGTGTTTTTCACAACTTGGGCAATCTGCCTATCTGACAACCCAAGGCTCTGCGACAACCAGTCATAAATAGCACCTTGTGTTTGAAGGTCACTATTCAACGCAACCAAGCGCTGGTACGTGCTTGGAGAGAAGTGCCGCATTTTCTCCAGCATTTGAGTGGATTTCGCGAAGTTGGCATACTCGACCCGCCCTCCAGCATCGTTGTCGTTTAGATTGCTGCGGCGGATCAATAATGCGTCGGCGGGAATATCTCCATCGTTTGGCTCATGGTGCTTGGCTTTCTTATGCTTCAGTTTTCCGTCTTCGACCCAATACCAATAGGGTGTGAAGTCTATGTTTCCCACGCGGTCCTGCTGGCTAAAGATGAAATCGAGGAGAACAATCTCCGTAATTTCTTGCATCCAAAATGTCATCTGTTGATCACTGACATCAGGACCGAGATCCTTGTTGATCTGCCGGTCCTTTCTGCCTTCTTTAACGCCCTCTTCAATAGCCTCTGGCAGGGATTTTGAGGAACGCAAAGCCAAGAAAGCAGGCGTTTCCTGGAAATCACGGTTTTGGCCTTTCCCCCAACCAGACTTGCGGGTGCCGTTGATTTCCGAGCCGTATCGATGCCCAGGACTATCAAGCAGTACACCGTATATTTGCGTTCGATCCGAGGTGAACAGATCATCGGTTGGTTGGTATGAGTTTGGGTCGGCATCCGCAGCTGCGAAGACCCGCCAGCCTTCATGGTTCATGCGCCCGCCATGAGAGCCGCCAGAAATCGCAAGGCCAGGCTCTGCGACCTCGGAAAAATGCGTCTGGGCGTCCATGCTGCGCCAAACGGCGACTGGAACTTTGACAGTCGTGTCGAAGTACCTAGAAAAATGATAGTAAAGCAGCGACGAGGTGGAAAATGTTCCACTGGTGCCCTTTTGGTTCATGGTGGATTTGAATTTGGCTACCCTGTCCTTGGCCAGATCTTTCGCCGCCTTCCCCTCTTTGCAAGCGTTTCTCTCGAACTCAGAACGGTTCCCCTTGTAGGGTCCTTCCGAAATATCGTAGACGGCCATTCCTGGACTGGTACTCCAGGTTTTTGGGCAAATAGCGATTTCGGAGGCATAGAAATCGATCTCGCAATAGGCCGTTTCTTCCTCAAGATCGCTTTTCTTATACTCGCCCGTAGGAATTTTTTCGATCCGAATACAGCGTTCAGTAACGCCATTGGGACTCTCAAATGTCGTGCCTTCACCAAGAACATCGTCGTTCGCCCACAAGACGGTGGGTGCAATGAAAGCAAGTGACCCCAGAAGACTGAGCTTCATTTGGATAGTCCTCCCAATATCATTTAGGGCAAATCGCTGTCTGTTGTTCGGTGGAGATTTTTAACTTTGGGTCGACACTGAAGTTGGAGAACTTTGAGTCAATCCACTTGTCGCATCCGCCTGAACAAGGCGCCCCGTTTCGGGCATCATTCCAATATTCCTTGGCCCTTTCTTCCGTCCAACCGCAAAACTGAACGAGCGCCATTGCCGATAATGCACCCGAGGAATGAACGCCCCACATGCAGTGCACCAGAACAGGGCCCTTTCCCGGGTTTTCAATCACCTCGTGTATAGACGCCATGACAGCCTTGGGTCGGGAGGATCTAGCGCTCTGATAGTCGAAAGATCCGTTTCCACAACTGGTGCGGCCGTATGCGGTGTTCTTGCCGAAGTCCGCATAAAACCCGGTTGAAAACCCCTCATCGCACAGGGTTTCGCGCTGAACGTTACTCAGACCCGTTCGATCCTTGTCACCGCCTTTAAAGCCAGAGCGATACAAAACTCCGCTCAAAACTGGGCGAAAGAAAGCGACGCCATCAACACCTCCGTCACCACCCTTTGAAAGCATTTGACTGTTGCTTGGGCCACCGTTTCGACTGGTTACGTCAGAATTCGCCGCGGTTGCCAGAACACCAATGAATATGAGGGACGTCAAAAACCGCATGCCAGCTCCTTTCTATTTTTGAGCCTGTTATGCTCAAACTCTTCCCACTTTGTAATCTATTGGAGCGGCTCATTCTCGAGATCCATTTCAAGTGGGTGATAAGCCTTCCGCCATGCAGCGTTAAATTGGCCACACCAGGTTGATGATAAAGACGACCACGAAGTAGGCCAGAAAAACTTTCCAGTTCCATTGGTGGTTGCTTTCTTCGTTGATCACGCCGGACGACTTCAATGCCAGGTTTGTTATAATTAGAGCGACGATGGTGACCGCTGCATGCGCCAAGTGGTAATGCAAACTAAAGCTCCCTTTTGCAGATGTTAGATTGATGACAATGTGTCAGCAGTCACCTGATGGCAGCATAGTTACATCTGAGTACCTTCCCTCAGACGTCGTGATCCGAGCACATGCACCAGTATCTTTGTTAAACCAGTACGAGGTCAGCCCTTCGCTGCGGATGAGTTCAAATCCGAGACTTTGGATGCCAATTTCAGCTTGGCCCGCTCTTGCCCCTTCAAATGACGAAAGATCGCTAGAGCTGCCCACAGTTGGTGCACTTGCATCCACTGATCCACCACTGTCGTCGCATGCTGCAAGCGCAGAAATGCACGTCGCGCCGATCACCAATAGGACCTTGGATTTCATCTTTTCGCTCCTTGCAGTATTGGACTTGAGATCCAGGATTTCTGGTCGATAACCTATTCAATTCCGAAAATTACGTTGTAGTCGACGGAAGAGTTGCTGCGATTGATAACCTCCACAACATGATCACCGGATTGCCAAAGCTGCCCTCGATACTCATTGTCCGCCGACATCAATCCCAGCAGTTCAGAACCATCGGGGTTACGAATGACGTAGTCCAAGGAGCCATTTTGCGGAGCAACGCGGACGTAGAGGAACTGTTCGTTTTTTGCACCAAGAAGGTATTGCCGCGACGCTCCGGGCGCGAGTTGGCCGACAAGTTCGGCGCCAGTGGAGCCGGCATCGAATTTGACACGTTGGCTACCGGTAGAACCGGCGCCTGCCATGGCGCCACCGCCATCATCCATCGCCTCGACAACCGACATCTCGCCAATGCTTCCATCCTTGAACGCGATGCAGCGCCAAAGCGTTCCGCCTGCGTCGCGTAGCATGACGAGCGTACCCGCCTCTGAGAATTCTGAGCTTTCAATCGTACCTGATTGACCGTCTGGTCCACCAACCTGCCGCAAATGCTCGATACACGCGTCATCGGCGTCTGACATGGCCAGCGCGGCTGTTCCGCTGATCGCAAGTACAGGAGTGAGAAGGTTCATTAGACGACGTTTCATAAGCAGGTCCTCTTTTCGTCTATCCTTGATGTTCTGTTCCTCGTGGGCAGGAACCTTATTTCGCATCCCTCAACTTTGATAGAAACTCATCGCATGCCTGTGCGCTGCCGACGACCTCGTCTGTCGTTTCAATTCCTTGCAGTGATGCCATCTCGGAATTTACGCGATTGAGGATCTGGTCTGCTTGCTCGGGGGTGATCAGGTTCTCTGCTTGTGCTCCTTTCAATGTGGTGCAGACACCGGCGGACAAGCCTGTCGCAACGCCGACACCCACCGCGGCCCCGCCACCTAAGGTCATCGCCCCAACCACGCCGAGGACGAGCCCGATCACAATACCAAAGATCACTTTTCCCATGTTTTCCTCCCTTTTGGTGAGAATAAGCGCGGCTTTCACTACCGGCGCAAACCATGTGCCCATCTGCAAATCAAGACCAGCGCTAACAGGTTGAGCACCGGTGCGAGCGCCGCGAACCACGGTTTGGCCGACTCTGAGATCGAGTCCGCTACAAGTATCCAAGGTAGTCCCAACGGCAGAAGGAACACCCCGGACAAAGGGTCTCTTTCTTGTCCTAACCAGCCAAATGTGCCCGTTAAGAACGCAACCAACGCCAACACGTAAAGGATCGCGAATACAATGATGATGATTCTACAAACCAAATCGAGCCTCAGCAGATCAAGCCAGTGCTGCGCAGCCGTTTTCGGCTACGCAGCAGACTGGTCACAATGCGCCTTCGTCGCCCAGGAACTCGATACCGGCTGTCGCGCCATCACTGTAAGCAATGCAGTTCCAAGGAGCACGATCTTCGCCAACGCCTACAGTAACCTGTGTTCCCGCCTCGCTAAAGGCGGATGAGAGCACCACGACTTGCGAATTGTTCGTCTTGTTGGCCACATCTCGCAAACACGCCTGCTGAGCCGGCGTGAGCTCGGCGGACGCGCTTGATGTACTCGTATCGTCGCATGCTGCAAGCAATGCGAAACAAGTTGCGCCGGCAATCATCACCATCTTTTTAGACATTTTCTTCTCCCTCTGGTTCCCTTGAAATTAACGAAATTGGATGCGCTTGTTTGAAGCTCTCGTGTCTGGGTAGCCAATAGAACATAAATCGATCCTGTGACTATCTTCCCCAAAACATGCCACAGGGGCTTGGTCGGCGGAACGATTTTTAGTTTACTACCGAGACCGCCAACAGCGCGTGATGGCCGAATGGCACCACTGGAAAACGCTAAAGCGAACTCTGGTGGGAGGGATAGCTCGTTAAGTCTAAGCATCGCGTCCTCCCAACGCTCAATGATTGTAAATCGCCTTCCGACCGCCAGCACTCACTCCAGCGGCCGGAAGGGCCCGACAAGTCGGGCGACAGCGATCACAACGGAGGTAAAATGAAAGTTGTGTCGAATTCGCATGTTTGAATCTTATTTTTCATAAATCAATATTTTTTCCGCGCGCAAACTTCTTTACGCTCTCGTACGATCAGCTTCTGCTTTCAAACAAAAAGGTAGGTGGGAGCACCCATAAGGGCGAATGTATTCTTTTGGGTCGGCGAGGCGTTCTTAGGTCGCGCAGAAACCAAGAAAGGATTGAAAATGGGTTTTGTTGAAGCCGTCAAAACGTGTTTCTCGAAATACTTCCAGTTCTCCGGTCGGGCTATGCGCTCAGAATACTGGTGGTTCTTCTTGTTTGTGGTTCTCGTGAGTGCTGCTTTAGCTGTGGTGGATACAATCGTATTCGGGACCAACCCCGAAACAGGGCAAGGATCTCGGGTTCTGTCCTCTGTTTTCCAACTGGCCGTTCTCATACCAATGCTGGCCGCCGGTTGGCGGAGGTTGCATGATACAGGGCGACCTGGCTGGTACTTGCTGCTGCCGATGGCGCTCAGCATTACAACGCTTTTTGTTATGCTGGGCGGCGTAGCGTTCTTCTCGGTATTGGAGCAAGGGGCCGAAGACCCCGATACATTGCGAGGACCCGCGGCAGTTCTGGGCGTGACAGGTATTGTCGTTGTCTCAATTCTTCAATTGGTTCTGTCCATCCTGATGATCTGGTGGCTGACACGACCTTCGCAAGAAGGCGCAAACGAATACGGCGCACCTGTTTCCTAGCCTTGTTGCCTGGGTAACGGGCCGGAATCTCTGGCTGAATGACAGTGCGAACTACAACACCATGGAGAGAGAAAATGAGTTTCAAAACGATTTCCATTGGAACGCTGATGATGGTTATGGCGACCACAGTATCAGCGGAGTGGTCGTTCAACTCTGGGCCTAATCCCAATGCTTTTATTCAAACCGGAAACATGACCCTAGAACTTCAGTGCAACCGTATCCGTTTTGCTCCGGCTGGATACGAGGACAGCCAGGACATTGTTCAGAAGCAAGGGCTTTCCATTCGTTTTTTGAAGAACGGCACCACCGAAGTTGGGGCATTTCAGGTTGGCGCGGAAAACTCTGCCGTGCAGATCGTCGACAATTATCCCGTCGAGGTCAGTTTCAATAATCAAGAGGACTATAGTTTTGTACTGGACCAGCTTGCGGCCAATGCATCGGTTAATCTGTCGATGATTGATCAAGAGGTCAGCTACGGAATCTTTGACTTGAAAGGTTCAAGCGCGGCAATTCGGTCCCTTCTTTCTGCATGCGGTTCAGATACTAGCCAGGAGGCCTCATACGAAGCACCCGAAGGTATCGTTTATTGTGGTGGCGGGGCGATAAAACGCGTGATCGAACCCGTAATTTTGGACAGCCCGGAGGGAGAGTGGGACGCACGAGTAACGGTCAACGGCGAGTCGATTAGAGCCATGACGGCCTACAGTTACTTCGGAAACTCTGAGCCGCCGGCCGGATTTGTCGTCGCCCTCCTTGGGGAAGACAGGTCCGAGTTTCTGATTTTTAGCGATGGCTCGTCAAACTGGCTGGAATACGGGGACTACAGATATGATCAGTGCAATTGATGCCACCCTCCAACCGGCTTCCCAAAGAGTGCGCCTGTTGAAAGGGTTGGTTTCCGGGATTGTGCTGGTTTCGAACCTAGTTTGGACCTCACCAGCTGTCGCGGCTGATGTTTCGCAACTTCCGCCCGGTTTGCAGGCGAAGGTTGACCTGGCAGCACAAGCCTGCGCAGAGTTCAACGACGGTCAGTTTGACTTAGATTGGGGTGCGGTTGAGAGGGTAGATCTCGACGGAGATCTACAACCCGACTGGGTTCTGAATGAATCTGGTTTCGCGTGTTCGAGCGCCGCATCTCTTTATTGCGGAACTGGCGGATGCATATCGCACTTCTTGATTGAAGAGGAAGTTCACTCCTTGCTCAATCGAGGCTGGACGGTCGTCGAATTCGGGCGTCAACGCATTGTCCTTGCAGATGTCCACGGAACTAATTGTGACGGAATAAACCCAACGCTTTGCGCAACAGCCAGTGTTTGGGATGCGGAAGCAAAGACGTGGCGCTCGTCTGCTGGTGATTGGGAGTAAACTGTAATTGGGCACCGCAGATAAGCCTGAGAGCCTGTATGTTCGATGGTTCCTCAGTGGCATGCAAACCTGTGGGCAAACTTCCAAGCTTTTCTTTTATGAAATCAATGTTAGAAACGCAGCGTTATGAGCGCACCTAGATCCGGTCTCGGAAATTGCAACGTCTTGTTACGAAGGTCCGCTTTTGACTGACAGCGGTCCTCTGGAGTAAAATGCAAATGACTGCAAAGTCCGCAGAGCAGTCATTCGTCGCAACTCTCTCTAATGTCTGTTGTGCGGACTTTGTAGACATTCACAGTATTGCTCCGAAGGACCGGAGTCATCTCAATCAGGACAAAGTTCATGGATAGACTAACGAGCATCAAAGTCGCGCCTTAACCGGTCAGGCGTTAACCCGAACCAACGGCGACACGTTCGTGTAAACGCACTTGGGTTTTTGTAGCCCAAGGCCTTTCCAATATCCGTAATGGAAAGGTGCCCCTCGGTCAGCCATCGCTCCGCTTGACGCATTTTTGCGCCATCTATGAGATCCGCCCCTGTGGTGCCTTGTCTTGCGAGTTCTCTTTGCAGTGTTTTGGGATGCAAACCGATGAATTGTGCAAATCCGTCTAAGCCCGGCCATTTCGAGTAGTCAATCACTGAGAACAAATTGGCCAAGTCGAGTAACTGATGAATGGGAACCGCCGCTTTCGTTGGCTCGGTTCGTTCAAACTTTGATTGCTGCATCAACCAAGACGCGGGAAACGACATGCTGAGGCCCCATGCGTCGCATTTTTGAATCTGACTGTGAGGTATTAGTGTGGGCGGGATCGCTTTTGAGTCGAAGACAAGCACTTCGACACGCGCGCTGTTCCACACGGGCCCCAATCGTGCATTAAACATTTCAGACCAGGCAACAATGTCCCATGCGTCCGCTTGGCCGGGAGGTTGAGAAGCTTGACGTATCCGGCGCCCCTTCAAAACAGCCCGTCTTCCCTCAATCGTCATTGTGTAGTTCATTGAAATCTGAACGGTTTCCGCAAAATGGAGCCACGCAACAAGTAGGTCGCCCAAGCTAGGCTTGTGACTCATGGTTTTAGGCGGGACGAAACCGTCGCTCCAATCATATTGACTAGCAATCTCTGCGCAAAGATACGGATTATTTGAAAGTCTGGCAGCACGGGTGGACGCGAGATATACAGATGCGCTTGGGATCGGTTGTGTCGGGCCAGATAAAACTTCTGACCTAAGCAAGCAGCCTTCCAAGACCTTTCCCCTGTCAGCGCCCAATTTGCAAGATCGATCTACCACTGCTGATAGAAATTCTGACTGCATGACCGGGATCACTACTCTAGAGGGCTGCGCGCGCATGTGTCATCCTATTTATCTTTACTAGACAGAGAAAAATCAGTTTGTCCTAAAATGACAAGAAGCAACTCTCAAAATCCCTGTTAGCATGATCGCCGACTTGAATATCATTCAGAGGGAGAACGGAAAATGAACTTTTCCTCAGAGCCGCGTTTTAAGAGGACACTGTCCAAAAGTGTGGTCTCAATTCTCTTTGTGGGAATATTGTCCAATTCGGCATTCGTACAAGAGGATAGATTTCCGATACTCATTACCAATGTCCACGTGTTTAACGGTGTTGATGAACAGCGAATTGAGAACGCAAACGTTCTGGTCGTGGACAACCTGATCGCAGACGTATCAGCGGAACCACTGGCCGTTGCCAATGCCCAGATCATTGACGGTGGTGGTCGCACTCTGATGCCGGGCCTGATCGACGCACATGTGCATATGACAGTCACTGAACCCGTGGCCGATCTGCGCGATAACTTCGACTGGATGTACTGGGGTGCAGTATCAACAATTGAAGCCGAGAAAATGCTTCTGCGAGGGTTCACAACAGTGCGGGACGCGGGCGGCCCGGCAATTGGTCTTCAAAAAGCGATTGATCGGGGTAAGGCCGTTGGCCCGCGTATCTACGCCTCTGGGCCTGTGATCTCGCAAACCTCGGGGCATGGAGAGCATCGCGTCTACACCGAGCCCCATCCCAATTTCATGGGGGCGCAACCATCCTTATTTAACCAGCACTTGGAGTTCCTAGCCGATGGCGTGCCGGAAACGCTGCGTGCGACCCGCGAAGCCCCGCGCCTTGGCGCTGTCCAGATCAAGGTGATGGCTGGCGGTGGGGTATCCTCTCAGGTTGATCCGTTACACACCGTTCAGGGTCTGCCGGAAGAGCTTGAGGCTTCTGTCCGGGCCGCCGCTGATTGGGGAACCTATGTAATGGTTCACGCCTTTACAGACGAATCCATCGTGCGCTCGATTGAGGCGGGCGTGATCAGTATCGAACACGGCCAACTGATGACCGAAGTCGGTGCTCAAGCGATCAAAGACGCGGATGCCTGGATTGTTCCGTTCTATTCTCTTCTGGGGATCGACGAGCAAACCATTGTTACTGCACTTGGGCCTTGGTCCGCCGAAAAGTTCCTCAGCGTGCAAGCGGGTGCGCGAAATCAGATGCAGTTGATCAAAGATTTCGGGATCGAGAACGTGGCTTTCTCCACGGACATTATCGGCGATCCCGTCGCGCTGACCAAGCAAAACGATGAGTTCAAATACCGGCTGGAGGCGTGGACTTCGCATGAAATCCTGCAACAGGCCACGTCTAAATCGGCAGCACTTCTGGCACTGTCAGGAAAACTCAACCCCTACACGGAAGGCCCGCTGGGCGTGATCGAACAAGGCGCAAACGTCCATCCGCCTTTCGTGTGACGGACACAACATCGATGTAGATCTCCGGTGCCACGGGGCGGTTCAGTTCAAGCTCCCGCTTGAGTAGCGCGTGGCGTTTTTCCTCGGTGCTGAGATCCATGTAGTCATACTGGACTGCGCGTTTCAGCTTCAGTGCCGTCTTTCCGCAAAGGAAAATGTAGGCGCCGTGCGTCTCGATGACCTGCACGTCCCCACGCTGACCAAAGGCGTCGGAAGAGGAAAGAAAGGTGACGGTCTGAGCCTGCACATCAGTCATGGGGATGACCCTTATCAGAGCATTACCTGAAGGCAATGATCGATATCAAACCTGCGCCCGGAGATCGCCGAATGACAGACTGTACCGCGTCGGCGATTTCACAAAACGGCGACTGTGTCGACCGGTTATGGGGCAGAGGGCCGCCTAGACCAGTTCGAGCACCATATGTGTCAATCTCAGAACGGTCCTCGGTTTGGCCGGTTTCTGGCTGAGCCGGCGTTTTGCGACCGCGAGTTTCAGACGCGAGGCTTTGAGCCGCTCAAGCGCCCTCTGACGCTGGTCGTGCAGCCTACGCACGGGTGAGCCCGGGTTGCCGACAAACGAAACGCGGGATCGGTTTGTGGCCGGATACCACAATCTGGCGTTCTCAAGCGCGGTTTCCCAACGCCGTTCCGCTTCGAGATAGGAGATATAGGCGCGCAGCAGGGCGCGGCGCCGTGTTGCGAGGTCAGTATGCATCAATCCTTCTCCTATGGTCTGACGCCCCACAATAGCAGATCAACGGGGTTCGCCCAACAGGGTCCGGCCAAGGGTGAGGTAGCGCCCGTTCAATGACCGTTGACGTTACTCTGTCACTGCTGATATCGGGACGATGAACCGCCCGCCTTTTTCCTCAAAGGCCTTGTGTTCCTGAATGATTTCGCCGGCGAAATTCCAGGCCAGGATCGCCACACAGTCAATGCCCTGCGCGTAGATCTCGGATGGCGGCAGGATCGGAAGACGGTTCACGGGCATCTCCAGACCATGTTTCCATTGGCTTTTGTCGGCCACGAATTCCAACTCGTCTTTGCCCAAACCGCAAACATGCAAGAGCGTCGTCGCCTTCGCCGCCGCACCATAGCCCGCCACCTTTTTCCCAGCTTTCTTACAGGCCTCTATTTCGTTCCGCAGGTTTTGACGTGTGGTCTCTATGAGTGTTTTGAAATCGTCAAAATACGCTGCGTGAGAGAGGCCCATGCTGGCCTCTTCTTTCAAAAGGTCTTTGAGGCGATCACTTTCACCGGGTTTGCGCTCCACGTAAATACGAAGAGATCCCCCGTGAATAGAGGTGCGCTCGGCATCTGTCAGATGCAGGCCATGGCTCTGGAAAAGCCGCTTGAGGGGCGACAGAGACAGGTAGAGCAGATGCTGATGATAGATCGTGTCAAACTCACCGTGCTCCACAAGATCCCTCAGATAGGGAAACTCGATCACCGCGACACCGTCCTCGCTTAGCAGCTCGGCGATACCGGCAATGAAATCATTCGTATCGGCGACATGGGCAAGGACGTTGTTGGCAAGAAAAACGTCCGCCAGCTTACCCTTTTTGCGCAAGTCGCTGGCAATGTGCTTTCCGAAGAAATCGTGTACTGTTTCAACCCCTTTCTTGCGGGCCTCCTGCACCGGTCCGTCGGCGGGGTCGATCCCCAGCACGCCGATCCCGTTCCTTAAAAAGATATCCAGCATGTATCCGTCATTGGAGGCGGCCTCGATTACGAGATGACCTGAGGTTAGCTTCCGCTTGCGGATAAGGTCCTCGGCGCTTTGGCGAAAATGCTTGAGCAATCCGGCCGAGACGGACGAGAAATAGGGATAGTCCGGGCCGAACAGCACGCGTGGCTCAACGGTTTCCAGGATCTGACACAAACCACAGGCCCGGCAAAGCGCGAGGGTTAGGGGGGCAATATATTCGGGCTCATCAAAGCGTGGCTTGACAAGCCGGTCGGCCAAGGGGGTTTCCCCGAAAGAGACAACAACTTCCAGATCGTTTGCACCACATCCCCGACATGACGAAACAACTTGATGCGGCGCTAATACAGTTCTCAAAACAACTCTCCCGAATTAATGGACGTTCGCGACACGACACCGCGGATTGAAATGGACCATTGACAAAGCCCTCAGAAATATCCCAAACGAATTTTCGCAATAAATGCCGATTCGCAACAACGTTAACTGGTCCCATACTCAGGGTCGTCAGTCATCCCGATGAGGCGGATTACCCTTCATGACCGCTTCGCCATGAGCGTCTTGAAGTATTATCAAGAGTAAAATCCAGCAAAAAAACACAGGTGAGTTTTTGATCAATCCAAGGTTGTGTCATTCTTGCTCTACACTCATTGGCCTAAATCCATGGTCCGACATGAAAAAACGGTAGCTTCTGCGGCGGGTATTGTTGCTGGTTGAGCTTGTCTTTTGCGGGAGCGCAAAAGGTTCTTTCTGGCGGAAATGACCCCGGGCAGCGTTTTCTCAGCGCGAGTCAGTTCTCTGTTCAGCTTGCTCTTCGGTAAGGCTGATGTGACTGCCGTTGCGCGTTGTTTTCTGAGGGTCACCCGAGCCTGGTGCAAACCGTTCCACAATGACCGGGATCAAGGTCAATTGTCGATGAAAATCGTATAATATGAAGTTATGGGAGTGCAAAAGTTCAAACCATGCAATCAAACTATTTGCAACCACGGAGCAATGAATGCACAGTACGACCCATCAGAAAATTCGATCTGATTTATTTTTACTGGGTTAATTATGAAAGTAGCAATTTTGGCGGGCGGCCTCGGCTCAAGGCTGTCTGAAGAGACCGATATCAAACCCAAGCCTATGGTCGAAATTGGTGGCAAGCCAATCCTTTGGCACATCATGATGCATTACTACAGATACGGTTTCGACGAGTTCGTCATTGCCCTGGGATACAAGGGCGATTCGATCAAGCGCTGGATGATCGATTTCTCGCAATGTGAAGGTGACCTGATCGTCTCAACAAGATCGGGCGTACGCCGCCGAACCGCCGAGAGCATTCCGGATTGGCATGTCGATCTGGTCGAAACCGGGCTTTATACCAATACCGGTGGCCGGATTAAGCGTTTGGCGGAGACGATTGGCGATAACCGCTTCATGCTGACTTGGGGCGATGGCGTTTCAGACATCAACCTTCACGATCTGTTACGGTTTCATGAAGCCCACGGCAAACTCGCTACGATGACCGCTGTGCGCCCACCGGCGCGGTTTGGGCATCTGCTGTTTGCCGGAGATCAGGTGACGGAGTTCAATGAGAAGCCGCAGACAGCGGAGGGCTGGATCAACGGCGCTTTTTTCGTGCTTGAGCCAAAGGTTTTTGACTACATCGACGGTGATACTACCCAGTTCGAGAAAGAGCCTCTCGAAAGACTGGCGGCTGACGGCGAATTGATGGCCTACCGTCACGATGGTTTCTGGCAATGCATGGACACTCTGCGCGACAAACGCAGGCTGCAGAAAACCTGGGAAAAAGGCCACGCGCCGTGGATGACATGGGAGGCGAGTGCATGAAGATTCTGTTGACCGGCCATCTAGGTTACCTTGGGGTGTGCATGTTTCCACGGCTAGCGGCGGCCGGGCATGACGTTATTGGGTTGGATTCAGACCTATACCGAGGCTGCAGCTATGGAGACCAAACCCTTCCAGACGCAGGCACAGTCAAGGATATACGTGACATCACGGCGCAGGATCTGAGCGGTATTGTTGCGGTTATCCATCTTGCCGGATTGTCGAACGATCCGTTGGGGGATCTCAACCCCGGTCTGACCTATGAACTGAATGCCGACGCGACCGTCCGCCTGGCCCGGCTGGCGAAAGACGCGGGCGTGAAACGGTTTGTCTTTGCGTCAACCTGTTCGGTCTATGGCGCCTCTGATGAGGGTTGGCTGACCGAAACCTCAGCCCTTAATCCCGTTACGCCCTATGCGGTGTCCAAGCTGCGTGCCGAGGAAGAGCTTGATGCGTTGGCCGATGCCGATTTCAGCCCGGTTTTCATGAGAAGCGCCACCGCCTATGGTCTTTCCAGCAAGATCCGGTTTGATCTTGTTGTGAACAACCTCTCGGCCTGGGGCGTGGCCACTGGAAATGTTTTCCTGAAGTCGGACGGAATGGCGTGGCGGCCCGTGGTGCACGTCGAGGATATCGTCCGGGCTTTCATGAAAGCCCTCGTTGCGGATCGTGATCTCGTGCATCGCGAGATTTTCAATGTTGGCCGGAACGAGGATAACCTCCTTGTCCGCGACATCGCCACGATTGTGCATGAGACGATCCCGGGCTCAGAAATTGCCTTCTCTGAAACCAAGTCGCGCGACACGCGCACCTATATGGTGGATTGCTCAAAAATCAGGTCCATTGGTTTTGAGCCGCAATGGACCGTGCATCGCGGCGTGAAACAGCTTGTCGGTGCGTTTCAGAAGTACGGGATTGCTACGTCGGATTTTGAAGGTCCGCGCTATCAGCGTGTGGCGCATCTGCAGGAAGCGATGGCCGACGGTCTGATCGACGCGTCGCTGCGCCGGCTGGAATATGCAGGAACACCAGATGTCTGACGAAGCGGTGATTTCCCAATGCCCTTGCTGTGCGGGCGCTCTGTCGGAGCCGTTCTACCGCGTTGGACCGGTTCCGGTGCATAGCTGCCTGATGCTGCCTACGGCGGCGGAGGCGAAAGCGTTTTCCATGGGCAAGGTGGCCTTGGCGATTTGCGCTGATTGCGGATTCGTTACCAATGTCTGTTTCGATCCCAAATGGTCCTCCTATTCGCCCGAATACGAAGACCAGCAGAGCTTTTCGCCCACGTTTAACGCATTCGCGTCAGACTTGGCGGACCGTCTTGTTAAAGACTACAATCTTGAAAAGAAGGCGGTCGTGGAGATCGGGTGTTCGAAAGGCGATTTTCTTGCCCTGATGTGCGAGACCGGCAATATGACCGGCATCGGTATCGACCCGAGCGCCGTTCCAGGCCGCGTTGCACCGCCCAGGCGCGGTTCAATGCGACTGATCTCTGAATATTATGGCCCGCAGCACCTGGTTTTTGAGGCGGACTTGCTGTGCAACCGCCACACTCTCGAGCATATCCAGCCGGTTTATGATTTTCTGAAAATGTCACGAGAGCATGCCGAACGGAATCTGGGCTGCGTTTTATGCATAGAAGTTCCCGATTACACCCGTGTCTGGCGCGATGCCGCGTTTGAGGATGTGTATTACGAGCACTGCACTTACTTCACCCCAGGGTCCCTTGCATCGGCCGTCAGACGGGCAGGGTTTTCGGTGATCAATGTAGAGCGGGACTATGGCGATCAGTATCTTGTTCTTGAGGCCAATCTGGACCCGGCGGCAGACCGCAGATTTGACATCGAAGAGTCCCCCAGCAGCGTGCACGAGGCCGTTGAAAGCTTTCAGCGCCGTGTTGACTTCCTCAAGCAGACTTGGCGGGACACGATCGCGGGCGTTAGGGCCTCGAATGGGAAGGTTGCAGTTTGGGGGTCGGGCTCAAAATGCGTGTCGTTTGTCAGAACCATCGGGTTGGACGATGCAATTGACGCGATTGTTGACATCAATCCGCACCGCCACGGGAAATTCGCGCCCGGATTGGACATTGCGATCTCCAGCCCAGACGATCTGGCGGAGTTGAAGCCGGACCTCTTGATCGTCATGAACCCGATTTATCTTGAAGAGATCACGGCGACGTGCCGCACCATGGGGCTGCGTGCCGAAATTGTCGCATTGGGTGATCCCGAATTGGGGCAGGCCGCATGACAAAAGTACTCCTGGTGTCGGGGCGCGGTATTCAGAGGACGGTCGCGGATTGCTGTGCTCAGGATTTCGAAGATTGCATCTTGGATGCAGCCCGGGCCACGCTTTTTCTCGCTGAAGAAGGCAAGCCGGCGCCGACTGGCGATTATGACCTTGTCATTGTTGTTGGTCTGAACTTCCGCAAAATGGCGACGACATATCGCCTCGCCGGCATGCCACAGGGGCGTCATACGGTTGCGTATGTGTTTGGCGGTTATGGCTCGCATACGACGCGATATCGCGATCCGGTCAAAAGGCTTCTCAATCCACGCTACCGGGCGATGACGAAGCTGGACAAAGTCTATGTTGGGATTCCGGATGCTGTGGAGAAGATCCAAAAGGATCTCGCCTTACCCGTGTCGTTCCTGCCCATGGCGGCGGATGTTCTTGGGGTTCAGGCCCAACCCTTTGAGACCCAGAAAGATCGCCCGGTCTCGGTTGCCGGGTTTGGGCGGTTGCATAGCGGCATCTCGGCCGCCATTTGCGATCGTCTGAACCGCCCCGGATCAGAGCACCTCTATCTCAACAACTCGGTGGGGGGGAACACGGAGCCCAGCGATAAACCGCGGTATCGCGCCACCTTCTGGCACACATTGCGCAAGACGCAGATCTCTCTCGCCTTCGACCACTTCTTTGCCAATGAAAAGAACACGGCTGAGCATTCCTATGTCGGCCCGCGATGGTTCGAAAGCCTTGCAGCGGGAACTGTGATTGCCGGTGTGGCGCCGGAGTATGAAAGCCGAAAATCCTTGCTCGATTGGGAGGATGCGACGATCGATCTGTCAGCTGATCCAGAAACCGCCGCGGATGAAATTGACGCGCTGCTGGCGGATCCGGAGCGGCTGCACCGGGCATCGAGGCTGAACCTGATCAATATGAACCGTCGCCATGACTGGCGGCACCGCCTGGCCGAGATTTATTCTGATCTCGGGCTTACCATGGATGCGCCATTTAAGGTGTCTCTCGATCTGCTTGCACGACGTGCAGATCAGATCGCTGCAGGGGCAGAGGCAGCCGAGCCAGCCAAAACCGAAGAGGAGGACAGTTTTATTTCCTGATTATCAGTTTGCAGGTTGAGCCGTGCGCGGCTCTTTCGTGCAATTTCTTCGATCCGACGATATGGGGGAGGCGGACAGAGAAATGCGAAAAAATGAATTATTTAAATGTGATCCTGAGGATAGTGGGGTCCGTTTGGATCCGGCTTTGGTGCAGAAAACAAAGCGGTGGGTGTTTTCCGAGACGTTGCCGCTCTGGGCCGAGCGCGGAATTGACAAGAAAAATGGCGGTTGTGTGGAGGCGTTGGACCATTGCGGTGCACCGCTTAGCGGACTACCGCGCCGGGTGAGGATTCATCCAAGGCAATGCTATGTTTTCGCGCGGGCGGGGAGGTACGATCCGGAGCGGTATCTGCCAGTCGCAAATGATCTGTTCCGCTTCACTATGGCCTGTTTTGACCCCCAAACCAAACGTCTGGCGTCGCTCACCTCTCCCGAGGGCGCCGTTCTGGGGGCCGGACATCAGCTTTACGATCTGTCCTTCGTATTGCTGGCTGCCTCGGCCATGGTTGCGGCCGGTTTTGGTATTGAAGCAGAGCTCGCGTTTCTGGAGCGCAGATTGGCGGAGCTGAAAGCTCCGAGAGGGTGGTTTGAGACCCCCTCACGCGCCTTTCCGAGATTACAGAATTCTCACATGCACCTGTTTGAAGCCTCAGTGGAGCTTTTTGCCGCGACAGGGGCACCTGTCTGGCAAGAGGCGGCAGATGAATGCTTGGAGCTTTTTCACGAGAAATTCGCGGCTTCTGATGGCACCGTTCGGGAGTTTTTCGACCAAGACTGGGTGCCAGTGAAGTCAATTCAGCGCAACGAACCGGGCCATGCTGCCGAATGGATTTCGCTGTTGCACCGGTATGAACAGGTTATGGGCGCAGCAAGTGGTGGCAATTTCAGACAAATCTATCAGTATTTGTTGCGCGCCAGCGGATCTGGCTCCCTCTTGCCGGATTGCACCGCGCCTGTCGAACAGAGCTCCAGGCTGTGGCCGCAGACGGAGTTTCTCAAAGCGCTGTTGAGCCTGCGGCATTATGGCATTGTCCATCAGACATGTTCCCCGGAGAAAGTGGTTAAAGTGATTTTTGACACGTATCTGGCCACGCCCGTTCCAGGGGGGTGGTATGACAAGCGCTCAGCGACTGGAGAGCTTTTGTCCGACAAGATGCCCTCATCCAGCCTGTACCACCTGTATTCTGGCTTTGTGACCTATCTCGAAGAACGCGGCGCCCTTCGACCGGATGATATGGTGCGATCCCGCGTGGGTGCAGAGACCTAGTTCACGCGCAAAGGGCCGATCAAGGACAACGCCGGATTTGGCAGCAGGGACCTCATCTCGGGTTTGCTATGTGCAAGTGGCGGTGCTGTCAGACGAATTCGAACTCGTCTCTGTTAGACCAGTGACGCTTTCCTTTATCCCGCGCCAAGCTCGCGCCACTCGGCAAGAGCGGCGGTGCGCGTCAGCTTGAAGGTGCCTCGGCTGGCGAGCGATCTTTCCTGGTTGAAATGGTTGTAGACTGAGGAATGGACGGAGGCGAATTTCTGTAAACTTCGCATGCGCCTGAAGCGTTGCATGGCGCGTTCGCGTCGTCGGAACGGCAGATGCGAATTCTCTTCGCGGTTGTTGAGCCACCTGCCCATCTGTTGTTTTTCGAGAGCACCCAAATCTCTGAGCGCCGCCTTGTACGAAGCGAAGCGATCTGTGACTACTTCTTCGGCGCGACCGTGCCGCTTCATCAATTTCTTCAGGAATTGCAGTGCTGCAGCTTTGTTTCGGCGTTTGGTGACAACCGCTTCCAGCACTTCACCTTCGTGATCAACCGCGCGCCACAGATAATGTCGCTTGCCATTCACCTTTACGAAGACCTCGCCATGTGCCACTTCCATTTCGAGAACGCGCGCAGCTGCTGCACACGCTTTCTTCGGATCTCCGCAGCAAACACCGGCCCGAACCGGTTCCACCAATATCGGACAGTTTCATGGCTGACATCGATCCCGCGCTCATGCAGCAGATCTTCGACATTCCGAAGCGAGAGTGGAAATCGGATGTACAGCATCACCGCAAGGCGGATGATCTCGGGACTGGATTTGAAGTATTTGAAGGAGGCAGGTTTGGTCATTCCTGAATGCTATGCAACCGCCCTGCCCCGCTCAAGCAAAGTTCTTCTGACAAGACCACTATCCCTTCAGCAAATCAAAATCAGAAGCGTTCGCAAGATAGACTGCGCGGCTTGTAGTCGAAACTCAGGCCTATATTTATTTCTAATGCTCCACCAGATGAGTCACGGCTTTTGGGCTCAACTGAGACATCGGACGCTTTCAGTCAGATGACAGCTAAGCTGCTTTCAGCGGTCGCTCAGGAACAGCGGATGCCGCGGCATCGTCCGCTTTGACGCCTCTATGACGGCTTACGGCAGAACCGGACCTTGGCTTCCAGGGCGTCTAAGTCTGAGTTTCGGACAATTCTGCCGATCAGATTGCGAAGACCAAGGTCTGCTCCATCGCGCTTTGCTGACTTTCATGGCAGATCGCACACAGAATGAACCTTTAATGCTCCTAGTACTCTGAATAAGTTCGCCAATCGGTCCGATTTTCCAAAATCGCAAGACTTACGCAAGAGACTTGGCCACCTTTCCAGGGGCTTCATTCTCCTGATCCCCATAGTCAATTCAGGCAGGGACGAATTCGACACAAGTAAAAGCAGACCGGTCGATATGGGATCCTGACCGTCGGCAAAACAAACTTCGCCTGCGGAACACAAGGGTCTCATCTTAGAGTTCATTGCCGAACTGCTGACGACCATGCCTCAAGAAAATTTGCGCGATTCAGCTCGTCCAAGAACGTTAGCAACCCAACAGACAGTCGGATTGGGTGTAACTGTGCGGAAGTGGTAGTTAGTGGGGAGTTGCCCCCCTTGCTGCTGCGTATCAGCAGCTCTTCAGCAATAGGCAGCAATCCTGATTGCTCGGCAATCGCGGACTGCCCTACATCGGAGAGCAGAAAGCGGACGAAGTGTTCTGCGTCTTGTGGATTTCTGGCGGCATAAGGAATAAACACGGTCCGAGTCATTACAGGATTGACGTCGTCGAAGAAGTGAACGCCCAAGGTTTCGACCTGCGAGGCAGCGGTGATCGCATATGAGCCCAAAACGTCGACACCGAGGAGAAGCTCACCATTCGCTACTCGGTCGATGATGGCACGACTGGAAGCGAGCAGAACCACATCCGCGCGTCCGAGTGTCTCGGCAAGGCGAAAGAAATCGGGGTACTGCAGTGTCTGTTGCGTGGCAAAGAGATATCCGACACCTGCAGCTTCGATGTCGTAGGTCGCGATACGACCGCGAAGCCGCTCCTCATTCTCTGCGATGTAGCTGGACAGAGCGAGGCGGTTCCTCGGCAAATTGTCTCCAGCAATTGACGGGCGGTGATAAATCACCGCCGCCGGTTCGAATGTAAAACCGAAGAGTTCCGACCTCCACTCGGCCCAAGCAGGAATGCTCAGGGGCGCAATCTCGACACGCCGGGCGTATCCGCGATTCACCAGATCGACCTGAAGATCCATGGCGGAACTGATGACAACATCGGGCATGTCCTGCGGTTCCGTAGACAGAAGCGCAGCGTGAAGCCTAACGGTTTCGAATTCGGCATAGCTGATTTGAATATCGGGATTTCGCCTTTCAAAGGCAGAGATCAAGGGAGCCATCGCCACTTGATCGGTCGCGCTCCAGATTTCGAGTTCGACCTGTGCAGTAGCGTCAGTACCAATGCCCATACCAAGAAATGAAATGACCAACACTTTCCCGGTCGGAAAGACGGCAAACGCTTCATTCTGCTTAGAGGGCCCGCCACGCTTAGCCGCTTTTCGCGCCGGGAAGCTGAGACGTACACAAAGCCCACCAAGTTTGCCGGAGAGAAGGTCGACGGTCGCATCATGGGCGTTGGCCACTTCGGTGACGATTGCGAGACCCAATCCTGATCCAGCGGTGTCTGCGTTCAACGACTGAAAGCGTTGCTGCGCGCGTTCAAGCTGGTCGCTAGG
Organism: Ruegeria profundi; assembly: GCF_020171505.1. Classification (NCBI taxonomy): domain Bacteria; kingdom Pseudomonadati; phylum Pseudomonadota; class Alphaproteobacteria; order Rhodobacterales; family Roseobacteraceae; genus Ruegeria; species Ruegeria profundi. The sequence continues at coordinate 64,471 of NZ_JAIUZS010000011.1, read as the reverse complement.
AATTCCGGGCCCCGAGTCTTCGACTTCCAGCGTTACTAACGCCTCGTTTACGTCGAGCCGAACAGTAATGCTCACGTCGGGCGGACCATGTCGCACGGCGTTTTCTAAGAGATTCTTGACCGCCTCGCGAATGGAAATTGGATCGCCCGCGATAATCGCTGGCACGGCGTCCGCCGGCTCGAACGAAAGGTCGATTGCACGATAGGAGGTCTCGCGCAGTAGCTCCGACAGCAGTTGCCTCAATAGCGGGTCGAGGTCGATATCCTGCGGCTCCCTAGAGCCTGCACGATGTATAACCATGGCATGGGCGAGCAGTTGATCGGTCAGGTGACTGGCTGCATTGGCAGTCCGCAAAGCACGCTCGAGGCGTCGGCGGATCTGTGCGGTGTCTTCGCTGTCGCTTGCGAGCGCCAGGTGACCCTGCAAAGCGGCGAGACTTGTACGGGTTTGATGTGCCACATCGGCAATGAAACGTTCATTCTGCGCCCGTGTTCGCTGCAATCGCTCCATGAAACCGTTCAACGCATTCACCAGCCCAAAAATCTCGGCCGGTGCAGCGGTGGTCTGAGCTGAAAGATCGTCAGCGGTGCGGCTTTTCAGATCTTCCGCAATCCGGTCGAGCGGGCGTAGGGCACTACGAGTCGCCAAGACAACGAAAGCGAAGCCGACGAGAGAAACCGACAGCAGCCCGGCCATGGCCACAATGAACAATTCGATAGCCGCGGAACTTCGCGCAATACTGGTCTGCCCGACCTGTACTGTCACCCATCTCGGGCCATCTGAAAGAACCACCCTTCTGCTTTGCTCCACGCCTCGGAATTCCGTGCCGTGCAACTCGAAATCGAAGTAACGAGGTTCAACCATAGGTTCTGATTTGGAGCGCTGAAACACATCCTCCCCAGTAAGGCTGCGCTCTCCCTGCGAGACGTGATAGATAACGCGGTCATCGGGGGCGAGGGCAAGGATATCGAACGTCGAATGTGGCACCACGACGCTGACGCCGTCCTGTGACGGGACAACGGAATCGAGGATAGAGAGTGACGCCCCCGCCAGCAAAAGATCGTAGGACTGATCAGCCGCGTTCCGGGCGTAGGCCCACAAGAGAGCCGAAATAAGCACCAGAAGGACTGCAAAACCCGCCGCCATCGATAGCACGATGCGCACCGCGAGCGACCCGCGCATGAACCTATTGGATATCCTATGCGTCATCGACATATACAAGGTAACCAAGGCCTCGCACGGTCTTGACCTGAACAAGGGTGCCTTCGAGCTTGCGTCGAAGTCGGGTCATGTGTTGTTCGACCGCGTTGAGGCTTGGCGCCTCTTCATAGCTGTAGAGGCGATCGGCAACGTCTTCCTTGCTCAATAGGGTGCCGATGTTGGAGAGAAGAATCTCAAGCAGCTGGACCTCTTTCGTCTTGAGGTCAATGTCGCGCCCGTCGACCAGAGCCCGTTTCGAGTTTCGGTCGAATACCAGATTGCCGTAGCTTACTTCATTCGTGGCAGAGCCCGCGAACCGCCGACCAAGCATGCGAACACGAGCTGTCAATTCCCGGAAATCGAATGGTTTGACCATGAAATCATCCGCACCTGCATCAAGGCCCAATACCCGATCCTCGATCTGACTTCGCGCCGTCAGAAGCAGCACAGGTGTCGATGTCTGACGCGCGCGCATCTCGCGCAGAATATCGAGCCCAGACCTACCCGGCAGATTCACATCGAGGATGACAAGGTCAAATTCGGCATGGGACAACAAGATAGAGGCGGCATCGCCGTCGACCTCGAGATCGGCCACGTGACCCTCCCCCTGAAGACGCTCGATCATAGTCTCCGCGAGGTCGCGGTTATCTTCGACAACAAGTATGCGCATTCCTTCATGTTAACAAGTGCGGAGCCGTCGCAAAGGTATATTGCACCGAGTCAGCGTCAAGTCAGCTACGCTACAGGGTGAAGTCAGCCACGCGACATATAAAGCGAAGGCCAACATCAAAGGGAGGACCCAATGACGAAGAAGACTTTCGCCGCGGCAATAACGCTCGCCGCAACCCTCTGTACCTCGGCTCTGGCAGAGGTCACCAGCCCAGAATGCGTCGCACCGGCGAACCCGGGAGGTGGATTCGATTTGACCTGCCGGATCGCTCAGACGGGGCTCGAGCCGCAATTCGGGCAACCGATGCAAGTGACGTTCATGCCTGGTGGCATCGGTGCCGTTGCTTTCAACCTCTTCAATACGACACGCACCGACGACCCAAATGCTATCGTCGCATTCTCCTCGGGCTCTCTTCTGAACATTGCGACAGGCAAGTATGGTGCGGACTTCAACGAAAACGACGTCAAGTTTGTTGCAACGGCTGGGGCGGATTTCGGTGCGGTCATCGTCCGCGCTGACAGTGATTACCAGACACTTGCCGACTTGATGGCAGATTTCCAGGACGCTCCGGGAGACGTAATCGTCGGTGCCGGTGGGTCCGTTGGTTCGCAGGACTGGATGAAGGGCGCGCTGCTTCTGCGTTCCGTTGGGTCCGATCCGCGCGACATGCGGTATGTTGCCTTCGACGGTGGCGGCGACGCGATTGCTGGCCTGCTGGGCGGCTCCATCGAAGTCTACATGGGGGATGTGGGCGAAATGGCGTCGCATCTCGAGGCCGGCACCATGCGCATCCTCGCGGTGATGTCCCCTGAGCGTCTCGATCCCCCGTTTGATCAATTCCCGACGGCGATCGAGGAAGGATACAACGCCCAGTGGACGATCATGCGCGGTTTCTACATGGGCGGCGACGTCTCCGACGAGGACTATCAGACCTGGGTCGACGCGTTCGATGCAGCCTACCAGAGCGAAGAGTTCCAGACGATTCGTGAAGAAAGGGGTCTCATGCCGTTGGAACTGTCGGGCGAAGAGATGAATTCTCAGGTCCGGGCTCTGATCGCGGAACTGCGCCAAATCGCTGAAGAAGCGGGCCTGATAACCCAGTAAGCCATGGCTTTTCGGCCCGCCGGCAACGATCGGCGGGCATCATTCTTTTTCATCATGCTTAAGGGAGGAGCGCGATGGTCGATCGTATATTTGCATTTGCATTACTTGCCGTGACACTTGGCTACGGGTTTATCGCTTTCACAGCGATCAGCGCACCATTTCAATACGATCCGCTTGGCCCCGAAAGCTGGCCGCGCATTCTGGCCAGTGTGATGGTGATCTGCTTGGCGGTCCTGATCTGGCGACCCGACATCGACGGCCTCGAAATCGCAAAACCGGCTTGGCTCCAGTTGGCAGGTGTTCTGGTTCTCCTTCTCGCATACGCCGAGCTTTATGAGCCGTTCGGATTTGTCATCGCCACCTTCGGATTCTGCGCAGTTTTCGCCCGCCTATTGGGCACCACCACGCTGCGTGCCGTCATCTTCGGCGCCGTGGCCGGTATTGGCGGCTACCTGCTCTGCGCGGGTCTTTTGGATTTGAACCTGCCCGCCGGGCCATTGCCGCGTATCTAAGGAGACCCGAGACATGCAAGAAGTCCTCACAGGCCTGGCAACAGGCTTCGGAGTGGCCTTGGCGCCCCTCAATATCATGCTCGTGCTACTCGGCTGTTTCGCCGGCACATTAATTGGAGCTCTGCCGGGCATAGGTCCGATCAACGGCGTTGCCATCCTCCTTCCCATTGCTTATAGCCTCGGCCTTCCGCCCGAAAGCGCCCTGATCCTACTCGCAGGTATCTATTACGGTGCGGAGTATGGCGGGCGTATCTCATCAATCCTTTTAAACGTTCCAGGCGACGCGAGCGCCGTGATGACCACGCTCGACGGCAATCCCATGGCGCGAAACGGACTTGCAGGTCGCGCATTGTCGCTATCGGCAGTGGCGTCATTTGTTGGCGGTACCTTTGCCGTTATTCTGTTGTCGATGTTCGGGCCGCTTCTGGCCGGGTTCGCCGTCACCTTTTCACCAGCCGATTACGTTGCCCTAATGGTCTTTGCCTTTGCGTCGCTTGCAGCCCTCGTTGGTTCGAACGCGGCGAAGACTATGGTGGCGGCCCTGATCGGCTTGATGCTTGCCACGATGGGGATCGACGCGAATACCGGCGTGATGCGCTATACCTTCGGCATTCCCGATCTGCTTGCCGGTATCGATTTTCTCGTCGTCGTCATCGGCCTCTTCGGTATGGCAGAGCTCTTCTACCTCGTCGAACAGCAGGTCACAGGCAAACTGAAGGCTCTGCCACTCGACAATTCCTTCGTCAGATGGGCCGATATCGCCAAAACCAAGTATACGATCCTGCGATCGTCTATCATCGGGTTCTTCGTCGGTATTCTGCCGGGGACAGGAGCCTCTGTTGCGTCTGCAGTCGCATATGGAACGGAAAAGCGGCTTGCAGGAGAAGACGCCGCAGAGTTCGGCAAGGGGCATGTCCGGGGCCTCGCCGCACCGGAATCTGCCAACAATGCCGCCGCCGGCGGGGCCATGGTCCCGATGCTGACGCTCGGGATTCCGGGTTCGGGAACGACCGCAATCCTGCTCGGCGCGCTGCTTCTGTTCAATGTGCAGCCGGGGCCCTTGATGTTCACGCAGCGCCCTGAAATCGCCTGGGGTCTGATTGCGTCGATGTACGTCGGCAACATCGCGCTGCTCGTCATCAACCTTCCGCTCGTCGGGCTTTTCGCAAGGATGCTGACGATTCCTCAGCACTTTCTGACGCCACTGATAGCGGTGCTCGCTTTCGTCGGTGTTTACTCGATTGTCGGCAATCCGTTCGATCTCTTCGCGATAATCCTGCTCGGCCTCTTCGGCTGGTTCTTGCGGAAGCTTGATTTCCCGCTCGCCCCCGTAATCCTGGGTTTCGTGCTTGGTGGGCTGTTCGAAGACAATCTGCGGCGTGCCTTGTCAATCTCCGCCGGAGACTGGGGCATCCTGATCGCAAGTTGGAAGAGCATATGCCTCTATGCCCTCGCGGCGGCGGTCGTCATTCTCCCGATCTGGAGCGCGCGCCGGGCCCGTCGCAAGTCGTCATTACCGCCCGCCGTAGCCGATGACGAATGATCTCTAAGGATCTACGCCTGACGACAAGGACACTTGCGATCGGTGCCGTCGGGGCGGCAGTTGCCGCCCTTGCCGGGCTTCCGGCGGCCCCTCTTCTGGGGGCCGCAATGGCAACGGCAACCACCGCGTGGAGTGGTGCCAGACTTGCTGTCGACACCAAGCTTAGAAATGCCGGCTTTCTGGTGATCGGGCTATCGCTCGGGTCCGGCATCGACAGCAGCGCTGTGACCCAATTAGAGAGCATTTCGATCAGCCTCAGCCTGCTTTGTGCCTCTGTGCTTGTAACTCTGTGGCTGAACCGCTGGATGCTCATGCGGCTGTTCACGATGCCTGCGGATACGGCGCTCCTGTCGAGCGCGCCTGGAACCATGTCCGTGGCGCTTTCAATCGCAGTGGACGGGAGGGGCGATCCGGCGACAGTTCTTGTCATGCAGTCCATGCGACTCTTGGGGCTGGCCTGTGTCTTGCCGCTCTTGTTCTACGTTTTCGGAACATCCTATACCGTCGCTTACCCTCAAGGAAACTTGGGTTTCGGAGCACTGGTGGGATTGGCATCTGTCGGCCTAGCAGTCTCCTTAGCCCTTGCTCGCTTGGGCATGCCGGCGGCATTCTTGGTCGGAGGGTTGGTGGTGAGCGCTGCGGCTCATCTCCTGTCATTCGTCGAAGGCTACCCGCCTGCAGCGCTCCTTACCGCGGGCCTTTGCGTCACCGGGGCCGCTATCGGAAGTCGGTTCTCTAACATGCCGCTTGCATCAATCCTTCAGCTTGGTTGGCCCACAACCGCGATCGTTACCGTTGCGGCCGGTGTATCAGCTGCGTTCGCAGGTGTCGTAGCCGTCTTGATAGACGTCCCGATGTCCCAGGCGTGGATTGCATTCGCTCCGGGCGGAGTCGAAGCCATGGCGGCGATCGGTTTCGCACTCGGATTCGATCCAACTTTCGTTGCGTTGCATCACTTCGCACGGATCGCTATTCTATCAGTACTGCTACCCCTCTATCTGAGATAGTCGCCAGCCGACCGAAAGATGCGCAAAAATTTCCATTCCATCCCTTTGTCAAAATCTACGCGAAAGATCACTGAAGAGGTCGTTATCATGAACAAACCTTTCCTCTTTCCGGCGCTCGCAGCAGTGCTTGCTGTGTCCATCAGTGGACAGGCATCCGCGAATGTCGGCCAAGCGGCTATCGACGGCTGTATCGACCAGATACGCGCTGTCGGTGGTCCCGATGGCCAGAGCGGCACTGTCATCTCGTCGGAGTACTCCGAAGCAAACTCGTTGATAATGTTCGAGGACGCGGGAGCCACTGTCTGGCGCTGCCTCGTCTCGAACGACGGGGTCGTGGCGGAACTCACCGTTGCACAGGCTGCTGATGATGGTGGTGGTGCGATGGCCGCCTCCTCCGGCTCTGGTACCGAACGTGTCTCCTTCGCTTCCGGAACCTCCGGGGCAGAACTGACAGGCTCGTTGCTGCCGCAGGAAAGTCGTCGCTATGTTCTCGGCGCGCGCGACGGTCAGTTTTTGTATTTCCGGCTAGCAGCGAACGGTCCAGGAATGACCTACGTCATCTACAATCCTAATGGCTCTGTTCTGTTGGACGAGATGAGCGCCGATCAGGAGTACCGGGGCCAGCTGTGGCAATCGGGCGATCATGTTGTCGAGGTCTACAACACGTCCAACGGCGCCCAGTCGTTCAATGTCATCTTCGGCATCGAATAGTGGGCCAGCGCTGCAATCCAGAAAAGGAGCTCACTCAATGGCTCATATGATCAAAATGGCGATTGGTGCCGCAGCAATTGTTGGCTTGGTTGGATGCGTTGCAACCTCCAGCCCTACCCCCGGGCAACCGTCCGTCGGAAGCTCATCTGACCTTACCGCTTTCGAAGGCGCACGCGCCGGTCAAGCTGAGATGGGTATCCAGAACCTCGGCTACGAGTTGATCCGTACAGAGGGTCTCACGGCTTTCTGGTTCAATCGAAGTACGGGTGCTTGTGCTCGCGTCACCACGTCCGACGGTCGCTACTCCGATATAACCATGCTCCCCGCCGGAGATTGCTAACTCACGCGGTTGAAAAATCGCCGTTCCCAACAACCTGAAAGGAGTACGCATGAAGAAAATCCTCGCTACCTCTATCGTCCTCGTCGCCTTGGCGGGATGTGTCGAAGAGCAATCCTTCACCACGGAAGCCGATATCTCGGAAGCAAATCGAAACACAGATTGTCCGGTGGATGTGACGGAAGCCGATCGCGCCAATTACCCTGCCTGTAACTGACCCGACCGCGCCAAAGGCCGTCAATGCCTAGATAAGCGTTGCGGCAGTTCGTGCTAGTGTGCTGTATCGTGTGTCTGGATCATTTAAATCGCAGCCTTGGCTTTGCCTCCAATCTGAACCTTCGGGCCATTCAGTCAGGAGCAAAGTCCCATGTCCGGCATCTTCTTGATGCCACTCGGCCTGCCGTGGGTGCGCTGGTTCGATGGTGTCGCCGACAGCCTGAAACCGTGGCTTACCGTTCTGGCCCCGGTGCTGAATATCGCGATCCTGACATTGCTTTGTCGCTACTTTGGCGGCGACGAAGCCCGAAAAACAAAACCATAAATGGGAGGGTCAGATGCACCTTGATCTTGCACATGCGCTCGTAACGGGAGTTCTCATATTTGTCGTGATGATCGGCATGCACAAAGCTGGTCTCTACGTGCCGCACAAGGAGGGTGGCCCAAGATGGAGTTGGCCGCTGTTCTTCGGAATAGGTGCGGCCGTGTTCATCCTTAACTTGGTGTGGCCCTGAAAACCGTCGCGTTCTAGCAAGGAGAGAAGATTTGGGTAAGGTGATTATTGGAATTGTTGGCTCGATCATCGGCTTTATCGACGGCGCGATTTTCGATGGATCGCTGATCGGCGGCACGGCGGCCGGGATCGGTATCGCGACAGGGGCATCGGCGGGCATCTGCATGACAGTACAGGCAACCAAAGACGAGGGGCCACTGACGCGCGAAGAAATCGATCAGAGCCTGACCCAAACTGCGGCGAATGCGGCAGCGATCTTGGGCACTGACGCACCTGGTGAGGTCGTTGGCGGCGAAGATAATTGCGCCAAGGTTCTTTAGAATCTGAGAGAGCGAGTACGAAATGAAATCATTGTTTTCCCCCCTGCGTGCTGGCGTACTCTTCGCGGCGACAACTCTGGCGACGACTGCATCGGGCAACGAGGTGATAGAAGACGCACTCGGAGGCCCATTCACGACCTGCACCGGTGCTATTGCATGGACCGAGGATGAAAATAGCGCCACTCGTGTCGAGCCCATGCGCCTCGCGGTGCGGGACGCTGACGACGCGGCACACGTAGCCCTGTTCCTGAGCGAGGAAGATTTCACGGGTAAAGATGTCTGGGCTTGCGTCGACGGTGTCTGCATGGCTCAAGCAACGGTTCGCGCGGCCGTCACCACAAATGTGCTTCGACTGCGGCATCAAGCCGATCTTACCAATGGCGAGGCCGTGTATGGCATGGAGAGCGTTTTCATGGTGGTGAACGCTCGGGAAACTCCCATACAGGTTGAGGGCGCACGGGGATCCGGCTCCTTCATTTGCGAAAAGGCACTGCCCGAGAGCCTCCTTGGGAGTGCACAGTAACCAAAGTCTAACTGTGAAAATGCGTAAAGTCGGTTTGGGAGAGCCAATGAACCTCGCTAGGCTCGTCCATGAGGCTCACCACCAAGATAAAAAGCAAAGTGTCCCCGGCTCGGTGTTGCGGGGATCATTGCACGCTGACAGACGACACCATCGCAACCGCGGTGTTCAATGAGTTCGGTAAATTGATCTAGCCAAGTCAGAGTGCTAAGGAGTTTGAAATCGATCTACTTTCCAGAAACCAGGTCTTGTTGCTGTTTGCAGTTTGGGCTGGCTCCAGCGTAGACTGGATTAGCAACATCGTCCTCAACTGATGCCCTTGACGGAGCGCGTTTCAAACAGTGTATCGATGTGCCAAAGGCGTTTCAGGTCGTGCCCTAGTCTTGCTGACGGTTTCGCCTGCGCCACCAGGACCAGAGAACTATCGATCCGAAGACAAGTTCGAAGTGCCCAAGGACGACGCGGAGCAAACTATCGCTGAGCGATATATCATTTGAAGATGGAACCACAGTCGTTGCCGTCTCCGCGACGCTTGGATCGGCAGACGCGATCGCCGCCGCGGCCGCGAGTATCTGGCCGTTGAAATCGACCACGCCATCGAACAGTGCGTGTGTTGCGACCCCGAACCAAATTGAGTTCATTCGAAGCGCGATCGCACCGAATAGAAATCCCAGCGTGCCAGCGTGAAGAACTTGATCGATCGTCGGCCCCAGCGTCTGCCCGGTAATCCAGTTAACAAAGTGCATTGATCCAAAAAGCACCGAGGATACGAGCAATGCGCCGACTGGTCCGATCCGTACTTCAAACCCATGAAGCAAGACACCTCGGAATAGACCCTCTTCGAAGACTCCGATCAGCAGCATGAAAAGAATGAAGGTCCCCCACGGAATGGAGGCGAGCACATCACCCATGTCTACTCCGCTTCCGGAGGCAACCATCAAACCGGGCGTCAGGATGCTACCAATATACAAAGTCAGAATGATCGGTGCCCAGATGCCACTCCAGTCGGGTGCAGATATGAACCGAGCGTTCTTGCTCCAGCCAACAAGACTAACCACCGCGACAACGCTGGTAGCGAGAAACAGCTCAAAGGGCAGATGGCTCAAGTCGATGGAGTTTGGGGACTTCGACTCGTCCCCACCAAATGCCCCGCTCGAGAATACCAACGGAGCCGAAAGCACGACGAAGTAGATCGCAAGCAAAATCATGACGAAAGCGATAGGCCTGTTTGTCGCCCATATCCTCACACTAGTGATCATCCGGCTCCCTGTTCATCGTTCACTAACCTCGTATCAGTGGCCATAGTGGCATCCTTCCTCCATCTGAAGGTCCGTTCAAGCAACGCGTGCAAGCGATGCCAAACCAGTTCTTTCGCACTAAGACCCTAACTGTCTTGCCGGCGCTGAGGGGGCCGGGCTAGGTTGCTAAAAGACACCAAACGCACACCGAGCAGGAGCGAGAATTACTTGTTTCAACTTTCAAAAATCATACGAGGCATCCTTAAATGGAATGGTAATTCTGCCAATAGTTTAGTTTTATTTCGTAGCGGTTCGTTTCACCGCGGGACGACGGTCACACTTATCGCTCTGATGGCTCAGTTCTGCTCCGATGGCAGGGCTAATGCGCAAACGTCATCTTTGCGCCCCGAGCCCGTTCCCTGCCCCGAGGTCGTCACCCAGACAGTGACCGAGATCGAAGGCGAAACCTTCGATTGCGGCATCGTCCGCGTACCCGTCGATTATGGTGACCCGGACGGCCGTCAGATCGAGTTGATGTACGGGGTTTTGCGGTCGACCAGCATGTCACCCGCAGTCGATCCGATCATCTACCTGCACGGGGGACCCGGCGGAGGCGAACTGGCCAGCTTGACGAACACGCTCACGGAACGACTGGCAACCCTTCGTACCCGACGTGATATCGTTGTCTTCGATCAGCGCGGGTCGGGCTTCTCACCGGGCGAGATCGAGTGCAACGAGGTTTTCGCCGCCAACAGCGATGCGGCATTCGCCGCCGCCGGGGAGATCGCCGAAGCATCGGGGATGAACCCTGGCGCCGCGGCCGGCGAGTACCTTATCCCCCTCTGCGCAGCCCACTTGAATGAACACGGCGTGGACCTGTCGCAGTATAACACCATCAACAATGCCCGCGATGTCGTCCGCCTTGCCGAGGCACTTGGTTTCGAGAGCTTCAACATCTACGGTCATTCCTACGGCACACGACTTGGGCTGGAAGTCCTGCGGCAAGACCCGCCGGGATTGCGCGCGATCCTACTCGACTCGGTGCTTCCGACAGACGTGGCTTGGCGCGAGCGTCTTCCCGAAACTAACGAGGAAGCCTTTCTCGGCATCTACGGCATGTGCCTTGCCGATCCGTCCTGCGCCGACGCCTATCCCAACCTCGTTGAAACGCTCAACGGTGTATTCACGGCCCTGTCCGAGCAGCCATTGAAGACCGAAAGCGGACTGCCGGTCACGACCGAGGGTCTGGAACAGTTGATCCTCTCATCGGCCAACCAGGCGGGTGGCGAGTGGCGCGTTCGGTACTTGCCCCGAATGATCCAAGACCTGTCGCAAGGCAACCCGGAGCTCTTCGAAGCCCTTTCCCTCATGCTTTACGCCGAAGCGGAAACTGCAGTCCCGCCGACATTTCAGTTTGAAGCCTCAAGCATTCCGGCGCGCCTGATGCTCAATCGTGCCAACTCACTTGCGTTGCAGGGCGATGAACTCCTGCACAGCGCCGAGGCTCTCGCCAGGCAAGCTCTGGACATGGCCAGCGAGGCCGAAGAGTCTCTGGCGGCACTGTTCCTGCGCACGCTCAGCCAGCTCGAGGATGTTCCGTACAGCACTACCCTTGATGGCACCTATACATCAGACCGCGTCGCCTTGGCCCTGCGCCCCGCGACGCCCGTTGAACTCCGGCAGTTCGTGCAACGACACTACTCCGGGATTGATGCACAGATCCTGACGTCGCTCGTGGGGCAAATGACGCCGGATGACGTTTCCGAGATCTTTCGCCGTCTGCGGAATCTGGACCGCTTCAGCGAGCAGCTCCATGAACTGGCCTTCGCACTGCGCGTGTTCACTTGCAATGACTCTGTCCCATTCAATAGTGCAGAACGCGCCCGGGCGCGCATCGCCAGCTATCGCATCCCTGGGTTGACAGAACGGGAGGCGCGAACGATGGCCTACGAGCTTGGTGCCTGTGACGGGTTTCCGACAGGCACGCTTGGAGAGGACTTCCACGCACCGGTCACCGGCGATGGGTCCGTATTCGTCATGGTTTTTACGGGAACCAATGACATCCAGACCGCGACGTCTTGGTCGGAACAGGCCGCCAACAATCTCATCGGATCACAGTTCGTTCGCTTCCCAAATACAGGACACGGCACGACCTTGTTCTCGCAATGCGCAAGAGATGTCGCTGGCGCTTTCTTCGATCAACCTGAAACTGCAGTTAACGCTGCATGCGCCTCGGACTTGGTGCCAAATTTCGTGCTACCCGACGAACCGCTGCCCTAGGCGAACGACAGCCCACTATTTACTGCTAGGGTGATCTGGACTTCGGCATTGATCGAGCACGCTTTGCCTCAGCCGCGGACACCAATAGCAAGTGGTGGCGAAGCAGGCCACGCCGACGACGAAGGAGCGGTAGTGGATGAGCGTCAAGGAGCTACGCTAGTCAGCCTGGCCGAAGTTTGTACCAGCACAACAAATGAATGAACACAAGCTGCACACGTTACTCTGTAATCAATTGAAAATACGAGACAATCGTCACCATCCATCACTGGAAAGGCTACGAACCAAAGTTTAACAACCGCTTCAAAGCGCGTTTCGGACATTTGTGCGAACTGCAGCATCCGTCACTTTGGGCTCGGAGCAGCCATCCAAGCACTTCGCTCGAACGACTGCTTTGCCTTGCTTGCGAGGCCGTGCCGGGTCAGTCGATCAATTTCTGCAGTGCCCTGTCAGCGCGGATAAGTTCATTGATCGTCTTGCGCATCTCCTCGGTTTCTCTCGACCTTTCCCCATTCTTCCACGAAGGATGGCTTGGCCCAGCAGCGTGCCCACCTCCAGCCCCATGCATGCGACAAACACTCCAGCTCCGAACAGCGGGTGCGCGACATCGCCGGCCCGTGGACTTTGCCGTGGCGGTACATCTGGGCGCATTCCTGAGCCGTTTGGTGGGGTCAATGAGGTTGTCGTCACTTTTTGTCATTGGACCGCCCCCCGTTTTGAACGTTGCCAACAATAGCCTGGCCACCTTCTTTGACCTCGACGCGTTCAACCCTGACGGTCTGATCCGCCTTGGATCGATATCTTTTCAGCGCTTCAACCTGGCTTGTGAAAGTTCGCGCAAGCTTATTGAGCGCCCGTTCCGCCGAGTCTTGTTGAGGAAGAGTCTCGACGTGATTGAGCCTGCGCGCCATCATCATCGTGGCCTGATGGACCGCACCCATTTGGATCGCAAGCATGGCTTCAATCTCGTCCTGCGGTCTGACCCCGGCAACAACGGACATCACGAAGTTCGACGCGGTCTCGGAGACAGAACTGTCCTGTTGCCCAAGAGTCGCGACTTGATCCATAACGCCTTCGAAGAACCGGTAGTCAGCTGTGCCGAGCTCATGCATCGCCAAAGCACAGGCCGCCGTTGGGTCTTTTCCTTTGTGCCCAACCGTGAGCCTGCGTGTGTCTTCATCGAAGTCCAACTTGATGCCCGGTGCCCGAACGCGTGATTTCTTCCGTTCCCTCAGATCCGCAATCGCATTGGTTTCCGCGTCGGTAAGCTCGGAGTTCTTTGTCTGCAGATCGTTGCCACTGTCTTTTTGTGTCTTGCTCATGTCCGCCTCGCGTAACAAGGAGTGGTTAGTATTAGTGTTCCGATTCAGAACCGAAGGACCGACGCGAAACCGGCCTGACGGGTTCTGATTTGGAACCATGAGGTGCGTTTGGGTTCTCAAACGGAACCACAGAGGATGCTGACGGGTCCGTCTCAGAACCGCGTTTTGTTTTTCCGGGCTGCCAGAACCGCCAGTCATTGGTGGCTGCTTTCTTGCCGGACCGGGCCTGCGTCGCCTTGGTGGTCAATCGCCATTCATGTGCTCGACGGTGATACCAGTTGCCCTCCTTCTCGAGCACGAGGAAGCCTTTGTCCTGCAGATCTTCGAAAGCCCGCTGAACCGTGGCCTTGCCCAATCCCAGAATCTCTGCCGCTTCATTCATCGACAGGAACACCTTGCCGTTGTTGCTGCCGTTGAAGCGGGTGTGAAGCTCCAGCCAGAGCTTCACTGCAGGTCCCGACAAAGCCCTCCACGCCGGGGACTTGATCATGGCGTAGGGCAGATAGACGAACTGGCCCTCATCCGACCGTTTGCCGTTGGGAGACCGTCTCCTACTCATCGCGACACCCTCGCTGGAAATGCTCGGGCAATGCATCCAGTTCAGGAACGTCACAGCCGATATGCGCCCGGACGAGCCGGATTAGGCCGGATTTGGACACACAATACCCGAGCGTGTCCCAAGCCGCTCCTCCGGCTGGAAATTGGGGTCTTTGACGTTGAAACAGCCATTGGATGCCATCCCGGCATACGGCGACGCGGTAGACACCATGGCGAAAGAACTCGCCGTTGTAGTTCTCATCGGTTTCTCGATGATCGGTTTGGGAAAGAGGGCCAGCGTCTGGCCCCCTATCGTGACTGGAAAGGTTCGATTTGGAAAAGGACATATCAGCCATGCTTGATCCGTCCTTTCCGTGCGATCACCCGTTCGACCGAGTGGCTCAGGGGTGACCAGTAGTACCGGCGCTCGTTTTGTCTTGTCGGCGCGGGGCATCCTGTGGCATCAACTGGACTTGCTAGGGTGGCAGTTGATGTCACTGGAAAAGCCCCATCTCCGCGCTTGGAGTTGGGGTTTTTCATTATGCAGCCTCGTTGTTGGGATCGGTACGACGAGCCGCCAGCCAGGCGTTCAGATCAGCGCCGTGATAGGCGATCCGCCGACCGATGCGGATGAAGGCCGGACCGCACATGCGGTGACGCCATTGAGCCAGCTTCTCGCGGTTTCCTAGCAATTGCATTTCAGGGTCTTCTGGAAAATAGACCCGGTCGTCATTGAAGACGTTTGCCATCGTTGAAATCCTCTTGGATCAGTTGCGATGGCTCCCAATTATGGGCAGCTTTCCCGAAGTGTCACCAGACTTTTTCCTGCGCCTAAGCGCTTTCCGAAAGTGAGAAACCACTTAGGCGTTTTTCTTAAAAACTGCTTCGTACCTTGATTTGAAGGGTTCTTCTGAACGTAGAGCCGTACCGTAATCCGCATGGGTCTTTGCTGACTTTGGGAAGTCCTTTCTTTTCTCAACTGTCTTTTCCAAAGCTTGTTCAACAATGCGTTCTTCATTGATCAAACCGACCGCGTCAGACAGCTCCTCGATTTGTTGCATCAGCGATTCCAAGTTTTGAAGTCTGCGTTTTCGAGATGCGCGCGCCCCGGCTTCTCCAGCCCTAAGTCTGGTTTTTGCGGACCGCACTCCGGTTATTGCTGCATCTTCGTAGCTGAATTTCCAGCGGTAGTGTTCGACCATCCGGCCTAATGCCAAGAGCTGACCGTACATGTAGTGGCGCAGCTGACCAGCTATAGCTTTGCTCAGTTCGCTATCCCTTGAACCTTCATGAATGTAGCTTTTAAAGCTAGCCAACTCGTCCAATATTTTGAACTCGAACCAGCGCTTAGTGAAGACTGAGTCGAGCTTATCGAGTTCAAATGCCAAAGCCTCTCTCAATTTGTCTAGTGGACTTCTCGATCGCCGTGGAGCTTCTTCATAGTCGCGGAAGTCCAAAGGGTAGCTTCTATCAAAAACTTCGAGCGCTAAGTCGACCTGCTCCCGAGAGTATTTACTTTTGTTTAGTTTGCTGACTTGCAGGATATGTCGAGCCTCTTCCAACTCTACAAACGATGCAATGAGGAGGTCAAAATGCTCCCTCACATAATCGATTTCATAATTCCTTCGACATTGCTCCACGAAAAACTCCCACAAATCATTTGTGGAAAACTCAAAGAAGTTCATCTCCCACCATTTGGGTGCTGAACTGACCTGCCTTTCTTCCAATATTTCATTCAGCAGATGAACACGAACTTGATCCGGCAGCTCGTCGAAACCAATACGGTCAAGCTCGGCGTTCACATCGGAAGGTAAGTTCATTCGAGTTTCAAACAGCCAGTCCTTTGTTTTCTTACCAAGTGGAACTTCTTTTAACTCGCCCTCGCCATGAACGAAGGGGTTCAATTCATAGGATAGGATCTTGTTTAATCGTTCACTTTCTTCTTCCGAAAAACGTTCCAATACCCTCTTTTCCTCCCATCAGGGTCGTTAACACAAGAACCTGCTCCAGCGCTCGACCAATTCGCGCCGACGATCCAACAAGTCAGACCGAGCGTAGGCGCGCTCTACATCGGACCCAACCTGATGAGCCAAAGCCGCCTCAGCCAGTTCCCGAGGCGCGTTTGCAGACTCCGCAGCCCAATCTCGGAACGAACTGCGGAAGCCGTGCACAGTGACGCCATCTTTCCGCATCCGGCGCAGTAACATCAGCATGGACATGTTCGACAAGGGCTGGTGTCGTTTTTGCCCCTCGAACACGTAGTCAGAGGCCAGCGCACGCAGCGGCTCCAGAATGGCCAGCATTTCGCCGGTGAGAGGCACGCGATGGACCTGCCCGCCTTTCATGCGCTCCGCAGGTATGGTCCACAGTCGCGCATTGACATCTACCTCGGGCCATTTCATCTCCAGCACTTCTGAGGTTCGGCAGGCGGTCAAAATGGTGAACTGCAGTGCCCTGGCGGCCATGGCCGAACGGGTCTGCAACTCGGCATAGAATGCGGGCACCTCCTGCCACGGCATCGCGTCATGGTGCTGCACCTTGGCTTTGACGGTGGGCAGCACCTTGCCTTCGCGGATCGCAGTCACCGGGTTCTCGCCCGAACGGAAGCCCTTGGATTTTGCCACGTCGAGCACCGTCTTGATCCGTTGAGACAGTCGCTTTGCGGTTTCGTGTTTCTCGGTCCAGATGGGCGACAGGCACATCAGAACTTCGGGCTGATCGATGCTGTCCACGGGCATACGGCCGATCTTGGGGAACGCATAGTCGCGCAAGGTGTTAAGCCATTGCTGGCCGTGTTTGGCATTCTTCCATGTTGGCAGGCGGTCAATGTGAACTTGTCGGCTTAGTTCCTCAAAGGTCGGGATTTCACGCTGGGCGTTGAAGCGCGGGTTCAGCCCGGACTTTGCCATGCGTCGATATTCGAGGGCTCTTTCTCGAGCCTGGTTTAGTGTGACGACATCAGCGCCACCTAACCCGAAATCCGTGCGCAGCGGAGCGCCCTTGCGGTTCTTCTGCCCTTTGACCGTTACACGCACGATCCAGCGCCGTGCGCCCGATGGATCGACAACGAGATACAGGCCAGAACCGTCACCATGCCGACCCGGACCGAGATTCTCTACAAGCTTCTTTGTCAGCTTTCCGCTGAGCGCAGCCATGTAAATACCACAAAATATACCACTCAATAAAAGTATACTGGCATAATCAGATAAAATCCAACGAAACCCTCTAGCGCGACCTCAGCCATAAAACACAAAGGTTTAAGCAACCTAGTATGTTTCATCAAAATTTGTGAAAATCACCAAGTGGCGGACCGAGGAGGATTCGAACCCCCGACCCCTTGATTCGTAGTCAAGTACTCTATCCAGCTGAGCTATCGGTCCGCGTTGGTGAGGCGGTGTTTAGACCTAGCTCTGGGGAGGTGCAAGGCGATTCTTCAAAAAAAGTCTAAAAAGTCACGTCACCCCGAGGCAGCCGAAATTCAAAGGTGGTTCCCTCAGGGCCTGTCTCTTTCAAAACCAGATTGCCGCCATGTCCGCGCACCAGCTCTTGCGAGATAGCAAGACCAAGACCCGATCCTCCTTTACGGACCCCGCCCTGAAACGGTGTGAACAGGTTTTCACGCGCTTTGGGTGGCAAGCCGGGGCCGTTATCCTTGATTTCGATGCACCAGTCACTTTCACCCGCATAGCCGGTAATCGTAATTTTTCCGGGTTTTCCGGACGCAGCCAGCGCTTGAAAGGCGTTTCTCACCAAATTCATTATGACGCGGAAAATCTGCTCTGGGTCCGCGCGCGCCACAAGGTCCTTTGGCACGTCGTTGACAATCTCGACGCAGGCATCGCCGATGGCGAGCTTCTCGCTGGACACCACGTCTTCGGCCACATCGCGCAGGGGCACCATTGTCAGGGTGGGTGCGGGTTCTTCGGCGCGGCCAAAGGCCAGCGTACTTTCGCACAGGGACACAGCCCGCGTGATCGAATTCACCAGTTTCGGCGCCATTCGTCGCACCAAGGGGTCGTCACTGGTTTCGATCCGGTCAGTGAACAACTGCGCCGAGGTCAGGATATTTCGGAGATCATGGCTGACCTTGGCGACCGCACCCCCCAGTTGCGCCAGACGTTCACGCTGTTTCAGGGCTTGGGTCAGTTCTGTCTGAAGTTTCTGAAGCGCCTCTTCAGCCTCACGCAGTTCGGTCACCTTAGAATTGGGTGAGATGATACCGCGCGCGTCCTCTGGTGCGCCCGCATATCGCTGCATGTAGCCCACAACGCTTTTAATCGGCTTAACCAGAACGACACGAACGGCGAGAAACAGGAAAAACGCGGTGATAATCGAGATGACAAACGACAGGCCCAGAATGCGTAGCCCATAGTCGGTCATCGCGGCACGCAGCGGCATGCTGTCTATGGTGACTTCGATCAACAGACCTGCATCTTTTACCGGCTCACCAATAACCCGAATGACTTCGTTTTCCGGGGTGAACAAGCGCGAAAGAGCATCCTTGATCAGAATCCACGGCCCGGCATCGCGCAGGTCGTAGGTATGGGCGATTGGCTCGGGAATGGGTGAGGACAGCATCAGCTGACGCACCTCGTCGCGCCGCAGCACGACATTGTAAACACCGGCATTGGCCAAAAGCTCGGCCTCAAGGTCTTGTGCCAGCATGTCGTCGGCCAGCAAGGCCAATGAAGCGATCTGGGCGCGCTCAAGCCGATTGAGCAGGAAATCTTCGCGGAACCGCGCAATTGAGGGTACAAAAATCAGGACTTCGGCCAACATTACGAAGACCGTGGTCAGGATCAGAAATCGGCCCGACAGCGAGTTCAAATTGCGCCCCCTTTCCGATCAGGGCATCCAGCGTTGGATAAACCCGACCACGCGTTTAACTGTCTGATTCTCAAACAGCCTTGGCGTGAAATAGGCTCCCGCGACGCGTTTGTTAAGCTCTCCGATCGTTGGATAGGGCGAAACCATTGCGGCGATCTGCCCCATTTTGAGGTTATTTGCCAAAGCCAACGACCACAAGTTGATCAACTCTCCGGCCTGATGGCCCACAATCGTGGCACCCACCGGGCGGCCCTTTATGACCATGACCTTGATAAAACCTTTAGTCTTGCGCTCCGAGATCGCGCGGTCGTTGTGGTGATAGTCAAAGCGCGCAATCTCGACCTTGTCGCCATGTTGGTCACGGGCCAGTGCTTCGGTCAGTCCGACCTGCGCCAGTTCCGGGTCGGTATAGGTGGCCCATGGAATATGCGCCGTTTTGACCTTTGACGGCAGGCCAAACAGGGCCGAGCGGATGATGACTCCGGCGTGATAGCCCGCCACATGGGTGAATTGCACGCCACCCGCGACATCTCCGATAGCATAGACTTTCGGGTTCGTGGAGCGCAGCGACGCATCAACCTTTATTCCGGTGCGGGTTGGTTCGATCCCTGCGACCTCAAGATTCAAGCGGTCGATGTTGGCCTTGCGCCCTGCCGCCAGCAACAGATGTGAACCCGAAAATACTTCTCCGTTCTCGGTCACAACTTCAATCACGCCCTTGTTGTCGCGGATCTGTGCGACCGTCGCATTTTCATGAATGGCCACGCCCTCGGCACGAAGAGTATCCAGCACAACAGCAGCTGCCTCGGGGTCGTCCTTGCCCAGCGCTTGCTGGCCTTCAATCACGGTCACGTCACATCCAAGACGGATATGCGCCTGTGCCATTTCCATGCCGATTGGACCACCACCGATAATCAAAAGGTGCTCAGGCCTTTCGCGCAGATCAAAGATCGTCTCATTGGTGAAGTATGGAACCTGCTCCAGCCCCGGAATCGGCGGCACCAAAGGCGAGGATCCCGTGGCAATGACAATCCTGCGTGCCGTAATCAGTTGATCACCAGCCTGTACCTGTGTTCGGGAGACAAAGCTGCCATACTCACGGATCACCGTGACACCGAACCCCTCAAACCGTTCCTGGCTGTCCATCGGCTCAATCTGGGCGATCACGTCATGAACGTGATCTTTAGCGGCCGCATAATCCACCTGCGGGACAACATCTGCAACGCCAAGTGCAGAGGCGTTCGCCTGACCATGGGCCGCTTTGCCACTGGCGATCAATGCCTTGGACGGCACACAGCCGAAGTTCAGGCAATCGCCGCCCATCTTGTGACCTTCCAGCAGGACGACCTTCGCGCCCATCTGGCTGGCACCTGCGGCCACGGACAAACCGCCCGACCCAGCCCCGATCACCAGGATATCCGTTTTCAGTTCTTTCATGAAATCAGACGTCCTTTTTGCCGCGCAGAGTTTTGATGACAATCGGTAACGCGGCCAGCGCACACAGACCCAGAATGGGACCAATTACAAACGGCTCCCACAACAGCGAGACATCCGGTGTTTCGCCCCGGTCGAACACGCCACCCAACCCCACACCGATCCAGGTGTAGACGATGCCACCAGGAATAATGCCCAGCGCCGTGGTGATCAGAAAGTTGCGGAACTTCACGCCAACCAGCGCCGGCACAAGGTTGGCCACGAAAAATGGCACAACGGGAACAAGGCGCAACAGAAACAGAACCGGGATTTCGTTCTCACGCAGGCCGTCCTTGAGTTTCTTGATCGTACCCTCCGAGGATTCCAGCCGTGCTGTCAGCGTTTCACCCAAGCCCCAACGCGCCGCCAAAAAGATTGCAGACGCACCTATCGTGGCGGCGAAAACGTTGAAGACGGTCCCTGAAAACAAGCCGAACAGGAACCCGCCGGTCATCGAGGCCACGGCCGCGCCTGGCAGCGAAAAGGCGACAATCAGGATGTAGACAGAGACGAAACCAGCGGCCAGCAACCAAAAATGCGTATCACGCCAAACCAACAGCGCCTCGCGGTTGTCGCGCAGCGTCTCAAAGGTCAGGTAATCGCCAAGCGTGAAAAAGCCCACCGTGGCAACGGTGAGAATCACCAGCAAAGGAATGTGTCGCGCAAGCCCGCTGCGTCGGGCCTGGGTAATATCGCTCATGGAACTGTCCGGTTTTTTGCGTTTCATTAGAACACAACATGCGACGTCGAGGGGCCAAGCAACAGGGACTTCACGCCGCCTTGATGTCTGCGACCCTTAAAGTGACGGTATTGAGCCCTAAACCCCACGTTTTGAAACCTTTTGCGGGGTGTGGTTACAGAATTGTTGCAAAAGGCGCCAAAACCCCCACCTAGGGGTTTGACTTAGCCCCCGCTACCCAGTAGAGGACGGGCTTCGAACACCACGGGCAGGCGAATCCGCGCTGCACCCGACCGCATAGATTGGAGACGGAGCGATGAAACGCACCTATCAGCCTTCGAACCTGGTTCGCAAACGCCGCCACGGTTTCCGTGCACGCATGGCCACCAAGGCCGGCCGCAAAATCCTGAATGCACGCCGCGCCCGCGGTCGTAAATCGCTGAGCGCGTAAACCGCCCACCGATCAGGTTATGAACATGACGCCGCCGGAGGCCCCTGTGGATGGTAAAAACCAGCCCGGGGATATGCCCCCGGCGGCGTCCGTTTGCGCACCCGAACCCTTGACTGTGCTCAGGAAACGGTCTGATTTCCTGAAAGCCGCGCGCGCGTGCAGACAGGGCACATCCTCGATGATGGTACAGGCCCGCAAACGTGCGCCCGATGAGGCGAACGGAATTCGCGTTGGCTTCACCTGTTCCAAAAAGGTTGGAAATGCAGTCGCCCGCAACCGCGCCAAGCGCAGGCTGCGCGAGGCCGCGCGGGCTGTTCTGCCCGTCAACGGCCAGGACGGGTGGGATTACGTACTGATTGGCCGGGCCGAGGTAACCGCCACACGTCCGTTCGACCTGATGCTTGCAGATTTGCGATATGCCCTGCGTAAAATCCACGGTGCCGGAACATGACTCTGCTTGCACGTGTTTTTGCCCTGCCAGTGCGGGCGTATCGGTTGGTGTTCAGCCCTTGGGTCGGCTTCAATTGCCGGTATCAGCCCACATGCTCAGCCTATGCACTGGAGGCGTTAGAGAAACACGGCGCCGTAAAAGGCGCGTGGCTGGCCGCCCGGCGGATCGGGCGCTGCCATCCTTGGGGTGGTGATGGGTACGACCCGGTTCCGGATCGCAAAGACGATCCTGCGTGACCCCTAGTCAGGCTTGACCGGCGGCACCCTCCGCTGAACACTTGGACCCGAACTGCCCGAGGTCCTGATGACATCTGACGTGCGCCACTCTCTGCCCACCCATGACGTTCTGAACCAACCACCTGCACGCGGGGATCAGGACCTGTGGGCCACAGACCCGGTGCTGCAAGCGAATGTTGGATTGGCCGGGGGACGCACTGACCCGCTGATTTCTTACGCACAAACTATTGGTCAAGCTGAGGTGCGAGAGCTTGGCCGCGAAGCCAACCGTCATCCGCCAGAGCTGAAACAATTCGATCCCGGTGGTCGGCGATTGGACGAGGTGCAGTTTCACCCCGCCTATCATCACATGATGCGCCTGTCCCGATCCGCAGGCTACGCCACCCTGCCGTGGGACGGAGAGCCGGGCGGCCATGCGACCCACGCGGCCATGGTCTACATCGCCAGCCAGATCGAACCCGGCCATTGTTGCCCGCTGACCATGACCTACGCCGCGATCCCCACAATCGCCGCCCATAGTGATATAGCGTCGGCTTGGCACCCAAAGCTGATGTCGCCCCAGTATGATCCCGCGACAAAGCCCATCGGTGAAAAGACCGGCGCTACTTTGGGAATGGCAATGACCGAAAAACAGGGCGGGTCGGACGTGCGCGCGAATACAACGCGCGCCCTGAGGGATGGCGATCACTGGAGGTTGCGCGGGCATAAGTGGTTCTGTTCGGCCCCGATGTCGGACGGCTTCCTGACATTGGCGCAAGCTCGGGGGGGATTGACCTGTTTCCTCGTCCCCCGGTGGTTGGAGGGTGAGCGCAACGCAATCCATCTAATGCGCCTGAAAGACAAGCTGGGCAACAAATCCAACGCTTCGGCGGAAATCGAATATCACGACGCATTGGCTTACCAAATGGGCGAGGAAGGCGCAGGGGTCCGTACCATCCTGGAAATGGTGCATCACACGCGGCTTGACACGGCAATGGCTCCGGCTGGCCTGATGCGCGCCGCTCTGTCCGAGGCGCATCACTGGGTGACGCATCGGACCGCCTTCCAACGCCGGTTGCTGGACCAGCCCCTTATGCGTGCGGTTCTGGCTGACTTGGTGCTGGATTGGGAGGGTGCTCTGACGCTGGGGATGCGCGTGGCGCGGTCTTTCGATGGCCATACCGCCGAAGACCGAGCTTTCGCCCGGATTAGTGTTGCGCTGGCTAAGTTTCTGAACACAAAACGCTGCCCTGTGGTTGTAGCAGAAGCTTTGGAGGTGTTGGGCGGCATGGGGTATGTCGAGGACACGCCCCTGCCTCTTCTTTACAGAGAGGCTCCGCTGAACGGAATATGGGAAGGGTCAGGCAACGTGATCTGCCTTGATATCCTTCGAACCCTGTCGCGCGAGCCTTTGGCCGCGGAAGTGCTGGGGGCCGAGCTGAATGCCGCAAAGGGCGCAGATCGCGCATATGACGCCGCGCTGAGGGCGCATCGTGAGCGCTGGCCTGCCCTTCCGGCTGAGGCCGAGGCGCGCTGGTTCGCTGAACGCACTGCTTTGTTGCTAACCGCCTCTCAACTTCTGCAAAACGGCCCTGACGCGGTCGCAGATGGTTTCATCGCCACCCGCCTTTCAGGCCACAGCGGGCGCATTCCCGGATCGGTGGCCGGGCTGGACACGGACGCTCTGCTAGGGCGGTTAGGCTAACGCCACACTTGCCCGGTCGCACCAACTGCTGTAGGGGCTGCGCATGTTTGACGACGCTGACGATATCCACCCGCTTTTTGCTGGCGCGCCCTCGACCACCGAGTTCAAGAAGCTGCGCAAACGCATCATACGCCAGACCCGCGAAGCCATCGAGCATTACGGCATGGTGGACCCGTCCGCCCACGAAAAAGATGGCAAACCACCCCGCTGGCTGGTCTGCCTGTCCGGTGGCAAAGACAGCTACACCCTGCTTGCGGTCCTCTACGAACTGAAGTGGCGCGGACTACTGCCTGTCGACCTGCTGGCCTGCAACCTGGACCAGGGCCAGCCCGGATTTCCGGCAACCGTCCTGCCCGAGTTCCTGGAACGCATGAATGTGCCGCACCGGATCGAATACCAGGACACCTATTCCGTAGTTGTAGACAAGGTTCCGCAGGGCCGCACCTATTGCGCGCTGTGCTCACGTCTGCGCCGAGGCAATCTGTACCGTGTCGCACGTGAAGAGGGGTGCTCGGCCGTGGTACTTGGTCACCATCGCGATGACATCCTCGAGACCTTTTTCATGAACCTGTTCCATGGCGGGCGTTTGGCAACGATGCCGCCAAAACTGGTAAACGAAGAAGGCGATCTGTTCGTGTTCCGCCCACTGGCCCATGTAGCCGAGGCCGATTGCGAGAAATTCGCCATTTCGATGAATTATCCGATCATCCCTTGCGATCTTTGCGGCAGCCAGGATGGGCTGCAACGCCAGCAGGTCAAACAAATACTGGATCAGTGGGAAAAGAACAGCCCCGGTCGGCGGCAGGTGATGTTCCGGGCGCTCACCAACGCACGGCCCTCGCACCTGCTGGATCCGAAACTGTTCGACTTTGCCAATCTGGCGCTAAACCCATGCAAAAGAGACGAAAATTCGGGCGAAATTCCCCAGCTGCGTTAACGTCTCGCTCAGATTGGTTTTCTACGGTGGCTACAGACGTTCTATGCCCAACGTAAAGGCCCGGAAAACCGATGTGGAAACATATCAAGCTCGAACGCTATATCACTGCGCTTGCTTCCATGCTTAACAGCCCCGCCGCGTTGGCGTTTCTGCCCGCCATAAGCCTTGCGGCGTTTTGGCTGGGGGGCGAACGGGCGCTGGTGGTCGTTGCGCTTGGCCTACCGCTGATTTGTATTGGTGCTGCTGCGTTTGACTCTAGGACCAGCAAGCAGAAAAAGCGCCCCCGCCTTATGGGTGGATTGTTGGCCATCGACAGTTTTGCCGCCGAGTTGGAAGGTTTTTTTGATACCGCAACGTCCAGCGGATCAGAGTCAGCCTGCGTCCTTGTTGCGCTGGACGATTATTCTGACTTTCTGGACCACCACGGAAACTCAGCCGCAAATCACCTGGCCGATCAATTCAGTAGCCGCATTCTTACCGTTATCCGCTCGCAAGACGTAGCCACCAGGCTGGAGCCCAACAAGATTGCAATCGGTTTGCACCCCTCTCACAGCTTGGACCTTGAAGCCTGCATCCAGATGGCCGGGCGCATTCAGGCCGTTGTGGAAGAGCCTTTTGCGCTGAACGGCGCTGGAGTTTACGCATCTTGTTCGATCGGATTTTGCCTTGTGTCCAGCGTGGCCGGGGACCGGTACGAAGAATGGATCGACGCTGCCTCAGCCGCTTTAAGCGAGGCACAACGCAACGGGCCTTCGACCATTCGTGCATTTTCAAGCGAAACGCAGCGTAGGTCGCGTCTGCGGGCCAATCTGCGCAGAGAGTTAGAGGCGGCACTGGACAATGGTGAAATCCGTCCGTGGTTTCAACCTCAGGTCTCAACCGATACCGGGCAAGTCACGGGGTTTGAGGCGCTGGCACGCTGGGAACACCCGCAAAAGGGAATTTTAGGGCCTCAGGTTTTCCTACCTTTTGCTGAGCAGGCCGAACTTATGGTAAAATTCGGCCAGACGATGCGGCGCCATGCCTTTGCCGCCATGCGCGATTGGGACCGTGCAGGGATTGCAATTCCAAGAATTGGCGTGAATTTTTCATCAGACGAGTTGCGCGATCCTGCGCTGATAGATCGTCTGAAATGGGAATTGGACCAGAATGACCTGACGCCGGATCGGCTGGCTGTTGAGATCTTGGAAACCGTTTTTTCCCGCAGGCCAGACGATGTAATCACGCGTAATGTGACTGGTATGGCCAAGCTTGGGTGCTGCATTGATCTGGACGACTTTGGCACAGGGCATGCGTCGATCGCGTCGATCAAGCGCTTTGACGTCAGGCGCATCAAAATTGACCGATCCTTTGTTGCAAAAGCGGATCGCGACGCCAGCCAGCAACAACTTGTCAGCGCCATCCTGACGATGGCTGAGCGGTTGAACGTAGAAACGCTGGCCGAAGGGGTCGAGACCCGCGGTGAGCACGCCTTGATGGCGCAATTGGGCTGCAACCATGTTCAGGGCTTCGGCATTGGCAAGCCAATGCCGTTCGAGAACACATTTGGCTGGATTGTGGAGTATCAAAGCAAGATCACCGCAATGCCAAGGATTGAGCGAAAGACTGGCCATTAATCGTGAATTTAAGGCATAGAAACGCAAACCGTGACGAAATGTCGGGCGAATTCGCTTGACCTTTGGGCCTGCACTCTGTTGAACCCACCGAGTGTGTTTCACTGCTTAAGGTGGCTGTCCCCGATGGACGATCAGAACAAGAATCTTATCCTTGCAACCGCGCTCAGCTTTCTCGTGATCCTTGTTTGGTTCGTGCTGTTCCCCCCTCCGGAACCAACACCCACACCCAACGAGACCGAGATTGCCACAGTTGAGGGCAATGAGGTTCAAACACCCAGCGCCGCGGGCACTGGCACTGTTGGTGAGGCGACGACTGCCACCGAAGAGACCCTGCCCGATGAGCAGGCCCCGCGCGTTGAGATCGACACCCCCCGTCTGAAAGGCAGCCTGTCGCTGTCGGGTGGCCGGATCGATGAGCTGTTCCTGAAAGACTACAAGGTTTCCATCGACGATGGCGCACCAATTGTTGAGCTGCTGTATCCGGTCGGTTCGGAATCGGCCTATTACGCCCTCTACGGCTGGGCACCTGGTGCTGGTGTTGGTGGCGCGGACGTACCCGGCCCAAACACGCTGTGGACCGTGGAAGAGGGTGAAGCGCTGAGCGTCGACACGCCAATCACCCTGAGATGGGACAACGAAAAGGGTTTGACCTTCCGCCGCATGATCTCGGTGGATGAAGATTATATGTTTACGGTCACTCAATCGGTCGAAAACAACTCGGCGACCGAGGTCGGCATGGCACCTTACGGCATCCTCGCCCGCCACGGCATCGGTGAAGATGGGGACCTGCCCGGTCTGAAAAACTTCTTCATTCTGCATGAAGGCGTGATCGGCATGGCGGATGGCACCTTGACTGAGATCGACTATGGCGATGTGCGAGATTTCGATATCGACCCGAATGAGCGTGCGCAGGCCGAGGTGTTCCAGATCAAAGAGGATGGGTGGATCGGTTTCACCGACCACTTCTGGATGACCACGCTGATCCCCGAGCCGGGAACCGCATTCAAGGCAGCCGCAAAGTTTGACCCGCGTCGGAATATCTATCAGACCGAAACCGTTCTGCCGACCCTGACCGTCGCTCCTGGTGCCACGGAAGAGGTCACTACGCAGCTATTCGCCGGAGCCAAAGAATGGCAGACCATCCGCGAATATCAGGCACAAGGTGTGTACAAGTTCATCGACAGCATCGACTGGGGCTGGTTCTTCTTCCTGACCAAGCCGATCTTCTGGCTGCTGCACAACATCAATGTTCTGATCGGCAATATGGGCTGGTCCATCATCGGCCTGACGCTGATTATCAAGGCGATTCTGTTCCCGCTGGCGTTCAAATCCTACGTCTCGATGGCGAAGATGAAAGAGCTCCAACCGCAGATGGAGGCCCTGAAAGAGGCCGCTGGCGATGATCGTCAGAAGATGCAACAAGGCATGATGGAACTGTACAAAAAGGAGAAAGTGAACCCGGCTGCGGGCTGTCTGCCGATCCTTCTGCAGATTCCGATCTTCTTCTCACTGTACAAGGTGATCTTTGTCACGATCGAACTGCGTCAGGCGCCTTGGTTCGGGCCATTCCAGGACCTGAGCGCACCCGACCCGACCTCGATCATGAATTTCTTTGGGCTGCTACCCTGGGCTGGTCCGCAACCTGAAAGCCTGATGGCGCTGATCTTCATTGGTATCCTGCCGCTGTTGCTGGGCATTTCGATGTGGCTTCAGCAAAAGCTGAACCCGGCACCAACCGACGCGACGCAGGCAATGATCTTTGCGTGGATGCCGTGGGTGTTCATGTTCATGCTGGGCGGCTTTGCCAGCGGATTGGTGGTATACTGGATCGCGAACAACACCATAACGTTCACCCAGCAATACCTGATCATGCGCAGCCAGGGCTACAAGCCGGACGTGTTTGGCAACATCAAGTCCAGCTTCAAGCGGTCGTCAAAAGCGGATGATAAATGACGGGTGAGGTAACCCAAATTTGGCGGCACCCGATTAAAAGCCATGGTCGCGAGGCCGTGAAAACCGTAAACATGATTTCCGGGCAAACGATGCCCGGAGATCGTGTTTGGGCCGTCGCGCATGAGGCATCCACGGCAGACGGTTCGGACTGGGCCCCGTGCGCCAATTTCAGTCGTTGCGCGAAGGCACCGCAGTTGATGGCGATCTCGGCAAGCGTGGACGGAGAACGAGTGACACTGTCTCACCCGGATCGTCCGGATTTGACGTTTGCCCCTGACAGTCAGCCACAAGTTTTTCTGGAGTGGGTCAAACCCTTGATGCCGGCAGACCGGGCAGCCTCGGCCCGGATTATTCGAGTGCCGGGACGCGGGATGACCGACAGCGATTTCCCTTCGATCAGCCTGTGCAATATGGCGTCTCACCGGGCGGTTGGACAAAAACTGGAACAGGACCTATCGATCCATCGCTGGCGCGGCAATATCTGGATTGACGGAATGCCCCTGTGGGAGGAGTTCGACTGGCTAGGGCGCGACGTTCGGATCGGAAAGGCAATATTCCGAGTGCGCGAACGTATCACCCGCTGCCTGGCAACAACTGCCAACCCGGATACCGGCCAACGCGATGCCGACACCCTTGGTGCCCTTGAAACGTGGGGGCATCAGGATTTTGGCGTTTATGCCGAAGTAGTCAAAGGCGGCGAAATCTCGGTTGGTGACAAGGTACAGATTATATGAGCACCCTTCCCTTTCCGCTAGCATCTGAGCCCGACGACATGGAATTGGAGCGCGGGCGCAAATTGTTCGCGGGCCCGTCCGAGTTCATCAAAGGCGTGGTCGCAATGGACGGCCTGCCTGCGCCAGACAGATTAGAAGTGTGCTTTGCAGGCCGGTCAAACGTGGGTAAATCCAGCCTGATCAACGCACTGACGGGCACAAAGGGGTTGGCGCGTGCCTCGAACACACCGGGCCGCACGCAGGAAATCAACTTTTTCACCCAAGGCCCCGAGCTTTATCTGGTCGACCTGCCCGGCTATGGGTATGCCAACGCGCCGGTGAAGGTGGTGGAGAAATGGCAGCGGTTGCTGAAACAGTA
This sequence comes from Ruegeria profundi, assembly GCF_020171505.1. Lineage (NCBI taxonomy): Bacteria > Pseudomonadati > Pseudomonadota > Alphaproteobacteria > Rhodobacterales > Roseobacteraceae > Ruegeria > Ruegeria profundi. The sequence continues at coordinate 35,044 of NZ_JAIUZS010000011.1, read as the reverse complement.
CCTGAGCGGCCGTCAGACCCTGCGCCGGGCCTTTGTCCTGATCGACTCGCGCCACGGGGTTAAGCCGGTCGACGCCGAAATCATGAAACTGCTGGATACCAGCGCTGTTACTTTCCAATGCGTGATGACCAAGGCCGACAAGGTCAAGGCCAAGGACCGTGAAAAGGTACTGGACCAGGTGCGTGGTGCGCTGTCGAAACATCCCGCCGCTTTTCCGGAAATCGTGCTTACCTCATCCGAAAAAGGTGACGGAATACCGATCCTTCGTTCGATCATCGCACATCTGGAATAACCCTGCCGTTTTACCTATTGCCCCTGTTGGCGTTGCGGGCCTGCCCGCTGGTAGGTTTGATCTTGCTGGCGGTGGGGGTGATTGACCTACTACCGCTCAGCAAGATCCCGGTCGTGAAACGCACGAAAAGCTGACCGAGCCCTGGCTGCGCATGCAAAACGGCCCGTTCTCTGCCGTTGTTTCCGCTATCCGGTCTTGGCACCACCCCGCAAAGGCCCTAACACGGGAGCCCAGAGGGACAGCAGCCATGAAGACAAGAGAAATGAACCGGGACTGGATCGCCACCGCCGCCACCTTGAACAGCGCTTTGCCATATCTTCAGCGCTATGATGGGGCGATTGTCGTCATCAAGCTGGGCGGTCACGCCATGGGCAGCGACGAAGCGATGGAAAGCTTTGCTCGTGACGTGGTTCTGATGCGCCAGGTGGGTGTCAACCCAGTGATCGTGCATGGCGGCGGGCCGATGATCAACGCGATGCTGAGCCAGTTGAATATCCAGTCCGAATTCGTAAACGGCAAACGCGTCACAGACAGGGCCACTGTCGAAGTGGTTGAGATGGTACTGTCCGGCCTTGTCAACAAACGCATCGTTCAGGCAATCAACAGACAGGGCGGCACGGCGGTGGGCCTGTCGGGCAAGGACGCGAACCTGATCATCTGCGATCAGGCTGATCCTTCCCTGGGTTTCGTCGGCGCACCGTCCGAGATGAACCCGAAGATCCTGCAAGATCTGTTCGCGCATGATGTAATCCCGGTAATCGCCCCCCTCGGTGCAGGTAAGAATGGTGAGACCTTCAACATCAACGGCGATACCGCTGCTGGTGCCATCGCGTCCGCGCTCAAAGCAGACCGGCTGCTTTTGCTGACGGATGTTTCGGGCGTGAAGAACGCAGGTGGCGAGGTCGTGACCGAGCTTAAGGCGGGTCAGATTCGTGAAATGACGATGGACGGCACGATCGCAGGTGGCATGATCCCAAAGACGGAAACGGCGCTGGACGCGCTGCACAGCGGTGTTCGCGCTGTGGTCATTCTGGACGGGCGCGCACCAAACGCTGTACTGTTAGAGCTGTTTACCGAACACGGCGCCGGTTCGCTGATCCGGCCAGACTAATCAACGCAGCGGAGGAGACATGACCGGCCCAAACCCGACCTCCTCTTCCATTGCCTACGACCATGTGGAACAGGCTATACAGACCGTCGGCCTGATCGTCATGGGTGCGCTACATCCACGGCTGACAGGGGCAAAGCAACTGGAAGGCGGGACCTTGATCCTGCTGGGTGCAGGGCGGGCGTTTTGGCCAAAGCTGAAATCCGCGCCTGAATGGCTGAGCGCACACCCCGTAGACAGGTGGTCGTCGCGTGTCATCGGTGAATTGGCGCGCGATCTCGGGGCCGAGGCGCATTTTCCGTTCGGCGGCCCACCCTACGCCCCGTTTATCGATTGGGCGCTGAAATCTGGCCGTACATTTAGTAGCCCCGTAGGCGCACTGGTGCACGACACGGTAGGTATGATGATTTCCTTCCGGGGCGCGCTGCATTTTGCCGAGGAGTTTTCAATTCCCCAAGTGACCGGTATTTCTCCGTGTGTGACCTGCGCGGCTCCATGCGCCCAAGCCTGTCCGGTGGGCGCACTGAACAACCACAGTTTTTATGACGTGGGCGCTTGCCACAGTCATCTGAGCACGGTCGAAGGCCAGACCTGCATGACCGGCGGTTGCCTTGCGCGGCTGTCCTGCCCGCTAAGCAAGAATGCAGGGCGCGATCCGGAACAATCCGCCCACCACATGAGAGCTTTCCACCCGTCATGACACGCATGCTGATCCTGACCCGTCACGCAAAATCCAGCTGGGGTGATCTGTCCCTGGACGATCATGACCGCCCACTGAACAAACGGGGGCGCAAGTCGGCCCCGGCGATTGCCGCGTGGCTGCGTGCTAACAACTGGTTGCCTGACGAGGTGCTGAGTTCAACCTCGGCCCGCACACACGAAACTTGGGATCTAATGAAACTGCGGGCGGAAAAGGTAAGCTTTCACCGCACACTCTATCACGCCGATCCCGAAGACATTTTACACGAGCTGTCCGGTGCCACGGGCAAAACCGTGCTTCTGCTGGGTCACAATCCGGGTATCGGTGCTTTTGCCAACCGTATCGTCCGGCAAAAGCCGGATCATCCCCGGTTTCTTGATTACCCGACCTGCGCAACGACCGTGATCCGGTTCGATACGACCGACTGGGCCAAGGTGCGCTGGAAAAGCGGTGCGGTGCAGGGATTTGTCATTCCGCGCGAGCTTTTGGGATGAAAAAAGGCGGGGCAAAACCCCGCCTTCTTTTCTAATCTTACCGGAATTAGTGGCCCAGAATCTGGCTCAGGAACAGCTTGGTCCGTTCGCTTTGCGGGTTGTTGAAGAACTCTTCCGGTTCATTCTGCTCCACGATCTGACCCGCGTCCATAAAGATCACGCGGTTAGCGACCTGACGGGCAAAACCCATCTCATGCGTCACACAGAGCATTGTCATGCCTTCCTCGGCCAGTTCGATCATGGTGTCGAGCACCTCTTTGATCATCTCTGGGTCAAGCGCCGATGTGGGTTCATCGAACAGCATGATCCGCGGCATCATACACAGAGAGCGGGCAATCGCCACACGCTGCTGCTGACCGCCCGAAAGCTGGCCGGGATATTTGTCCGCCTGTTCAGGGATTTTCACCTTTTCCAAGAAATGCATCGCGCGCTCTTCGGCCTCTTTCTTGGGCGTCTTACGCACCCAGATCGGGGCCAGCGTGCAGTTCTCCAGAATGGTCAGATGCGGGAACAGGTTGAAGTGCTGGAACACCATGCCAACCTCGGACCGGATTTTATCGATGTTTTTCAGGTCATTCGACAACTCGGTCCCATCCACAACGATTCTGCCCTGCTGGTGTTCCTCCAGCGCGTTTAAGCAGCGGATCAGGGTGGATTTGCCCGAACCTGACGGCCCGGCAATAACAATCCGCTCGCCTTGGTTCACGGTCAGATTGATATCACGCAGAACGTGGAAAGACCCGTACCACTTGTTCATACCGTTGATTTCGATGGCGACCTCGTCGCTCACCTGCATTTTGGAGCGGTCGATTTCGCGGTCAATTGCAAGTTCAGACATGTGTTGAACTCCTTAACGATGATCTGTGGCAAGGCGACGCTCGAGCCACTGAGAATATTGAGAGATGCCGTAGCAGACGACGAAGAACAGAAGCGCGGCAAAGCCCAGAAGCTCCCAATAGACGCCGTTCCATTGGGTCGATGCCAGGATCGGCCCGCGGATCATGCCCACGAGGTCAAACATGGAGATAACCGAAACCAGCGTGGTGTCCTTGAACAGGCCCACGGCCACGTTCACGATACCGGGGATCGAAATCTTCAACGCCTGCGGCAGAATGATCAGCTGCATCGCCTGCGGGTAATCAAGACCCAGACTGTCTGCTGCCTCGTATTGCCCACGCGGAAGGGCTGCGAGACCACCACGGATCACCTCGGCGATATAGGCGGCCGAGAACATGGTGATCATGATCACAACCCGCAGGAACAGGTCGACCGTGCTGTCAGGCGGGAAGAAATACGCCAGCATCACCGAGGCCACGAACAGTAGCGTGATAAGAGGCACGCCACGGATAAACTCGATGAAGATGACGCAAACCCACTTGATCAGCGGCATGTTCGATTGGCGACCCAAAGCAAGAGCGATCCCAAGCGGCACCGACAAAGATACACAGGTCACACCCAGCATCATGTTCAGCATGAAACCGCCAAGATCGCGGCTGGGAACCGCCGTGAGCCAAGCGTTGTCTGACGCGCCTTCCGGTATCAGGGCTCCGCCGACGTTCCAGATGACCAGCGCAGTCACGATGGCCCCAAAAAACCCGGCGGCAAAGCTGTTGCTGCCCAGTTTCCGGAAAACCAACGAGGCCCCCACACAGCCGATCAGCGCGACCAGCGGCACAAGGATGGTGCCACCCCATATCAACCAGAAAGCCAAGAAGGGATAGACTGCCGTGAACAGAAGCATCTTACGCGGCAGATCAAAGAAAAGCACCGGCGCAAAAGCCACCAACATCAGTACAAAAGCCAGATTTGGCCGCCAGTAGGCCTCCTCGGGGTATTTGAACCCGTAGATCAGTTGCGGCCACCGCTCGGTCAGAACCGCAAAACACGCACCGGTCTTACCGGCGAGAATCTCGCGGCATTCGGACAGAGAGTTTGCTTGCCACACACCGTTGAGGATCCATGGCATCGTGTTCTTTACAAGCACGTAGATCAGCAGCAGCGACAACACGGTCAGAACGGTGTTGGTAACGCCCGAGAACAAATTCTCACGCAACCACTTGACGATGCCCGTTTCATTTGCAGGCGGTGGCGCTGGTGGGATGGTGCCCTCGGCCACGAAAGCGATAGGGTTGGTTGTTTGATCACTCATGGCTTAGCGCTCCTTCAACTTAACGGAGGCATTGTAGATGTTCATCCCCATCGAAATCAGCAGCGACGCCGTAAGGTAGAACAACATCAACAACAGAACGCATTCGATCGCGCGGCCTGTCTGGTTCAGTGTGATACCGCCCAATGTTGCGGTGATATCCGCATATCCAACGGCAATCGCCAGCGACGAGTTCTTGGTGATGTTCAGGTACTGCGAAATCAGCGGTGGGATGATAACCCGCAAAGCTTGGGGCAGGATCACAAGGTTCATGATGCGTCCCTGACGCAAGCCCAGCGCGGCCGCAGCTTCGGTCTGTCCCTTGCTGATTGCCTGAATACCAGCCCGAACGTTTTCGGCGATGAAGGCACCGGTATAGATCGACAGAGCGAACCAAAGCGCGATCAGCGGACCACCGACCTTGATACCGCCGCTGAAGTTAAAGCCCTGCAATGCTGGAACATCCCACGTCAGGCCCATCAAGAACATCAGGATGACAAAAGGGGCCAGCCAAACCGCAAGTTTCACAAGCGTGGTTTTAGGCCGTACACCTGTTAGTTCCTGTGTTTTCGTCGCGCGTTTCTCAATCTCTCTGGAGGCAAACCACGAACCAACCAAAACCACCAGAACCAGAAGCCAGTTCAGGAAGGTTACGCCGAACAGTCCGTTGGTAAACTCCGGACGCGGAATGTACACGCCGCGATTGGTGAACGCGAACAGATCCAGCACCATGCTGGACGCCGGATCCTCGCCCCGAAAGGCGCGCGGGCTGGGCAAAACGGCGGTCATGATGAAGAAGATAATGAGGATCCAGATCAACACCGGGATGTTCCGGAAAATCTCGACATAGATCGCCATCAATTTGGATACGAGCCAGTTTTTCGACAGGCGCAGAACACCCGCGATAACGCCAAAAACCGTGGCTGTGATACACGCAAGAAACGCCACCAAAAGCGTGTTCAGCAAACCAACGATAGCAGCGCGTGCATGCGAAGACTGGCTGTCATATTCAACCAGACGCTGGTTAATGTCGTATCCGGCTGGGTCGCCAAGAAACTCGTAAGAGATGTTGAGCCCGGCGGCCCGAAGGTTCTGGATCAGGTTGTTCCCAAGATACCAGATGGAAAGCGCAATAACGATTGCCGCGATCACTTGAAAGGTAAGAGACCGATAGCGGGTATCGTTTATAAGCATCGACAACCGAAAATCGGCTTTCGGCGGATCTGTCATGGTCGACATATTGTGGAGTCCCCGTGCATTTCGGGTGCTTTATGTCCGGCGAGGTTTTCCCCGCTCTTGCGACACCCGTAGCATTCTGATTTGAAAAAGGGCGCAGGTTACCCAGCGCCCTTTTCCGTGGATTTTAGCGGAACGGTGGCGAGTACAGCAGGCCGCCGTCAGTCCACTGTGCGTTCAGGCCGCGTGCCAGACCGATCGGCGTTTCCTCACCGATGTTCTTGGCAAACACTTCGCCGTAGTTACCACCGGCTTTGATCGCGCGCTGCGCCCATGTTGCGTCCAGACCCAGCATCTCACCCAGGGTGCCTTCGGACCCCAGCAGGCGGTTTACTTCGGGATTGTCGGTACCGGCCGCCATCTCGTCGATATTCGCCGAGGTCACGCCCAGTTCTTCTGCTGCAATCAGTGCGTTCAACGTCCAGCGAACCACATCGCCCCACTCGTTGTCGCCGTGACGGACCAGCGGGCCCAGCGGCTCTTTCGAGATGATTTCAGGCAGAATCACGTGATCGCCCGAGTTTTCAAACGTTGCGCGCGTGGCCGCAAGGCCGGATGCGTCGGTCGTGTAAACGTCACAGGCACCAGCCAGATACTGCTGCTGCGCTTCGGCGTTGGTTTCGATCGGAACCGGCTCGTAGCTCATGTTGTTGATGCGGAAGAAATCCGCCAGGTTGAGCTCGGTCGTGGTGCCGGTCTGGATGCAGACGGTCGCACCGTCCAGTTCCTTGGCCGAGCTCACGCCCAGAGCCTTGGGAACCATGAAACCCTGACCGTCATAGTAGTTGATGCCGACGAATTCGAATTTCAGATCGACGTCACGGCTGAAAGTCCAGGTGGTGTTACGGGCCAGCATGTCAATCTCACCCGAAGCCAGCGCGGTAAAGCGTGTTTTACCGGTAGTTGGAATGAACTCAACAGCCATCGGATCGTCCAGGACGGCGGCTGCGACTGCGCGGCAGACAGCCACGTCAAAGCCCTGCCACTCGCCGTTGGCATCAGGGCTGGCAAAGCCGGGTACACCGGTTGCAACGCCGCAGTTCAGCTTGCCGCGTGCTTTGACATCGTCGGCGGTCCCTGCCGCAGCTGCGCCAGCAGCCAAGCCGGCGATCGTTGCCACGCACAAGATTACGGATTTTTTCATTTTTACCTCTTCCTGATTTGCCGCCCCGGTCCAGGGACGGTTCTGTCCAGCACCTTTGGCGCCGGAAAGGTTTCCCCAAAGGTGTCTCCCCTTTAGTGGGCATGAGTTTGGGCGTAATCATAAACAAACGTCAAGGGCCGGATCAGGGAAAACGATGAGTCATCTCAAAGATGACTCGCCCGACGTTGGAAAATTGGGCTTTGTGGGATCAAACCGAGATGTCAAAGAACTTTTTGGCGTGCAAAAACGCAGTCCTTTTTGTTTCTGAAACAGCGTGCGCCTCGTCATCATGGCCCCATTGTTCAATCTGCCAAAGCTCGTCGAGCCGGGAAATTTGCCAGATTTCTTCCGCGGTACGCCAGTTTTGGGCCGCAGCGAACCCAAGGATCAGCGACCCAGACAGGCTGACAAGATCGTGAAAGGCAGCCAGCTGGAAATTGTTAAGTTCATGAACACGCTGCCTTAGCGGGGTCAGCGCCGTTTCAGATTGCGGCTGATGAAGCACACCGACCACGGGCCGCAACCGTGCCGAAAGCATGTCAGACGCCCAGTCAAGGGCCGGGTCCCACTGTTCGGCCTGACGCTCTTGCAACTCTTGCGGGTGCGTTGCGCGGTAGCACAGCAAATCCGAATCGCCATAGTCGGCAAGCATATCCGCAACTTCGGCGTGTTGGTGGCGCACCTTGTCGATCGCGGCATTTGCCGACCGTGTGAACGGCATCGCTGTCGGGTCAATCACATCTTGCTGAGCGTCCCATTCCGCAGCGACCTCTTCCGCCATGGAACGCGTCGGTAGGATCAAGGCAGCCTTGGCCGGGGTTTTGACACGGCGACCGTCCAGCTCGACGGTGTAGCCTCCTTCGGCGTCGACCACCGCACTCTCGGTCCAAAATCGTTTCGGCTTCCAGTCGCTCATGCCTTCAGGTCCAAATTGCGTCCAGCGTCCCTTGCAGCTGGTCAAAGGTTTCAATTACACAGGTTGCCCCGTCCAGCGCTAACCTGTCGTGGTAGCCCCATGTCACGCCGACGCTCGGGACTCCCGCCGCGCGCGCCATGTCCATATCGAACCTGGTGTCTCCGACCATCACCGTGTTGGCTACACCCACCCCTGTTTCACCGCGCGCCGTGTCGATCATCGAAGGATGCGGCTTGGACGGATGATGGTCCGCGACCTGTCGGGTCACAAAATAGCGCTCTAACCCATGTGCCTCAATCAAAGCATCCAGCCCGCGCTGCGATTTTCCAGTCGCCACGCCCAACAGAATTTCGGGGACAGCATGCAATGCCTCAATGGTATCGCGCGCACCGGGGTAGAGCGGTGAACTGGCGGCACCCTGTTCAAGCCGCTGCGCGTGATAGGCCTGTTTATAGCCCTCTACAAGCCGCCGCTGATCGGCATCCGTACACTCGGGCACCAAGCGCGCCATGGCGTTGGGCAAGGACAGCCCCACGATGGACAAGATCGCCTCTCGTTCAGGGACCGGCAGCGACAACGCATCGAAACTGGCGGTCATCGCCGCCACGATACTGCCCTGACTGTCGACCAGCGTGCCATCGACATCGAACAGCACCAAACGCAAAGGTGCGCTCATTGCAGGTCCTCAAACGGATCGTCGGCCGCCAGATCCTCAGTCCATCCGAAGGTGTCCCAGCTTTGTTTCATATGGTCTGGCAGTGGTGCCGTGACGGTGATGGTCTTGCGGGTTACCGGATGCTGGAACGACGCTTGCCGGGCGTGCAGGTGCAGCTTCTTGCTGATGATCCCGCCAAGTTGCGCGCCCCAGCCATCGCCAAGATTCTCTTGCCCCGATCCACCGTATTTCCCGTCACCGATGATCGGATGTCCGATCGCTGCCATATGCGCCCGCAACTGATGTGTGCGGCCCGTGATCGGCTCCATCGCCACCCACGAGGCGCGCCCTGCCACCCGATACAATGTTGCATAGAGTGTGTGCGCCCGTTTCGCGCCCGGCGTGTCGTTGATTTCGTTCAGATGCACGGCGATCATCTTTTCGCCCTCACCTTGCTTACCGTGACCCGAGGCCTTGACCAACCCGGTCTTGATCTCACCTAGGTATGGCGTCGGCACCCCGGCCACCAGCGCCCAGTAGATCTTGCGCGTGTCGCGATGTCGGAAAGCTGCGGTTAACCCCTTGGCGGCATCGCGCGTACGCGCCATCAGCAGAACGCCCGAGGTGTCCTTGTCCAATCGATGCACGAGGCGGGGGTTCTCATCATATCCAAAGCGCAGAGCCTCGGACAGGCTGTCCACATGGCGCGTCTGGCCGCTGCCGCCCTGCACCGGCAGACCATGCGGTTTATTCAGCGCCAACACATGATCATCGCGGTAGATCACGCAGGACTGAATCATTTTAGCATCGACCTCTGACACAGCCTTTTTGACCTCGGCGGGCTTGTGATCGGCGTCAGGCAATGGCGGCACGCGTACGACCTGACCAGCCTCAAGCCGGGTCGAGGCCTTGACGCGACTACCTTCAACCCGCAACTCGCCCTTGCGGCACATCTTTTCGATGCGACCCTGACTGACATGGGGAAACAGACGGCGCAGCCAGCGGTCAACCCGCTGGTCGCCATCACCTTTTTCCACGGTGATCATCTGTACGCCGCTCATGCCGATATCTCCTGCGCCGCACGGACCATCCGCGCGACCAACCAGTCTGTAAGTACCCAAGAAAACATGCGCGTCTGTGGCGCGCAAAGGGTCAAGAGTCAAGGCGGTCAGATGTTCGTGAAATCCCCGTGCCGACCGGCCCCATCGCGGAAACGACCCGCCCCGGCCGTGCCTTCGCGGCGGATCGCCTCAAGACCATTGGCCCATTCGACCTTGAGCGCATCCCGTACCGGCATACCGCGTGTCTCGATGATCGACCGGCGATCGGCCCGTACAGCCGCTTGCGGGAAACGGGCAATTTCACGGGCCATAGACTCGGCAACCGCCCGAGCCTCACCATACGGTACAACCCTTTCGGCCAGACCGATGCGATAGCATTCCTCTGCCTCGACCTTGCGCCCGGTCAGGGCGATCTCAAGCGCCTTGCCCTGTCCGACAAGCCGCGGCAAGCGAATCGTGCCGCCATCCATCAGTGTAATCCCCCAGCGGCGGCAATAAACGCCCAGATACGCCGTTTCCGCCATCACACGAATATCGCACCACAGGGCAAGCTCCATACCGCCCGCCACAGCGGCACCTTCAATTGCCCCGATCACCGGTTTGGACAACTCCAAACGAGACGGCCCCATCGGACCAAGCGTCGAGGGCGCAGACCCGATCGGGAAAGCATGTTTTTCAAAATAGGCCTCGCCCAGCTCTCTGTCTGCAAGAGTGGCCGCCAGTTTCAAATCCCAACCGGCACAAAAATTACCACCCTTGCCCCAGAATACGGCAACCTTGGCCGGGCTATGTTCAAACTCCAGAAATGCGGCGACCAGTGCTTTGGCGTGTTCTGTGTCTACAGCGTTGCGGGCTTGCGGACGGTCATGGACGATGGTCCAGACATCTTCGGTTTTTTCGATTGAGACAGTCATGCGGTTCCTCCCTCGGGTACTCAGGCCCCAAAGGAAACGCGTTTTGCCTCACCAGTCGCCCATTACGCGGCGGAACTTAGTTGTTACGCTGCGCGCGCAGCTTGGCAAAGTAGTCCAGTCGTTTTTTCAACTCACGCTCAAATCCGCGTTCGACCGGTTGGTAGAGCTCGGGTCGTTCCATCCCGTCCGGAAAAAAGTTCTGACCCGAAAACCCATCTTCGGCATCATGATCATACGAATAGCCCGCGCCATATCCCTGATCCTTCATCAACGAGGTCGGCGCATTCAGGATATGCTTTGGCGGCGGCTCGCTGCCCGACTGTTTGGCTAGCCGCATCGCTGCCTTGTACCCCACGTACCCACCGTTCGATTTCGGGGCCAGTGCCAGATAAACAAGCGCCTGCGCCAGAGCGAGCTCACCCTCGGGGCTGCCAAGCCGCTCATAGGTTTGCCATGACTGCAGGCAGATCGCCTGTGCTTGCGGATCGGCCAGACCTATATCCTCAACCGCCATCCGGGTGATACGGCGCGCCAGATACCTTGGGTCCTCGCCCCCCGTCAGCATTCTTGCAAACCAGTACAGGGCGGCATCCGGATCAGACCCCCGTACTGATTTGTGAAGGGCTGAGATAAGGTTGTAATGCTCATCGCCGGATTTGTCGTATTTCGCCGCCCTGCGCATCAGTCGTGTCGACAGCGCGTCCGGGTCGAGGGCCGCATCGACCTTCCAGGCCGCGATCTGTTCAATCAGGTTCAAAAGCGCCCGCCCGTCGCCATCCGCCATTTCCTGCAGTGCCTCGCGGGCAGGGCCAGTCAATGGCAATGCGCGATCGAGCTCTTTCTCTGCCCGCTGCGTCAGGCGTTCCAGATCAGCAAGGCTTAGACGTTCCAGCACCAGAACCTGCGCCCGGCTGAGCAGCGCCGCGTTTAGCTCAAAAGACGGGTTTTCCGTCGTTGCCCCAACCAGCAGGATCGTCCCATCCTCCATATGCGGCAAGAACCCATCCTGCTGAGCTTTGTTAAAGCGGTGGATTTCATCCACGAACAAAAGCGTCCCCTGCCCGTTCTGCCGGCGAACCCTGGCCGCCTCGAACACTTTCTTCAGGTCGGGTACACCTGTGAAAATGGCGCTGATCTGGACGAAATGCAGATCGGTTTCCTGCGCCAGCAGCCGCGCGATAGTGGTTTTACCGACGCCCGGAGGCCCCCAGAACACCAGACTGGACAAACTGCCCGAAGCCAGCATCACCCCAAGCGGCGCGTCTGGACCCAATACCTGCTCTTGTCCGATTACCTCGGACAGCGACTTGGGTCGCAACCGGTCAGCCAGCGGGCGATGGGCGGAAGATGTAGGCTCGGTCGCCCCGGTATCGAACAGATCACCCAAGGTTCTACAGCCGGAACCGCAGGGAAACGGAACGGCCCCCGCGCAGAAGATCAAAGACCAACCGACGACCGGGGTTGGTCAGCGCATCCACCACATCGCGGGGGCTTTCAACTTGTACGCCGTTGATACTGCTGATCACATCACCCACACGTAGGCCCGACCGGCCGCCATAGCGGCCAGCATCCACCACAACAACGCCGGTCTGCGACAAAAGCAGCCCCATCTGGGCAATCACCGCCGGATTGATGCGCGCGACCGTCAGGCCCGGCATCACTGTCCGATCATCCAGCGCGGTTTCCTCAGCTGGTGGGGTCTCAGGTGCTTTGATCAAGGCAACCTCAACATCGGCTTGTTCATCACCGCGCAGACGGGTCACGACCGAGGTGCCACCAACCCCTGCCACGGACATTCGAAACTTCATCTCGGCGGGCGAGTTCACCTCATCCCCGTCTACATGGGTAACTACGTCACCCACCTGCAGACCCGCATCAGCCAAAGGGCTAAGCGGATGAAGGTCGGAAATTACCACGCCCTGCGGCATAACCAGACCTAATGATTCCGCGATATCAGCACTCATGTGCTGGCCGGCCATCCCAGCCCATGGGCTGACGAAACTGTCATTGCCCTGCTGCGCTTGTCGCAGAAACTCTGCCACCAGGTTCGCCGGAATGGCAAAACCGATCCCGTTAGAGCCACCAGAACGTGTCAGGATAGCGGTATTGATTCCAATCAGGTCGCCGTTCACGTCGATCAAGGCCCCGCCGGAGTTTCCCGGATTAATGGCCGCATCAGTCTGAATAAAGTAGCCGCGCGCATTCCCCGTGGCTGCGCCTGTTCGGGCAAGTCCTGAAATGATACCGGACGATACAGTCTGCCCAACCCCAAACGGGTTGCCAATGGCCAGCGCCAGTTCACCCACCTCAACATGGTCCGAGTCGCGCAGTTGCAGGAATGGCAGGTCTTTGGCCCCGTCCAACCTGAGAATGGCGATATCGCTTTCCTTATCCCCCAGCACCACTTGCGCCGAATACTCTCTGCGATCTGTCGTCACCACGCGAATCTCGGTGGCTGATCCTACCACGTGGTAATTGGACACCACGTAGCCATCGGCGGACAGGATCACACCCGATCCAAGCGAATTCTGAACCCGCGGGCGCGGCTCGCCAAAACCCCCGCCAAAGAAATCTTCAAAAAACGGGTCCGAGAAGAAGGGGTTCGCCCGGCCCCTCCTGACAATCTTGGCATAGATGTTGACGACCGCCGGCGACGCCTGTTTGACCACCGGCGCAAATCCTATGCTGATTTCGGCCTGCGATTGCGGAACACGGGTGTCAGCAGACGCCATGGAAGCGCAGGCAAACAAGAAAGCGATAAGTGTCGTGCGGAACATAGTGACCTCAACCTACAGAGTTGTGATGGATATGCGCGTCCGCGAAACGTAATGCAAGCATAGGGAGGGCGTTCGACACAGCGGCAATGTTGGCCGTGTGTGTTTTTTTTAGCACCATCAGACTATGAGGTTTGGTGGTGTCAGGGGTCCGGTCGACATAACATTTGAAAGAAGACGCTAGTCCACAACACAGTCGCTTACGACGGGATGTATCGATCAAACATGCGTCCTTCTCCGCGGAAAAGAAAAAGCCCCGCGTTGGAAACGCGGGGCCTGATCTGGAAAGCTTCGGCTTTCTTATTCTTCGTCTGCGGCCTCTTCGGCGGCAACTCGGGCTTTATCAGCCGCGCCTTTGGCGTCGACGTCACGATCAACAAATTCGATGATCGCCATCGGAGCCATGTCGCCATAGCGGAAGCCAGCTTTCATGATGCGGACGTAACCACCCTTACGTTCGGCATAGCGGGGACCCAGAACTTCGAACAGCTTGGCGACGTCTTTGTCTTCCTTAAGCTGTGCCGCGGCCTGACGGCGGGCGTGCAGGTCGCCGCGCTTGCCAAGGGTGACCAGCTTTTCGATGATCGGGCGCAGTTCTTTTGCCTTGGGCAGAGTTGTTTTGATTTGCTCATGTTCGATGAGCGAGCCGGCCATGTTTGCAAACAGAGCCTTACGGTGCTCATGAGTACGGTTCAGGCGGCGGTAACCACGTGCGTGACGCATTTTCTAATTCCTTCTTTCGCGTTTTGCTTTGTCTGGCCGGCGATGCGTGTCACCGGCTCTCCTTGGGGCGGAAGTGCCCATACAGTCCCCGGATAGTCCCAATTCGGGCCGGGCATTGGGGAAGACGCGCTTAGAACGCGTCTTCGAATTTCTTCGCCAGATCTTCGATGTTGTCCGGCGGCCAATCCTCGACATCCATGCCGAGGTGCAGACCCATACCGGACAGCACTTCCTTGATCTCGTTCAGCGACTTGCGGCCGAAGTTCGGAGTGCGCAGCATCTCGGCTTCGGTCTTCTGGATCAGGTCTCCGATGTAGACGATGTTGTCGTTCTTCAGGCAGTTTGCCGAACGGACCGACAGTTCCAGTTCGTCCACTTTCTTCAGCAGCAGCGGGTTGAATTCCAGACCATCGTCTTCGTCCTGGCGACCAGCCGATTCCGGTTCGTCGAAGTTGACGAAGATGGACAGCTGGTCCTGCAGGATGCGAGCGGCAAACGCCAGCGCGTCCTCAGGCGTGATCGAACCATCGGTATCAATCTTCAAGGTCAGCTTGTCATAGTCCAGAACCTGACCTTCACGGGTCGGCTGAACGTCATAAGCAACCTTTTTGACCGGCGAATAGATTGCGTCGATCGGGATCAGGCCGATGGGCGCATCTTCGGGCTTGTTCTTCTCGGCCGAGACATAACCCTTGCCAGTATTGACGGTCAGCTCCATGAACAGATCAGCGCCATCGTCCAGGTGGCAGATGACGTGATCGCGGTTCAGAACCTCGATACCGGCGCTTTCGCTGATGTCGCCCGCGGTGACAACTGCGGGACCCTTTGCATTGATCGACAGGCGCTTGGGGCCTTCGACTTCCATGCGCAGCGCAACCTGCTTGAGGTTCAGGATGATGTCGGTGACGTCTTCACGAACGCCTGCGACCGAAGAGAACTCGTGCAATACGTTATCGATCTGAACGCTGGTGATGGCCGCACCCTGTAGCGAGCTCATCAAAACACGGCGCAGCGCGTTGCCCAGAGTCAGACCAAAGCCACGCTCCAGCGGTTCGGCAACCAAGGTTGCCTGGCGCGCAGGATCATTGCCTGGCTTGCCTTCCAGCTGGGTCGGCTTGATCAATTCTGCCCAATTCTTGTGGATCATGTAATCCCTCCATTCCTGTCCGCGCCCCATGACCAACAAGGTGCAGACGCCCGAGGTTTAAAATGACGTGCAGGGGCCGTGCAAAAACACAGCCCCAGCTCAATTCAAAATTCCTTACACGCGGCGGCGCTTAGGCGGACGGCAGCCGTTATGGGCCATCGGCGTCACGTCGCGGATCGACGTGATGTTGAAGCCTACGGCAGCCAGCGCGCGCAGTGCCGATTCGCGACCCGAACCGGGGCCCTGAACTTCGACTTCCAACGTCTTGACGCCATGTTCCTGCGCTTTCTTGCCTGCGTCTTCTGCAGCCATCTGAGCGGCGTAGGGCGTCGACTTCCGCGACCCCTTGAAACCCATGGTGCCAGCGGACGACCACGAGATCGCGTTGCCCTGCACGTCCGAGATCAGGATCTTGGTGTTGTTGAAGGTCGAGTTCACATGGGCAACGCCCGATGCGATGTTCTTACGCTCTTTACGCTTAACGCGTGTCTTGTCACGTGCCATCAGTCAGACCCTCCCTTATTTCTTCTTACCGGCAATGGCCTTTGCAGGGCCTTTGCGGGTACGTGCGTTGGTGTGGGTACGCTGACCGCGAACCGGCAGGTTGCGGCGGTGACGCAGACCGCGATAGCAGCCCAGGTCCATCAGGCGCTTTACGTTCATCTGAACTTCGCGACGCAGGTCACCTTCGACGGTGTAGTTGGCGTCGATGTGCTCGCGGATGGCCAGAACTTCGGCATCCGACAGTTCATTGACGCGACGAGACGCTTCAATGCCCACGGCTTCGCAAATCGCTTTGGCCGAGGTGTTGCCGATACCGGTGATATATGTGAGGGCGATAGGTACCCGTTTGGCAGTCGGGATGTTTACGCCGGCAATACGTGCCACGTGTCACTTTCCTTTTTGTTGCGGTTCCGTAGCTCCAGAACCTTTTTTCACAACACTTGACCGTGGCAGTGAGGCCAGAGGGTCCAGCATTTGTACGAGGTCGTTAAAGCGCGCCGGACGAATCCCGCACGCAAACATGATTCCCATAGGGATGTGGGTCGATATGTACTTTTGAAGGGGCCGTCAAGCCCCAACACGCAGTCAGCCCAAAATCGCCTCGATTGAGGCGGTGACTTCTTCGATGCCGGCCAGTCCATTTACCGGACGCAGATCGCCTTTGGCATAGTAATACCCAATCAACGGCGAGGTCTTTTTGTAATATTCCATCAAACGTGTACGCAGGCTGTCTTCGTTGTCATCTGCGCGACGCCGAAAGTCATTTTCCTTACCGCAGTTGGTGCATTTACCATCAGCCGGAATTGGCTTGGTGATGTCGTTGTAGACTTCACCACATCCGCCACAGGTCGAGCGCGCCGTGATACGCTTAACCAGCGCCTCGTCGTCAACGCGCATCTCAATCACGGTATGTAGCGACTGACCCACTTTCGCCAGCAACGCCGCTAGCGCGTCAGCTTGTGCCAAGGTGCGCGGGAACCCATCAAAGATAAAGCCAGCGCCGGTTTCCGATGTCAGCTTTTCTTCGATCAGGCCGATCACGATTTCATCGGTGACAAGCTTGCCTGCGTCCATGATCGCCGCAACCTTCTGGCCCATCTCGGTGCCCGAGGTCTTAGCCTCACGCAACATGTCGCCGGTGCTCAACTGTACCATGCCGCGTGTTTCAACGAGGTGGCGCGCTTGCGTCCCTTTACCGGCGCCCGGGGGGCCAAGGAGAATGATATTCATCGACGAGCGGGTCCCTTCCTGCCGCGTTTCTTACCCTTGCCGCGCAGTTGAGACTTTTCAATCAGCCCTTCGTATTGATGCGCCAGCAGGTGGCTCTGAACCTGTTGGATCGTATCCATGGTCACAGAGACGATAATCAGAACCGAGGTGCCGCCGAAATAGAACGGGATCGCAAACTGGTTCCGAAGGATTTCAGGCAACAGACAAACGGCCGCCAGATAGGCCGAACCCAGCACCAGCACGCGGTTCACGACGTATTCCAGATACTCGGCGGTCTTCTTGCCAGGACGGATACCCGGTACAAAGCCGTTCTGTTTTTTCAGGTTATCCGCCACATCGTCGGGCTTGAACGACACGTTGAACGTGTAGAAGTAGGCGAAGAAAACGATCATTGTGGCAAAGAACAACAGATACAGCGGCTGTCCGGGGCCAAAGTTCGCCAACAGCCACGACATCACCGGACCACTGGTCGCGCCGGACGAGAAGGTCGAGATCGTAACCGGCAACAGCAGAAGCGAACTCGCAAAAATCGCCGGGATCACGCCTGCCGGGTTCACTTTGACCGGCAGATGGCTTGAGCCGCCTTCATACACTTTCATACCGGCCTGTCGGCGCGGATACTGAATGTGAATCTTTCGCAATGCCCGTTCCATGAACACCACAAAAGTGATCACGGCAATGACCATCAAGATCACGCCAACGATCACGGCGGGGCTGATCGCACCAGACCGACCAGACGCAAAGAACTGCGCCAAAGCAGCCGGAACTTCCGCAATGATGCCGACAAAAATGATCAGAGAGATACCGTTACCAATGCCGCGCGCAGTGATCTGTTCGCCCAGCCACATCAGGAACATCGTGCCTCCGACCAGAGTGATCATGGTCGACATCCGGAAAAACAGGCCCGGATCCGTCGCAAGATCACCCGATTCCAACGAAACGGCCAAACCATAAGACTGCACGGTCGCCAATGCCACGGTACCAAAACGAGTGTACTGATTGATTTTCTTGCGGCCCTGTTCGCCCTCTTTCTTGAGTTGTTCGAGCGCGGGAACCATCGAGGTCAGCAGTTGCACGATGATCGAGGCAGAAATGTAGGGCATGATACCGAGGGCAAAAATACCCATCCGCCCCAGCGCCCCGCCGGTGAACATCGAAACCATGCCGCCGATGCCCTGCCCCGCCTGCTCCATAAACTCACGCAGGGCCTGACCGTCAATCCCAGGCACCGGAATAAAGGTGCCCAGGCGATAGACGATCAACAAACCCAGCGTGAACAGGATGCGGTTGCGCAGATCGGTGGCTTTTCCCAGGGCAGACCAGCTTGTATTGGCTGCCATTTGTTCTGCTGCTGATACCATGAATCGGTCTCTCTTATGGAAACGCCGCCCGAAACCGTTTTCCGGCTCGGGCGGCGTTTGGGAAAACTCTGACGTCTATGTAAGCGGGTCTTGCCCCGCTCACAAGCGCTTACTCTGCCGCAGCGGCTTTTGTGACCGTCAGTGAACCGCCCGCTTTCTCAACCGCCTCAACAGCAGCTTTCGAAGCACCTGTCACTTCCAGGTTCAGTTTTGCACTGATTTCACCCTTGGCCAGAACGCGGACACCATCCAGTTTGCGGCGGACCAGACCAGACGCAACCAACGCGTCTTCAGTGATCGCAGCTGACGCATCCAGCTTGCCGGCGTCGACGAATTTCTGGATCAGGCCAAGGTTGATAACGGCGAATGCCTTGCGGTTGGGCTTGTTGAAGCCACGCTTGGGCAGACGCTGATACAGCGGCATCTGACCGCCTTCATAGCCGTTGATAGCCACACCCGAACGGGATTTCTGGCCTTTGATACCACGGCCACCCATTTTACCCTTGCCCGAGCCGGGACCACGGCCAACGCGTGTCCGTTTCGGTGCGGCGCCGGGATTGTCGCGCAATTCATGCAGTTTCATATCGCTTCTCCTAAGCCGGATATGACCCCGAAGCGTAATGGGTCAACCACGGCATTTCTTGGTTTCGATTCTTTGGGACCAAAGTCCACCGGAGGCGTATAAGCCCGTTGCCCTCTCTTGGCAAGCCCGCGGGTATCCCGGCGTTTAACTCTCGTCCTGCGGGGCTTCTTCTTCAGCTCTCTTCAAACGCTGAATCGGTGCCGCATGCGGATCAATCCCGTGCTTTTCCACCAGCTTTCCGACCAAGCTTTCAGGGTGCGGGATGCCGTCGTACCTGCTGCGGATGAATGCGCGCATGCGCCTCCCATAGAAGTGAATCGACATGGTATTGTCCGTCAAGAAACGCTCTGCCCGCCCTGATGGCCTTACCATGGCGCGTCGATCCTTGTAACCAACTGGGTAGAGAACCTCTTGCGGCTGCGAAAACCGCGCTTCCTTATTCTGTTGCAGCAACCATGTCAGAGCGCGCGGCCCCCATATTCCCCATGGCATTTCACTGGCGTGCTTGCGTTGTCCGGCAAGCGCATCCCGGATTAAGGGCACGCGGTGTTTGGGTGGAAGCCAATGGGGAATACGATAGGGATCGTTAGTGCAGTCTATCAAGTCGTACAAGGTCGGGCTGTCTTTCGGTAGTGCCAGAACCCCACCATTGATTTCGTGTGGGGCAAGCCAACCATGAAGATGGCCGTTTTCGGTTGTGAAAGGCCTAACGCAATAAGCATCGGTATCCGCCCAGATAATATCGTCTTCTTGCGCCAGCATCTGTACGCGAAATTTGTCCGAGTGTAGTGCTGGGCTACCGGTGCGTTGATGCAGGATGACTTCGTTGTCCGGCAGAATCTCACGCGCGTCGCGAACTTCTACCCTATCGGGAATATTGGCAACCGGACCATAGACGTACAAGCGCACGTGCTGCCCTACATCCAGAAAGGATTTAATGCAGAGTTGTTCGAGAAAACTCAGCGCGCCGCCGATCCACAGCATCCCGATTTGATATTCCCGCACATGACGCCCTTTCCTGACACATCCTAAATATCCCGTCTCAACCGACCTATCCTCACTTGACCGATAATGCCTGCTGTTTCAACAGCGCGAGTGGGAAATCCGACTTATTGTGTCAGGCGTGCATGTCCAAAAACCAAAAGAGACGCCAAATGGCGCCTCTGGATAAACGGCCGAGTTCGCAATTTACGAGCAGAACGTATGATCGCGCGCGATGTCCTTTATGTCGCAGCGACGTACACCGATATCGTTCAACTCGCGATCTGTCAGACCCTGCAGCTCAGAGTATGTGCGGCTGTACTCCGCACGCAGCGCAAACGATTTCCTCACCTGCGCAACGAATTTGCTGAGACTGGCAGCCACGCTGAAACCGCGACCAGAGGATGTTGCTGTATATGCCATTAGAGAGTCCTTTCCTGACCGGAGCGTATTCTCCGGGTTATTTCTGTTCCTTTATGGGGACAGCGGTCAGATAAGCGTGCCAGATACCGCCAGCAACCGAAGTTTCGGTCTAGCCGCTATGCACTAAGGGAATGGCCAGCGTGATATTTTCAATCCGACGATATGCACCTCAATTGATCCCGGGCACCCGGTTGAAAAGTGGCGTCCTCGGGTCCTGTTCAACGCGGTGACTGACGTGCTGCAAACAAAAAACGCCCCCGAACGGATCGGAGGCGTTTCTTTTGCTTCGAGAGGTTGGCGCTTAGCCGCGCTCTTCGATGATCTCAACCAGATGCGGGATCTTGTTGACCATGCCGCGAACCGAAGGGGTGTCTTCCAGCTCACGGGTCTTGTGCATCTTGTTCAAACCCAGACCGATCAGGGTCGCGCGCTGTTCAGCGGGGCGACGGATCGGAGAACCGATCTGCTTGACGACGATTGTTTTTGCCATGACGTGCTCTCCTTACGCTTCAGCTTCAGCAGGCGCGTCGGCGGCAGGCGCTTCGTCCCGCTTGGGCAGGATGTCTGCAACCTTTTTACCACGACGTGCTGCAACCGAACGCGGGCTCTGCTCTTTCTGCAGGCCGTTGATGGTGGCGCGGATCATGTTGTACGGGTTCTGCGAACCTAGCGATTTGGACACAACGTCCTTGACGCCCAGCATTTCGAACACGGCACGCATCGGACCACCGGCGATGATACCGGTACCTTCAGGCGCGGTGCGCATAACCACTTTACCGGCACCGTGACGGCCTGTCATGTCGTGGTGCAGGGTACGACCTTCGCGCAGTTGCACGCGGATCATCTGACGCTTGGCTTGTTCAGTTGCCTTGCGGATGGCCTCAGGTACTTCTTTCGCTTTACCTTTGCCAAAGCCGACGCGGCCCTTCTGATCGCCGACAACCACCAGAGCGGCGAAGCCAAAGCGCTTACCACCTTTTACGGTCTTCGACACGCGGTTGATTGCGACCAGGCGATCTGCAAATTCCGGTGTTTCTTCACGGTCGCGGCCACGGCCCCGACGGTTTTCACGTTCTGCCATTTGGCATCCCTTTTCTCATCTGGCGCATACGGCGCCGTTTCTTCAATCCAAGTGAGCCTCGACTGCTGCCGAGGCCCCCGGATCATCGGGGCGGATCGAAACCCGCCCGCAGGTCTTAGATCTTCAGACCACCGTCACGCGCAGCGTCGGCCAGAGCCTTCACCTTGCCGTGGAACAGGAAGCCGCCGCGATCGAAATAGGCCTCTTCGACGCCTGCCTTCTTTGCACGTTCGGCGATGGCCGCGCCCACTTTGGTGGCCGCTTCGATGTTGTTTTTGCCAACTACGCCCAAGTCCTTTTCCAGGCTCGACGCCGAAGCCAGGGTCACGCCACGCACATCGTCGATCAACTGAACAGAGATGTTCTTGTTCGAGCGATGCACGGACAGACGCGGACGACCCGCGTTGACCTTGCGAAGTTTGTTCCGAACGCGCAGGCGGCGCTTCAGAAACAGGGTTCTTTTGCTGTTTGCCATTGTGTTCGTCCTTACTTCTTCTTGCCTTCCTTGCGGAAGATGAACTCGCCTTTATAGCGGATACCCTTGCCTTTGTACGGCTCGGGACGGCGCCAGTCGCGGATCTTGGCCGCAACTTCGCCAACCAGCTGCTGGTCGATACCTTCCACAACAACTTCGGTCTGCTTCGGTGCGGTGATTGTGACACCTTCCGGAGCAACGAAATCAACATCGTGGCTGTAGCCCAGGTTCAGCTTCAGGGTGTTGCCCTGCATCTGAGCCCGGTAACCAACACCCTGGATCTCCAGTTCTTTTTTGAAGCCGTTGGTCACGCCTTCAATCAGATTGGCAACCATGGTGCGGCTCATGCCCCACTGCTGGCGCGCCCGCTTGGACATGCCACGGGGGTTGATCTGCACGACATTGTCTTCAACCGACAGCGTTACGTCGTCGGTCGCGGTGAAGCTGCGGGTGCCCTTCGGACCTTTGACTTCGATGGTCTGGCCGGACACAGAGGCGGTAACGCCGCTGGGCAGCTCGACCGGTTTTTTACCAATACGAGACATTGCAGACCTCCTTAGAAGACGGTGCAGAGCACTTCGCCGCCAACATTGTTGGAGCGAGCGTTTGCGTCCGACATCACACCTTTCGGAGTGCTGACAATCGACACACCCAGACCCTGACGGACCTGCGGGATGTCATTGACGCCCATGTAAACGCGACGACCGGGTTTTGAGACCCGCTTCAGCTCACGAATAACAGGGGTGCCTTCGTAGTATTTCAGGCTGATTTCGATGGCCGGATGACCGTTTTCACCGGTCGTCTTTTCATAGCCACGGATGTAGCCTTCGTCCGCCAGCACGTCCAGAACCCAACCGCGCAGCTTGGATGCCGGAGTGGAAACGGTGGACTTACCGCGCATTTGCGCGTTGCGGATACGGGTGAGCATATCGCCGATAGGATCATTCATATCTATGTCTCCCTTACCAGCTCGATTTCACCATGCCGGGGATCTGACCAGCAGAACCCAGCTCGCGCAGCGCGATACGGCTGACCTTCAGCTTACGGTAGTAAGCGTGGGGACGACCGGTCAGCTGACAACGGTTGTGCAGACGGGTAGCCGAGCTGTTGCGCGGCAGTTTCGCCAGTTTCAGACGCGCCTTGAAACGCTCTTCCATCGGGCGGCTCTCGTCATTCGCGATTTCTTTCAGCTCGGCACGCTTTGCGGCATATTTGGCCACCAGGCGTTCGCGCTTCTTCTCGCGTTCGATCATTGCTTTCTTAGCCATGTCTCAATCCTCCCGGCGCTTATGCGTTGAACGGCATGTTGAATGCTTTCAACAGGCTTTTCGCTTCAGCGTCGGTTTTCGCTGTGGTGGCAATTACGATATCCAGGCCCCAGACCTCATCGACTTTGTCGAAATCGATTTCCGGGAACACGATGTGCTCTTTCATGCCCATGGCAAAGTTGCCCTGACCATCGAAAGACGGTTTCACACCGCGGAAGTCACGAACGCGCGGCAGCGCGATTGTGATCAAACGATCCAGGAATTCATACATCCGGTCGCCGCGCAGAGTCACTTTCGCGCCCAGCGGCATATCTTCACGGACGCGGAAACCCGCGATCGACTTCTTCGCCTTGGTTGCAACGGCCTGTTGACCGGCAATCGCAGTCAGATCCTCGACAGCAGCTTTTGCTTTCTTCGAGTCCTTGACGGCTTCGGCACCACACCCGATGTTCAGAACGATTTTCTCCAGCTTGGGCAGCTGCATGTCGTTCTTGTAGCCGAACTCTTCTTTCAGAGCGGCACGGATGGTTTCGGCGTACTGAGCTTTCAGACGCGGGGTATAGGTTGCGGTATCAAGCATCGATCACGTCCCCCGTGGTCTTGGCGAAACGAACCTTCTTGTCACCTTCCATGCGGAAGCCAACCCGGGTTGCTTTGCCGTTCTTATCCAGCAGTGCCAGGTTCGACAGCTCAATCGGGTTTGCCTGAGGCAGGCGACCACCTTGCGAGGTTTGCGACTGGCGAGTGTGGCGGATGGCAATGTTGATGCCTTCGACCACTGCTTTGCCGGCTTTCGGATCGACCGAGGAAATGGTTCCCTCTTTGCCCTTGTCCTTACCGGCCAGCACGACGACCTTGTCGCCTTTGCGGAGTTTAGCAGCCATGATTACAGCACCTCCGGAGCCAGCGAGATGATTTTCATGAAGTTCTTGCCGCGCAGTTCACGAACAACGGGGCCAAAGATACGGGTACCGATCGGCTCGTTGTTGTTGTTCAGAATGACGGCAGCGTTGCGATCGAAACGGATCGCGGTGCCGTCTTCACGACGGACTTCCTTAGCGGTGCGTACGACGACGGCCTTACGGACGTCACCTTTCTTCACGCGGCCGCGCGGGATGGCTTCCTTCACCGAGACGACAATGACGTCGCCAACGGAGGCGTATTTACGCTTGGAACCACCCAGGACCTTGATGCACTGAACTCGGCGTGCGCCGGAGTTGTCAGCAACATCCAGATTGGTCTGCATCTGGATCATGTGGTTTCTCCCGACCTGTGGGGGCTGTTCTGTTTAGGTCCCCCAGGGTTTCGACAAATGGAAAAGTCCTGGTGGCTTACGCCTCCAGAACCTCCCAACGTTTCGTCTTCGATTTCGGTGCGCATTCGATGATGCGGACTGTGTCACCGACCTTGAAGGCGTTCTTTTCATCGTGAGCCCGGTATTTCTTGGACTTACGGATGGTTTTCTTCAGAACCGGATGCGTAAAGCGGCGCTCGACGGATACGGTTACTGTCTGTTCATTGGCGTCGCTGGTCACGGTGCCTTGCAGGATACGCTTGGGCATCTGATTACTCCTCGGATGCCGCGGCAGCGGCCTTTTCGTTCAGAATGGTTTTGACACGGGCAGCATTGCGGCGGGCCGCTTTGATACCAGCAGTGTTTTCCAGCTGACCGGTTGCCTGTTGAAAGCGCAGGTTAAAGCTTTCTTTCTTCAGGTTGGCCAGTTCCTCGCGGAGCTGGTCCGGGGTCTTGTCACGCAGTTCTTGGGCGTTCATCGCCTTTTTCCTTTGCTCAAAACACCAGAAGGCCCCCTTGCAGGGTCACCTTGGACCTGGTGGATGAATGATAGACATACGAATCTCCCGACAACGCCGGGAGACCGCAGGATGCCGCCGTATAAGGGTTTAGGGGGTGGGTGGCAAGGGAAAGTTTCGGCAGGTGCACAATGTTCGTGAAGCCTGGGCCGGACGCGAGTTGCTTTCTCTATGTTCACTTATAGCCTGCACGACCAAAACAGCACAAGTAGCTAGGTGCCGCAAATGTTATTTCAAAGTGAGTAACGTAATGAAAAATGTACTCTTAGCCACTGCTCTGGCATTAATTGCAGGTACTGCGCATGCCCAAGCAATTTCCGGTGACAAGGTTTGCAACAAGGCGAATGCTGACAGCCGTTTGAACGGTATGTCAGTCGAACAGTGCCTCTGCTTGGCGGGTATCGCCCAGAAGAACATGTCCCCGGAACTTTACGAATTGTGGGCGCAGGCAATGTATTATGGGGAACCTCGAGAAAAGGAGATGCTTGCGCTCAAGCAATCCCAAAACAAAACCGTAAACCAAATGAAAAAGACAAAGCGCCAGTCACAAAAAAAATGCGGTATCAATTGAATCTGGGATTCGAGCCGGTTTAGCAAAAATAACGGCGATGTAACTGCCCAATCCATTACCATTTTTCCCGAGCGATCTCTGAAGCATCTTTGGATCGCTCGGAAATGCTATTCCCACTTATAATTAAAACTCACCGAAATCCGCTCGTCTTCGACCATATTCATCGGCACCTCGTGGCGCAGCCAGCTTTCCCACAGCAGGACATCCCCCACTTTAGGCTTCATATAGATGAACGGCTGCAAATCCCGCCGCCCACCTTTCAGCCGCGTCGGTGCTGCCATCATGCGGCCTGAGCGGGGGTCTTCAAGCTTCAACGCGCTCGCCCCTTCGGGCATCGCCACATAGGTCGTGCCAGAGATCACGCTGTGGGGGTGCAGGTGGCTGGAGTGCATGCCGCCCTCGGGCAGGATGTTGATCCAGATATCCTCCAGCTTCAGCGCGCCCTCACCCAGATCGAACTCCAAATCCTTGGCAAAAGCCGCCACGTGCTGGTCCAATGCCGCTACCAGATCGGCAAAGATCGGGAACCGCCAAGGCAGATCAGTCAGCGAGGCGTAGCTGGTGTAGCCGGGATAGCCGTTCTCTTCGCACCATTCCTGTCCGGCTTCGTCATCCTCAGCGATGACAAGGCAAGAGCTTTCCAACTCTCCCGCGTCGATCTTCGGATCGAACTCGGACAAAGCTGCGCGGTAGAGACGGGTTACGAAGAGTGATTCAATCTGTGGCATAGAGACGTATTAGACCAACCGCCCGGCAATTTCGATAGGGAGTTTAGCGAGGCTCTGCCTCGCGCTCCGGGATATTTTTCGCCAGATGAAGACGAAGGCCCCTGCTTCATTTGGCTCGAAATATCCCGGGGGAGTTGCGGCTTGCCGCAGCGGGGGCAGAGCCCCCGAAAAGAAAACCCCGCCGGTTTCCCGGCGGGGGTCAATCTTGTCACGATGGAGGCCTAAGCCCCAATTCGCTTACCAGTCTTCGCGGACCACGACGCGGGTCTTGATCGGCAGCTTCATCGCGGCCAGGCGCAGGGCCTCGCGGGCGATGTCGTCATTGACGCCGTCGATTTCGAACATCACGCGGCCAGGCTTGACTTTGCACGCCCAACGGTCGACCGAACCCTTACCTTTACCCATACGAACTTCGATCGGCTTTGCAGTTACCGGAGTGTCGGGGAAGATGCGGATCCATACGCGGCCCTGACGCTTCATGTGACGCGTCATGGCACGACGTGCAGCTTCGATCTGGCGTGCAGTTACACGCTCAGGCTCAAGAGCTTTCAGGCCGTAGGTGCCAAAATTCAGATCAGAGCCGCCCTTGGCGAGACCCTTGATCCGGCCTTTGTGCATCTTGCGGAATTTAGTACGCTTTGGTTGAAGCATATCTTTCCCTCCTTAGCGACGACCGCCACCAGCACCACGAGGTGCAGGGCCGTCCTGGAGTTCCTGTGCTTTACGGTCACGTGCCTGCGGATCGTGCTCCATGATCTCACCTTTGAAGATCCAGACCTTGATCCCGATGATCCCGTAGGGGGTCATCGCTTCGGCATGTGCGTAATCGATGTCGGCACGCAGGGTGTGCAGAGGCACGCGGCCTTCGCGGTACCACTCGGTCCGTGCGATTTCGGCGCCGCCCAGACGACCAGCGACGTTCACCCGGATACCCAGGGCGCCCATGCGCATGGCGTTCTGAACCGAGCGCTTCATTGCACGACGGAACGAAACACGACGTTCCAGCTGCTGAGCGATGGACTCGGCAACCAGCTGCGCGTCAAGCTCGGGCTTGCGCACTTCGACGATGTTCAGGTGCAGTTCGCTGTCGGTCATGCGAGCAAGCTTTTTACGCAGAACTTCGATGTCTGCACCTTTCTTGCCGATGATGACACCGGGACGTGCGGTGTGGATCGTAACGCGGCACTTCTTGTGCGGACGTTCGATGATCACACGGGCAACACCGGCCTGCTTGCACTCTTTGTTGATGAACTCACGGATCTTGAGGTCTTCCAGCAGAAGATCACCGTAGTCCTTGGTGTCGGCGTACCAGCGGCTGTCCCAGGTGCGGTTGACCTGCAGGCGCATGCCGATCGGATTTACTTTATGACCCATTAGGCTTGCTCCTCAACTTGACGCACCTTGATGGTGATCTCCGAGAACGGCTTCATGATCTTGCCGAAACGGCCACGGGCACGCGGACGACCGCGCTTCATGACCAGGTTCTTGCCAACCCAGGCTTCGGCGACGATCAGCTCGTCAACGTCCAGGTTGTGGTTGTTTTCGGCATTCGCGATTGCGGACTGCAGGCACTTCTTAACGTCCTGCGCGACACGCTTGTTGCTGAAAGTCAGGTCGGTCAGAGCCTTCTCAACTTTCTTGCCGCGGATCATTTGCGCAACCAGGTTCAGTTTCTGCGGGCTGGTGCGAAGCATACGGGTTTTCGCCATTGCTTCGTTTTCAGCCACGCGGCGGGGGTTCTTTTCCTTGCCCATGACTTACTTCCGCTTCGCTTTTTTGTCTGCGGCGTGGCCATAATAGGTCCGGGTCGGCGAGTATTCACCGAACTTCTGACCGATCATGTCTTCCGAGACGTTGACGGGGATATGTTTCTGGCCGTTGTACACACCAAAGGTCAGACCCACGAACTGGGGCAGAATGGTGGAACGGCGCGACCAGATTTTGATGACTTCGTTACGGCCCGACTCGCGCGCTGCTTCGGCTTTTTTCAGCACGTAAGCATCGACGAAAGGACCCTTCCAAACAGAGCGAGACATAGATTAACGTCCCTTCTTCTTGGCGTGCCGCGAGCGGATGATCAGCTTCTGGGACGCTTTGTTCTTGTTACGGGTACGCTTACCCTTGGTGTCCTTACCCCACGGTGTAACCGGTGTACGGCCACCCGAGGTACGACCTTCACCACCACCGTGCGGGTGATCGATCGGGTTCATTGCAACACCACGAACCGACGGACGCACGCCCTTGTGGCGCATACGGCCGGCCTTACCGAGGTTCTGGTTCGAGTTGTCGGGGTTGGACACGGCACCAACGGTGGCCATGCATTCCTGACGGACCATGCGCAGCTCACCCGAGCTCAGACGGATCTGAGCGTAGCCGCCATCGCGACCAACGAACTGAGCGTAAGTACCGGCCGCACGTGCGATCTGACCGCCTTTGCCAGGCTTCATCTCGATGTTGTGGACGATGGTACCGATAGGCATGCCCGAGAACGGCATTGCGTTGCCCGGCTTGATGTCGGCCTTGGCGGATGCCACGACTTTGTCACCAACAGCCAGACGCTGCGGAGCCAGGATGTAGGCCTGCTCGCCGTCTTCGTATTTTACCAGTGCGATGAATGCGGTCCGGTTCGGGTCGTATTCGATCCGCTCGACGGTTGCCGCGACATCAAATTTGTTCCGTTTGAAGTCAACGATCCGGTAGAGACGCTTTGCGCCACCGCCGCGGCGGCGTGAAGTGATCCGTCCGGTGTTGTTCCGGCCGCCCGATTTGGTCAAACCCTCAGTGAGAGACTTGACCGGACGTCCTTTCCAAAGCTCCGAACGGTCGATCAGCACCAGCCCGCGCTGGCCCGGCGTCGTCGGCTTGTACGACTTGAGTGCCATGCTTTCTGTCTTCCGTTTAGCAAGTGCAGGGGGTTGCCCCGCTATGTGATAGGCCCCCGTAGGTGCCAAGGGTATAGGGCCCCGAAGGTCCCCGGTTACAAATATCAGAGGCCCCGGAACGAATCCGAGGCCGCAAGATTGGGAGCGTTTAGCAGGGTTGGGGGTGGGTGTCTATAGGGTTCGATGGATTTAGAGCCCCTAGACGACTGCCCCCTATGACCACTCATTGCATGTGCTTACGAAGCAGCCCCTCGGCGACCCTCGAGCCGGAAGGTGAAATCTGACACTGAAGCGTGTCTTCGTTTAGTTCAATCAATCTCTCTGAATGCAATTTTCGCAGAGTCCGCTTAAGGTAACCAAGCTTTGCTTCTGTCGCGCGGGCCAAATCATCCACGCTCATCATTCGCTTATGGTAAAGTAATAAAAGGCTGGAATCCTTAAGACTCAGGTCAGTCTCTAAAATGCGATGTGCATCCCCGGCGACCCAAATCAGTGGCGTTCTGCGTTCGGTCATTTGAGAAACAAGCCGGTCCGTTTCTTCAATTGAGGCTCCAGAATTGATCCGCACCAATTCCGCCAAGACCCATCGGCAAGTGCCAGCCATGAACTCAACGTCAACCTTGCTCGCCAGTTCCAGCGACAGGTGTCCGTAACCCTTCTTATTCCGCATTCCGTATAGAGCAAACAGAGCGCGCGGAATATGGAAACGATAGCTGTCGTCCCCCGAACCGCTCTCCAGCTTTGCCAAGGTTTGGGTATTGAAACCTGAAAGGGATTTAGAAATTGGCGTGTATGACCCAAAAACTCTTAACTCGAGAAATCGACGAACTGCCTCAACGAAATGGCCTGCAGCAACGCCAGCCATTTTCCACTGGGCAAGAGCAACGGCCTCCTCCATTTCACCGTAAGATCGAGTAATAGCAGTCGCCAGATCAGTGTCCGACGACTGCTCAAGAGTATCAAATAGCACAGCGCTCATTTTCCGGTGTCGTTCAACTGAGCCAGAACTTCCTCGGCCGCCTCTCTACCCGGATAGGTAAGTTTACAAATCTTGGACGATGAACCCTTACTTCCATCCACCAAAATCAGGTTCTTCTTCGACGTCAGAGTTGAAGAGAAGTTGCTCGAATCCAAACAAGCGTGCTCTTCGCAAATTTCACGAAGCTCTCTGTACTCTGCAGTCGGCTGATCAAGGAGGCGCTCCTTCCCCCACAAGTAGATCAAGATCAGGTTGACGGCGCGCTCTGCCGTGTTCTTTCCTTTTACGGAAGTCGTTACCTTCAACTTGTCTCCCAATACATCCAATACCCGAGGATAAGGATTACCTGTACTGGGTGCGGCAACAGAGTTGTCAGACTGGAACGGCGCACCACCTTCAAAAACCTCGCTAGTGCCAGCCGTTGTTTGCGGACCGGTAATTTGAGGCAATGCAATTGCAGGCTGATCGAGGCCCGACAGGGACTCCATGATTTTCTCACGGAAGATTTCCACTTGCTGAGACACGAACAGCTCAGAACCTTCAATCTTTAGAGTTCCGTCTGCAAACGAAAATGCAAAACTTGCGTTATCCGAAGACATGCTTCGCTCCTTTATGATGTTCGGGCTTCGTTCTTGCCATGCGACGACAGTCGCGTCAAGTCAAATTAACGCCTATGCAAGCCACGCTAACGCGAAAGATGCACTATTCTTGAACTGTAGATAATATACAACAAAATTAATATCTTGAATCAGATCTACCGCTCAAGCCAACCGCCGATAAGCATGCAAATTCACCGGTCTGCGTTTAAATGCGTTAGTTGGCTTATAAGATTTTGTTTTTTATATTATTTTTCGGACGTGAAAGAACTTCTTTTGAACGCCAACAGAAATTTCGCAACGCTAAATTCTACAACTTCTTTGCACAAAAAAACCCCGCTCTCGCGGGGGCCTTTATCTCTCTCCAAAGACGGGTTCGATCAGAAACCGGTAGACACGTCGATGGTGTTACCCTCTTCCAGGGTCACATATGCTTTTTTGACGTCTTTCCGACGGTCAAGCTTCAGCCCAAAGACCTCCTACGGCACAGCGGCTCGGACTCCACAGCAAGCCGCTGCTTGAGTTTGATATGGCCCAGCACTTCACGAAAGGCGCGGTGTTTGGGTTTGCCTTCCAGATAATCCGCCAGTTTGAGCAGGTTGATCGGGTGTTTCGCAATCAGCGCCTCAATCCGCTGCACCGCATCGTCCAGCTCATAGTGATCCACGTACTGACAAGCCACCTGCGTGGGCGTCAGCAGGCAGTAATCCTGCGGGCGTTTCTCGGTGTATCGCGTGATATCAAAAGGCGACGCGCCGAGCGCGTGGAACTTCGGGATGTAGACGCGCATATCGGCGTGCGGCTGTTCCAACACCGTGCCAGAGATCTGGTGAAAACCCAGCGGACCAAGCTTGCCGACCAAATGCTTTCGCATCGCCGGAGAAATCATGTCCACATCCGCGCGATCATATTTCAGATCATCGAAAACCGACAACAGACCCAGCTTCTCATCGGCGATCTGAAAATAGGGTTCGGCACTGAATGCTCGCATCTGCTCCAGAATCTGCGCACGCACAGTTTCAGGGTCTGAAACGAAATCGGCCCCGGCGGGTTGAACCGCCGAGGCCGTAAATAGTCGCAGTAAGCGTCGGATCAAAGACCGGTGCTCACGTCGATGGTGTTGCCCTCTTCCAGGGTCACATATGCTTTCTTGACGTCCTTCCGACGACCCAGCTGGCCGCGGAACCGCTTCACCTTGCCTTTGGTCACGGTGGTGTTCACCGCTTTGACCTTCACACCAAACAGCGCCTCAACGGCCTCTTTGATCTGCGGCTTGTTGCTGTCGATCGCCACTTCAAAGACAACCGCGCCGTTTTCGGACGCCATGGTCGACTTTTCGGTGATGACCGGCTTGCGGATCACGTCGTAGTGTTCTGCCTTCGCGCTCATTTTAGACGAGCCTCCAGTGCTTCGACAGCCGCTTTGGTGAGCACCAGGGTGTCACGCTTGAGGATGTCATAGACGTTTGCGCCCATCGACGGCAGGATATCCAGACCTTCGATGTTCTTGGACGCTTTCAGGAAACCTTCGTTCACGGTTGCGCCGTCGATGACCAAGGCGCGTTTCCAGCCCAGGTTTGCAACCTGTTTGGCCAGAGCGGCGGTCTTGCCTTCGGCTTCGGCGTTCTCGATCACAACCAGTTCACCTGCCTTAGCTTTTGCCGACAGAGCGTGGCGCAGGCCAAGCTTGCGGAACTTCTTCGGCAGGTCGTGGCCGTGCGAACGAGGGGTCGGGCCCTTGTAGATACCACCCTTGCGGAAGATCGGCGCGTTGCGGTCACCATGGCGTGCGCCACCGGTGCCCTTCTGGCGATAGATCTTCTTGGTCGAGTAGCTGGTTTCCGAGCGGGTCTTGACCTTGTGAGTGCCGGCCTGCGCGTTGTTGCGCTGCCAACGGACCACACGGTGCAGAATGTCCGCGCGCGGCTCAAGGCCGAACAGGTCTGCATCCAGCTCGATGTTGCCGGCTTTGCCGCCGTCCAGTTTGATTACATCAAGTTTCATGCTTCACCACCTTCCGCGGGAGCTTCTTCCGCAGGAGCTTCGGTCGCTTCAGTTGCAGCCGATTTCACAGCAGCCGGGAAAGGCAGGCCTTCCGGTGCTTTCTTCTTCACGGCGTCCTTGACGGTAACCCAGCCCGATTTCGGTCCGGGAACGGCGCCTTTGATGAAGACCAAACCACGGTCGGCGTCGGTTTTGACAACCTCCAGGTTCTGGGTGGTTACACGGGCAGCACCCATGTGACCGGCCATCTTCTTGCCTTTGAACACCTTGCCCGGGTCCTGACACTGACCCGTTGAGCCGTGCGAACGGTGGCTGATCGACACACCGTGCGAGGCGCGCAGACCACCGAAGTTCCAGCGCTTCATCGCACCGGCAAAGCCTTTACCGATCGAGGTACCCGAAACGTCAACTTTCTGACCTTCCAGGAAGTGTTCTGCCGAAATCTCGGCGCCCACATCAATCAGGCCATCTTCAGAGACGCGGAACTCGGCCAGCTTACGCTTAGGCTCGACCTTTGCAGCGGCGTAGTGACCGCGCATGGCCTTCGAGGTGCGTTTTGCCTTGGCAGCACCGGCGCCCAGCTGAACGGCGGTGTAGCCGTCTTTGTCAGCGGTGCGCTGTGCAACGACCTGCAGGTTGTCCAGGTGAAGAACGGTCACAGGAATCTGCTTGCCGTCTTCCATAAACAGGCGGGTCATGCCAACTTTTTTAGCGATAATACCAGAGCGCATAATCTATACCCTCCGATCTTACGACTGCAGCTTGATCTCGACATCCACACCAGCAGCGAGGTCGAGCTTCATCAGCGCGTCAACGGTCTGGGGGGTCGGATCAACGATGTCGAGCAGACGCTTGTGCGTACGGATCTCGAACTGGTCGCGGGATTTCTTGTCAACGTGAGGGCCACGGAGAACCGTGAACTTCTCAATCTTGTTCGGCAGCGGGATCGGGCCGCGCACGTTCGCGCCGGTCCGCTTGGCAGTGTTGACGATCTCCTGCGTGCTGGCATCCAGAACGCGATAGTCAAATGCCTTCAGCCGAATACGGATGTTTTGGCTTTGCATATTAACAGCCTTTTATCAGGCGTTGGAGTTGAGAGGAGGACAGACGCGCATCGCCAACCCTCATCGAACCCAAAAGGCGGGAATCACCCCGCCTTGGCGTTCTTATTGAGAACTAGCGCGTCTTAGTGGGGTTGTCGGAGTTTGGCAAGGGGTTTTCACAACCTTCCTCAGTTCCGCACTCACACCATCTTAGCGCAAGTCTCAATCGAACGACAAGCTAGCTCCAAAGCTAGTTTTGTCTTGTCTGATATCGTCTTGTCTGAGTATCGCTTCGGCTTAACAAGATCCATAATGCAAAATCTTGAATTGCCGAACGAAGTTCCTTTGAAGGACTGTTGCAAAACTAAAGTGCCAATATTTGCGATCCTTTGCTCAAGTTTGGGTTTTTGTGTAGCCCAAACCAAATGCAGATGGCTTTGGCCTTTCTCGAATGTCCTGAACCAAGGGTCAACTTTCAGTTGAAGATCAAAATTCGGGACCGAAAACACTCTTTCCTGATCCACCACTTCGATATTCTTAGTACAACCAAACTTCGCGCGGTAATTTTCAAATGCTGCTTTGTTGTACTTTTTCTCTGCATCATTAGTGGGAGTATTCTAGATTTCCTTGATTTCACTTGCCTTCGCACCCTCAATTTGTCGGTGAATAGCTTTTTTTAAAGACCAATGGAAATTGTGGCCACCCCCCGAACCATTGAGAATGGTATCGAGCGCACTGGCCAACTCGACTTGGTCGTAATGGCATAGCCTAATGAAAGTTTGCAGACGTAGTATCAAAACCTTTTTCTCCTTTAAGATGTTTTTGAACAACACCTGAAAACTGACATTCAGTAAAGTAATATTTAAATATCCTAGCGGTTTACCAAATTCGGAAAGCAAACAAAAAAAGGTCACCCCTTTCGGAGCGGCCTTCTTTCGTTCGATGGTGTGGGCTTTCATTTCTCTTTCAGAGCAACTGCCGCCCACCAGTCGGCAGAGCCGATTTACTAGACGATTTTCGACACACTTTTTTGGCGCGTCTTGGGATTATTGAATTCAAACAGAAAGGGCGCCCAAAAGGACGCCCTTTCCGTCTGATCATTCGCTAGCGCGAATTACTCGATGATCTTCGACACGACGCCGGCGCCGACGGTGCGGCCGCCTTCGCGGATGGCGAAGCGGAGGCCCTGCTCCATCGCGATCGGGGCGATCAGC
>NZ_JAIUZS010000010.1:0-125072 GCF_020171505.1 Ruegeria profundi | reverse complement strand
CCGAGCGTCCCACCGTCTCTCCAGTGCGTCCCCGCCGTCTCCAGCGACCCAACAACCGCCTCAGCAGCGCCGGTGAAGGGGGTTCTAAGTATTACTCACACACACCGCAAGCAGAAAATTCGAGATTCAGGAAAAAAATCGCCGTTCAGTGTTTTTATTATTATAAACAGACACTTAAGAAGAATATTCTGTCGCATGCTTTTAAGCACATGCAGTGTGAAACGCCAAGTTCCGGCATTTAAGCAGAGTTACCCACAGACTCAGTTTTGGTTCAGGCGGAATCGGCCCGGCGAAGACGAGTCAGAAGCCGGGGAAACGGCACACGGAGAAGAAGAAGCCCGATGATCAGAGACAGATAAATCAACGGCTCGACCTGAAAACCCTTGGCCAGCATGACGTAATGAAGCCCACCCAGAATAGCCGCCGGGAATACAAGACGTTGCAGATTGCGCCAGCGTGGGCCCAGCTTGCGAACAGACAGGTTGTTCGATGTCACCACCAACGGGATCATCAACACATAGGCGGCCAGGCCAACCGTAATATAGGGGCGTTTCACGATATCGGCCCAGATCTGGCTGGGCACCTGAACATCCAGCACCAACCAGACCAAAAGATGCAGGCTGACATAGGCAAAGGTCAGAACACCAAGGGCGCGACGAAATTTCAGCAGGTTCAACCCAACAAACCGGCGCAGAGGCGAAATCGCCAGAACGGCGATCAAGAGCTGGAGCGCTAGCTCTCCGTATCGATGCTCCAGCGCTTCAATCGGATCTACGCCCAGGCCGCCGGTCAGCCCCTGATAAAAAAGCCAGGGCGCCGGAAGCGCCCCAAGCAAATAGACGACCCAGACAGGAAGCTGACGCAATGTCTGATTCACGCGTTGCATAGGTTCAATAGAACTTCGTCAGGTCCATACCCTCGTACAGCCCTGCCACTTCTTTCTCGTAGCCGTTAAACATGAGCGTCGGAACACGCTTGGCGAACAGGCCACCACCGATTTTTCGCTCCGACGCCTGAGACCAGCGCGGGTGATCCACATTCGGGTTCACATTGCTGTAGAAGCCGTACTCGCGCGGGTTTGCCATATTCCAACTTGTCGGAGGTTCAACATCCGTGACGGTAATCCGCACGATCGATTTGATCGACTTAAATCCGTACTTCCACGGAACGACCAAACGCAGCGGTG
This sequence comes from Ruegeria profundi, assembly GCF_020171505.1. Lineage (NCBI taxonomy): Bacteria > Pseudomonadati > Pseudomonadota > Alphaproteobacteria > Rhodobacterales > Roseobacteraceae > Ruegeria > Ruegeria profundi. The sequence goes on along the minus strand of NZ_JAIUZS010000010.1, from coordinate 123,886 downwards.
CGCCGTTCTGGTTGGGAATTGGGCGACCGTATATGCCGGTAGCGATCATTGTCAGGGGATGCATCGCCTCGTCCAGGCGCAGACCTTCGCGATAGGGCCAGTCCAGAACCGGATAGCGCACTCCGGGCATCTCATCTGGAACCAGGGCAGTTTCGAAGGCAACGTATTTTGCGCCTTCCTGAACACCCGCCATGTTCAGCAGGTCGGCCAGTTCGAACCCGTTCCACGGAATCACCATTGACCACGCCTCGACGCATCGGAAACGGTATATGCGTTCTTCGACCGTCATCTCGGACATGATGTCTTTGAAGTCATAGTCGCCGGGATTGTCGACCAGACCGTCAATCTTGACGCTCCACGGCTCAGTGGTCAGCGCATGCGCGTATCTTACCGGATCATCCTTTCCGGTGCCAAACTCGTAGTAGTTATTGTACGAGGTGATCTCTTCCCAGGCGTTGGGCTCCAACGCCTCTTGCGCCGAGGCACCTTGCGCCAAATGAGCCAGCCCGACACCCGCCAGCCCGGCCATGACCTGACGCCGGTTCAGGAACGCCGCCCGTGGGGTAACGTCTGCATGTGTCAATGTGTTGGTCCAGCGATGCGCCATGTGTGTCTCCGTCGTCAAGCTTGCTATTGTACGAGATAGTCCGCTGATACCACAGCACCAAGAAAACAGGCGTAACGATTCAGAGACGAGATTGTAACGCTCGGGCATTTCCAAGCGTTATTCAGGTTGGGTAAACGGCTTAGCGCATCGCGCACAGGTCAAGCAGATGAACACAGTCGGTGGACTATTTCGGCCAGCAGCAGCGGAGCATTCGCTAATGGGTCAATGGCCGGGCTTTGAACAGAAACTGGTGCCGTCTCACCGACTGAATCAACCTTTGAATCAGCTTTCAGAGTGCCTCAGCCAGACAGCATGTCTGAAATCTGCACCGCGTATCTGTCAGTCATACCCGAAACAAAGTCGGTCAGGGAATGCAAGGCGGTATACACATCAACGACGTCGCGCAGATCCAATTTGACAGCATTTATAAGTTGCCGCTCGTAGTCCGGCAGTTCATCCTGCTGCCAACTGCGTCGGGCAAGCTCCTCATACACCGGGCATAGGCCATCCAGCACCTTTCGGATCACGTTGCGACCCTTGACTTCAAGCCGGGTCTTGCGCGGTGCCTTGAAAAGCTGCTCTCGCGCCAGTTTCTCAATCTTGGCAAAGTCTTTGGCGCGGCTAGACACTCCGATAAGCGAATCCGAGAAGCTACCATCCAGAATCGCGTCGTGGCTTGCCTTGAAGGCATCAACGCAGGCTGTGATAGCGGCGCCTATGGCACGGGCGCGCAAATAGCCAATTTCTTCGAACTTGCTATAGCCGCCCTGATTGCTGCTTGGGCTATTGGCGAAGGCGGACAAAAGACCCTGAACTTCTTCAAAAGACAGGTCGCCCGCCGAATACCCATCCTCCAGATCGACGATGTTATAGCAGATGTCGTCGGCTGCCTCGACCAGATAGACCAGCGGGTGCCGCCGCCACCAGCTTTGGCCGTCAAGGCCCTGCGCCTCGGGCAATCCCATCGCCTGAGCTGCTTGCGTGAAATACGCTCGCTCAGTTTCAAAGAACCCGAATTTCTTGGCCCCAACATAGGGTTGGGCCAGCTTGTCCTTGAATCGTTTCGAGGTCTCGGCCCCCATCGGGTATTTCATGAATGCCCCCAGAACCGCATTGGGCATGCACATACCCCCTTGGTTCCGGTACATCTCCAGCCGGGTCAGAATGCGAAAGCCCTGCGCGTTGCCTTCGAATTTCTCGAACTCCTGCCAGCGATCCCCCGCGATTCCCATAAAGACGGGTGAACCTCCGCGGAGTTTATCTGAACACCACTTGCCAATTGCCTCTTCGCCGGAATGCCCGAAAGGCGGATTTCCGACGTCATGAGCCAGACAGGCCGCCTGCACGACGCCCGCCACTTTATGAGCATCCTCGGGAGCAATGAGCTTTTCCTCGGCCAACCAAACACCGACTTGCATCCCAATGGACCGGCCAACACTTGCCACTTCTTCGGAATGGATCAGGCGATGGCGCAGATGATCATTGTCATAGAGCGGATGGACCTGCGTCTTGTTCGCCAATCGGCGGAACGGGGCAGAAAAGGTGATCCTGTCTGCGGCAATGACATATGATGGGCGCTCGGCCTGTTCCTGTTTGTTGTCGTAGGTATCCGTATTCAACAACTGCGCCCAGTTCATTTTCGCCATGCAGAAGAATTCCTTTCCAACAATTTCAGAGGGTTCGTGACAGAAAAACCCGCCCTGGGAAAGGGCGGGCTTCACGTTCGTTTAAGAGCGCTTAGTGCACCACGGCATCATCCGGTCGCGGGCGTTCTGACGTACCCAACCGGTCGCCGATGATCAAACCGTCGGCCCCGGCACTGACCGGGACAGTCTCACCATCCTTGATCTCGCCAGCCAGCAGCGCCTCGGCCAGCGGGTTCTGCAAGGCACGCTGGATCACACGTTTCAACGGACGCGCGCCAAACACCGGATCATAGCCTTCGTTCGCCAACCATTCCTTTGCGCTATCATCCAGGGCCAGTTCGATCTTGCGGGCCGCCAGACGTTTCTGCAGGCGTGCCATCTGGATATCGACGATGCCATCCATATCGGCCCGCTTGAGCCGGTCAAAAATGATCGTTTCGTCCAGACGGTTCAGGAATTCGGGCCGGAAATGTGCCCGGACCGCGTCCATCACATCCCGCCGCGCCTGCGCACTGTCCGCACCTTCGGGCAACTGGCTGAGCGCCTGAGAGCCGAGGTTCGACGTCAGGATGATCAGCGTCTGCTTGAAATCCACGGTGCGACCCTGACCATCGGTCAGAACACCATCGTCGAGAACCTGCAGGAGCACGTTGAACACATCCGGGTGCGCCTTTTCGACCTCGTCAAACAGCACGACCTGATAAGGCCGGCGCCGCACGGCTTCGGTCAGCACACCACCTTCGTCATACCCGACATAGCCCGGAGGGGCACCGATCAGACGGGCGACAGCGTGTTTCTCCATGAACTCGGACATGTCGATGCGGACCATCGCGTTGTCGTCGTCGAACAGGAAATTCGCCACGGCTTTGGTCAGTTCGGTCTTACCCACGCCGGTCGGGCCTAGGAACAGGAACGAGCCCAGCGGGCGGTTCTCGTCGTTCAGACCCGCCCGCGCCCGGCGTACAGCATTGGCCACGGCAGTCACCGCCGCATCCTGACCGATCACGCGAGAATGCAGATCATCTTCCATCCGCAGCAGCTTCTCACGCTCGCCTTCCAGCATCTTCGAGGTTGGGATACCAGTCCAGCGTTCGACAACGGACGCAATCTGTTCCGGACGCACCGTTTCCTCGGCCATCATGGCGTTGCTTTCCTGACTTTCGGCTTCGGTCAGCTTTTTCTCAAGCTCAGGGATGACGCCATAAGACAGTTCACCCGCCTTGGCGAGGTTGCCTTCCCGCTTGGCGATCTCCAGATCGGCCCGCGCTTTGTCGAGCTGTTCCTTCAGATCCCGCGCACCGGCAAGCTTGTCGCGTTCAGCCTGCCACTGGGCAGTCATCTCAGCGGATTTCTCCTGCAGTTCGGCCAGATCCTTTTGCAGGCTTTCCAGTCGATCCTTCGAGGCCGCGTCGTCCTCAAGCTTCAGCGCCTCTTCCTCGATCTGCATCTGCAGGATTTGGCGATCAAGCTGATCGAGTTCTTCGGGTTTGGAATCTACCTCCATCCTCAACCGTGACGCCGCCTCATCGACAAGGTCGATGGCCTTGTCGGGCAGGAACCGGTCGGTGATATAGCGATGCGACAACGTCGCCGCTGCCACGAGCGCCGAGTCCGAGACGCGCACACCGTGGTGCAGCTCGTACTTTTCCTTGATTCCGCGCAGGATGCTGATCGTGTCTTCGACCGTCGGCTCCTGCACCATCACAGGCTGGAACCGGCGCGCAAGGGCTGCGTCTTTTTCGACGTATTTGCGGTACTCATCCAAAGTGGTCGCGCCGATACAATGTAGCTCACCCCGAGCAAGCGCAGGCTTGATCAGGTTGGCGGCATCCATCGCGCCGTCGGATTTGCCGGCCCCGACCAGCGTGTGCATTTCGTCGATGAACAGGATGATCTCTCCGGCGGCTTCGGTCACCTCTGTCAGAACGGCCTTGAGACGCTCTTCGAACTCACCGCGGTACTTCGCACCGGCGATCAATGCGCCCATGTCGAGCGCGAGCAACTTCTTGTCCTTCAGCGATTCCGGCACGTCGCCGTTGATAATGCGCAGGGCCATGCCTTCGGCAATTGCGGTTTTACCGACGCCGGGTTCACCGATCAGAACCGGGTTGTTCTTAGTGCGACGCGACAAAACCTGCATCGAGCGGCGGATTTCCTCATCCCGCCCGATGATTGGGTCGATCTTGCCCTCAGCCGCAGCCTCGGTCAGGTCGCGCGCATATTTCTTCAGCGCGTCATAGCCTTCCTCTGCAGACGCGCTGTCAGCGGTGCGCCCTTTGCGGATATCGTTGATCGCTTCGTTCAGCTTTTGCGCGGATACGGCACCGGCTTCCAACGCCTCTTTGGCTTTTGATTTTACCATGCATAGCGCCATCAGAACACGCTCCACCGGCACGAAACTGTCGCCTGCCTTGGTGGCGATCTTGGCGGCTTCGTCCAGTACCTTCGCTGTCTGGCCGTCCATGTAGATCTGACCGGAGTCACCGCTGACCTTCGGAATCTTGCCCATCGCAGCATCCAACGACTCAACCACACGGGTGGGTGCGCCGCCCGCGCGTGTGATCAGATTGCTGGCAAGCCCCTGATCGTCATCCATCAATGCTTTGAGTATATGGGTGGGCTCCAGCCTCTGGTGCCCCTCGCGCAGAGCAATCGTTTGCGCGGCCTGCACGAATCCCCGTGCCCGCTCGGTGAACTTGTTCAAGTCCATGTTATTCTCCTTTTCCAAGCGCCCTAGGTGTGACGCGCCCGCTTGGCGGCACGCGTCGATCTGGGCCTCAATTCCAATCTGGGAAATATCTTCGTTCGTTCAAGTGTCTAAATCTCAGATTCGCGACCAAACGGCCTATCGGCGCGGGATCGAGTAAACCGTATAGCCGCCGGTTTGCGCCACTTCGCGCGCAGGGTACATTTCGACCAATGACCGGTCTGCATCACTGCCCGTCGGACAGGAAACCAAGTCTGCAGCGTCATCCAGAAAATTGATTGTAAACGAAGTTTCTCCGGTCAACTGACAATCGTCATCACCTGATCGATACCCGCGTACGAACCGCAAATCATCATTGGGTGGCGGTCCGTTGACCGTGTTCGATTCCCCGCTTTGCGGTGATGTGTCCTGACATCCCGCCAGAGCCATCAGGAGTCCTGCTATCAACACTTGTCTCATGCTCTCCCCATCCGTTAATCGCGCTTATGGAACCGGCAGCATAACACAATCTCGTCCTATCTGCGTGATCTTGATCCAAGGACTGTCCTGCATGGACAGCGGGCGCGGAACCCGCTAGGACGCAGGCGTTTGCCAAAAAGGAGCCTGCCCGATGTCCGATGACCGCCTGATCGTTGCCCTAGATGTTCCAAACGCCCTGCAGGGATTGGCAATGGCTCAGCGATTGGGGGATACCGTGTCCTTCTACAAAATCGGGCTGGGAATGCTGACCGGCGGCGGATTGGCCTTGGCGAACGAACTCAAGCAGGATTACGGCAAGCGCATTTTTCTGGACATGAAACTGTTCGACATCGGCAATACGGTAGAGAATGCGGTGCGCGGGTTGGCGCAGTTCGATCTGGATTTTTTGACCGTTCATGGCGACCCCCACGTGGTGCGCGCGGCGAAAGAGGGCGCTTCGGGCAAAGATTTGAAGATTCTGGCCGTCACCATCCTTACCTCGCTAAATCGCGAGGATCTGGATGCCTGCCTGATGAAAGAAGGCGACGTGCAAGAGCTGGTGGTAGAACGGGCGGCCCGCGCGCTTGAGGCCGGTGCCGATGGCGTCATCGCCAGCCCCCGCGAAGCTGCCCTGATCCGCGCCCTGCCCCAAGCCGAAGGTCGTCTGATCGTGACGCCCGGTGTGCGCCCGGCGGGTGCGGCATTAGGCGATCAGAAACGCGTTGCAACACCCGCCGGTGCAATCGGCGATGGCGCCGACCACATCGTTGTCGGGCGTCCGATCTATCAGGCAGAGAATCCAAAGGCCGCGGCAGAGGCGGTTCTTGCTGAGTTAAATTCCTTGACACGGCACTGAAACGCCAAACAAAAACGGCGGGATTCCGCGCTGAATCGCCCTGCAACCAGTTGACCTTGCGTCACTTTTCTACGGACTGCCCCCAATTCGTCCCTGTGCCCCAAAACACACAGGCAAAACACGAGTTTTCCAAGTGTGACCTAGGCGCTATCGAAACCCCCGTTTTTTAGCGATTCTAGACAGGTAATACTCCCCGCGGACCGTTTCTTCCTGTGGTCCGTTACCTCCCCCCGCCACTTCGCGGGGGGTCTTCTTCTGAACAAAGACTATGATGTCTATACGCGCCAACTCTTTGCGCATCCGTGGCGGTTGGTATATGCAAACCGCTGACGGGATCGCACGGAAGGCGGGAAAATTACATGCCCGGTCTCTGCCGAGATTGCTTGACCACATTGACGGATGAACGGCGCTGCACTGCATGCGGCAGCCCGCGCGTCCAGATGCACCCCGAACTTTTCGACTTGTCCATCGCGCATATGGATTGCGATGCGTTTTATGCCTCGGTCGAGAAACGCGACAATCCGGAACTGGCTGACAAACCCGTAATAATCGGTGGCGGCCGTCGCGGCGTGGTTTCCACGGCCTGCTACGTTGCGCGCATCCGTGGGGTACGGTCGGCCATGCCAATGTTCAAAGCCCTCCAGCTTTGCCCAGATGCAGTGGTTATCAAGCCGCGCATGTCTGTCTATGCCGAGGTCTCACGCGAGATTCGCAAAATGATGGACGAGCTGACCCCGGTCGTTGAACCCCTGTCGCTGGACGAAGCTTTCATGGACCTGTCCGGCACCCAACGCCTGCACGGTGCCCCGCCCGCCGTGATGCTGGCGCGACTGGTAAAGCGGATGAAAGATGAACTGGGCGTGACCGGCTCGATTGGGTTGTCACATAACAAGTTCCTGGCCAAGGTCGCCTCGGACCTCGACAAGCCGCGCGGGTTTTCAGTGATCGGCAAGGCCGAAACCGCCGAGTTTCTGCATGACAAACCCGTTCGACTGATCTGGGGTATCGGCCCCGCTGCGCAGGCGTCTCTTGATCGTGCGGGTATCCGCAGCTTCTCCGATCTTCTGCGCTGGGACCAAGAGACGCTGACAGCGCGGTTTGGCTCCATGGGCTATCGGCTGTGGCACTTGGCGCGCGGGCAGGACAAGAGGCGCGTCTCGGCCCATGAGCCGATGAAATCCATCAGCAACGAGACCACTTTTTTCGAGGATACCGCCAGTCTCGACATTCTGGACGGTCATCTTTGGCGCATGGCTGAAAAGGTTGCCGATCGCGCCAAGGCCAAAGGATTGGCTGGCCGGGTCGTCACATTGAAGCTTAAGAGATCAAACCACAAGATCATCACACGACGTGTCTCATTGCATGACCCCACGCAGATCGCAGACCGTCTGTATCGCACCGCCCGCGGGTTATTTGATCAGGTCGGGGACCAAGGGCCATATCGCCTGTTAGGGGTTGGCCTGTCAGACCTGTGTCCCGAGTCGCAGGCCGACATCTCTGGCGATTTGCTGGACCCTGCAGCAACCCAGCGGTCGCAGGCTGAACGCGCAACGGACGAAATCCGACGCCGTTTTGGCAGCGATGCGATTGTAAAAGGCCGCGCCCTGCGCTGAGTCTACTCGGCCGCCAGACGCAGCGATTCATTTCCAATGCTTGCGATATCCCGGATGATATCGCGCAGTGTTTCCTGAAATGCTGCGAAATTCTCGTTCGGTTCTATTTTGACTTCATCCATGTACAGCGCCCGATCAACTTCGATCTGAACCGCATGCTGATGGCGGGCGGGGCGGCCATAGGTCTGGGTGACATAGGCCCCGGCAAAGGGCGCGTTGCGTGCGACATTCAAACCGGCGGCGACGCAGGCTGCTTCGATTCTGTCCACAACCTCGGCTGAGGCCGACGCGCCGAACCGATCCCCTAAAACCACATCAGGGCGACTGGTTTTTGAACTGCCGACCATCGCAACAGCTTCATGCGGCATCGAGTGGCAATCAACCAGGATCGCCTGCCCAAATGCGTCGTGGGATTCCTTCAGCAAGGATTTGACGCGCGCATGATAAGGACGCCAACAAGTGTCGATGCGCAGACGCGCCTCATCCATGGTCAGCTTCCCGCGATAAATCGCGCGCCCATTCGCCACGACGCGCGGAATCACCCCAAGGCCCGACGCGACGCGCGGGTTATGTCCAGAGCGGCGCGCACCTTGTATCAATGCCGGGTCCAGCTCATCCGCATTGCGGTTCAGGTCCAGATAGGCGCGCGGCATTACGGCCGATATCATCGGCGCGCCAAACAAGGTCGCTGCAGAAAACAACTGGTCTACAAAGGCATCTTCCGACGACCGAATCATGCTTTCGTTCAAAACCGTCCGCTTCAAAAGCGATTGCGGGTAGTTCCGACCACTGTGAGGAGACGAAAAAACAACGCAAGATGTGCGGCTGGTCGGCATATCCAGTACATAAGGGATGTTCTGCATGGTGACTCCTTGTTCAGATCGAACATAGACCGGAAAATAGTTCTGCCAAACCCCTTGAACCCCTTGGCGAGTCCTTTTATAGACCCCGCTACCGGCGCGGGTCTCTGCGCCCCATTTCGTTTTGGGGCAGGGTAACGCAAAGGTTCGTGGGCGGTTAGCTCAGCGGTAGAGCACTTCGTTGACATCGAAGGGGTCACAAGTTCGATCCTTGTACCGCCCACCATCGTTTCACTGTTCCGGGTATCCGGGGCACCCGCTAACCCAGGCGCTGGCCACGTCTTTGATGAAGGCGCCGCAGATTGGAGACAGACCCATGAAGGTCAGGAACTCGCTCCGCTCGCTCAAGAACCGGCACCGTGATTGCCGGGTTGTGCGTCGCAAAGGCCGCGTCTACGTGATCAACAAGACGCAGCGCAAGTTCAAAGCACGTCAAGGCTAAGACTTACGCACAGTTGTAATAAAGGAACCGCACCCTTGGGTGCGGTTTTTTTGTGCGCACAGTATGCCTGACGTTTTCAACGCTGCTGCACCGGCAAGCCGCCGCCCCCAGCTGACGTGACAAAAAGGACGTGCAGATCATTGGAATCTTGGCGTCTGAAGACGACAATCATTTTTCCAAGTTTTTTTGTCGGATTTACTTGCATTCGCAGAAAAATCGTATCATTGACTGTTTCACTCAGGAATAAATGCAACGATTCACAATGTTGAGAGATATGATGCTGAAACCCTCTACCTGCGCTACCGCCGCTCTGTTGGCGCTGATGTCAACCACTGTCGCCGCCGAGGGAGAATTGAACCTGTATTCCTCGCGCCACTACGACACTGACGAACGCCTCTATAGCGATTTTGAAGAGGCGACCGGGATCACCATCAACCGTATCGAAGGTAAGGCTGATGAATTGATCGCACGGATGGAAGCTGAGGGCGCGAACTCACCTGCCGATGTATTGCTGACCGTGGACACCTCGCGCCTTGAACGCGCCAAAAACGCGGGCATTTTGCAACCGGTTGAAAGCGCAGTTCTGGAAGAGCGTATCCCCGCCAATCTGCAAGACGGCGACAATCAATGGTTCGGTTTTTCCCAACGCGGTCGAATCATTTTTTATGACAAGGAAAACCTGACCAACCCGCCCGCCACCTATGCCGATTTGGCAAAGCCCGATTATGAAGGCCTGGTGTGCATCCGGTCTTCGACAAATACCTACAACCAGACCCTGCTGGCATCCATCATCACCCATGACGGTCCTGAGGCTGCCAAAACCTGGGCCGAAGGTATTGTCGCCAACATGGCGCGAGAACCGCAGGGCGGCGACACCGATCAGCTGCGTGGTTTGGTGTCAGGCGAATGTGACATCGCCGTGTCGAACACATATTACTTTGCGCGGGCCATCCGCAAAGACGTCAAAGGCGTGTCTTCGGACATCGACTCGATCGGCTGGGTGTTCCCCAACCAGAACAGCACCGGCGCACATATGAACCTATCGGGTGCCGGTGTTGCCGCAAATGCACCAAACAAGGAGAACGCGATCCTGTTCCTGGAATACCTGGCCAGCGACTCGGCCCAGCAGTATTTCTCGGCCGGCAACGATGAGTTCCCTGCGGTCGATGGCGTAGAGCTTGCAGACTCGGTCAAAGCACTGGGTGACTTCAACGCGGATGAGGTGAGCCTGTCCGACGTTGCCAAGAACCTGCCCGAAGCGCAGAAAATCTTTAACGAGGCTGGCTGGAAGTAAACCACTTTCAACCCGAGACCTTGGAAGGGCGCATAGGTTTCTCTGCGCCCTTTCTTATTGATATTAATTTATTTTTGGCTATATTCTCAATTATGATAATTTTTCTCGTATATGAATGATGCTGGACGACCTCTCGTACCGCCTCGCCAAACGCCTTGGTGAATTGCGCCAAAGCCACGGATTGTCCCTTGATCAGATGGCAGACCAAAGCGGGATCAGTCGCGCGACGCTATCTCGTTTAGAAAAGGGCAGTGTCAGTCCAACGGCCGAGACTCTGGGTAGACTTTGCGCCGCCTATGGGCTGCCGATGTCTCGGCTTCTTATGATGGTCGAAGACAGTTTCGATCCGCGTGTCCCGTTCGAGCGGCAGCCCGAATGGAGTGACCCGGAAACCGGATTCACCCGCCGCTCAGTATCCCCGCCCGCCAACGGTCTCAGCGCAGAGGTTGTTGAGGGCCATTTGCCACCGGGTACCGTGATCTCGTACGACGCGCCGCCAAAACCGGGGCAAGAGCATCACTTGGTCATGTTGGATGGCGCTTTAACGCTGACCGTGGATGGCGTTGCGCACGATCTGAACGGCGGGGATTGCCTGCGTTATCATCTTTCGGGTTCAACCCGATTTGAAACGTCGCTTGAGCGTGGGGCTCGATATTTGTTGGTACTGATATGATTTCGCGTCTCGACCTAGAGAGCTTTGACGCGGCAGTGAGTGACCTCGCCGATATCCTGCACGCCTGTGTGCAGGATGGGGCAAGTGTTGGATTTATCTTGCCCTTTACGCTGGATCAGTCACACGCATATTGGCAGACCAAAGTACGCCCGAATCTGGACAACGGCGCGCTGGATATTTTTGCGGCCCATGACAAAGGACGCGTTTTAGGCACGGTGCAGCTCATCCCGGCGGCGATGCCGAACCAGCCGCATCGCGCCGATGTTGCCAAGCTACTGGTTCATCCACATGCCAGACGCCAAGGCTTTGGACGAACCCTGATGGCCGCGCTTGAGGATCGTGCCGTCGCTCTGGGTCGCACGCTGTTGGTGCTGGATACGCGCAGTTCGGATCCATCACGCCTATTGTATCAGAGCCTAGGTTTTCAGATCGCCGGAGAGATACCGAATTTTTGCCGCAACCCGTTCGAAGACCGGCTGGAACCGACAACCTATATGTACAAACACCTCTGCTGATCTGCGGCACTGCGCGCATTGGCTGCTGTAGAGGAATACCATTTGCCCAGCGGCTTACACTGCCGCCTGCAATCACTTTCTTTTTGAGCGAGAAGAGCCGTCGACTTTCAATAGGCAATCTCAATGTTGTACGCGTCTACGGCGGTAAAGGACTGCAACTGGTTGAAACCAGCCTACCAATTGCCGCACCGGCTTCGGAAAAACGAAAGATTTTTTGTCGGTAACGTCCTTGGATGAAAAAACGCGAAGTGCGGTTATCTGGTAAACTCTGCAAAACGGCTGGCACCGGGATTCTTACTGTGCGCACGGGCTTTTTTTCACACGGTCGCGGTCAATGGCAGGTGGCTGCTAGGTCAAGGCTACGCCTTCCACCGTAACCCTGTGCATCAGACGGCGGAAACCGTGATAATCGTTGATCGCTTTGTGCCAAGTGGCCCGGTTGTCCCACATGGTAATATCACCTTCCCGCCAACGAACACGGCACTGGAACTCGGGCTGTTTGCAATGCTCATAGAGCATCGCCAGGATGGCGGCAGACTCCTCCGCGCTGAGCTCTTCGACATGGGTCGTAAAAACAGGGTTCACGAATAGCCCACGGTGCCCGCTGAGCGGATGTGTAATCACAACCGGGTGGCGCGCATCCTGGGTGGCCTTTTCCGCATTTCCCAGCCTTCCGCTCTTGGTGGCTTCGCTATTCTGCGCGGCAGCACCGAAGACATGGCGCGAAGAATGCACGGCAGTAAGCCCATCAAGGAACCGACGCATAGAATCTGACAGGGCCTCGTAAGCCGCCCTCATAGACACGAACAACGTATCTCCGCCATAAGGCGGCATCTCGATGGCATGCAGGATCGAACCCATGGCTGGAACCTGATCATAGGAATGATCAGTATGCCAGCCTTCGCCCACCGCTTCTTTCTGGTCTTTTTCCTTTAAGACCGTCGCGATTTCGGGGTAGCCGTCGACCGGCTTGAAAAAGCGGTTCACGTTGATCGGCCCAAAGCGGCGGGCAAAGTTCAAGTGGTCCTTGGGGCTGGCGCTTTGCCCTCTGAGGATAATGACGGAATGCTCAGCAAATGCTGTGTGGATCTTTTCGAACTGACCGCTGTCTCGGATATCGGCTCCAAAGATTTCTGCCCCGAGACTACCTGTGAGGGGTCTAATATCCATTAGTTCGCTCCTTGTGCCGCTGAGGGCAAAGTAGCGGATCATGAAAGATCGCGAAAACTGAATCAATTTAAATGGAACGCAGAATTGAGCGACGGGAACCGATGATCTGCACCCGTGATACGTAGACCGGAGATTTGTGGGGCGAGCTGATTTGAATGGCTTCAGCGTCAAGTCAGATGACCTGCAATAGGCCATCCTGCGAAGTGACCAATGGCACGTCCGGGATCAAACGTCGCACAGGTTTTGCTACCGGCAATCTGGCGTTGACTATGAAACAGAGCGTTCCGGCAGAGCCTCCACGCATGATTTCAGTCAGAATGACCCGAGCTTTGGCTTATAGGTTTTAAGTGGCATTGCGACGACCTGACCAGAACTCTTTGGGGGCAAGAGTATGCAAACGCTCGTCTTGGGTTGAGTTGCAACAAAAAGTAAAGTGACACTATCAGCCTAGGATATTTTGAGGGGTTTTGGTTTTGCTCGCCCGCATTGCGTCTGGTCTTTTTTTGTCTGCTTTGGTCTATTGTTTCACCGCATTTGCAGCTTACGCTCACTCTGGTGATGGTTATGGCGGAGGCTTCGTTGCAGGCTTCACGCATCCTATACTTGGGTGGGATCACGTGGCGGCAATGGTCGCAGTTGGTCTGTGGGGCGCCTTTCTAGGCGCACCTGCAGTCTGGATTCTGCCTGTTGTGTTTCCGCTGGTAATGGCCTTTGGCGCGGTTGCTGGAATAGTGGGGATTCCCATTCCGGCTATCGAAACGGGTATCGCTCTTTCCGCTGTGGTGCTGGGAATAATGATCGTTTTTGCCGTGCAGCCACCAATTTGGGTTTGTGCTGTGATTGTCGGGTCTTTTGCGGTGTTCCACGGCTATGCGCATGGCACCGAACTTCCCGCAACCGTCAACGCTTTCGCCTATGCAGTTGGTTTCGTCGTTTCAACCGGTTTACTGCATCTTATCGGTATTTCGTTTGGAATACTTGTTCGGTGGCCTGCTGGCAGAATTGCCGTTCGCGGTGCCGGTGGATTGATTGCATTCGCAGGACTCGTGTTCCTGACCGGCGTTGCCTGAGTATGAAAAAGCCTAGGCCGCTAACATATCTTCCCTTGTTGGTGCTCGTTGCCAGTCCGGCATCAGCACATAGCCCCGTCCCCGGCATGGAAGGGTTCTACGTCGGGCTCCTCCATCCCTTTTCTACACCGCCGCAGGCACTTCTACTGCTTGGACTTGCATTGGTTGCTGGTGGGTTCGAAACTGCAAGGGTACAGTGGCTGCTTGGAAGCTTTCTGGTTGCCAGCCTTGGCGGCTTGATGCTTGCCTTTGGTTTTGAAGAACTCGACGCGACCATGTTCGCTTTGGCCTTTGTGGTGTGTTCGGTTGCAGCGCTTTTTCCTGGCAAACTGTTTCCGGTAGCCCTGGCATTGATCGGTGTCGGAGCCTTCTTGATAGGAGATGCATCCGTTCCAGACGAAGGCCCGCCTCAAGACAGGCTGTTCACAATGTCCGGCTCGATGGTCGGCGCGAATATGGGTATGTTATACCTTGTTGGAATTTTTCTTCTGATCAAAGAGCGTTTCACTCAGCCATGGGTAGGAATCGCTTTTCGCGTGGCGGCCGCATGGATTGGCGCTGTCTCGCTCCTGATGCTCGCACTTGGGCTTTCCGAAATTACCCGTTCGATATAACCGGCCACCAAGACCCGAATTTGTCATCCGCACGGACTGACGATTTACCACGTTTTGTTGCGTTGGAGGGGAACAGCACGAGAGATGCGATAAAGGTCAGGGTGCAGGGCGGGCTGGTGAATCGGGCCAAGGCGGCCGGCGAGGTCACGCAGCGACAGGATAAAACTCACAGTTAGGGCTCGCGGCCGTCCTCGGATGCAGTGCAGCATCTCGTGATACGATGCCTTGTCAACGCCGGGTTGTCGATGTGGGTGGGCATGCCGGATCCGAGGATCTGTCATGGATATACCAAACTTGCCTGCCATTCGCGCGCTGGCTATCGCCGAAGCTATCGAAATCTTAACGGCTGGACCGTCTTTGCGGGCAATCCCCTCCTGCCTTTGACCTGATCGGTTCTATGGTGCATCGCAACCCTTCAATCCAGCCATACGCTGCGCGCGTTCGATCCCCAATTCGTCAAAAGTCGAAGTTGAGCGACAAACTCGTCATTTGTTTTCAGAGACCAAATGCTCGTTGACACAGGATTGGTCAAAGGCTGATAGCAGCTCTAAGCCGAGACACTCTGTGATCCTCGCGAAAGCGGCTTTGCACCCATTGCCTTTCTTTCTTCATTTACAAATTAAAACATTCATTTTATTGATTGTATATGAATGGAAATACATTTTCTCGACGCGCTTTCTTGTTCAACGCCGCATGTTGCGCGGCGCTTGTAGCACAATCCAAAATCGTCCGGGCGGATTTACAGCTTGGTTCTTCGGCTCGGATTACGACCTTGTCAGACGGGTACCTGTCCTTACCACCGGATATGGTCTTCGGGTTAATGCCTCAGCAAGAACTCGACCAGCTTCTGAACCGCAATCAAGTAGACATGACCAAATACGAGCCTGAGTGCAACGTGGCGCTCTACCGCGACGATGAGAACACAGTGCTTTTCGATGTTGGAGCCGGACCAGATTTCATGCCCACATCCGGCAAGCTTTTGGAAACTCTTGAAACAATCGACCTGTCGCCCGAGGATGTCACCCACGTGGTTTTCACCCATGCGCACCCGGATCACATATGGGGTGTTTTGGATGATTTCGACGACCTGCTGTTCCCCAACGCAACGCATCACATCGGTCGCAAAGAATGGGACTATTGGTGGAACCCTTCAACCGTAGAGACGATCGGGGAAGATCGCGCCGCGTTCGCAGTGGGCGCAAAGCGGCGTATGGAAGCCATTGAGGATCAGGTCACGTTCTTTGACGATGGGCAAGAGGTTCTTCCTGGCATCGCCGCCCGGGCAAGTTTTGGACACACGCCCGGCCACATGGCCTTTGAAATTCGCAATGGCAGTGACTCTGTGATGATCGTCGGCGACGCGATCGGAAATCCGCACGTGGCTTTCGAACGCCCCGATTGGTACAGCGGCACGGATCAGGATCCGCAGGCTGCCGCAACCGTGCGGAGTTCGTTACTGGATCAGACGTCGCAGGATCAAATGAAAATCATTGGCTTCCACCTGCCAAATGGAGGAGTCGGCCGGGTCGAAAAAGCTGGCTCTGCATACAGATTCATTGGAGAGACGTAATGATGCGGTCGCTGACGATTGCCTTGGGCTTGGCTACACCAGTTTGGGCAAGTGAGGATATAGCAGACCAATACCCGCAAAGTGTGCTGTATTCCAAACCGGTTGAATACATTCCTGGCGTCTATTCCGCCATCGGCGCAACCGCTCCACCGACCTACGAAAACTCTGGTCACAACAACAACCTCAGCTTCATTGTAACCGGTGAAGGCGTGGTGGTGATAAACGGCGGCGCAGCATTTGTTTTGGCGCAAGCGCTTCACAAGGAAATTCAGGCGATCACAGATCAGCCGGTCAAGCTTGTCTTCAACGAGAATGGTCAGGGGCACGCAATGCTTGGCAACGCGTATTGGTCAGATCTCGGCATCCCAATCATCGCCCATTCGGATGCAGCTGCTGAATTCGAAGAGTACGGCCCCCAGATCTTGGAAGGGATGCAGCGATACAATCAAGACAAGGCAGAAGGAACCTTCTTGGCCGCCCCAACCGAGACATTCGACGATGAATACGTGGTTGAGATGGGCGACTTCCGGATTGAGGCAAAGTATCTCGGGCCGGCCCATAGTCCCGGCGATATCTCGATCTGGTTGCCAAACCAAAGCCTTGTGATCGCGGGTGACATGGCGTTTCACGAGCGTATGCTACCCATCTTTCAAGACACCTATACAGCGGATTGGCTTGAGACTTGGGACAACGAGTTTGAGGCTTTGAATGCCACATATGTCATCCCCGGACACGGTCATCCGACAAATATGGATCAGGTACGCCGCTATACACGCGACTACCTGATCTATCTGCGCGGCAAGATTCAGGATCATATGGATGCGGGCGGCGATCTGGCCGAGGCTTATTATGTGGATCAATCACCCTATGCCCATCTGGATACGTTTGAAGAACTGGCAACAAAAAATGCCGGGCGCGTCTTCGAACAAATGGAATTCGAGTAATTCAGGAGTGTTGAGGAACAGGTATTCGCATCAATAAGCTATGCGTCGTGATCGCCCCAACCCACATGAAGAAAACGGCAAGCCAAGCAGTCATCGACAAGGCGGACCCTCCGGAAAGCCCGGCCCCTACGGCGCAACCTCCTGCCAGCATCGCTCCGAATCCCATGAGAACAGCGCCAACCAGATAACGTTCCATCGGGGTATCCAGGCCAAACCGTTCGATCCTCCACTCTCTTGAAGCTATGGCTGACCCTGAGGCGCCAATTGCTACGCCTGGAACAAGGCCGATACCGAAGGACAGCACAACGTTTCGCTGGGTAACCAACGCCATCAGTGTATCCGTGGCCGGACCCGTAAACGTGATTGAAGACACAGGCACGACTTCAAAAGATGCTTGCGCGATGGCAAATGTGACCAACCAGCCAAGCGCTACTGCCACCCCAACCCCTGCGGCTGAGACGATCCTTGTAAGCGCAACCTTCCGACGGAACGCAAACGCAATGGCTGAGATCAGCCCTATTGCTGCAATGGCAGTATAAACCGCTGGCGAAAACCCAAGCATTTTTGAAAGATCGCGCGGTGCGCCACCCGAGACGGTCCAGATACCGGAAAGAAACTCACGGGCGGGACTAAGAACGCCAGTGTAGGCAGCCTGAGCCACCAAGGTCAAAACCAATCCAGTCACCAAGGCACGCAGATTGCCGCAGGACGCCAGCACCAAAAGCCGAGATGCACATCCACGCGCCAGCACCATGCCCACGCCGAACATCGCTCCACCAATTATTGCACCGCTTAGGCTGCCCGTTGACGCAATGGCGCGTGTCTCGGAAAGGTCTAGCCACCCAAACAAGACAAATGCCTGTACCAAGGTTAACGCTGCGGTGAAGGCGATCAGCCAAACCGCAAGGCGGGGGCCAAACTCGCCTTCGGCGACTTCGACAGCCGATGCACGCAAACAAAAGTGAGACTTCTGAGCCGTCACACCGAACAAGATACCGACAAGCACTCCGGCCAATGCCAAGGTGCCCGGGTCCCCCAACTGATCAATGAGCCTCTCCATGAACAGAAATTCTCACTTCGTAGCGTGCGCGTCCTTGTCTTCGGTCAAGTTGTCATTGTCATTGCGCGACCATTGGCCTGCGCGCCAATTGGCATTGCGTCCACAACTCACCCAAGGCTGCGACCAACCGGTCCACGTCCTCAGAAGAATGTACCGGAGACGGTGTAATCCTGAGACGTTCCGTTCCCTTGGGAACCGTCGGATAGTTTATGGGCTGGATGTAAATCCCATAGTCACGCATCAGAACATCCGAGATGAAGCGACACTTGACCGGGTCTCCAACCATGACCGGGATAATATGGCTTGGGTTTGGTGTATGGGGAATGCCCAGATCGTTCAACTTGTCCCGAACCTCGCGCACACGCTGCTGGTGTAAATGCCGCTCCGCATTACTCTGCTTGAGGTGCCGAACCGACGCCGCAGCACCAGCGGCCACGGCCGGAGGCAACGCAGTGGTAAAGATAAACCCACTGGCAAAGGACCGGACAAAATCGACAAGCTCTTTCGACGCCGCGATGTATCCACCAACTACGCCGAATGCTTTGCCTAATGTTCCCTCGATAACCGTCAGGCGGTCCATCAAACCTTCGCGTTCGGCGATGCCTCCACCGTGTGGACCGTAAAGCCCTACGGCGTGTACCTCATCCAGATAGGTCATCGCGCCATAACGATCTGCCAGATCACAGATCTCGGCAATGGGTGCGATGTCGCCATCCATGGAATAGACGCTTTCGAACGCAATGAGCTTAGGTGCATTGGCAGGCAGGTCAGCAAGGTGCCTTTCAAGGTCTGCCAAATCGTTGTGTTTCCAGATGCGCTTCTGGCACCGACTGTGGCGAATGCCCTCGATCATCGAGGCGTGGTTCAACTCGTCAGACAGAACCGTGATGCCCGGTATGCGGGACGCCAGAGTTCCCAGCGCGGCCCAGTTCGAAACATAACCGGACGTGAACAGCAGTGCCGCGTCCTTGCGGTGCAAGTCGGCAAGTTCCTGTTCCAGCAAAACATGCTCGTGGGTTGTTCCAGAAATATTCCGCGTTCCACCTGCCCCGGCACCACTGTTATCAATTGCCGTGTGCATGGCCTCAAGAACATCGGGGTGCTGGCCCATACCGAGATAGTCGTTCGAGCACCAGACAGTGACTTTCTCGGGACCGTTTTCCGCATAGCTCCGCGCAGTTGGGAACGCGCCGCGTTGTCGTTCGAGATCAGCAAAAATCCGGTAGTTTCCGTCTTCTTTCAACTGCTCCAACTGGTCGCGAAAATACTGTTGGTAGTTCATTTCAGTTCCCGACGGCCTCTTCTACGATCCCGGACAACAACGCTTGGACCTTTTGCATTGGCCCGTCAGGGTAGCTTCGGTATCCCACCATCACCCCACTTTCGTCTTCGGCCACAAAAATACCGTAGGGGCAGAAACCGATGTTCATCGGATCGGCCTCCATCACCTCGCGCGAGATTTTTGCCGAGCAGAAAATAAAGATGTCAGCGGCCGCGAATATCTGCTTGTCGCTGCCGACATCAGCGCCTGTTCGATTCAGCATTTCACCAACATGGCTCACATAATCGATGACAAGACCTTGCCCCACAATCGCGGACTCGACGGCGAACGTGGCATCATCGAAACTACCATCAAACGGGGTGGTGATGATCTCTTCCGCAAGTGCCTGACTTGCGAGAACAGCGGAAAACGCGGCCGCAGCGATAAAGTGTTTCATAGTTTTAGTCCTCCTCCTGAACCGCATTTTCTCAGATTGTTCATCAGGGTCTTTGACACCGGTCAAAGCTCCCGAATGCGTCAGCCGAACATGTCCGAGGTGATACCGGCGTACCAACCCACCGACTCTTCGTATGTTGCTTTTCTCAGGTCGGCATCTTCGCCGGTCTGGCTGATAAAGCCGTCAACTTTGGCGATCTTTTCAGGCGTCGCCTCGTAGGTTGCGCCAACCTTTACACCATCATCCGTGTCGATAAGCGACCAGCAGGTGTTCGAAAATTTGGCCGGGAACACTTTGGACCCGGTCAGCGCACCGCGAACGGCATTTGCGCAGACTTTCGCCTGACTGTTGGCCGAAAAACCGGATTTCGGCATGTCACCCTGCTGGCTTGCGTCGCCAAGAACATAGATGTCCGGATCAGCCTTCGAAGACATATCCGCAGCGTTCACAGGTGCCCAGTTGCCATCTGTAACCCCTGCCATTTCCGCAATGCGTCCGGCTTTCATCGCCGGGATCACGTTGCAGACATCGACCTTGGTCTCTTCACCATCGATGGTGACTGTCATTGCATCCGGATTCACTGATACAATGCCACCACCAAAGTCTTCTCCGATCCAGTCGACCATACCTTCGTAATGGTTTGCCCAGCCTTCCTGGAACAACGACATTTTCGAGAATTTCGGCTTTGGATCCGCCACGATGATCTTTGCTGTCGGGTTATTTTTCCTCAGGACATGCGCCACCATCGAAATCCGCTCATACGGTCCGGGCGGGCAACGGAAAGGGTTCGGCGGAGCGACCATCGCAAAGGTGCCACCTTCGGGCATCGCCATAATCTGCGCTTTGAGAAGTTCGGTCTGCGACCCCGCCTTGTACGCATGTGGCATCTTGTTCTGCGCTGAGACATCCCAACCTTCAACGGCACCGTCAACGAAATCGATACCCGGGCTTAGGATCAGCTTGTCATACGGAACCGACCCGCCACCGGCCAACGCCACGGTCTTTGCATCCCGATCCACCCCTGTGGCCCAATCATGCACCACGTTGATGCCGTAATTCGCAGCAAGCGTGCCATAGCTGTGGGCGATATCTGAAAGATCCTGAAACCCACCTAGGTAAAGATTTGAGAAGAAACAGGTGTAATAGGTCCGCGACGGCTCGATCAGCGTCACGTCGATCTCACCCTTGCTGTCCTTGGCAATGTACCGCGCGGCAGTCGCACCGCCCGCACCGCCGCCGACAACCACTACACGGGGCTTGCCTTGAGCCAGCACCATCGGAGCAGAAAGCCCTGCTGCCACCACCCCGGCGGCTCCAAGAAATACTCGTCTATTGAGTGTCATGGTGTTTCCTCCCATTCGGCACTGTCACTCTGGGTTATTGAAGTAGGCGGCCAATGCCGCGATCTCGTCATTGCTCAGCCGTCCGGCGATCATTTGCATGACCGGATGTGGCCGCTGCTTGTCTTTGTAAGCGTGCATGGCGACCACGAAGTCCTCGTCAGGCCAATACACGATTGAAGGGATTCCCTCATCGCCTCCTTCGATCTGGTGGCATGTTGTACATTCGCTGCTGAGATATGCGCCGTACTCAGGATCCCCCTGAATCGCCAGGATCGCGGGGTCGACCGAGTGATCTGTGCCCCTCGCCGTTGGATCCGCTTCGGGGATGTCCTGAGGATTGTCGGAAAATCCCCGCAAATAGGCGATCACATTAGCGCGGTCTTTCGGGTCTTTCAGGCCGCGAAAACTCATCCTCGTGCCTGAGGCAAATGCACGTGGGTTTTCGATGTAGGCGGACAATGTATCAGCGTGCCATTCCAGGCCCGAGTTTCCCGCACGCACAAGGCTCTTGGAATAGTTGAAACCATCTAGCCCCGCAGCCTTGCGCCCAAAGACACCGTTCAGATGCGGGCCGATCTTGTTCTCGGCCCCTTCACCGACCTGATGACAGCCTTTGCATTTGGCGAACACCACTTTTCCGGCTTCGGCATCGCCTAGGTCTTCGGTTGCATAGGTCGATGAGGCAGTAACAGCCACTGCCGCTGCGCATAAAACTATGTTCGACCATCGCATGATCAGTTTCCGAACGACCTAAGGTAGACGATCACCGCCTCAATATCGTCTGGTTTCTTAAGCCCCGCAAAAGACATGCGTGTGCCCTTCATATATTCCTTGGGTTTTGCCAGGAAGGCCGCCATTTCTTCGGCTGTCCAAACAAGACCTGCCTCGGCAGCGTCTTTCATGGCGTTCGAGTATTTGAACCCTTCGACGGACCCTGCATTCGCCCCGATAACTCCGTTCAATGTCGGCCCTGTGCTGTGCTTGGCACCTTCACCGACCTGGTGGCAGGCTTTGCACTTTTTAAAAACTTTCTCTCCTGCAGAAACCAGTTCTGCGGTTTCGTCAACTTCTGCGGCTTCCTGAACGGCTGGTGTTGCTGCGGCCTCTTCCTCCGGCTTTGGTGCTGCGGTTGGGATGAATGACGGTCCGTCCGCCGTAAAAACCGGCAGCTCATCCGGATTGGCGTCATTCATGACTGAGTTCGAACCACCCTCTGGCGGCGTCTCAACCAAAAAAACAGAGCGCATCGTGACGGTGGCCTCTGCCTTGCAGTTTTCCATGCAAGGTTCTTTGCGCCATTCGGTGTATTCGGTCTCGGGTCGAACATCGACGACAAAGCCGTCCATATTATACATTTCGAAATCTGCGAAATTTTCGTTGTTCAGTTCGAAATCATCATCCACCAGATCGTTGGAATAAAGGATGTAGGCGACAATTGCATAGGTCTCATCTGCGGTTAGCGTGCCCGCTTCACCAAACGGCATTGAACGCGAAATGTAGTCCCAAGCGGTCGACAAATGCGGCCAATAAGACCCAACGGTTTTAACAGGGTCTTCGTCGGCCAGCGTATCGAAACCACCAGCCAGAACAGGCCAGTTGTCGACACCCTCGGCAAATTCGCCGTGGCATGACGCGCAGCGGTCGGCAAAAACCTCTTCTCCGGTCCAGACGTCGCCGGACCCAGCCGGCAAGCCGCGCCCGTCAGGCAAGACATCCACGTCCCAGGCCGCGACCTCTTCCTCCAGTGCAGGCCGTCCAAGCCCATAAATGCCGTCGTGTCTGGGCGCGGGCGCGGTCAGATTCGCACCGCTTGCAACCCGTTCTGCCGCCGCCGCCTGAATCTCTTCGACTTTGAGCTCCAGCTCGGCTGCTCGGTTGGCTTCTGCTTGCGCATTTTCACGGGCTGCTGCTGCGTTTGCCTCAACCTGCTCAATCCGGGTTTCCAAGGTTTCTATCTGCGACTGGCCGTAGTTCCGGTTCGCGAAAGCCACCGCTGCCGCAAGCACGAACGCTGTACCGCCAAATACGGGCAGGAAAACATGACTAAGAGACTTCGACATTTTCAGCGATCCCTTCTGCGCTCACGTACCAAGTCTGGATACAGTTGTTGTGATAGACCGCGTTTTCACCGCGCTTTTCGCGCAACTGGTCTTTGGTGGGCTGCACATAGCCGGTCTCGTCAATCGCGCGAGCCTGCAAGAGCATTGGCGCCCCGTCCCAGGTCGTGTCGAGATAGAAACGCGTCAAAGCCTTGCTGTCGCCCTGCTTGCCAAGGCGCGCAGTCTCCCAGGTGATGCCACCGTCCTTGGACACATCGACCCGCGTAATTTGCCCGTGGCCTGACCAGGCAAGCCCGGAAATGACCAGCGGCCCCGGTCCGTGTTTGATCGGCATTTGCGGGCTGGGCGAGGTGATGACGGATTTTGCATCCATCACCCAAGTCCATTTCTGGGCTGTGCCGTCGGCGTAGACATCGGTGTACTTGGATGTTTCTTCGCGGCTTTCGACCGCCATATCGACAACCTCGATGCGGCGCAGCCACTTGACCCACATGTTGCCTTCCCAGCCCGGAACAACAAGGCGCACAGGGTATCCATGCTCCATCCGCAGTGCTTCACCATTTGCCTTGAAAGCCACCAACACGTCATCCAGCGCTTTTTCCATCGGGATGGAGCGGCCATTGGATGACGCATCTGCGCCCTCAACATAGACCCATTTGTCGAGTGAGATATCGGCCCCCGCTTCCTGCAACAGCGTCCGCAGCGGAACACCGGTGTATTCCATGTTGTGAATCATGCCATGGGTGAATTGGACACCGTTGAGTTGCGCACCAGCCCACTCCATACCGGTATTCGCCGCACATTCGCAGAAATACACATGGTTTTCGCGCGGGAACCGCTCGATATCGTCGTAAGTAAAGACAAGCGGACGATCGACCAGCCCGTTGATCATCAGGCGATAGTCTTCTTTGCGCAGCTCAATCGCGCCTGAGTGATGGCGCTCAAAAGCGCATCCTTGCGGAGTGATCGTACCATCAAGCGCGTGGATTGGCGTGAAGTTGATCGATGAAATCGGAGAGGCCGTCAGCCATTCCACATTGCGGCGAACGACATGGGATTCGAAGCTGATCGGCATGCCATATGGTGTCTCATCGACGCCGGCACCCGTGTAAGAAGCCCAATCCTGAAGCTCTGTTATCAAGGGGTCGGGCGTGTCCGCGGCAACTGCACCGGCGACTGACCCTGCCGCAACCGCGGCACTGCCTTTCAGGAAGGCCCGGCGGGACGGTTTGAACGCGTCATCCATATCTCTTAGGTCTCCATCTGTTTTTTAAGCGCCGACAACATCGACGCTGGTGTTCTCTTGCACCGTTACGGTGCCTAGACTGCGAATGTGGTTTTCGACGACATCCCAGATCGGCGGACCCTCGGTGCCTTCGTTGACGCTTGCCCAACCAGCAACGACGTAGGTTTTCGACGGGTCAATCGGCTCACCAGTTTTGAGCAGGGTCATTTCGCTGATCCGTTGCCCTTGCGGCTTGGTCACATCGATGCGGTAGCCAAGCCCACCGACGCGAACCATATCGCCGCCCTGCTGGTAGTAGGGATCAGGATTGAACAGGTTGTCACCCACATCCTCAAGGATCACATGGATGAATTCCCCCGTCATTTCCGTACGATACGCATTCGGATAAGACATTGAGGTCACGTTCCATATGTCCTCTCGCGTAATCTCCTGCCCCGGCAGGATTGACGGCCCCCAACGGACGCCGGGCGACATCGCGATATCCGCTTCACGCTCGCTGAGCAGCGCGTCGCAAATCAGGTCATCCCAGGTGCCATTGAAATTGCCACGGCGGTAGAGCAACGAGTCCGTTTTGCCGATCACCTCGCGCAGCGTGGTTTCATATGGAGCCCGCTGTTCGTCGATCAGGGCAGTGATCGCTGGATCGGGCGCAATGACGTCCGAAAAGATCGGGATCAGCTTGTGCTTCAGCCCCATCATCTGCCCATCCCGCACGTCCAGATCCACGCGGCTGACGAATTTGCCGTTCGAGCCAGACGCGATGATATGCGTCTTACCCACCAGAACCGGCTCGGGCAGCGCGTCATGGGTGTGGCCACTGAGTATCACGTCTATCCCCTGAACCCGGCCTGCCATCTTCTTGTCCACGTCAAAGCCGTTATGACTTAGGACGACAACGACATCCGCACCGGCATCGCGAACCTCGTCCACCATTGCCTGCATGTTTTCATCCCGGATACCGAATGAGTATTCGGGGAACATCCAGCCTGGGTTCGCGATGGGCATGTAGGGGAACGCCTGCCCTATCACGGCGACCTTGGCACCACCCCGGTCGAAGAACTTGTAGGGCTTGAACAGCTCGGCGGGCTCATCCCACTCGGCATCAAAGATGTTCTGGCCCAAAGCGGCAAAGGGCAGCCCTTCGACAATCTCGTTGACCCGGTCGCTGCCCAACGTGAATTCCCAATGGAATGTCATCGCATCAGGTTTCAGCGCATTCATGACGTTGACCATGTCCTGACCAGCCGTCTGATAGCAGGTGTAGGAGCCGTGCCAGGTGTCCCCGCCGTCCAGCAGCAAAGCGTCTGGGCGGTCCGCGCGGATGGCGTTGATCACGGTGGACACGCGGTCCAAGCCGCCGACCCGGCCATAGGTCTTCGCCAGCGCCGCGAAATCATTGTAGGTCAGCGCGTAGGCCGACGGGCTTCCATCTTCGATCCCATAAGCCTTGCGGAATGCGGCCCCTGTAACATGCGGCATCTGCCCCCGTGCATCGCCAATACCCAGATTTATCTCGGGTTCACGGAAGTAAATCGGTTTGAGTTGCGCGTGAATATCTGTGACATGGATCAGGCTGATATTGCCGAAGGTCTCGAACTCCAGCAGTTGATCCTGCGACAGGCTTTGCTGTGCAGCAAGTCTGGCCCAATTACCGAACCCAGACGCCCCGTACAGTGCCGAAGCGGCCATCGAAACCTGCAAGAAGTCACGTCGCGAAATCATCTATTGGCTTTCCTATTACTCATATAAATGTGTGAATGTTAAGTGCACAAAAAACCCGCGCCGGACATCGCCTACGCGGGTCATTCGTTATTGACGTACAGCTGGGGTTTCCACGGAAAGCCCATTACCACGCGAAGCCACATAGAGCTCCAAAGCACGGAACTCGTCTGATCCTTCCGCAAAAGTCTCTGCCCGCGTGTCGCGAATACAGCCGCGAAAACGATTGTGGCGCGAAATCAACTTGGCCTGTTTCAGGCGATAAGTCGGGAATCCATTGATCATACCTTGGCTTAGGTGATCAGCGCGGATCATATTGCCCCAGTTGTCTTCATGACAGTTGGCACAGCTCAGCTCCAGCTGACCGTAGCGGGTATAGTACATTTCCTTGCCCTGCTCCCAATATGGGGCGGCATCGCCATCAATGGCGACGTTCATTGGCATCCCGCGTGACTGCAGACCGATCAATGCGACCATACCCTGCATTTCTCCACCGGACCATTTCCAGGCATCAGCCTCCATTCGGTCCGTGCGGCACTTGTTGATCAGATCTTCCATTACCACCAGTTTGCCGCTTTCGGCATCGACCTTGGGCATGGATGCCTGCAATCCTTTGAAGCTTTCCACCCCATCGTGGCACGAAGCACAGCTTTCACCAGCGGCACCATCGACCGTCGCAAAGAGGTCGACAGCCTGATCGACGAAGATCATTGCTGGATTGTCAAAATCATCGATTTGCAGTGCTTGCGTTTCGTCAGTGCGGAAATGCCAACCTGAATAGATCGTGTCCAAATTCTCGAGATGCGCCGGAGCTTCAGTGACCGAGGTCATATCCAGCTCACCGTTGATCACAAGATTCTCTTCGTCCGGTCCGGCCATTACTGCAACTGGGAAAACCAGAATTGCCGTGATCGCCGTAAGTGCCTTGGTATTCATCGCATTCCTCCCTTGGTGGACCAGCGCAAGAATTCACAACCAGCGCTGATCTTCCTTAGTCGTCGAGCCGTCAGGCGATCTCGATCGTTTTCTTGTCGTCGTAGACAGAGCCGTCATCATCGTACCAGGTAAAGACGAACTCACCGGCTTCGGGTACGGTCGCTTCAAACTGGAAGTACGGATTGGTCGAAATCGCCGGTTCCATAGTCACGTCAATCACCATTTCGCCGTTAAACTCGCAGGTGAAACGGTTGATGATCGAACGCGGAATGACGTTGCCTTCTTTATCCTTGCGCTGGCCGCTTTCCATCTTATGGCTGATCAGTGTCTTGATCGTGATGGCTTCACCAGCAGCAGCTGTCTTTGGAACCTTGACGCGGGGTTTTACACCGGATGCCATTGGTCAATCTCCTGTTTTTCGGGGCGCTTGGCGATCAACCGCCGCAGCCGCCGATTGTTACTTTTACGGTCGCGGATGCCTTGGCAAAGCTGCCATCTGCCATCTTGGCCACGGCAATAACATCTTGCGTTCCGGCAAGACGGATGCGGGTTGAAGCGGCTTGCGCAGCGGCCAGCGGGCCGAAGTTGAACGTTGCAACGCCCGGTTCGGGGTTGCCCGCGGCCACGATAAGAATCGAAGCAGCACCCGGTGCGCTGACTTCGATCGGTACGGTGTTCCCGTTTTCAGCGATTTCCGGCGCCGTCAGTGTAACACCGCCGTCGGCCACATCTGCCCCGCCGGTAAATGCGGCGATCGCATCTTCAGCGGCTGCATTTGCGCGTAGCGGCATAATTGTCAGGAACGCGGCGCCCAGCCCAAGGGCCAGAGTCTCGCGGCGAGAGAGTTCCATATTCAATCTCCTTTAAATCCTCGTAAGTTCACACCGGAAGGCGTGACTACTCCTCTTTCAGGGTCGCAAGAAATGCGACCACGTCCTCGATTTCCTGTGCGGTCAGGATTGACGCCAAAGGCGCGCTCGGTGCTTTGCCGGTATAGGCGTCGCCCGGGCGGATATAGCCGTCATCCTTGTAGAACGCCGGCATCACCGTACCTTCGAACGTCATCTTTGCGTTCGCGATCAATCCGCGAAGCTCTGCTTCGGTCCAACGATCACCGGCCCCATCCAGCATTGGACCAACTTCGCCATGGAACGGAATGTCCGCCAAAGCCGTGATCGCGTGGCACGCCACGCAATTGCCTTTCGACTTGTCGCCAACGATGAGCGCACCATTTGCGGCATCACCGGCAACGCCGGTCAGAGAGACTTCGACAGCACCATATTCATCGTAGGTTACGTCTTTCGGGTCTGTATCTGCCGCAGATGCGGCAAAGCCTGTCATTGCGCAGACCAAAGTTAAGAGTCTCAGCTTCATGATCCCTCCCATTTGCTAACTCGCCGTTGGCGCCTTGCGACCCAAAGCCTTTGTGTACCGTAGTCGACGAGCACGGCTTATCGCAACATTAAATTCATTATAGTGAATTTTTTTATTTGTAATGACAGCATTCAATCGCTCGAAACATCGTTTCGCTCCTGAATGCGTCGAGCATGATAGCGCTGAAAATCTTCACCATTATCAAGCTCATATCTTTTCTCTTCGACCCAGGTGAAAAGGTCCAAGGTTGTTCCCTTGGAGAACGCGCCCGGCATTACAGCAACCGCAGCATCAATGGCTGTGGCAGCCTCGGGAACCTCTTGCGGTAGAAATACAAGCGTTGGGGTAAACAGAATCCCCCACTTGCGCATCAATGCTCTTTGCTCATCCTCTTGCCCGTCAAAGTCGGTGGCTGTCGTGCTGCCATGCAAATCCAATTGGACGACAAAGAAATTCTCTTCGATAAACGCCGCCAGGTCGGGCTGAGGGAACACCTCTTCATGCATCTTTTTGCAGTAGATACAGCCCTGTTGTTCGATGAACAAAACCAACCGCTTGTTTTCACTATTGGCCTCTTCAAGATCCTCGCGGAGGTCTTTGAACGTGTCACGCATCCAGGGCGTTTTATGCAATCCATCGTCACCCAGTTCAGCAGCAAAAACTGCCCCACCCATCAGGCATGCGATCAAAATTGACAAAGCTCGTTTCATATCTTCCTCCCAAATTACCCAATAGCTGCGAGCCACGGCATATGGTCGAGCATCCATTGTGCGATGTGATTGATGGAATTAGTGGCAATGAGAGTGCCGAAAACGACCAGCAAACCGCCCATTGCCTTTTCGATAAGTGGTAAGTGCCTTCTGAACCGTGCCATCCATCGCATGAAGGGGCGAACCAGAAAGGCCGCCAGAACAAAGGGGGCAGTCATTCCAACCCCATAGACGAATAAAAGCACCGCCCCGCGCCAGGCCGTCTCAGTCCCGGCGGCCGTGAACAGGATCGCGGCAAGCACTGGCCCGACGCAGGGTGTCCAGCCAAAAGCAAATGCCAATCCAAGAACATATGCCCCAATCAGGCTTACGTTTGATGTCTCGCCGACGTCTGCGCGAAACTGGCGATACAGGAACCCGATGCGAATAATCCCAAGGAAATGCAGGCCCATCGCAATGATGATGGCCGCTGCGATCCAACGCAGGATGTCGAAATACTCTCGTACCATCTGGCCAAATATCGAAGCGGTCGCTCCAAGTGCCATGAAGATCGTTATGATCCCTGCCGCAAATGTGATGGCCGAAAACGTAGCTCTGCGGCGAACGGTGCCGGAAATGGCGGAACCAGCAGAAATCTGATCAATCCCGACCCCCGCCAGATAACTGAGGTAGAAAGGTACAATTGGCAGGATGCAGGGTGACAGAAAAGATAACAGTCCTGCGACCAAAGCTCCTGCAAATGTAATGTCGAGCATGGTCAAACCTGTCTCGGTGCGTTATCATTCATACATTCAAAATAATAAAGATATTGCGTTGCGGTCAATCGGAGCTTGAGATGCGCCACTTATTTCTGCTCTTACTTGCAACTACGTTGCTTGTTTCTCCCGTGGCAGTACGGGCAGAAATGACGCTTCTGATGGCCGAAGAAGATGGGTGTATGTGGTGTGCCCGCTGGGATTCCGAAATCTCAGAGATCTACCCAAAATCACCCGAAGGAAATGCCGCTCCGTTGCAACGCGTTGATATCAACGCAGCCATGCCTGATGGGATCGCATTGGAACGGCCTCTCTACTACACACCGACCTTTGTTCTGCTGAACAATGGCCGAGAGGTCGGCCGGATCGAAGGATACCCCGGTGAGGACTTTTTCTGGGGGTTGCTGGGCGTTTTGCTACGTGACGCTGGGGTTCCAATTAAGGCCTCTGGATAAACTGCCGCAGACTACATAAACTGTTTTGAATACTTGAAGCTATGAAAGCGAGGCGATCTTGTTGGATAAATCTTCGAAACTGCCAGTTTTCTCAAAGGATACGTGCTCCGAAGACATGGACAGAATGATGGAGAATGCTCAGACGGCATCAAGTTTCCTCAAGGCAATCAGTCATGAGGGACGCCTGATGATTCTGTGTTATCTGTCTTCAGGGGAAAAATCTGTAACGCAGATGGAAGAAATGCTTTCGGCACGTCAGGCTGCCGTGTCTCAACAATTATCGCGCTTACGCTTTGAGGGCTTGGTGAAAACGCGACGCGAGGGGAAAGCGATCTACTACAGATTGGCTGATGATCGATCGACGCAAATACTAGAAGTCGTTTACGATCTTTTCTGTAGGGAAAAGTAGAAGCCGTTCAGAAAACCGCCAGCTTTGGGAGGAGACTGGCAATGTTCGAAGCATTGGGAGATGCAAACACAGTTGCTCTGATCGGTTTGATTGGTGGCATCGTATTGGGACTGGCCGCACGTGTCGGTCGCTTTTGCACATTGGGTGCAATCGAAGACTACCTTTACGCAGATGATGACCGGCGGCTGCGCATGTGGGCAATTGCGATCGGCGTTGCAATTGTCGGCAGCCACTTAGCTATGGCTTTCGGGTGGATGGACCCTGTTGGAACAAGGTATCTTGCACAGACCTGGAACCCACTTGGTTCGATCGTGGGTGGCCTCATGTTCGGTTACGGAATGGCGATCAGCGGAAACTGCGGCTATGGCGCGCTGGCAAGGCTTGGGGGCGGCGACCTCCGATCATTCGTCATCGTTTTGATCATGGGCCTTTCTGCTTACGTCGTAATGTCCGGACCCCTGGCATATCTGCGGGTTTGGGTCTTTCCTGTGGAAATGGATATCGATAACCCCCAGAGTATAAGCTTTCTTTCCGAACGGCTGACCTCTATTCCAGCTTGGCTCGTCGGCTCAGTTATCGGCGTTGTTTTGGTGATGTTCGCCTTGGCGAACCAGCGCTTCCGCCGCAGTCCGGAACAAGTGTTTTGGGGAGCTGTCGTTGGGCTGGCGATCGTCTCGGGTTGGCTAGGCACCAATTGGGTTGCAACACACGGCTTTGACGGCGAATCGGTGCAAACCCATACCTTTGCCGCTCCCTTGGGTGATACGATATTCTACCTGATGACAGCGTCCGGTAACACGTTGTCCTTTGCGGTTGGCTCAGTCTCAGGCGTTCTCATTGGCGCGTTTTTGGGATCCTGGTCCAAAGGCCATTTCCGATGGGAAGCATGCGAAGATCCACGTGAGCTCAAGCGGCAAATGCTGGGCGCGGCGATTATGGGTCCAGGAGCGATCATCGCGGTTGGTTGCAGCGTCGGACAAGGCATATCTGCCTTCTCACTTTTGACCTACAGCGCGCCTGTAACCTTCGCTGCGATATTTGTGGGTGCAGCCCTTGGATTGAGGCAACTCGTGTCTGGGCTATCTTTCATTACTGAGCGTTGAGTTCACTGTTCAAACCAGTCAGGATCGGGCTTCGCGCCGGCGCAGTACACGCGCTGCACAGAAGCTCAAGGAAACCTGGTTAGGTCGCTATGGTGCGATCGATACTGCCCTCATCATAGCTAATCAGAGTTTTTCCTTCTGACCTCATCCTTGATCACCCCGCAAAGGACACGCCAAAGCTTGCCCTACCGTTGCGTCAGCGCCTCCGGATTCTGTAACCGGAAATAACAGCCATGGCTTTAGGACGGACGAATCTTTGGGATGTAACGTCATTTTTTCGCCGATCCGCTGGCTTCTTTTCATCCGTAGCAAACGGAAGAAGCGATGAGGTGCACCGCAGCATAGAACCCCAGCCGGTTGCATCAGACGGCCTAGATTGCAAAACACGCTTCCTGCGCATCGCTGTTTTTTGCAAGTGGCTGCGCGAGTTTATGAGGTGCGCGAAGTGTTATGCGCGCACCTACACAGCTTTAAAAGTCCAAATTCTCAACGCTCAGCGCATTTTGCTGGATGAATTCCCGGCGGGGTTCGACCACATCGCCCATCAGCTTGGTGAACAGGTCATCCGCCTCGACCATGTCATTCACGCGCACTTGCAATAGAGTGCGCGCGTCCGGGTCGAGCGTGGTTTCCCAAAGCTGATCGGGATTCATCTCACCCAGCCCCTTGTAGCGTTGTAGTGACAGGCCCTTTTCGCCCTCTTCCAGAATGGCGCGTAGCAGATCCAGCGGACCGTGGATGACCTGAGACCGGTCGCGGCGCACCAATGTAGCGGGGGTATTGTAGACCTCTTGCAAGCTTTGCGTGAAGCTGCCGGTTTTGCGCGCCTCACCCGAGCGCAGCATCGGGCCGTCCAGCGTACGAACCTCTTCAACGCCGCGGAGGATACGCGCCAGTCGGATACCGTGATCCTGAGTGATACGCCCTTGCCAGCCGCGC
Organism: Ruegeria profundi; assembly: GCF_020171505.1. Taxonomy (NCBI): domain Bacteria; kingdom Pseudomonadati; phylum Pseudomonadota; class Alphaproteobacteria; order Rhodobacterales; family Roseobacteraceae; genus Ruegeria; species Ruegeria profundi. The sequence continues at coordinate 91,019 of NZ_JAIUZS010000010.1, read as the reverse complement.
TCATATTCCAGCGCAATCAGATCCAGACGGGCGGCAACCTTATCGGCCACGCCCTGCAGATCAGCATCCACCGCGCCCGGCACAAAGGCTCCGGCAACCGCAGCCTGTTCCAGAATGTGACGGGGGTAGTGGGTCGGGAACGCGTCCAGCACACGTTTCAGCTGGCGTGCTTCGTCGACCACGCGGGTCAGGTCCTGCCCGATGATCTCTTCGCCCGAGCCGAGTTTCAGAACAGCACCCTCGACCCCTTGATTGATCAAGTAATCATCCAGCGCCGCTTGATCTTTCAGGTAAACCTCTGATTTACCGCGCGAAACCTTGTAAAGCGGCGGCTGCGCAATATAGAGGTACCCGCCCTCGATCAGCTCCGGCATCTGCCGGTAGAAGAAGGTGAGCAACAGCGTCCGTATATGCGCGCCATCAACGTCGGCGTCGGTCATGATGACAATCTTGTGGTAGCGCAGCTTTTCGATGTTGAACTCATCGCGGCCGATGCCTGTGCCCAACGCCATCACCAGGTTGCCGATTTCCTGCGACGACAACATCCGGTCAAAGCGAGCGCGCTCGACATTCAGGATTTTCCCGCGCAGCGGCAAAACGGCCTGAGTCAGACGATCCCGCCCGGTCTGCGCCGAACCACCGGCCGAGTCCCCCTCGACCAGGAAAACTTCGGTCTTGGACGGATCTTTTTCAGAGCAATCTTTCAACTTACCCGCCAGATAGTTCACATCCATCGCTGTCTTGCGGCGGGTCAGTTCGCGGGCCTTTCGGGCGGCTTCACGCGCCAGCGCGGCCTCGATGATCTTGCCGACAATGACCTTGGCCTCGTTGGGGTTTTCTTCGAACCATTCGGCCAGTTTTTCGTTCATCAATCCTTCGACCGCAGGGCGGACTTCGGACGAAACCAGTTTGTCCTTCGTTTGCGACGAAAACTTTGGGTCGGGCACTTTGACCGACAACACACAGGTCAGACCTTCGCGTGCATCGTCACCGGTGAAGCTGACCTTTTCCTTTTTCGCGATCCCGCTGGACTGCGCGTAGTTGTTGATCGTCCGTGTCAGCGCGCCACGGAACCCAGCCACATGCGTACCACCGTCACGCTGCGGGATGTTGTTTGTGAAGGGCAGAACCGTCTCATGATAGCTGTCGTTCCACCACATGGCGATCTCAACCCCGATATCGTCCCGCTCACCCTGGATATAGATCGGCTCGGGCATTGCTGCGGTTTTGGATCGATCGAGATACTTCACGAACTCCTTAACGCCGCCCTCATAAAACAGCTCGGTCTCCAGCCGTTCCGCCGGGCGTTCGTCGATCAGGATAATGCGGACGCCTGAATTCAGAAAGGCCAGCTCGCGCAGGCGCTTTTCCAACGTCTCAAACGAATACTCAAGGTTCGAAAACGTGTTGGTCGAGGCCAAAAAGCGCACCTCGGTCCCGGTGCGGTCGCCGCATTCACCCACGACCTTCAGATGCTCTGCCGTTTCGCCACCTTCAAAACGCGCGACGTGTTCCTTGCCGTTGCGCCAGATGCGCAGCTCCAGCCAGTCGGACAGCGCGTTCACCACCGATACACCCACACCGTGCAGACCGCCCGATACCTTGTACGAGTTGCTGTCGAATTTACCGCCCGCGTGCAATTGGGTCATAATGACCTCGGCGGCCGAGACCCCTTCTTCGGGGTGAATATCAACTGGAATTCCGCGCCCGTTATCGCTGACCGAAACGCTGGAATCGGCATGAATTTTGACGGTCACATGGTCGGCGTGACCAGCCAGAGCCTCATCAATTCCGTTGTCGACGACCTCGTACACCATGTGGTGCAGGCCCGACCCGTCATCGGTATCGCCGATATACATACCGGGGCGCTTGCGGACCGCCTCTAAGCCTTTGAGAACTTTGATAGAATCTGCGCCGTATTCTTGTGGTGCCTGTGCGTCTTCGGACATGCCGTTAGTACCTATATTATTTTGGTAACTTATACGTTTTCTGGTGGGGATTGTCACGCGCTCCCCCAACATTTTGTGGTCTGGATTGGTGGCGCTTACGGATCATAGCCGGTCGAGGTCATCCGCAATATCAACGGCGATTTCTGACGCGTTTACATCATCGCGCTCGGCAGACAACCTCAGGCCCAGAAGGTCGGATTGATATCGGGCTGCAAGACGATCTGGGTCATGTTCCGGGCCGATTTCTCCGGCCGCTTGGGCGCTGCGAAACAGGTCCGCAAAACAAGACTTCATTTCGACCATGTGCGCGCGCGCCTGGTCTGCCAGATCGTGATTTCTGGCCTGTAACTCGGCATAGGTCTTGGACAGCATGCAGGCTTTGGTCGGCAGGCCTGACGCCTCAACCACCAAACGCGGCTGCGCTTTGAGCGCCCCCAACGGGCCAAGCTCCTGCGACAAGGCCCTTATGTTCGCAACCCCATCCTGCGCGTAGCGTTTCAAGGCCAACGCATAAAGCGCATCCTTCGATCCGAAGGCGGCATAAATGCTACCTGGATTCAGCTTCAGCTCACGCTCCAGGTCTTTCAACGATGTACCCGCCCAGCCATGACGCCAGAAAATGTCACGGGCTTTGGCGATCAGCGCGTCTCGGTCATAGGTCGGTTTGCGGGGCATCATCACTTACAATTTTTGAACGTTTGCTCAAATATATACTTGAGTGATCGCTCAAGAAACCCTATTTATGCGCCATACGCCAAAAAAAGGAGTTACGACATGGCCGATTTCCCCTCGCACGGCCTCGAAACCGCCCCGGAAGGGTCCAAACCTTTGCTGGAAAAATCCCAGGCTGCTTTTGGCCGTCTTCCCGGCCTGCACAAAGTGATGGCCGAAAGCCCCCAGCATCTGGAAGGCTACCAGGTGCTGCACCACCTGTTCCTGCAAACTGATTTCGACAACGATGAGAAAACCGTCGTCTGGCAGACGATCAACGTGGAGAACGAATGCCACTACTGCGTGCCCGCGCACACGGGCATCGCCAAAATGATGAAGATCTCGGACGACATCACCGAAGCGCTGCGCAACGAAACCCCGCTGCCGAACGCCAAGCTTGAGGCGCTGCGCACCTTCACCCTGCAAGTGATGGACTCCCGCGGCAGCCCGACCGAGGAGCAGTTGCAGGCGTTCTTTGACGCAGGTTATTCGCACCGCGCCGTTCTGGACGTGGTTCTGGGTCTGGCGCAAAAAACCATGTCAAACTATGTGAACCACATGGCAAAAACACCGGTTGACGAAGTCATGCGCGGCTTCTTGTGGGAACGTAAAGTCAACGAACCCGCCTAAGCGGTCACGACCGAGCCGTCTGTGCCTTCGGTCACAACCAGCGATTGGGCCCTGTCGCCCAATTCTGCAAACAGCTCAGGCCCGGTGCCCGTCATCCAGGCCTGAGCGCCCAGCGCGCAGATCTCATCATAAAGCGCCGCGCGCCGTGCTGCATCCAGATGGGCAGCGACTTCGTCCAACAAAACGATCGGGGGTGCCCCAACCATTCCGGCCAGCGCCCGCGCATTTGACAGGATCAGTGAAACAAGCAGCGCCTTTTGCTCTCCGGTCGAGCAATCCTTGGCGGGCACACCCTTAGCCGCAAACACCCCGTACAGGTCGGACCGATGTGGCCCGACCAGCGTGCGACCCGCTGCCAAATCGCGAAATCGGCTTTCGTTCAGCGCCTCGCGCAAATCCTCGGCGCTCTCTGGCATTGCACCTTCTGTCTGCACCAATTCCAGATCCGCCGAGGGGAATGCTGTTTCTGCCTGTTCCTGAGCCGTGCGCAGATGATCCAGCGCCGCCATACGGGCGGCGTGAATCCGGTGTCCTGTCTCGGCCATCTGGCCCTCCAGCGCCGCGTACCAATGGGCGTCGCGCACCTGCTCTTTCAGCAAACGGTTGCGTTCCCGCATGGCTTTTTCGTACGTCAAAGACGCCTCGGCATGCGCGGGATCAAAACTCAACGCCATGCGATCCAGAAACCGCCGCCGTCCTTCGGCCCCTTCGATCCACAGCCGATCCATTGAGGGGATAAGCCAGACGATTCGGGCCAGTTTCCCGAGATCGATCTGACTTGAAGTCTTGCCATCAATCCGAACCTGTCGGGCTGCTCCAACCTCGGACCAGGTTTCGACCTCGTAGCTCCGCCCTTGCACTTGCAGCAGCCCGGTTAGTTTCCACCCCAGCGCTTCGGGCCTGCGGGTCATCTCAGCCGCGCTTGCCCTCCGCATGCCGCGACCGGGTGAAAACAGCGACACCGCTTCAAGAATATTCGTCTTTCCGGCTCCGTTCGGCCCATGAATCGCCACGGGGCGTCCATCCAGAGACAATCGCGCCAACTTGTGCGACCGGAAATGCGAGACCGTAAGTTCGGTCAGGGCCAAAGTCATGACCCCTCCCCTTCGTTAAAGATCACCCCGGGGGATCGATCAGACGCGCATCGGCATGACAACGTAGACCGCGCTTTGATCATTGCCTTCGCGCATCAGTGTTGGATCGCCCGCCGAGTTGAACAGGAACACCGCGTTCTCACGGTCAACCTGCGAAGCGATTTCAAGCAGGTATTTCGCATTAAACCCGATTTCCAGCCGCTCATCACCATAAGCTACTGCCAGCTCTTCCTCGGCCGCGCCGCTGTCTGGGGCGTTGACCGACAACACCAGTTTATCTGCATCCAATTGCAGCTTTACGGCACGAGACCGCTCGGACGAAACGGTCGCGACGCGATCCACCGCTTGGGCGAATTCGGCGGCATCCACCTCTAACTGGCGGGTGTTCCCCTGTGGAATCACGCGGGTATAGTCCGGGAACGTACCGTCGATCACTTTCGAGGTCAGGGTAATATCGGGCGTCGCAAACCGTACCTTGGTTTCGCTGACCGAAACGGCGATATCCATTTCATCATCGTCCAACAGCTTGCGCATTTCACCCACTGTTTTGCGGGGCACGATCACACCGGGCATACCCGCCGCGCCATCGGGCAGATCCGCGTCAATGCGAGCAAGCCGGTGACCATCGGTGGCCACGCATCGCAGCACTTTACCACCATCCGACCCGTCAGCCACATGCATGTAAACGCCATTCAGATAATACCGGGTCTCTTCGGTCGAGATGGCAAATTTCGATTTGTCGAACAGCCGACGCAGCAAAGCTGCCGGTGCGGTAAAGTTTGACTGGTATTCCGAGGACGCCATCACCGGGAAATCTTCTTTCGGCAGCGTCGCCAGCGAGAAGTTTGATCGCCCCGCCTCAACCGTCAGACGCCCTGCGGCGCTGTCGGCTGTCAGGGTGACCAGCGCCCCATCGGGAAGTTTGCGCACAATTTCGTGCAGGGTTGTCGCGGCCACAGTTGTCGCACCGGCCTTTTCAACCTGCGCCGGGGCCTTGTCGACCACTTCGATATCCAAATCAGTGGCGCGGAACTGGACCTGGTCGCCTTCGGCTTCGATCAACACATTGGCAAGGATCGGAATGGTGTTGCGACGTTCCACAACGGATTGGGCCTGCGAAACGGCCTTGAGAAGGGTGCCGCGTTCGATGCTGATCTTCATACCCTCAATTCCTCTGACTTGCGTGCCGAAACAGGCGGGACTGGCACGTTAGCGGTTCCGCCCTGAGGCACAAGGATTTTTTACGGTTTTCTGGGTCGGAACATCCAAAGCGTCAAGAGGCGCGTTGCCCTGCGGGCACAGTTCCTTGGCAACCGTGGATAAAAGCGCACAAGAAAACACCCCGGGCACAAGGGTCCGGGGCGCTTCTCAAGCGGTTAGAAAAACCTCAGGCTTCCAGCGCGCGACGCAGCATTTCCACGTCTTCAGCGATCTGGCCATCGGTGACTTTCAGCTCTTCAATGCGTTTGACGCCGTGCATGACGGTTGTGTGATCGCGCCCGCCAAAGCGGCGACCAATCTCGGGCAGGGACCGGCTGGTCAACTGCTTGCACAAATACATCGCCACCTGTCGCGGGCGCGCATAAGACCGAAGGCGTTTCGGCCCGATAATATCGGACAGGCGGATGTTGTAGTAGTCCGACACTTTGCGCTGAATTTCTTCGACGGTGATCTTGCGCTCTGACGCGCGCAGCACATCCGCCAGACAATCCTGCGTCAACTCCATATCGATCTCGCGCCCCACCAGAGAGGCAAAAGCGAACAGCCGGGTCAGCGCGCCTTCCAGCACACGAACATTGGTCGAAATACGATGCGCAAGGAATTCCAACACACCATCGGCAATGGTCAGGTCGGGATAGGTGCTGCTGTATTGCTGCACCTTGTTTTGCAGAATGCCCAGACGCAGTTCGTAATCCGTAGGGTGAAGGTCAACGACAAGACCACATTGCAGGCGCGATTTTACACGCTCTTCCAGGTCCTTGATCTCACCCGGGGCGCGGTCGGCGGAAATGATGATCTGCTTGTTCTGATCCACCAACGCATTGAAGGTGTGAAAAAACTCTTCCTGGGTCGAATCCTTACCGGCGATGAATTGCACATCATCTACCATAAGCACGTCGACCGAACGGAACAGATGTTTGAAATCCATCATCCGACGTTCGCGCAGGGCCTGAACAAAACGGTACATGAACTGCTCTGCCGAAAGGTAGAGGACATTCAACTCTGGGCGTTTGTTCTTCAATTCCCACGCGATGGCGTGCATCAGGTGCGTTTTACCAAGACCGACACCGCCATAAAGAACCAATGGGTTAAATGTAACGGGGCCGCCTTCTGAAACACGGCGCGCGGCAGCATGAGCAAGTTCGTTGGGTTTGCCGACCACGAAACTATCAAAGGTAAAACGGGCGTCCAGCGGCGCAGCCTGAAGCGATTCCAACGCATCCTGCGCAGGCTCGGCCTGCTGCGACAGAGGTTGGCTCTGCGGCGTTTTCCGGACGTCAGCAGAGTCGCCCTCGTGTTCGTTGGACGGTCGCACCGGTGAGTTAGCCGCCACACGAAATGCGAGGCGCTGAACCGATTCCCCCGCAGTGTTCATTTCATACAGAATCAAGTCCGCGAAATTCTGACTGACGTAATTGCCCATAAAGTTCGTCGGAACCGAGAATGTCGCAACGCCATCCTGAAGCTCCTGAAATTCAAGAGGTTCGATCCAGGTGGTATAGTTGTTTTTTCCGATCGCCTTGAGCAGCTTGCTACGCAGTTGTCCCCATTTCTCTTGTGTCATTACGCGCCTCACGCATCCCATTCTTTATTGGCCTGTCGGCCTTATTTCTCAATCCCGGTTGCCCGGTTCTTTTGCTTTCACTCGCAAAAGGGGTAGCGTTCACCAAACCACATAGATTTGGCGGGCCTGTCCTTCATATTCAGCAAGGCCTGATACACAGACACCCAAAAAAACCGGGTCGCCCCCTGAACAGAGGTGCGCTTCGCAATCAATTTTGTCGACAGGGCTCAAGTCTTTGGAAATCCCAAGACCATTAGCAGATCGGCAAAACGATCTTCATCGTTTTCCGACAATTGTTTCACGACCATCCTGATGCCCGTCAGTATGATCAATGAAACAGCCTGTCCCCCCAAGCGAGTGAGTCGCTGTAACAGTGGTAACAACAGGTCGCGGTGTACGGCAACGAAACTCTGATATTGACTCGGATGTTTGGCCGAACGAATCTCTCGGCTTTATTAAGGCGCGACTTTCCGGCAACAGCAGCGAAAAGGCGCCACGTGAAGTGACGCCTTTAACAGGAGTATAGCCTTGTTTTGTTGACCCTAGGTCAACTCAACATATCAGCCGAGCGCTTTGACGCGGGCCGACAGGCGCGACATTTTCCGCGACGCAGTGTTCTTGTGGAAGACGCCCTTGGTGACGCCGCGCATCAGTTCGGGTTGCGCTGCGCGCAGGGCTGCGGTTGCGGCCTCTTTGTCGCCGGATGCGATCGCTTCTTCGACCTTGCGCAGGTAGGTGCGGATGCGCGACCGGCGCGCTTTGTTGATTGCAAAACGCTTCTCGTTCTGACGAGCGCGCTTTTTGGCCTGAGGTGAGTTTGCCATGTGTTTCTGACCTTCGTTCGGTACGGTTATCTAGGGTTGCGCGCCACGGAATATCCGCACCGGATCAGAATCACGAGTGTGAGTCGGGCCAAGCGGGCCGCACGCGCATGTATGCGGCGCTAATTATCCAAGTTTTCAGATTTTGCCAAGCCGATTCTTCATTCGCGCATAGCGACCAAAAATTGGCGGATCGGGCCCGCCTTTCTTAATTCGTTGCGCGTTTACTTGTCGCGGAACTGTGCCGCGCGTTTTTCTAGGAACGCGGCCATGCCTTCTTTCTGATCTTCCGTGGCGAACATCGAATGGAAGACACGGCGTTCAAACAGCAGACCTTCGCTTAGCGTCACTTCGTAGCTGCGGTTCACAGCCTCTTTCGCGGCCATTGTGCTTAGCTGTGATTTCTCCGCGATTTTCTGCGCGGCGCCGATAGCCTCTTCCATCAGCTTTTTTGCAGGAACAACACGGCTGACCAGTCCGGCGCGTTCGGCTTCTTCTGCATCCATGAAACGGCCTGTCAGGTTCATGTCCATCGATTTGGATTTGCCGACAAAGCGCGTCAGGCGTTGCGATCCGCCCAGCCCGGCGATAACGCCCAGATTGATCTCGGGCTGTCCGAACTTGGCCGTATCGGCCGCAATGATAAAGTCACACAGCATGGCCAGCTCACACCCGCCACCCAGGGCATACCCCGCCACGGCTGCAATAATCGGCTTTCGGATCGCTGACACACGGTCATTGGCGTCAGCAAACAAATTGATGTTGAAAACATCAACAAAGCTCATCTCGGACATCTCCTTGATGTCCGCACCGGCGGCAAATGCCTTTTCCGAGCCGGTAATTACGATGCAGCGCACCTTGTCGTTCTTGTCGGCATCTTCAAGCGCATCGCACAACTCAGCCAATAGCTGGGTGTTCAGCGCATTCAACGCGTCCGGACGGTTGAGCTTGATAAGGGCGACGTGGTCTTCGATTTCGACGATGATCGTCTCAAAAGCCATGAGATGTAAGCTTCCGGTTGTTCTGTTCAGATACAATTCCTTATCACGCGATTTCGCTGGATCAAGCTATCTTTGGCATTGCGCGCAATAGAAGGATGAGCGACCGGACTGGGTGATTCTTCTGATAACCGCACCGCAACCGTCGGTTCGGCACGGCTGGCCTTCGCGCCCGTAGACGTCAAAGCGGTGTTGAAAATATCCAAGCTCTCCATCAGCTTGACGGAAATCACGCAGGGATGAGCCCCCCGCCTCGATGGCGTCCTGCAAGACCTGACGGATGATCGGAACCAGCGATGCCACGCGGGCTGCAGAAATCTGACCAGCTTTGCGACGTGGCGACACACCGGCGCGATAAAGCGCCTCGCAAACGTAGATATTGCCTAATCCGGCAACGATTCCCTGATCCAGCAGCGCAGATTTGACCGGAGTGTTCTTTCCCTTGAACGACTCGATCAGGTGTTGTTCGTGAAAATCATTGCCCAAGGGTTCCGGCCCCAGAACTGACAGCAGCTTGTGTTCATCGGCGGTGACTGTCGGCAGTAGGTCCATCGCTCCGAACCTGCGCGGATCATTGAAGGTCACGCGGGCGCCATTGGCCATGTGAAACACGACGTGATCATGCTTTTGCGCCATCGGATGTTTCAAGGCAAACTGCCCAAGCGGGTCGCCCGATACCGTCATTCTTCCAGACATGCCCAGATGAATCAGCAAGGTTTCACCGCTGTTGAGATCCGCGAGAATGTACTTGGACCGCCGCCGCAAGCGGTCCACGCGCTGCCCGGTCAGCCGCTCGGCCATCCGGTCCGGGAAAGGCCAGCGCAGGTCGGGGCGATTCACATCCGCGCGTTCGATCACCACACCCTCCATTGCAGGGCTCAGGCCGCGTCTTACTGTCTCGACCTCGGGCAATTCGGGCATTAGATGGCTCCTAATCCAAAGGGCCGCATTGTGCCCGGTTCGTATGGCCCTATAACAGAGGCGAAATTCGACAAACGGCAAGGCAAATGTCCGACAACAGCGACAAGACCACTCATTTCGGGTTCGAAACCGTGCGCGAGGCTGAAAAAGCCGGGCGCGTTCAGGGCGTTTTCAACTCGGTCGCCTCGAAATACGACGTGATGAATGATGTCATGTCGATGGGCATCCATCGCGTCTGGAAGGACGCGATGATGGATTGGTTGGCCCCGCGCCCCGGTCAGCGTCTGTTGGACGTGGCGGGCGGTACGGGCGACATCTCGTTCCGTTTTCTGAAACGCGCGGGCTATGGCCATGCAACCGTGCTGGACCTGACCGAACCGATGCTGGTCGAAGGCCGACAGCGCGCCGAGGCGGATCAGATGGCCGACAGCCTGAACTGGGTGGTTGGCGATGCCATGGCGTTGCCGTTTGATGACAACAGCTTTGACATCTACACGATCTCTTTCGGCATTCGGAATGTAACCCGCCCGCAAGAGGCACTGAACGAAGCGTTCCGTGTTCTTAAACCCGGTGGTCGCCTGATGGTGCTGGAGTTCAGCCAGTTGCCGAATGACGGGCTGCAAAAGCTCTATGATCTTTACAGTTTCAACGTCATCCCCCGGATGGGCAAGCTGATCGCCAACGACTACGACAGTTATCAATATCTTGTTGAGTCGATCCGCAAGTTCCCGGATCAAGAGGCGTTTCTGGATATGGTCCGCACCGCTGGTTTCGAAAACGCCAAGTACCGCAACCTCAGCATGGGTATCGCCGCGCTGCATTCCGGCTGGAAGATCTGACGCATGCGCGGACCCCACAACATTATCCGCCTGATCCGGACAGGCGCCACGTTAGAACGCACAGGCGCGATGAATGTGGTTCTGGATGCTTTCGAAGCCCCGCGCGCCTTGCGCATTGTGGCGCATGCACTGGGCAAACCCTTTCAATTTCTGGGCTACAAAGGCGATCCGAAAATGCCGCCCGCCACGCGGGCGCTGACCGCACTTGGCCCGGCATACATCAAATTCGGCCAGATTCTTTCGACCCGCCCCGACGTAGTTGGTGCGGAACTGGCAGCGCAATTGCGCGTTTTGCAGGACAAGTTACCGCCCTTTTCGCGCGCTGAGGCCATGGCCGAGGTGCAGAAGGAACTTGGCCAGCCCGTCGAAAATGTCTTTGAAGAATTCAGCGACCCAATCGCGGCGGCCTCAATTGCGCAGGTCCATAAGGCGCGGCTGGTCAGCACCGGGGAATATGTCGCCGTCAAAGTGCTGCGCCCCGGGATCGAACGCGCCTTTAAAAAAGATGTCGACGCCTACTACCTCGCCGCTCGGATCATCGAGCTTTTTGCGCCCGGTGCGCGCCGTTTGCGCCCCATGGATGTGATCGAGCATTTTGATGGCGTGGTGCGTGGCGAGCTTGACCTGCGCCTTGAAAGCGCTGCCGCGTCGGAATATGCCGCGAACACCAAAGATGATGCCGGGTTCTGGCTGCCTCCGATCGTGTGGTCGCTTTCGGCGCGACGGGTCATGACGCTGAGTTGGGCGGACGGAATTCCGCTGGGTGACAACGCCGCGCTGGACGCCGCGGGTCACAATCGCCGCGATCTGGCTGAGCGCGTGCTGCGTCTGTTCCTGCTGCACGCGCTGCGTGATGGCTTTTTCCATGCTGACATGCATCAGGGCAATCTGAAGGTCGCCGCGAACGGTGACATCATCGCGTATGACTATGGCATCATGGGTCATATCGACGAATACACGCGTCGGGTCTATGCCGAGATATTGTTTGGATTCATCCGCCGCGACTACAAGCGTGTGGCCGAGGTGCATTTTGAGGCCGGATACGTCCCCGCAAATCAGGATGTCGACGAATTTGCCCGTGCCCTGCGCGCGGTGGGCGAGCCGATCTTTGGCATGGATGCCTCTCATATCTCGATGGGACGCCTGCTGAATTACCTGTTCGAGGTGACCGAGCGCTTTGGCATGGAAACCCGGACCGAGTTGATCCTGCTGCAACGCACCATGGTTGTTGTCGAAGGTGTCGCGCGTTCATTGGATCCACGCATGAACATCTGGGAGGTCGCCCGTCCGGTGGTCGAGGATTACATCAAGCAATCCATCGGCCCCCGCGCGGCACTGAAGGACTTGGGTAAAACCGCAAGGGTTCTTGCCCGGTTCGGCCCGCGCCTGCCCGGTCTGGTCGAAAACGCCCTGATCGCGCAGACGCAAAACGATCAACCCCAGAAGTCGGCCTTCTGGTCCACCGTATTGCCAGCCGCTGTCGGGGCTGCTGCGGGTGCAGCACTGGTCCTGTTGCTGAACGCACTCAGCTAAGATCAGCCAAGCTTGCAGTGACTTTGGGCGCAGCGCAATCGTTGCGCGAAAAAGGGGGCCAAGCGGCCCCCTTGATCTGTATCTGATCAGAGCCGCTCAATCGCGATGGCAATGCCCTGACCGCCACCGATACACATGGTCACCAAGCCCTTGGATCCACCTGTACGCTCCAGTTCGTAAAGGGCCTTCAGCGTGATGATCGCCCCAGTTGCGCCGACCGGGTGACCCAAGGCAATCGCACCACCATTGGGGTTCACCTTGGTTGCATCCAGCCCAAGCTCCTGATTCACAGCCAGTGCTTGCGCTGCAAAAGCTTCGTTACTTTCAATCACATCAAAATCGCTTACCGACAATCCAGTTCTGTCCATCAGGTTCCGCACGGCCGGAACCGGGCCGATGCCCATCACTTCGGGGCGCACGCCAGCATGTGCATATCCCAGAATACGCGCTTTGGGTTTCAGTCCTGCCTTTTCGGCGGCTTCCGCAGTTGCAAGAACCATCGCGGCAGCACCGTCGTTGATGCCCGACGCGTTCCCCGCAGTGACGCGGCCGTCTTTTTTAAAGACCGGACGCAAGCCGGCAAGCGCTTCGACCGTCGTAGCCTTGGGGTGTTCATCGACCTTGAAGTCGACCATGTCGCGTTTGACCTTGACCTGAACAGGTGTGATCTGGCTGTCAAAATATCCGGCGTCGATTGCCGCTGCCGCGCGGGTTTGGCTGGTTAGGGCGAACTCATCCATCTGCTCGCGGTTGATTTGATGTTCGTCCGCAACGTTTTCAGCCGTAACACCCATATGACCCGTGCCAAACGGACAGCTCAGCGCGCCCAGCATCATGTCGAGCGAGGTGACATCGCCCATCTTCGCCCCCCATCGTGCCTGTGGCATGACATACGGGCTGCGCGACATGCTTTCCGCACCACCGGCAACGGCGAATTCGGCGTCCCCAAGCATCAGGGCCTGTGTCGCCGAGACAATCGCCTGTGCGCCTGACCCACACAGCCGGTTCACGTTCATCGCCGGGGTGCCGTTGGGAATACCCGCCTGGATTGCAGCAACGCGTGACAAATACATATCGCGCGGTTCGGTGTTGATCACATGTCCGAACACGACGTGTCCGATCTGGGCGCCTTCGACGCCCGAACGTTCCAGCGCAGCTTCGGTCGCAACCGTCGCCAGGTCGATGGGAGCGGTCGAGGACAACGCCCCGCCAAAGGTTCCAATCGCGGTGCGGGCACCATCTAGAATTACGATGTCTTTCATGGATCACTCCTTGTCGATTCGGCGGGATTATGCACTTGCAGCATTGGGCTGTCGCGCAAAACGTGTCGTAACACACAGAATTGACATTCACCCGCTTAAGACGCAAGAAATTCCGTCATGACGGACAATACCGACGATATCCTGACACGCCTTCCTGCCCGCCTGAAAGAGGCACGCCGGTCAAAAGGCCTGTCGCTTGAGGCCGTAGCAAACCTGAGCGGGGTGTCCCGCTCGATGGTCAGCCAAATCGAACGCGGCGAAAGCAGCCCGACCATTTCGACCCTGTGGAACCTGACTCGTGCCTTGCAGGTGGATTTCGCGGGCCTACTGGACGAGGCCAACACCACCGATCAGGTTGAAGTGCTGCGCAACGCCGAAGTGCCCAGCATCGACAACATGGGGCGAAATTGCCGAATACGTATCCTCTCTCCACCAGAAGAGGCCGGTGGGCATGAGGTTTACGATATCCAGTTTGACGCGGATGGTGCCTTGTTAAGCCAACCTCATGCCCGCGGCGCGCGGGAACAACTAACAGTTCTTGAGGGTTCGGTTCGTGTGTCCTCTGGCAGCGCGTCCCGCGACCTGCAAAGGGGCGATACGGCGCGGTATTCTGCGGATGTGACGCATTCGATTGTCGCCGAAGGGCCAGCCCGCGTGTTCCTGATTGTAAAAAACGCCTGACAGCCGCCACATTCCGTTTTAGTGGATTTTTTTCCCTTATACTGAATTCCCCCATTTGGGAATTTAATCCGTTATGTTAGACATGCGACTCACATAGACGGAGACCGCCATGGCAGACGCATTCCTGTCCCACATCACGGACACACTCGCACAGATCGATTCCGAGGGGCTTTATAAACGCGAGCGGATGATCACTTCGCCGCAAAGCGGTGAAATTACGGTGGGTGGGAAAAATGTGATCAACCTGTGCGCCAATAACTACCTTGGTCTGGCTGATCACCCTGCCCTTATCGACGCCGCGAAGGGCGCGATGGAACCCAGAGGATTCGGCATGGCTTCGGTCAGGTTTATCTGCGGCACGCAGGACATCCACCGCGAGTTAGAGCAAAAGCTGGCGCAGTTCCTGAAACAGGACGATGCGATCCTGTTTGCCGCTTGTTTCGACGCGAATGGTGGGTTGTTCGAGCCTTTGTTAGGGCCTGAAGATGCCATCGTCTCGGACAGTCTGAATCATGCCTCCATCATAGACGGGGTGCGGTTGTGCAAGGCCAAACGCTATCGTTACCAGAACAACGACATGAATGATCTTGAAGCGTCGTTGAAACAGGCGCGCGAAGACGGGGCGCGGCATATCATGATCGCCACCGATGGTGTGTTTTCGATGGACGGCTATCTGGCCAACCTGCCTAAGATCCGGGAACTGGCCGACACATACGGCGCCATCGTCATGGTTGACGACTGCCACGCCACCGGCTTCATGGGACCAAACGGCGCTGGCACGCCGGATCACTTCGGGGTCAAGGTAGACATTCTGACAGGAACCTTGGGCAAGGCGCTTGGGGGGGCAATCGGCGGCTATATCGCCGGGCCGCAACCAGTGATCGACCTGCTGCGACAGCGGGCGCGGCCCTATCTGTTTTCGAATTCACTACCGCCAGCCATCGTTGCCGCGGGTATAGAAGCCATCAGACTGGTCGAAGAAGGTGAAATGCTGCGCGCCCAATTGTTCGGCAATGCCAAGTACTGGCGCGCGGGGCTGGAAAAGCTGGGCTTTGACCTGCTGCCAGGCGAACACCCGATCATTCCGGTCATGCTGGGTGAGGCGACACTGGCGCAAGAGATGGCCGCCAGGTTGTTTGATGAAGGGGTCTATGTCTCGGGCTTCTTCTTCCCCGTCGTTCCACGGGGTCAGGCGCGGATCAGAACTCAGATGAATGCGGCTCTGAAAAAGGATGAATTGGACCGGGCACTTGCCGCGTTCGGCAAGGTCGGCAAGGACTTGCGAGTGATCTGATGCGACCCAACACGATGAAAGCCTTGGAAAAGACCAAGCCCGAAGAAGGCCTTTGGATGGTACAGGCTCCGGTGCCTGAGATCGGCCCGGACGAGGTTCTGATCCGCATCAACAAGACAGGCATTTGCGGAACCGACATTCACATCTGGAATTGGGATGAGTGGGCCGCGGCCACCGTGCCCATCCCGATGATCACCGGTCACGAATTCGCTGGTGAGATCGTCGAAATAGGGCGCAACGTAACCGGGCTTGAGATCGGTCAGCGGTGCTCGGGCGAGGGGCACCTGATCGGTAAAGACAGCCGCCAGAGCCGTTCGGGTAAGTTTCACCTTGATCCCGGAACGCGGGGTATTGGGGTGAACGAACAGGGCGCGTTTGCGCAATATCTGAAACTGCCTGCTTTCAATGTTGTGCCCTTGCCGGACGACATACCGGATGAAATAGGCGCAATCCTCGACCCGCTTGGCAATGCTGTTCACACCGCGCTTAGCTTTGATTTACTCGGCGAAGACGTCCTGATCACCGGCGCAGGCCCTATCGGTATTATGGCCGCCGCCGTTGCGCGCCACGCCGGTGCCCGGCATGTGGTGATCACCGATATCAACCCCGATCGCCTGGAACTGGCTGAACACGTGGTGCCCACGGTGCGCACCGTGGACGTGTCCAAAGAAGACCTGAAGGACGTCATCGCCGAACTGGGTATGAAACAAGGCTTCGATGTCGGGCTTGAGATGTCGGGCGCACAGGTCGCGCTGGACCAGATGGTAGAGGCTTTGGTTATGGGCGGCAGGATTGCTCTGCTGGGAATACCGCCAGGAAAATCGCCGGTGGACTGGTCCCGCATCGTGTTCAAGGCCATTACGATCAAGGGCGTCTATGGCCGTGAAATGTTTGAGACTTGGTACAAGATGATTGCCATGTTGCAAAATGGTCTGGACGTCAGCAGGGTCATTACCCACCAGATGAAGGTCGATGATTTTGCCGAAGGTTTTGCCGCGATGAAATCGGGCCGGTCGGGCAAGGTGGTTTTGGACTGGACCTAAGCCTCTGGCGCTGTGCAGACTCAGACCCTAAACAAGGGTGACACAGACGTTTTGGAGGGCCACATGAGCGACAAGGATGACCGCTATCTTGAACGCGGGATCGAAGATACTCTGGTCACTGATTTCGCGAAAACCCATCGCAAGAGTTACGGCGATTTCCTGCAACTCAAGACGCTGCTGAACCTTCAAAAAACCTTTCAGGACCCCGCACAGCCGGATGAGATGCTGTTCATCATCATCCACCAGGTCAGCGAGCTCTGGTTGAAGCTGATGCATCATCAATTGGTCGAGGTGCGAAGGTTCCTGCAACAGGACGATTTTGGCCCCGCGATGAAGAACCTTGACCGGGTCAAAGCGATCCAGCGGCAGTTGATCGCGGCTTGGGAAACGCTCCTGACCATGACGCCCGCAGACTACATGACTTTTCGGCACGCCCTGGGGAATTCATCCGGTTTTCAAAGCTATGGCTATCGTCAGATCGAATTCATTCTGGGCAATAAGGACCCCTCGACCCTGAAAGTTCACAAGCATGATGCCGAGGTTATGGGGATGCTGAACGACGCCTTGACCAAACCGTCGCTTTACGACGAGGTGCTGTTCATGTTGGCCCGCCAAGGGTTTGACGTACCCAGGGACGTTCTGGAACGCGATTATGCGCAACCCTATTCCGGCGATCCGCGCGTCGTGAAAATATGGGTGCAGGTGTTCCGCGATACGAAGCAGTATTGGGACCTGTATGCGCTTGCCGAAAAACTGATGGATGTGGAATCCCTATTCCAACGATGGCGGTTCGATCACGTGACAGCGGTCGAGCGCGTGATCGGCAACCAACCCGGCACGGGCGGGTCCAGCGGCGTTTCGTTCCTGCGTAAGGCCTTGGATTTGCGCTTTTTCCATGATCTCTACGACATGCGCACCGAACTGATGTACACCAAGCAGGAGTAAGCAATGCTGTACCGCGGGTTCTCTCAGGAAGAACTGGATCAGGAATATTCACCCCGTTCGATGATCGGTGGGGACCTAACGCCATATCTGGACAGTTACGCCGCACTCAGCGCCCGACATCGCGCGCAGATGGAGGTGAAAGAGAACTTGGCCTATGGCGATACCCCAACGCAGGTTCTGGATCTCTTTCCCGCCAAAGGCACTGGCGCGCCGCTGCATGTCTTTATTCACGGCGGCTATTGGCAGGCGCTCAGCCAGCGTGAATCGGCCATGATGGCCCCGGCGCTGATCGAAGCCGAACAGTCTTTTGCCACTTTGAATTACACGCTCGCCCCGGATGCACGGCTGGATCAGATGATTGCCGAGTGTCGCGATGCGCTTCTTTGGCTGGCCTCACACGCGGGCGTCTTGGGTTTTGACCCATCCAGAATCACCCTGTCGGGGCACAGTGCCGGTGCGCAATTGGCGACTATGGTCATGGCAACCTCTGCCGATGCGCTCGCCCGGGCCGGTTTGCGCGTGCGCGATGTGATTCTGATCAGCGGTGTTTATGATCTTGAGCCGATCAGCCTGACCCCGATCAACGACCCGCTACAACTGACCCCGGTCGAGGTGCATGACCTGTCCCCCATCCTGCACCTGCCCGCCCCCGGTCCGCGCTATCACGTAACAGTGGCCGAACGGGACACGCCTGAATTCATCCGCCAAAGTCGTGACTATGCCGAACTGTTACGGAAGGGTGGCCATTCGGTCAGTTTCGATCTGAAAAAAGGGATGCAGCATTTTGATATCATCATGCATCCGGGAACGTTTTTGCCCGCCGGACACTAGGCCGAAAGAAAAACAGCGGCTCGATTGAGCCGCTGTTTTCTGTTTCTTGGTAAATTCGGATCAGTCGAGCGTACGGGTAACTTCTTCGCGCTCGAAAATTTCGATCACGTCGCCTGCGCGGATATCGTCATAATTCTCGAATGCCATTCCGCATTCCTGACCTGACTGAACCTCGGTCACTTCGTCCTTGAAGCGCTTGAGCGTCTTCAGCGTGCCTTCGTGGATCACCACGTTGTCGCGCAGCAGGCGGACGCCAGCCGAGCGGCGGGCAACACCTTCCGTCACCAGACAGCCTGCAACCTTGCCGACACCGGTAACTTTGAAGACTTCGCGAATCTCGGCATAGCCGATGAACTTTTCGCGGATCTCGGCGCTCAGCAGGCCAGAAGCGGCTGCTTTCACGTCATCCACGAGGTCATAGATCACCGAGTAATACCGGATTTCCACGCCCTTCTGGTTCGCGGTGTTCCGCGCCGATGCGTTGGCACGGACGTTGAACCCGAAGATCGGCGCGCCAGACGCTTCGGCCAGGCCGACATCCGTTTCAGTGATCGCACCAACACCCGAGTGCAGGACACGTACACGCACTTCGTCGTTACCGATCTTTTCCATCGCCTGAACGATGGCTTCGGCCGAACCTTGTACGTCCGCTTTCATCAGAATCGGCAGCTCGGTGACGTTTTCGTCTTCCTTGGCCTTCTGCATCAGCTGCTCAAGGGTGGTCGCGGCACCGGCGGCGGCGCGCTTGTCCTTGGCGGCCTGTTCACGGTAGGCGGCGATTTCACGGGCCTGTGCCTCGGTTTCGGTGACGTTCAGAACGTCACCCGCTTCGGGCGTACCGTTCAGACCCAGAACCTCGACCGGAACCGAGGGGCCAGCTTCGTTGACGCGTTCACCCTTGTCGTTGATCAGCGCACGAACCTTACCGTATTGCTCACCCACAACGAAGATGTCGCCCTGATGCAGCGTGCCGTTCTGAACCAGAACGGTGGCCACGGGACCACGGCCCACATCCAACTGCGCCTCGATCACGGCACCTTGGGCGGCGCGATTCGGATTGGCTTTGAGTTCCAGAATCTCGGCCTGCAATGCGATGGCTTCCAACAGCTCATCCAGACCCTGACCGGTTATGGCAGATACTTCGACGTCCTGAACCTCACCCGACATTTTCTCCACGATCACTTCGTGCTGGAGCAGATCGGTGCGCACCTTGTCCGGGTTGGCATCGGGTTTGTCGACCTTGTTGATCGCCACGATCATCGGCACTTCGGCCGCCTTGGCGTGGTTGATCGCCTCAATGGTCTGCGGCATCACCGCATCGTCAGCCGCCACAACCAGAACCACGATATCCGTGACCTGAGCCCCGCGCGACCGCATCGACGTAAAGGCCGCGTGGCCCGGGGTATCGAGGAAAGTCAGCGTCGTACCGCCATCGGTTTTCACCTGGTAGGCACCGATATGCTGGGTAATACCTCCGGCCTCACCCGCCACAACACGTGCATCGCGGATCGCGTCCAACAACGAGGTCTTACCGTGGTCGACGTGACCCATGATGGTAATGACCGGCGGACGCGGCTGCAGATCTTTTTCGTCGTCTTCGATCTCTTTGATGACATCTTCGACATCCGAATCGGAAACGCGCGTCACCTTGTGACCGAATTCCTCGATGATCAGTTCGGCGGTATCGGCGTCGATGGTCTGGTTCTGCGTGACCATCATACCCATCTGCATCAGCGACTTGACCACGTCTGCCACACGCTCGGCCATGCGGTTGGCCAGTTCCGAGACCATGATCGCCTCAGGCAACTGAACGTCGCGGATCACCTTTTCCCGCTCAACCGGACCGCCCATGGCTTTCTGGCGCGCACGCTCCTGCTTGCGCTTCATTGACGCCATCGAACGCTGGCGATTGCCTTCGCCACCAGTGGCCTGACCGAGTGTCAGCTTACCGGAGCGACGGTTGTCATCGCGCCCTTTGCCGCGGCCACGCTGTTCGCGTTCGCGGTCCTGTTTGCGCGGAGCCGCAGCAGGCGCGGGTTTGCTGGCCGGGGCGCGTGCGGCCTTGGGCTCTTCCGGAGCCGGGGCAGCAGCAGCGCGTTGGGCAGCTTCTTCCGCTTCCTTGCGCTTGCGCTCTTCATCTTCCGCCTTTTGGCGTGCGCGTTCTTCGGCCTCACGCTGTTCGCGTTCTTTGGCTTCTTGCTCTGCACGCCGCCGGGCGCGTTCTTCTTCACGCGCTTTCTCTGCCGCTTCACGCTCGGCGGCTTCTTCAGCCTCGCGCGCTTTGGCGGCCTGCAACGCTTTCATCCGACGGGCCATCTCTGCGTCGGAAATCCCGGCAGGGCGGCGCGAAGGATCGCCCGAGGGCGCAGCTCCGCCGCCTGGCTTTCCAGCACCCGGCTTGGGGACCACCACGCGTTTGCGTTTGGTTTCCACCACGACATTCTTAGTGCGTCCGTGGCTGAAACTCTGTTTCACATTTCCGGGGCGTGCCCCGCCACGAAGACCCAATGTCTTTTTGCCGTCATTATCGCTCATAAAGCTTCTTACCCTTCCGCGCGGCCCCTGCCGCCGTCATCCGTTTCGCGCAAGCCACGCAGGCGCTGCGCTTCCTCTACAACACGTTTGGCGAGTCCACCAGAGGCCAAGGCCGCATGAATCACCGTTTGGCGCCCAAAAGCCTGCCCTAACTCGTCCGCCGTCAGCCAGCCGATGTATTTTCCGAAGTGCGGCGTGCTGAGTTTCGACTTTCCGCGCCCCGATCCATCAGCGGCCTGAATCAGTACCTGAGCCTCTTCCCGGTCCAGCCACGTCTTGACTTTTTCGTACCCGGCGACCGCATCGCCGGACTTGCGTGCCAGGCTCAACAACTCGATCACACGGCGTGAGACCTGCTTTTCGACCTCGTCCACCAAGTCCTGAGGCACATTTACCTGAGACTTGAACCCGCGCGCGAACAGTTTTTTGCCCACCGCCTTGTCCAAGGCCGTTCTATCTGCCGACACATAGACCCCGCGCCCCGGCAATTTCGCCGCGACATCCGGATAGACCTGACCGTCCGGCCCAGTCACAAAGCGGATCAACCCGTATTTGGGTTGCACCTCGCCCGTGGCGATGCACTTACGCTCAGGTCCTTCGGACCGATCTTTATGGACGCCACCGCGACCCATGCGCCTACCCCGAGACCTGAGATCAGGCCTCGGCCTCCTCATCTACAGACTCGCCATCTTCTTCGGTCTGCGCCAACTCGGCCGGGTCAACCCAGCCTAGCATGATGCGAGCGGTCATGACCAAATCCTGCGCTTCTTCCAAAGAAACACCGAAAGGTTCAAGCACGCCGTCATCTTTGACCCGCTCACCGTCGACGGTCGTCCAGCCGCCAGCCAGTTCCCAGTCGGCGCAGGTTGCGAAATCTTCCAACGTCTTCACGTCGTCTTTGGCCAGCGCTTCTACCATCTGGGGTGTGAGGCCTTCGAATTCAATAAGGCTATCCTCGGCGCCCAGCGCCCGCGCACTGTCCAGCGCCGCCTTGGCCTGTGCTTCCAGAAACTCGCGCGCACGGGTCTGAAGTTCTTGCGCGGTCCCTTCGTCGACACCGTCGATGACCAGCAACTCATCGATCTCGACATAGGCCACCTCTTCGAGGTTGGTGAAGCCTTCCGAAACCAGTAGCTGCGCAAAGAATTCGTCCAGGTCCAGGCTATCCATAAACAGCTTGGTGCGCGCCTCGAATTCCTTCTGACGACGTGCCGATTCTTCGGCTTCGGTCATGATGTCAATGTCCAGGCCGGTCAACTGGCTGGCCAGACGCACGTTCTGACCGCGGCGACCGATGGCAAGGCTCAGCTGCTCCTCAGGTACCACAACTTCGATCTTGCCGGCTTCTTCGTCCAGAACCACCTTGGAAACTTCGGCAGGCTGCAACGCATTCACAAGGAAGGTCGGCTGATCTTCGTTCCACGGGATGATGTCGATTTTTTCGCCTTGCAGCTCGTTCACAACGGCCTGCACGCGGCTGCCGCGCATACCAACGCAGGCACCGACGGGATCAATTGAGCCGTCATAAGAGATCACGGCAATCTTGGCGCGCGAACCGGGGTCACGTGCCACAGCCTTGACCTCGATGATGCCATCATAGATTTCCGGCACTTCCATCTTGAACAGCTCGGCCATGAATTCCGGCGCGGTGCGCGACAGGAAGATCTGGTGGCCACGAACCTCGCGACGGACTTCCTTGATATACGCCCGCACACGATCATTCGGGCGATAGCTTTCGCGACCGATCTTGTCGTTGCGGCGCAGAACGGCCTCAGCACCGCCCAGATCGACGATGACATTGCCGAACTCTTCGCGTTTGACCGCACCGTTGATGATGGTACCTGCGCGGTCTTTGAATTCTTCGTACTGGCGGTCACGTTCCGCTTCGCGAACCTTCTGCAGAATCACCTGCTTGGCCGACTGAGCAGCAATACGGCCCATTTCAACCGGCGGCACTTCTTCGACGAAAACGTCACCAACCTCGGGCGACTCCATGTACTGGCGCGCTTGTTCGACGGTCATCTCAGCCTGATAGTTCTCAAGCTCCTCATCCTCGACTACTGTACGGACGCGGGTAAAGGTCGCCTTGCCAGTCTTGCGGTCGATGGAGACACGAATGTCCATTTCCGCGCCGTAACGGCTCTTGGCGGCGCGGGCGAGCGATTCCTCCATCGCTTCGACAACCAGACCGGGGTCGATCATCTTTTCGCGGGCCACGGCCTCGGCGGTCTGCAGCAGCTCCAGCTGGTTGGCTGAGGTGATTGCCATCAGTTCGTCTCCTCTTCGGACCCTTCGGTCTCAATCTCGTCGAAAGCGTTTTCGTTCAGGGCACCCGCATCCTTGCGCTGGCGCAGCATTTCCTTGATCAGGTCATCGGTCAGGACCAGCTTGGCGTCGCTCAGCCAGTCGAATTGCAGACCGATGGTGATGGTCTCACTCCCTTCGGGGATGTTGATCAGAACCTCATTCCCTTCGATCCCGGCCAGTTCCCCTTTAAACCGCCGACGACCGTCGATCAGTTCAGCAGTCTCGATCTTGGCCTCATACCCTTCGAACATCTCAAAGTCCTTCAGACGCGTCAGGGGTCGATCGATGCCCGGGCTGGACACTTCCAGCGTATAGGCGTCAAGGATCGGATCCTCGACATCCAGCGTGGCGCTGACGGCGTTGGAAATCTCGGCGCAATCATCAACTTCAATGCCACCATCGGGCTTGTCAGCCATGATCTGCAGCGTGGTCTGCTTGCCGCTCATCAAGCGGATGCGGACAAGCTCGTACCCCAAATCCTCGATCACGGGCGTAATGATTTCCGCGAGTCGCCGGTCTATGGCTGCCTTGGCTATCAGGTCATTTGTCATCTGGTGCTCTACCCTTCGAACGGGCACAAAAAAACGGGCGCGCGGCCCGTCGAACTTTCCGGTGGAGCCCCGGACCGAAGCCCGACACGCCGCTGTTGCACCTGCATATACGCGCGGTTTCCCGAATCTGCAACCCCTAGCGCGTTGCGTGGCCTGATTTACGCCAACCACCACCGTTCGGCTATGCGGCCATCATCAAGCGCGCGGCCCGTAGCAATCTGACGCGGCATGCCCACATGCGGGGCCACGGCCAGCGCCATGTCCGATTCACTCGGGAAATATCGCAATCCACGCTGGTTTTTCAGACCGCCACCTGCCGGCAACGCGGCCACATCGACATATCCGTCCCGCAGCGCTTCAGCCCGTACACGTGCATCGGGGATAACGATGATTTCGATCGTCTCCGCCCACCCTGCCGAACCGTCCTTATAATGCCCGGACACTTTGCGGCCCAGGAAGTGACGATCGTCATCCGCGCGTTCCACCCGGTAGCATCCGGTGCCGTTTGCCTTGTTCAGCGGCGTTACGCCCTGTCCGCCCCGGGTGATGACAAAGCGGTTGTCAGCCAGAAGGAAGGGAACGCCCGGGTTAGCCTCGGCAAGCTCCAGCCGAACCGAATCTGCAGCAAGTGCCTCAGCTTGTCCGACCTCACTCAGAACAGCCACCACATCGGCGGCTTCCAGCGGTGCGCCGTCGTGGAAGGTAACACCCTTTCGCAGGTCAAAACGCCAGACACGCGCTTCGGCATCGGTATGCCAGCCAGTCGCCAATTCGCCGCGCAACGTGCCGTCGGGCGCAATCTCGGTCAGCGTATCAAAAACAGCCCCGCGCGCCACCAGCTCCAGACTATCGTCGCGCGGCACGGCCAATCGTAGAGCACCCCCCGCCTTTGGCGTATCCGCCAGTGACTTACCCGTCGCCGCTAACAAGGCAGCCGCGGCACCCGAGGCGAACAGAGCGCGGCGGTCAATCCGGGTCATGCTACCCCCTCGGCCACGCGGTCCATGATTCGAACCAACTCGGCACTGATGCCGGGTTCAGACAAAGCGTGGCCCGCGTTGCGTACCATCTTCAGCTCGGCATTGGGCCAGCGATCAGCAAGGGCCCACGCCGCCTGCGGCGGGCAGATCATGTCATAACGGCCCTGCACGATATGTCCGGGAATATGTGCGATCTTACCAATCTGCTCGAGGATCTGCCCATCCTTCTGAA
The DNA here is from genome assembly GCF_020171505.1 of Ruegeria profundi. Lineage (NCBI taxonomy): Bacteria > Pseudomonadati > Pseudomonadota > Alphaproteobacteria > Rhodobacterales > Roseobacteraceae > Ruegeria > Ruegeria profundi. The sequence continues at coordinate 66,077 of NZ_JAIUZS010000010.1, read as the reverse complement.
GGAAAGCAGCATTCATGAAATAGTGATTCTCTAGCCGCGCGAAGGCGCGCGCGTATTCACCAGGGCTTTCCCCAACCCCACCTTGCGCGTGAATCGACGCCAATGCATTCTCCCACGCGGACCAGGCCCGCGCGTACAGGATTTCAGTGGCGCGATCCCCCGAGAAGAGGCGTTTGTTGTAGGCGCCGATCGTGTCGGACAGTTCGCCCTCGGTCAGCAGCGCGGTGAACTTTGCCCATTGCTCGGGCCAGAACTTGCCGGCCCCGCCGCCGTAGAACCAATCCAATTCGGCCTGCGTGGCCAAAAACACGCCGCGCAGCACCAATCGATTCACGCGGTCCGGATGCGCCTGTGCGTAGATCAACGCCAGTGTGGCGCCCCAACTGCCGCCAAACACAGTCCAGTCGTCGATATCCAGCAGGGTCCGCAGCCGTTCGATATCTGCCACCAGATGCCAGGTGGTGTTATCGGTCACTGATGCGTGTGGCCGTGATCGACCGCAGCCGCGTTGATCAAATAGAATCACCCGGTACGTATTCGGGTCAAAATAGCGTCGCATCGCCGGGCTGCAGCCGCCCCCCGGCCCACCGTGCAGGACCACAACCGGCACGCCATTGGGATTGCCGCACTGTTCCATATAGATACGGTGGCCTTCGCCAACATCGACCATGCGCTGATCGAACGGGTCGATCGGCGGGTACAGATATTGCACTGCGCGCTTTTGGTCCGGGTACTTGTCCATTATCGCCCTATATAGTCCTTTAACGTAAAAGAGCATACGGAGACAGGAATGCAAGCGCATCCGAATACTGTGGACCCGTCCGAGATCGCAAAATTCGAGGCGATGGCCGCGGAATGGTGGGACCCGCATGGGAAATTCAAGCCTCTGCACATGCTGAATCCCTGCCGTCTTGACTATATCACACAGCAGATCGCAGGAGAATTCGACCGGGATTTAAAGTCGCCTAAGCCTTTCGAACGCCTTCGCCTACTGGATATCGGTTGCGGCGGTGGCTTGCTGAGCGAACCCATGGCCCGTTTGGGCGCCGAGGTTGTTGGCGCGGACGCAGCTGAACGCAATTTGCCCGTCGCCCGCATTCATGCCGAGCATTCCGGGCTTGAGATCGATTACCGCCACACCACGGCCGAAGACATGGCTGCCGCAGGTGAGCAATTCGATGTGGTGCTGAACATGGAGGTGGTGGAGCATGTGGCCGATCCGCTCTCGTATCTCACCGCAACACAACAACTGCTAAAACCCGGCGGGCTGCAAATCTGCTCGACCATCAACCGCAACCCGAAATCATATGCGATGGCTATTTTCGGGGCCGAAGTGGTCATGCGCTGGCTGCCACGCGGCACGCATGAGTGGAGCAAGTTCATCACGCCCGACGAGTTGTTCGACCTGCTGCGTCAGGCGGGTTTGGAGCCGGTAGATCGCAAAGGCTTTGTCTTCAATCCGATTCTCTGGAGCTGGTCGATCTCAGACCGGGATTTGAGCGTGAACTATGTGACGGCGAGTGTGAAGCCAAGCTAAAGCTATTCGCCTTCCAACTGGATTCGCAGATCGCGCAGCACCGGCAACGTGCTGCGCACGCGCTCAACACCTAACTCTTCCACCACGCGGTTGATCATCGGCGCGATTGACGCGATTGCCTGATCGCGCGCGCGTCGTCCTGCGGGGCTGATAGCAACCATCTTGCGGCGGGCATCGTCCCAATCGGGACGAATGTGGATGTATCCGGCCCATTCCAGCTTGGCCAGAGTGTTGGTCATCGCCCCGCGCGTGACGTGGAACGTGCCTGCCAGTTGCGCAGGCGACCGTTCGTCGCCCACAAAGACCAGATGGTTCAGAACCGAGAAATGTGAAATCTCCATGCCCTTTGGCAGCACCCGGCTGAGCCGGTTGCGCAATAGCTGGTCTGCGGTCAGGATCTCGCTGAACAGCGTGACCGCGAGGGCATTGTGATCGTCTGTCATGGTCCGATTCTGGATCAGGGCCCGTCAAAACGACGGGTGTGCGTCAACGAGGGCACGCGGCGACGCGCCTCAGTCACAGAACTATCATCCAAATCGAAAAAGTGAATGCCCGGATCGGTCCCTGCGTCGACAACGACCTCTCCCCACGGGGCCACGACCATACTGTGGCCGTATGTGTGGCGGGTCTTTCCACGGGTTTTCGCGTGCTCTCCGGTTTGCGCAGGTGCCAGCACCCATGCGCCATTCTCAATCGCCCGTGCACGCAGCAGCGATTCCCAATGCGCTGCGCCGGTCACTGGGGAAAATGCCGCCGGAACAGTAAGAATCCGCGCGCCTGCTTGCGCCAGAGACGCATAGAGATGTGGAAACCGAATATCGTAGCAGATAGTCATCCCAATCGTACCAAAGTCGGTTTGGGCCAAAACGGCCTTATCACCCGGACGGTAGTTCTTTGATTCGCGGAACGTCTCAGACTCGGTGACTTGTACGTCGAACATATGAATCTTGTCGTACTTTGCCACGATCTGCCCTTGCGGGTCGATCAGGAAGGAGCGGTTGGCAAAGCGTCCGTCAGCGTCATGGGTTTTGATACCAAGCGAGCCGATCAGCAGCCAAACGCCCAGCTCAGCGGCCTGATCGCGCAGACCCGCGAGCGTGATGTCGTCTTCTTCATGCTGAAGAACCGCGCGCTGCCGCGTTGTGCTGGTAGAGACACAATTCGTCACCTCGGGCGTCAGGACGAACCGCGCGCCCTGGCCTGCCGCCTCGGCCAACAGGCCGCGAACGGTCGCCAGGTTTTCGACCGGATCATCCGACGAGGTGAGTTGCAGCAGCGCGGATTTCATCAGGCCGCCAGCAGACGGTCCAGCTTGCCCTGCCGCTCAAGTTCATAGAGCTCATCGCAGCCGCCGACATGTTGTGAACCGATGAAAATCTGCGGCACGGTGCGTTTGCCGCCCGCTCGCTTGATCATTTCGGGCTTGCGTTTGGGATGTATCAGCACATCGACTTCTTTGAACTGAACTTTCTTCTGTTTCAGCAGACGTTTGGCCGCGTGGCAGTAGCCGCACAGCGGCGAGGTGTAGATTTCAACCGGTTTCATTTCTTGTCCTTCAGATTTTTTACAATCTTGTGCGAATTAGGCATCCTTGGCAACGCGCGCCAGAGCCAACACAAAAATATGATTTGCGCCAGCTTCACGGCAGACACGTGCACAGGCCGTCAGTGTCGCGCCCGAGGTCATGACGTCATCTACCAACAGCACATCCCGGCCGTGCATCCGATGCAGGCGTCCGGGGTGGGGTGAAATCGCGCCTGACAGGGTATCTGCCCGTTCCGCTGCGGTTTTCCCGTCCAGAACCGGCGTCCGGACCCGGCGCTTCAAAAGGTCCGGGCAAACGTCCAGCCCGGTTTCGCGCGCCAAATGCTGCGCCAACAGCGCCGACTGGTTATATCGCCGTTTGACCAATCGCGACCAATGCAACGGCACCGGCGCAATCAGCATATCATCGCGTATCAAGTCCCTGCCAGCCTGCGCCATCCACCTGGCCGCTGGGCGGGCCAATTCCGGTCTGTCGCCATGTTTCAACGCCAGAATCAACGACCTTGCCTTGCCCTCGTACAAAAGCGCGGCGCGCGCGGCGCTCCATGGGCGGGGTGTTTTCATACAGTCATCACATTCAATTCGATGACCGTCTGGCGCGCCCGGCAGAGGCACGCCGCAACTTTCACATACGAGGCCGCCGATAAAGGGCGTATCGCGCCAGCAAGAACCACACAGACCAAAATCGGTTTCGGTCAGATCACCGCATCCCAGACACCGCGCGGGATAGATGAGTTGAACAGCGGTTTGAATTCGCTGCAAGATGCGATAATTCCGCCCTATGAAGCTGCCTGACTCCACTGCACCCTCTCTGTTCGACCGCCGGGCACTTGACCGGCACCGTGCCCGAGCGCGGGATGAGGCCCTGTTCCTGCATCATGCCGCCGTGGACGAAGTGCAGGATCGCCTCTCTATGGTTAACAAAACCTTCACGGCCCCAGCGATCGTGACGCCGTTCCGACAGATTTGGCAGAATGTTCTGACCAACGCACAGGTTATCCCGGATGATGAGGTTCTGGCCTTGCACCCCAAGGCGCATGATCTGGTGATCCACGCCATGGCGCTGCACTGGGCCAATGATCCCGTGGGCCAACTGATCCAATGCCACCGAGCCCTAAGGCCAGATGGGTTGCTGTTGGTGGTATGTCTGGGAGGCGAAACCCTGCACGAGCTGCGTGCCGTCCTTGGACAAGCCGAGATCGAGGTCAGCGGGGGGCTCAGCCCACGCATCGCGCCCATGGCCGAACTACGCGATCTGGGCGGCTTGCTGCAACGGGCAGGACTTGCCCTGCCAGTCGCCGACACCGCCCGTCTGACGGCGGAATATCGCGACCTGACCCACCTGATGCATGACCTGCGCGCGATGGGAGAGACCAACAGCTTGTCCGGGCGTGTGAAACACCCCACACAAAGGAAGATTTTTTCGCGCGCCCAAGAGATCTATGCCTGCCACTTCTCGACCCCTTCAGGGCGGCTGCCCGCAACATACGAATTGATCTGCCTGACCGGCTGGTCACCCGACGAAAGCCAACAAAGACCCTTGCGACCAGGATCGGCCAAAGCGCGCCTTGCCGATGCCTTGGGAACAAAAGAAGGCAAACTGCCCGATTGACGACTGGTCTTTTCCAGTTATCTCAGCCCGATACGCAGAAATTCAGGAAGCCCGACATGTTTGACGCCACCCGCCCATCCCATGCCCCCGCAGACCACCCCAAGGTCAAAATGGGCCGTGTTGGTATCCTGCTGGCCAATCTGGGCACGCCGGATGACTATAGCTATTGGCCAATGCGGCGGTATCTGAACGAGTTTCTGTCGGATCAGCGCGTGATCGACTATCCCAAGTGGAAGTGGCAGCCGATCTTACAAAGCATCATCCTGACCAAGCGTCCTTTCAGCTCGGGTGAGGCTTACAAGTCGATCTGGAACCACGATAAGGGCGAAAGCCCACTCATGACGATCACCAAGGACCAGACAGCCAAGATGCGCAAAGCGATGCAGGCGCGCTATGGAGATCAGGTGCTGGTCGACTTCTGCATGCGCTACGGAAACCCGTCGACCAAATCGAAAGTGCGCGAAATGGTAGCCGCAGGATGTGATCGCATGCTTTTTTTCCCGCTTTACCCGCATTATGCGGGCGCTACTACCGCGACCGCCAACGATCAGTTCTTCCGTGCATTGATGGATGAAGCCTGGCAACCCTCAGCCCGCACGGTACCACCCTATTTCGATGAGCCCGCCTATATCGACGCATTGGCCCGGTCGGTGGAAAACGCCTATGCCCAGATGGAATCCAAGCCGGATATCCTGGTTTGTTCGTACCACGGTATGCCGGAACGGTACTTGCAACAGGGCGATCCCTACCATTGCCAATGCGCCAAGACGACAAGATTGCTGAAGGAACGGCTGGGCTGGCCAGATGATCAGATCACGTCGACGTTCCAGTCGCGCTTTGGCCCCGAGGAATGGTTGAAACCCTATACCGTTGACCACGTGGCGGACTTGGCCAAACAGGGCAAGAAAAACATCGCCGTCATCGCACCCGCATTTTCAGCCGATTGCATCGAAACGCTGGAAGAAATTAACGAAGAGATAAAAGAGAGCTTCGAGGAAGCGGGCGGTGAGGAGTTTACTTACATCCCTTGCCTCAACGATGACGATTCGCACATCGAAGCCCTTGGCAAAGTGATCGAAGATAACCTGAAGGGCTGGTTGGACTGAGCCATCTTTGCAACCAGGCATGAAAAAAGGCGGTGGAGTGCTCCACCGCCTTTTCTCTAGATAACGCTCGTCAAATTAGCTTGCTGCAACAGCTGCGGCTACGACGACCAGCAGGATCAGCGGCAGCAGGATACCCTGCGACGTGCCCTGTGTTTCTTCCACAACAACCGGTGCTTCGACAATCGGCTCTTCCAGGTTACCGGCATAAGCGGTCGAAGCAGCAGCGGTCAGTGCAGCGGCGAGAACGAGTTTCTTCATATTAACCTCCAGAATTTGCACGATTCCAAATAGTGAAACCGCGCACCCAAGACTTACCTCGTGTTATTTTTCTAATCAGCTATCTGACTGGAATGCAATTGCAACTTGCGCTGCAAGCGGGTTCGTGAGCAAAAATGTGGTCAAATTAGCAACACTTGCGTGCCAACATTCGTCATTGAAAACAATTCTGCGATATCTTCGTTGAACAAGCCAATACACCCATTGGACGATCGGCGCCCGATCTTGCGGGTATCATGCGTGCCGTGAATACGGTAATATTTCCAGCTGAGATACAAAGCGTGTGTTCCCAACGGGTTATCCGGACCTGGCGGAATATAGTCCGGCCATTCGGGGTTTCGCTTTTTCATCGATGGCGTCGGAGACCAGCTTGGACCTTCAACCTTGCGGATCACGCTGGTCCGGCCACGACGGGTCAATTCCTCGGTCAATGGCACTGAAGACGGGTAGAGTTTGTAGGTTCTCTGGTCGTCGGACCAGTAATGTAACGCACGAGAAATTGTATCAACCAGGATCGCGCCGTTATTTGTATTTGAGAAATAGGTTCGCCAATCCTGCGCGCGAAAACCCGAAATGTTCCGACGCACCTGCGGTTCCGGCTCGGGCGCGGGGCGCAGCGGATCGCCGGGTATGTATTGCGCGATAGCAGGAGAGGCCAATACTGCCGACGCTCCGGCAAGGAACCCACGACGGGTAGAAGTGTGTAAGTATTTTTTGACCATGATGAACGGTCCTCTGCTAAGGCCAACCTGAAAATCTCACATATTCTATTGCCAGAATGCTTCAGTCGCAAACCAAACCGGCAGAATCATGCGAAATGGGGGCACCGTTCGTTTGCCCAAGGCCGCCTGTCGCGCTATGCCCTAGGTTAAACCAATCATCAGGCTAATCATGACGCGTATAGTTTCTTTCCTTTTTGCATGCGTTGTTGCGCTGGCAGCGTGTACTCCAACCAGCACTCCGACTTATGGCTCGGACGGGCGGCCATTGCCGACAGTTTACAAGATCGGGCGAAACTCCGAAAAACTGCAGTTCCGCATGCTTGATTCGGTCAATGCGCTGCGTCAGGCCCAAGGCTTGCAGCCCGTGCAACTGAACGCACAACTGAACGCTGCCGCGGCAACACATTCAAAGGACATGGCCCGACAGAATCGCCCGTGGCATTTTGGGTCGGACGGGTCCTCTCCGATCGACCGCGCGCGGCGCGTGGGCTACTTTGGTACCTTCCTGGGTGAAGCGATCTCTGAGACCTATGAGACCGAGACCGAGACCCTCGCTGCCTGGATGCAGGAACCCGGGCCGCGCTCGGTGATCATGGATCCGAAGGCTACGCAAATGGGGTTTGCCTGGCATCAGGAAGGCGGCGGCAAAATCTGGTGGACATTGGAAATGGGCACCGGCGGGTAGTCGCGGTGGAACCCGAAAAAGCCTCCGGATGTCCGGGGGCTTTTTCTTATGTAAACTAAGCGGCTTGCATCGATTGTGCTTCGGTCAGAATGGCATACAGCTTGACCGGATCCGGGTTGGCGCGCAGCTTCGAGCAGACTGACGTATCGCGCAAGGTACGAGACACCAGCGCAAGCGCTTTCAAGTGATCCACCCCGGCCTCTTCGGGCGCGAACAGCGCAAAAGCGATATCGACCGGTTGGCGGTCAACCGAGCCAAAATCAAGCGGCTTTTCAAGCATCACGAACACGCCCGAAACACTTTCCAACCCGCCCATCCTTGCATGCGGGAGCGCCACGCCATGCCCAACACCGGTTGGCCCGAGGCTTTCTCTCTCTAGCAGCGCGTCAACGACGAGCTGAGCTTCAAGGCCCAGTGTCGCATCAGCCACATCCGCAATTTCCTGAAACAACCGCTTCTTGCTGGAAGCAGAAGACAATACGCGGACTGCCTCGGGCTTCAGTATGCTCGAAAGCTCCATGATTACGCTCCATGGCGACGCTCCCACAGATGCGGGGGCGCGCCTTTGCTATTCTTGCCTGTTACGGATCAATCCAGCCTATGTTGCCGTCTTCCCGACGATACACGACGTTCAATCCATCCTTGTTTTCATTCCGGAACACCAGCACCGGGGCACCGGCAAGTTCCATCTGCATAACGGCTTCACCAACACTCAGCGATGGGATCTTGGTTTCCATCTCGGCCACGATCATCGGCTGCAGGGATTCGGGTTCGTCAGCCGACTCAGATTCATCAGAGGCGAGGATATAAGACGACGCCCCGAAGAGTTCAACAGGCTCTGCACGATCCTTGTGATGGTCCTTCAGCCGCCGCTTATACCTGCGCAGTTGTGTTTCCATCTTGTCACAGCAGCCTTCGAAGGCCGCATAGATTTCAGTCGCATGGGCCTTGGCCTGCGCTGTCAGGCCAGTGGAAAGATGCACTGTGGTTTCGCATACATATTCATGCGCTGAACGGGAAAAGACGACGTTGGCATCTGTAGGTCGCTGGGCATATTTACCCACAACCTCGCCCAGCTCGGTCTGCACGTGAGTCTGCAGCGCCGCACCGATGTCGATCTGTTTTCCGCTGATTTGGTAACGCATGTGATCTCCTTCACAATTCACACCCATTCTTACGTCACGTAGCGCGACGCATGTCTTTTTATCGGGTGGGGGATAAAGGCATATTCCGCGGTAGCCGTACCTGCCTCCCTTCAAAGAAGGGGGATCGTGATCCAGACGGGAACCGAAGAAACGCCATAGCCCAATTGAGGCAAGAGACGGCGAAAGAGTCAATCAAAACAGACGTGCATATACGTAAAATCCGCCATACCGTCGGCGCAATATTGCGCAAGCTTATGAAATCCGGAAGTTTTCGCCCAAGTACACGCGGCGTACGTTTTCGTTTTCGACCACTTCATCCGGTGTGCCGGACATCAGGACCTGACCATCATGCAGGATGTAGGCGCGATCCACAATCTCGAGCGTTTCCCGCACGTTATGATCGGTGATCAAAACACCGATGCCGCGCTTTTTCAGGTCGGCAACAAGGTGGCGGATGTCACCGACGCTGATCGGATCAACACCGGCAAAAGGTTCGTCCAAAAGCAGGTATTTCGGATCAGCCGCGAGGCAGCGCGCAATCTCGACACGGCGACGTTCCCCGCCCGACAACGCCAGCGCAGGTGCCCGACGCAGATGTTCTATCGAGAAGTCCGACAGCAATTCCTCAAGTCGTTCTTTGCGGCGATGAACATGCTTCACCGAGATGTCGAGCACCGAAGCGATATTGTCCTCAACGCTCATACCGCGAAAAATCGACATTTCCTGCGGCAGATAGCCGATGCCCAGCCGCGCACGGCGATACATCGGCAAGGTCGTCACGGTCTGCCCGTCAATCGTGACGGTGCCGGCCTCGGGGAACACCAGACCAGCGACCGAATAGAACGTTGTGGTTTTGCCTGAACCGTTTGGCCCCAGCAGCGCAACAACTTCGGACCGGTCGAGCGTCATCGACACATCCCGGATCACCGTTTTCTTGCGATAGGATTTCCGCAGTTTTTCTATCCGAAGGCCTGATTGCCCATGGGCCACGGTCAATTCAGGCCGCGTCATCAGTTTTCGCCCTGTTGCAGGATGGTTTTGACATTTCCAGTCATCGTAGCTGTGCCAGTCGTCAGGTTGGCATTCATCTGATCGCCACTGATGGTGCTGGGCCCCTGTGTCAACAGCACATTGCCCTTCATTACGATTACGCCCGAGTCGATGGTATATTCAGCCCAGTCACCCTCGGCCGCATCGGGCGGGCTGACCAGAACCACATCTTCGGTCGCTTCCATCCGCTCAATGCCCGAGCGTTCCTCATTGTAGATCACCAACACGCGCTCAGCCGTCAGGCGCATCTCACCCTGAATAACGATCACATTTCCCAGAAACTCGGCCGATCCGTCCTCTTGATTGACGTTCAACCGTTCCGATGTCACCTCGACTGGTTGGCTAGGATCTGCTTGGACAGCGCCAAACGCGACCTGCGTTTCCTGCGCAGCCGCACCAAAAGCACCCAGGGTCAGAGCGCAACAAATCAGAACAAAACGAAAATTTGTCACAGGTTATCTTTCTGCCTTTTCGGGCTCGTATATCAGCTTCACGCCATCTGTAAAAATAATATGGACAGGACCATCCTTTTTTTCCGTGCCGAAGGTCATCCCACCCGCCGTAAAATTGCCGATGATACCAGTTCCATTGACCTGACCCGGCGCGTCGCCCCGGATTTCGTTGAGTGCGGTGTTCAGCAGTTCGGTGGTGACGACAGTGCCATCCGTTGACGTGATGACCACGTCACCAACAAAGGTGGCCGAGTTCTTGTCAGGCCGCAGCACGCCCGAATTTGAATCCAGCGTAATGACACCGCCATTCGACAACCCCAGACGACCGCGGAATTCTGCGGCAGTCGGAGTGGATGCCCCGGTCCCCTGCGTGGCCCGGATCGCCTGAATCTGAACCTCTTCACCCTTGCGCGTGGTGCCGCGGTAGTTTGGCTGTGTGACCACCTGATCCGCCAGCCGTTCGTCAATATCATTTTGCGCAAAGGGCACGTTCACGCTGGTATCGATACTGCGGGACAAAAGGAATACGCTGGATAGAATCAGGATGGCCACCAGCGGCAGCAACACCTTGAGGAACTGTACCCTGCGTGAATGTCCGTCCACTGCTATACCTCCCGTCTAACCCAGCCCGACGCGCAGGCAATCGTGGATGTGCAACAAGCCTTCGGCGCGTCCTTGAGCAGCGGGATCAACCACGAATAACGACGTAATCTTGCGGTCGTTCATGATCGCGACCGCCTCTTCCGCCATTGCATTCGGTGCGATGGTAAGCGGGTCACGCGTCATGACCTCTTCGGTGTTTTTATCCAAAAGGCCATCCATATTCCGGCGCAGGTCGCCATCGGTCACGATACCTAAAAGGCGGGCAGTTTCATCCGTAACGCCAACGACGCCAAAGCTTTTTTGACTCATGACCAGCAAGGCCTCGCTCATTGGTGTGCCAACAGGAACCAAGGGCAAATCCTTGTGCATCAGATCACGCACAGTCGAAAGCTGCGCGCCCAGCTTGCCGCCGGGGTGAAAGGCGCGGAAATCTTCGGGTTTGAAATCGCGATACTTCATAAGGGCAATCGCCAGCGCATCACCCATCGCCAGCGTCAGCGTGGTCGAGACCGAGGGCACCATTCCAAAGCCGCAAGCCTCGCCCAAAGACGGGATCAACAGGTGCACGTCCGCCTGTTTCATCAACGTGCTTTCCGGCTTGCTCGACAACCCAATCAGCGGAATCCCAAAGCGCTGGGTAAAGGCCAGCAGGTTCGCCAGTTCAGGCGCTTCGCCCGAGTTGGAAATCGCCAGAACCACATCGCCTTTGGACACCATGCCAAGATCGCCATGGCTGGCCTCGGCGGGGTGCACAAAATACGCGGGCGTGCCCGTGCTGGCCAGCGTGGCGGCGATCTTGTGTCCGATATGGCCGGATTTACCAATGCCGCTGACAATAATGCGGCCCGGCGCCTGAAGGATCATATGCACCGCTTCGGCGAACTGATCATCCAAACTGTCAGCCAGCACATCCAGCGCTCGGGCCTCGTCGGTGACAACCTGCTTCGCGGTTTTCAGAAAGGACTCGTTGTCGGTCATGAGTGTGCAAAGATATCCGTTTCGGGCCAACCGGCGAGGTCAAGCTTCGCACGCATCGGCAAGAAGTCAAAACAAGCCTGCGCCATCTCGGTGCGGTCTTCGCGTGCCAGACGCGCGTCCAGCGCGTCACGCAGTTGGTGCAGGTACAAGACGTCCGAGGCAGCATAGTCCAGCTGCGCCTCGGTCAGGGTTTCAGCACCCCAGTCGCTCATCTGCTGCTGCTTCGAAATATCGACCCCGATCAGTTCCTGGCACAGATTCTTCAACCCGTGGCGGTCGGTATAGGTTCGCACCAGCCGACTGGCGATCTTGGTGCAGTAAACCGGCGCGGCCAGTGCCCCAAAGGCATGATACATCGCGGCAATATCAAACCGGCCGAAATGGAACAGCTTAAGAACATTAGGATTTTCAAGCATGGCGCACAGGTTCGGTGCTGCGGTCTGGCCCTTTTCCACCTGTACAATATGGCTGTGACCGTCGCCGCCGGACATCTGGATCACACACAGGCGATCGCGATGCGGATTCAGCCCCATGGTTTCACAGTCAATCGCCACGACGGAACCAAGGTCCAGCCCGTCCGGCAGGTCGTTTTTATAGAGATGGTTTGCCACGAGGGTCTTCCTTTACGCGATATTGCCCCCGAAATAGGCGGTTTGGTCTGCAAACTCAACGCCACAGGCAGGATCACGCTATTCATGTCACCCGCGTTTGACAGAATCCATATGGGGGGGATAGGGATATAGATATGACGTTGGACACCCGCAATTCTCATCCACAGATTTCAGCACGGCTCAAACGGGCAAATGGTCACTTGGCTAAGGTCATACAAATGCTGGACGATCAGGCCCCTCCCGCCGACATTGCCCAGCAACTCTTTGCTGTTGAAAAAGCAATCGCTATCGCCAAGCGCGTTTTGATCTACGATCACATCGAACACTGTCTGTCGCCTGATGGTCAAAGCGATTCACCTGACATAGAAAGCTTTAAGACGATAACAAAATACCTTTAAAGTTGGTGCACATTCGCGCTCAACGCCACCTATTGGGCGCTCAGGTTGTTGCACTGTTGGGCAACCGAGCTGGCAACAACGCTTTTATGGATGGCCCTGATCTCGGCGCCCGGGGGTGTGGCGGCGACGCTGACTTGGCTGCACCCAAGTCATAAGGCCGCGTTCAACGCGCATACCGACACATCTTGAGCCGCAAGCGCGCTGTGTTACACCTTGGACTACCATGGACCAACTAGACCGTCGCATCATAGCTGCGCTGCAACACAACGCCCGCGAGTCGACCTCGAAAATCGCGGCGAAACTGGGCGTGGCCCGGACGACCGTGCATGAGCGAATTCGCAGATTGGAAAAGAACGGCTCAATCGCCGGATATTCCGTCATATTGAACAGCCTCGAAGACACCCCACGTGTGCAGGTTATTGTTTTGCTGGAAGTGCAGCAAAAGGAAACCACGCGCATTATCAAACGGCTTGAGGCCTACCCCGAAGTGAAACTCTGCCTGTCCATCAATGGTGAGTTCGATCTGCTGTTGTCCGCCGAGGCTCCGAGGCTCGAGGATCTGGACATTCTGGTTGACGACTTGGCCAAGATCCCCGGTGTTCAGCGCACAAACACAAGTGTCGTGTTTGGCCGCCGGATAGATCGAATTTGAGTGGTTGATAACCGTCTGTAAACCCTAGCAAGACTAGCTTGGCCCGGATTGATCAGAATTCCGGACTGGCAGAATGCCTCATCTTTTGATTCTTGGGCTTTGTTTTCTTACCTTGTGCGTGGCGCATCAGGGTTTTGCCATGCCGAATGCCGGCGGGGCCAGGATATGTGACGCCGCCGCCCGCCGCGCCGCCCATGCCGAAGACGTACCATTGGACGTTCTGCGTGCGATTGCGCGCATAGAAACCGGGCGCACGCGGGACGGGCGGTTAGAGCCTTGGCCGTGGACCATAAACGTTGAGGGGCGGGGATTTTGGTTCACCTCGGAACGCGAGGCAAAATTTTACGTCTTCAACATTTTCAAAGCGGGCAAACGCAGCTTTGATATCGGTTGTTTTCAAATCAATTATCGTTGGCATAGCAAGGCCTTCCGATCCATTGATGCGATGTTCGACCCTTATGAAAATGCCGCTTATGCCGCTCGTTTTCTGAAAAGGCTATATGCCGAGCTCGGGTCCTGGCCCGCCGCGGTCGGGGCCTATCATTCCCGTACACCATCACTGGCACAGTCGTATTCAAGCCGGTTTCAGACCGTTTTGGCCCAACTGGATCAAAGCGGGCAACAAGCCTTGGGCTGGGGCGAGGATGACACGTCCACTTCCAGTGCGGCCTCTCTGCTCCCGATAAACCCTCAACAGTCTGGCGGGAAATCGCTGGGCTCTCTGGTTCCGCCGTCCGGCGCTGCAACCGCCTTTATCTCGTTCGATTAGGAGAATCGCGTGCCCAAAATCGACGCTCGTTCCCTGTTTTCTCCGACCGTGCTGCTGGCGCTTGCGCTTATGACGGTCATCGTGATGATGATCCTGCCAATGCCCGCCTGGGTGCTAGATGTGGGTCTGGCGGCCTCGTTCGCCTTGGCGATCCTGATCTTCACGCTGACGCTGTTTATCGAACGGCCATTGGATTTTTCGTCTTTTCCAACAATCCTGCTGGCCTCGCTGATGTTGCGGCTGTCGCTGAACGTGTCCTCAACCAAGTTAATCATCGGGCAAGGCCACACCGGACCAAACGCCGCCGGAGACGTAATCGAAGGCTTTGCCGATTTTGTTATGGGCGGCAGCATATTTCTTGGGCTGGTGGTCTTTGGCGTCCTGCTGATCGTCAACTTTATGGTGATCACCAAAGGTGCCGCGCGCATGGCGGAGGTCGGCGCGCGATTTGCTCTGGACGGGATGCCGGGAAAACAACTGGCGATCGACAGCGACATGAGCGCCGGGGCCATCGACCACCAGCAAGCGAAAGAGCGGCGTGAGCGCGAACAACAGGAAACAACCTTTTTTGGCTCACTCGACGGTGCGTCGAAATTTGTCAAAGGCGACGCGGTTGCCGGGCTGCTGATTACTTTGCTGAACCTCGTGATGGGCCTGATCATGGGTGTGATCGTGCATGGGATGCCGATCTCCTCGGCGTTCGAAACCTATGCCATCCTCACCGTTGGCGATGGGCTGGTCTCGCAAATCCCGGCCGTTATAATCTCGATTGCCTCGGCTCTGTTGCTAGCGCGTGGCGGCACGCAGGGCGCAACCGATAATGCGATTTTCTCGCAATTGGGGCGGCATCCCGCCGCTCTGGGAACTGTCGCAATGCTCATGGTGCTATTTGCACTTGTGCCCGGTTTGCCCTTCTTGCCGTTCATTTTAGGCGCGGGTGTGCTGGGCTACGCGGCCTTTACGGTTCACCGCAAACAATCCGCGCAAGACGACGAGGCCGCAGACCCTTCGGCACAGGATGACACTCCAGCTTCTCAAGCTATCGGAGACATTCTGGACCTGGACGACGTTCACCTGGAATTCGCGCCGGATCTGGTCAGCATGGTTCTGAATCCGGGTACCGGGCTGGATGCTCGGATTGCCAATATGCGGACCTACGTGGCCTCCGGCTTTGGCCTGATCCTGCCCGACATTCGCCTGACCGACCGCGCCGAACTGCCAATGGGCACTTATGTGGTCAAGGTGCAAGGTGTTGAGCAGGCGCGCGGCGTTCTGAACCCTGACTTGGTGCTGGCGCTGGTACAGGACGGCCAGGATGTGCTGCCCGATGGCAACGATGTCACCGAACCTGTCTATGGCGCCCCGGCGCGCTGGATTCTACCCAAGGACCAAGAGGCCGCCGCGTTGAGCGGAGCCACCATTGTTTCACCGCCCGAGATTCTGGCCACTCATCTGCTTGAGATCATCAAACAGAATTTCTCGCGCCTGTTGACGCTGAAATCCCTGCGCCGGCTATTGTCCGAGATGACCCGTCTGAGTGATCCGATCCGGGCTGAGGCAAACCGCAAACTGTTGGATGAGTTGATCCCCGACAAGGTGCCGATCGACACATTGCATGCCGTGCTACGGCTGCTGCTGGACGAGCGGGTCTCGATCCGCAACATGGCCCTTATCTTGGAATCCGTTGCCGAGGCGCGCCTGACCACTACCCAGCCCGAAGGCATCTGCGAACTGGTTCGGCAACGATTAGGCTTTCAACTGGTCGCCGAGATGAAACGCGAAGACGGTTCAATCCCCCTGATCCAGCTGGCGCCGGAGTGGGAAGATACATTTGCCACCTATCAGATTGATGCGCCTGTTTCGGGTCTTGACGTGGCGCTGCCGCCAAACCTGTTCAACAAACTGGCTGACGGTGTGACCGATAGTGTGGCGCAATCCGCCGATCATGGGCTGTTTCCTGCGTTGGTCACCTCGACCCGGCGACGTCGGCTGCTGCGCACCGTCATGCATGCTCGCGGCATTGCCAATCCCGTGCTGTCCTTTGAAGAGATAGGGCTTGAGGCGCGCCCGGCGCTGGTCGGAACGGTCCCCGCATGATCGCGTTGCCACCGGAGCTTTTGCCCCAGCTGAGCGAAGGTCTGTGGCACCTGTTTGCCGTTTTTCTACGTGTCTCGGCGATGGTCTCGCTGCTGCCCGCCTTCGGCGAACGCAGCATCCCGACGCGCGTAAAGTTTAGTGTCGCTGCGGCTTTCACCTTGATTGTAACACCTGCGATTGCGGAGCCAGTCACCCAGCCAGACCTGCTATCTATGGTAGGTATGGTATTAACCGAAGTGCTGATCGGGGTCGCCTTGGGAATTGCGCTGCGGGTATTCGTATTGGCCTTGCAGACCGCAGGCTCGATTGCTGCCCAGGCAACGTCGTTGTCGCAAATTCTTGGACCGGCCGCTGCAGACCCTGTCCCGGCGATGGGGTACATGCTGACGCTGGCCGGGATAACACTTGCTGTTTTGCTCGGCTTACACGTCCGCGCGGCGCAGTTTCTGATCCACAGTTATACATTGTTTCCTTTGGGCACAGCACCGCTTGCGCCGGACCTGTCACTGTGGGGGGTACAACAGATCGCGCGCAGCTTTGCGTTGGCCTTTTCCCTGGCCATGCCCTTCGTCATAGCCTCGCTTATCTACAACCTCGCGCTGGGCGTCATTAACCGTGCGATGCCGCAGTTGATGGTGGCCTTTGTCGGCGCGCCGGCCATCACCTTCGCGGGCCTTTTCCTTCTGTTCGCAGGAACCCCCCTGATCCTGTCTGTTTGGTCGGATGCCTTGTTCTCATTCTTGCTGAACCCGCTTGAGGACCCTAGATGAGCGCATCTGACGACGACAGCGACAAGTCCCACGAGGCGACTCCGCAAAAGCTTCAGAAAGCCCGCGAAAAGGGTGAGGTTGCGAAGTCGAACGACTTGTCCGTCGTGGCCGCCTATACCGGGTTGCTTGTCGCGTTGCTCGCAGCTGGACAATTCAGCGTTCAAAGCATGGGCAGCTTGTTCTCCGTACTGATTGACCAGGCCGGTGAAATCGCACCCTTATTGGTTGACGGATCAGCCGCCAACCCGGTCGGAGGGATGCTGACTACCGCGTTACTGTCGGCCGGCCTCCTGTTCGCTGTGCCCGCCGCTGCGGTTCTACTCAGCTTGATCGCCCAACGCGCCTTGATCTTCGCGCCCAGCAAGTTGAAGCCAAAGCTTTCCCGCATCTCGATCATCGCGAACGCCAAGAACAAATTTGGTCGCGGAGGCTTGTTTGAGTTCGCCAAAAGCTTTGTGAAACTGGTGATCTACGGTACCTGCCTGGCGCTGTTTCTCAAGGCCAACATCGCCGCGATTCTTTCGGCCAGCGCATCACCCGCACGGATGTCCGTGATGTTGATGATGAACTTTCTGTTTCGCTTTATGTTCATCGTTATCGCAGTGGCACTGGCGATCGGGGTGGTGGATTACCTGTGGCAACACGCTGAACACATGCGCAAGAACAGGATGTCGCGCAAGGAAGTTCAGGACGAAACCAAAGACGCCGAAGGCGACCCCCACGTAAAGCAACAACGCCGCCAACGTGCGCAGGACATCGCCTTGAACCAAATGATGTCGGACGTGCCCGAAGCGGACGTCGTCATCGTCAACCCAACCCACTACGCTGTAGCCTTGAAATGGGCCCGTACAGCGGGATCCGCGCCAGTTTGCGTGGCCAAAGGCGTTGATGAGGTCGCCGCCGCCATCCGAGCCCGAGCCATGGAAGCTGGTGTTCCACTCCATTCCGATCCGCCCACTGCCCGCGCCCTGCACGCAGCTGTCGAGATCGGACAGGAAATTGCGGAAGAGCATTATCGGCCCGTCGCAGCGGCGATCCGTTTCGCTGAGGCCATGCGCAAAAAGGCAAAAGGACAGATCAGGTGAAACAAAACGTATTTTCGGATCTTGAGAAAGTCACTGAAGCCACTTTTCAAAAAGAGCGCAAGCTTTTGCGCCCCTTGCTTGAGGCCGAGGCCCGCGTACAGCAGCAGTTGGCCCGGCTTGAAGCGCAGGTACGGCAGTCGCGAAAGGACAGCGCCGCGTCCAAGGGCTACCGCGTCACAGGGACAGATGTTCTGTGGAGCAGTTGGGAATCAGCATCACGTCGCCAACTCAATCTGGAATTGGCCCGGATTCGCGCCCAAAAACTTACCGCCATGGAAGCGTTGCGCACGGCATTCGGCCGCCAACAAGCTGTCGCGAAGCTTTCCGCCGCGCAGAAAGAGGTGCTCAAACGCGCACGGGCAAAGAAATCGTCAGTGTACTAGGTAATAGGCTGTAAAAGCCGTCAGGATCAAACATCCTGACGGCTGACACTCATGATCAAGACCCGCGATACTTCACCACCCATGCTTTTACGCGCCTCTTCAAGCAACGCTTTGCGCAGGACATCCAAGTTGTCTGACTCGGTGAATGCACCATCGAAGCCACCAGTATTTGCGTGGTCAAACATGACCTGTAAAAAACCGTCACGCAGCTTCGGCTCGATCGCATAGAATGCTTCGGTCGTGCCGACGCTGGCCTCAAGGCTCAAAGTCATAGTTACCAGCGCCGCAATCCGGTCCTCGTCAACGACGGGCACTACGAATTGCTTGGCCATCCTGATGTATTCATATCCGCTCTTCTTGTAGTTTTCGCCCACCATATCGCTTGAATTTGATGAGGTATTGGTGGGGTTCGTCGCGTCTTGGCTGTGTTTTACAGCCTCGCTCGACCGGCTGGTCGGCGGCAGTGTCACTCCGGCCCCAATTCCAGCACCAAGACCCAGCAGCATAAACAAAATGGGTAAAAGTATCTTCATCACATCCGCTCCTTAATACGGCAGTACGGCGTCAAGGATCTGCTGGCCGAAGCGTGGTTGTTGCACATCCGTGATCTGTCCTCGTCCACCATAAGACACACGGGCCGAGGCGATCTTGTCATAGGTGATTTCGTTCCTGCGCGAGATATCCTGCGGCCGCACGTAGCCTGTGACCAACAGCTCTCGCAGTTCGAAATTGACCCGCAGTTCCTGCGAACCAGTGATCGACAGGACACCGTTCGGAAGAACATCCACGACCGTCGCCGCTACGCGCAGCGTCAGTTTTTCCTTGCGCGTCACCGACCCTTCGCCCTCACTTTCCGAAGCGGAGTTGATCGCAACAGCCTCTGCCAGCGACGCCCCTTCGGGCAAGCGCCGGTTCGCGCGCTGCGGCAATCCAAACAATCCGTTTATCCCAAGGCTTTCCGAGGCCGAACGCGACCGTTCCGTGTCATTCGTGAACTCTGCCTGCTCGTCCAGTTCGATCACGACCGTCAGGATGTCACCCTTCTTGATTGCCCGCTGATCTCCCAGCAAAGAATTCTGCCCACCGCTCCATAACGAGGACCGGTCCACATTGCGTTGCGGCTGGGTATGCAGTGGCAATCCTGGCCACAGCATCGCGACCTGTTCCGGAGAGTCCTCGTTTGGGGTAAAGCTTGGCGGCCGACCGAGGTGATCAACGCGCCCACAGGCGGATACGACCAAAACCGCGCCGAGCAGAGACTTGGAGAGTTTGGACATCATTTTACCTCGATGTTGCCATCCGGTCGAACTACGCCGGAGATGGTGGTA
Organism: Ruegeria profundi; assembly: GCF_020171505.1. Taxonomy (NCBI): domain Bacteria; kingdom Pseudomonadati; phylum Pseudomonadota; class Alphaproteobacteria; order Rhodobacterales; family Roseobacteraceae; genus Ruegeria; species Ruegeria profundi. Next base: position 46,273 of record NZ_JAIUZS010000010.1, on the reverse strand, counting down.
CGGGAAGAAAGGTTCATGACCCGAATGCGATCCCCAGCAGCGCCACGCCCTAGCGCGCGACCCTCTGCCGTGATCGACAGCGGCTGGCGGTCAAAGATCAGCACAACAAGGTCGTTGCGATCCACGAGGGCGGGTGGCCCCACGTCAGTCGCGCGAATGGGGCGCCCCGGATACAGCGCCACGCGGGCTTCTAACCCAACCAGGACCTCAGTATCACTGACACCTCCGGCCACCTTCTGGGGTTTGGTCTCAAGATCATTGGCCGCGATAATTTCCTTGGCGCGGATTGTCCGGGTTGGAACGACGGTATCGGCTATGGCAACAACCGGCACCAGCAGCGATGCTATCAGGATCAGGAACCGCATCACCGCACCTGTGTCGTTGCGCCCATCATCTGATCGACGGCAGAGATGACCTTGGCGTTCATCTCGTAGCCCCGCTGCGCTTCGATCAGTTCCGTGACCTCACGCACCGCATCGACCGAACTGTCCTCAAGATAACCCTGTCGCAAGGTGCCCAATCCGTCCTCACCCGGGGTTCCGACTATTGGTGCGCCAGAGGCCTCGGTCTCTTTGAACAGGTTACCGCCAATCGCTTCGAGCCCTTTGGCGTTCGAGAAACTGGCAAGCGTCAGTTCCCCCAACCGTTGCCCGTCAGTCGTATCGTCGAAATAGGCGTAGACCTCACCCGACGCATTGATCGAGATCGACCGGGCATCGTCGGGAATGGTGATTTCCGGGGCCACTGCGAACCCATCCGAGGTGATGATCAATCCTTCGGCGGACTGTTTCAAACTACCATCGCGGGTAAAGGCCGACTGCCCATTGGGCAGCGTTACCTCAAGGTATCCGCGGCCTTCGATGGCGACATCCAAATCGTTTCCCGTTTCTGACAACGCGCCCTGCGCCAGTTGCACCGTTACAGCAGCAGGACGCACCCCCAGACCCAGTTGAATACCCGTCGGCAGGACGGTCCCGTCATTGGCATTTACTGCTCCGGGCCGTGCCATCTGCTGATAATGCAAATCCGCGAATTCGGCCCGGCGCGCGTTGTAGCCGGTGGTGTTCGTGTTCGCCAAGTTGTTGGAAATCGTCTCGACCCGCATCTGCTGCGCGGTCATGCCTGTTGCCGCAATCTTCAAAGCCCGCATTTTGGAATCTTCCTTTCAAATATCAGCGCATCAGTGTTTTGACCGCACCGCGCAAACGGTCGTCTTCGGTTTCCAGAAAACTCTGGCCCAGCTCATAAGCGCGCTGAACCTCTACAAGCCGCGTCACCTGTTCGACCGCGTTGACGTTGGACCCTTCGAGGAAGCGGTGCAGAACGACGGGATTTTCCACCGGGTCAACATCGCCCTCAGTCCGGAACTGGGTGCTGCCCTCTCGTACCAGCATCTTGGGATCAGCTACGCGATAGACGCCGATCTGCCCCAGAAACTGCCCCTCGATGCTCAATGTTCCGTCGCTGCCCACGTCGATAGAAGCACCATCCGGCGGGATGAAAACGGGCGCACCGTTGCTATCCAGTACCCTGTACCCATCCATTGTGACCAGATCGCCCTGGCCGCTGGGAGAAAACGCCCCCGCTCGCGTGAGCCGATTGCCCGCAGGGGTTTCAACCATGAAAAAGCCATCACCCTCGATTGCGAAATCGAATTGACCCCCTGTCTCGGTCAGCAGACCTTGTTGCAGCGATGTGTTGCGCACCTCGGCCCGGCTCATGGACAACGAAGTGTTGCCTGGCCTGTCGCGGACATACTCGGAAAACACGACGCCTTGCGCGCGGTATCCTGTTGTATTTGCGTTGGCGATATTGTTCGCAACCAGCCGCATTTCATTCATTAGCCCGGACTGGCGGGACAAAGTGGTATAAACGGAATCCATCAACGACCTCCGGCGATCAGTGGGATCAGGGTTGAAGCGAAAAAGGTCACCAGCGTCTGCGTCATGAAACCCATCGAGATCCAGAACACGATGACAATGGCGATAAGCTTGGGCACGAAGGTCAGCGTCATCTCTTGCACCGAAGTCAGCGCCTGAAACAGGCCGATGATCAGACCCGAGATCAGCGCCACTGCCAGGATCGGAACCGAGGTGATGACCGCGACCCACAATGCCTGGCGTACGATGTCATAGAAAAGACCTTCGCTCAGCATGTCGTCAGACCGGCATCCTGAGGATTTCCTGATAGGCCTCTACCACCTTGTTTCGCACGATCACCGCCGTTTCCACGGCAAGCTCGGTCTGGGCCAGGGCCTGCACAAGGGCGTGCGGGTCCGCCTGGCCTGTCATGGCAGCCTCGGATACCTGCTCTGACCGTTTCAGGGTCGCCGTAAAATCCTGAAAAGTTGACCGCAATCCCTGCGCCACTCCGATGTGATCGGGATCGGCCTGTGTGGCGGGGCGCGCAAAGGCGTAGTTTTGTGCTGCGGTAAGGGATCGGATATCCATTCTGGTGTCCTTTATTTTCTGAGGAGTTCCATCAAGCTCGACGACATTTGGCGTGTCTGGTCGAACATCTTGAGATTGGCTTCGTAGCTTCGCTGCGCTTCGCGCGCGTCGGCGATTTCGATCATCAGATCGACATTTGAGCCGGTGTAGTGGCCGGTTTCATCGGCCAGTGGGTGCCCAGGGTCATAAATGCGCGACCCGTCGCGACGGTCGAGGTTGACATCTCCGACCTGAACAACCTCGCGGCCATCCTTCTGCACAGTTTCAAACGGTACGGTTTTGCGGCGATAGCCCGGTGTGTCCGCGTTCGAGATATTCTCGGACACGTGCCGCAAGCGGGCAGACTGCGCCCGCAACGCGCTCGTCGATGCGGCGAGGGAATTGGAAAAATCACTCATGTTACGCTCTTTTTATGTTCGGCCAAGACTGCTGCGCAGGACATTCATCGAAGACTTGTAGATTGCCAGAGCACGATCATGCTGGCGCTTGACCTCAATCGCTTTGAACATCTCTTCTTCGACGGACACACCGTTGGCCCTTGGATCGCCTGACGGCGTCACTTCATACTCGGACCAGGGTAGCGTTTCCGTGGTGCCATTTAGGTGGCCGTCTCGCGTGGCTGTCATTTCCACCCTACGGCCGGAGCTTTCGAAAGTTTTCTGAAAGGCCTCAATATCATGGGGCTGATAGCCCGGCGTATCTGCATTGGCCATGTTGCGCGCGATGACAACCTGCCGTTGACCGGCGTGGGTTGCCATTGCGTACGCTGTTTTAAAGACGTTCAGGTCATAGAACATCGGGGCTTCTCCCTCGATCAATTTCAATCAAGGCTTAACCCCGATTCCTTTAGAAAGCGTTTTCAGAAACCTGTTGGAGAACCCACAATGTCAAATCTCGACCCGTCGCTTCTGAAATGCGAATTCGACCGTTTATCCACTATGCGTCATATGGGTCGCGTCTCGGGCGTTGCGCGAGGTGTCATCGAAATTCAGGGGTTGGAGGGAAAAGCACGTATCGGTGACCACCTGACCCTTCGGCGCGGCGGCGCGTCGGATCTGCCGGGCGAAGTGCTGCATGTTGAGGCAGAGGTTATTCACATGTTGCCATCGGCCGCACCGGATGGGGTCAGCCTTGGTGATCAGGTGATTCTGAACCAGACGCCCGCTTTTGCTCCGGGTCTGCACTGGCTGGGGCGCGTGGTTGATCCTTTCGGCAGGCCGCTGGACGGTAAGCCCCTGCTTCCCGGAGCGGTGGGGCAGGACATTATGCGAGCTCCACCCCCGGCGGTGACCCGAAAACCGCTGGGCAAGCGGATGGAAACCGGGTTGGCCATGCTCGACACTATGCTACCGATTGTGCAAGGTCAGCGTATTGGCCTCTTCGCCGGGTCCGGCGTGGGCAAATCCACGCTGCTGGCAACACTGGCAAAATCAATGCAGGCGGATGCGGTCGTCGTTGCATTGGTGGGCGAACGTGGACGCGAGGTAAACGCGTTCGTGGAACACGCGCTTGGGACTGAGGGAATGAAGCGGTCGGTCGTTGTTGCGGCCACCTCGGACCAGTCGGCGTTGGCACGCAGGCGTTGCGCGTGGTCTGCAATGTCCATTGCCGAGTACCTGCGGGATCAGGGGTTGAACGTCCTGTTTCTGGCCGACTCGGTGACCCGCTTTGCCGAGGCACATAGGGAAATTGCCGTGGCTATGGGCGAGGCACCCTCACTTCGCGGTTTCCCGCCCTCGGTTACGCCTCTGATCGCCGGTCTTTGCGAACGTGCTGGCCCCGGCTCTGGCGAGCAGGGCGATATCACGGCGGTTTTCAGTGTTCTGGTTGCCGGATCGGATATGGATGAACCCGTCGCCGACATTCTGCGCGGTGTGCTGGACGGGCATATTGTCCTGAGCCGTGAAATTGCCGAACGCGGCAGATTTCCCGCCATTGACCTCAGCTGCTCGGTCTCGCGCAGCCTGCCGGGGGCGGCATCCGAAGAGGAAAACCGGATGATCTCGGAAACCCGCAAGCTAGTGGGCAGCTATGAACAGTCCGAGGTGATGATCAAAGCCGGTCTATACGCCGAAGGCGCCGACCCGTTGCTGGATCAGGCCGTGCGCGTACACGATGAGTTGGACGCTTTCTTTTGCAAACTCGAAACAGACGGGATAAAGAACAGCTTCAACCGCCTGCAACTGATCCTGCGACGCGCCACCGCCAACCTGCCGCGCTGAAGAAGTCCGGACAGTTTTAAGTGTTAAGACCACCTTAACACCTGCACGGCTACGCCTGTAGCTGGGTGATAAAAAAGGTGGTGGAGATGGGTACGCAATCCAATGCGGCGCCGATCATCATCAAGAAGAAACGTGTGTCAGGTGGTGAAAGCCACCGCGGTGGTGCGTGGAAGGTTGCGTATGCAGACTTCGTCACAGCCATGATGGCGTTCTTCATGTTGATGTGGCTGCTAAACGCAACGACTGAAAAACAACGAAAGGGGCTTGCAGATTATTTCTCGCCGACAATTCCGGTGAACCCGGTTTCGGGTGGCGGCGATGGACCCTTTGGCGGCAACGACATGTTTTCCGAGGTAACCCTCGTGATGGAAGGGTCAGGGGCTGCAAAACAACAGCCCACGACTGCCAGGCAGGCACGCGGGTCAAGCGGTGTAAGCGCGGACAAGGGTAAGGAAGTATCCGAAGATCTTACTACGCTTGAGGCACAGCTTCTGGGTCGCACCGGAGAAAGCCTGGTGTCTGACAAGATTCTGAAACACATCGTCACGCGGGTCACCGACGAAGGCCTGGTGGTCGAGCTATTCGATACAGAGGATCAGCCCCTGTTCGAATCGGGAACGGACGAACCAACGCCAATGATGCGGGCGCTGGCGGTACTGGTAGCGCGATCTTCGGACATTGTGACCAATCAAGTTGCGGTCGAGGGCCACGTCAGCGCATCGCCTGTGGTCTTGGCCCGAAACCCGTCCTGGGATGTCTCGACCTCACGCGCGCAGGTTGTCCGCCAACTGCTTGAAGACAAAGGTTTTGCAAACTCGCGGCTTGATCGCGTCACGGGTCATGCCGACCGTGAACTGTCTGACAAGAACCCGATGGCCGTACGCAACAACAGGATTGAGATCATCTTTCTGCGCAACACCTGAGAGTTTGGATAGACTGCATTTTACCTGTTAGCGCGCTGTTAAGGGCAGTGCGCTAGCTGTTGCTTCAAGATTGACGCAACAGAAGGGCGTACCAATGACAATTTCCTCCTCGTTGAATGCTGGCGTGGCCGCATTGAAGGCCAACGCCAACCGACTGTCGACTATTTCGGACAACATCGCGAATGCCGGGACTTTCGGCTACAAACGAGTAAACACGGATTTTCATTCGATGGTCACGACCGGCCAGGGCGGCAGCTACTCCGCAGGCGGGGTCAGAACTACCAGCCAGCGCCTTGTCGACCAACGCGGGTCCTTGGTCACCACAAACAACTCGACCGATTTGGCGGTGCGCGGCCGGGGCTTGCTGCCGGTTCGTCCAAGCTCGCAACTTGCCAGCGGATCAAACGAGATGCTGCTGACCACCACCGGATCGTTCCGCCCCAATGAAGAAGGGTATCTTGTAACCCAATCCGGTCTTGTCCTGCTGGGCTGGCGCGCAAATTCGGACGGGTCGATCCCGACCGTTGCCCGGGATACGCCCGCCGCGCTGGAGCCTGTACAGCTTAGTGTCAATCAGCTGGCTGGCTCTCCGACCACAAAGGCGAAACTTCGCATGAACCTTCCCGCTACCGCCACCCAAGCGGGTGCTTCGGGAGACACGCAACCCCTGTCGATCGAATATTTTGACAACCTGGGCAAGACCGAGACCATTGATATCGAGCTTAAGCCATCTGTTCCCACAGACGGCAGCAGCAATGAATGGACTATGATCCTGCGCGATTCAGCCTCGGACGGGGATATTGTTGGGGAGTACACCCTGACCTTCACCGACAGCCGTACTGCAGGTGGTACGCTGGAGAAAGTCACCAAGGTCACAGGTGGGGATTACGATAAAGACACAGGCAGCGTTGTCGTGGATGTCAAAGGTGGCCCGATGGAAATCGATCTTGGCCTGATCGGTGACAACGAAGGCATTACCCAGCTGTCAGACACCTTTGCCCCGGTTTCGATCACGCGCGACGGATCTGCCGTTGGTACGCTATCCAGCATCCAGGTCGATGAAAACGGGTATGTCTACGCGTTTTACGATACAGGCATCAGCCGCCGTATGTTCCAGATTCCTCTGGCGGACGTACCCAATCCCAACGGGCTGACGGCGCTGGACAGCCAGACCTATGCACCGTCGCGGGAAAGCGGAAACTTTTTCCTGTGGAATGCAGGCGAGGGCCCAACCGGAGAGCTCGTGTCCTTCGCACGGGAAGAATCGACCACCGATGTCTCGACCGAACTGACGTCGCTGATTCAAACCCAGCGTGCTTATTCCTCAACCGCAACGGTGATCAAGACCGTTGACGAAATGCTGCAGGAAACCACCAACATCAAACGTTAATTTCGGTTTTGATCCGAAAAGGAGGGCTGCCTGATGAACTTGTCAACAGCATTCAACAACGCGGTAAGTGGCCTGGCCGCTTCCAGCCGCGGTACGTCGGTTGTGTCGGACAATATCGCCAACGCGCTGACACCCGGTTACGCTCGTAGGTCGTTGGAACTGACGACCAATAGAATCTCGGGTACTGGGGTGCGTACGGTTGGCGTCGTCCGTAATCATGACCCGGTACTAACAGCAAATCGCCGTGCCACGGACTCGGATCTGGCCTATCGTACTGCGGTATCGAAGTTTTTCACCAACGTGGAAGACTTCGTCGGTACAGCCGACGACCCCAGATCGCTGGCGAATGCACTGGCAGAGTTCGACAACAGCCTGATCACCGCAGCTAGCCTGCCGGACTCGTCTGAACGCCTCGATCAGGTCGCTCGTACCGGTCGCGATCTGGCGACAAGCATCAACAGGGCGTCCGAGGGCGTTCGGCATCTACGCTCGGAAGCTGATCGCTCGATTGGTCGGCAAGTGGACAGCCTGAACCAAACGCTCAAAGAGATCGAAAAGCTCAACGCGAAAATTCCATCAATTAAGCACTCGGGTGGTGATGTCGGAGCCCTTCTTGATCAGCGGCAGGTTCTGATTGACAAGGTGAATGCGGTGGTGCCTGTAAACGTGATGGCGCGTCCGAATGAGCAGGTATCGCTGTATTCTGACGGTGGGCTTATCCTGCTGGAAGGCAGCGCGGCCGAGTTCTCGTTCTCGAAATCCGGCAATATCCAGGCTCATATGACCCTCGACAACGGTTTGCTGTCCGGGCTGGAAATGAATGGTAAGCCTGTGCGCACCAGTGGGGATAGCGCGCAGATTAAGGGCGGCGCACTTATGGCGCAGTTTCAAATCCGCGATGAGCTTGCCGTAGAGGCGCAGGCCAACCTGGACTCCGTCGCCCGGGATTTGATGGAACGGTTCGAAACACCCGGCTTGGATCCAACTGCAAATCCCACGGACCCCGGCCTGTTCACCGATGACGGCAACCGGTTCGATTCCACGGCACCTGCTGGGTTGGCTTCGCGCATTGGTCTGAACAAGCTTGTCGATCCCGACAACGGCGGCGACAGTCGGCTCTTGCGTGACGGGCTTGGCGCGACGGTTCCGGGTAATTCAGGTGATGCCACACAACTACAGGCGTTCGGAGCGATACTAAGCGAATCGCGCCCCGTCGCGGGGTCGCCCTTTGGCACCGGTGAAATGCGCGCAGCTGATCTGACCGAAGCGTTGATGTCCAAAACCGGGTCAGACGCACATACAGCAAGTCAAAGTTTGACATTTGCCAATAGCGCTCAGCAAGAAATGGTCCGAATCGAGACGGCGCAAGGCGTTAACACCGATCAGGAACTACAGAACCTGATCAAGATTGAGCAGGCTTATGCCGCCAATGCACGGGTGATCTCGGTAGTTGATGAATTGATGCAAACCTTGTTGAGGCTGTGATGATAAATTTTACGTCTATCGGTGATCTGGCGCGCGGGATGAGACTTCAGACCCGCTCGGTCGAACTTAGAAACCAAATAGAGACCCTGTCTTACGAGTTGGTCAGCGGCAAGGTTCAGGACGTTTCTGGACGACTGGATGGGGACTATTCTCACCTGCTGGATCTGGACCGAAGCCTTTCGCGCCTAGACGCATTCAAGGTGTCGACGGCTGAGGCCCAGCTTTTCACAGATGCCACGCAGCTCAGCCTGACAACGGTCAATGACTCCGTAGATGAGGTTGCGGCTACTCTGTTGTCGTTTGGCACGTCGAACCAAGCGGTCAGCCACGAAAACGCATCGGCGCTGGCGCGAAACGAACTGGACACGATCATGTCCGCGCTGAACCAACGCGCAGGCGGGCGTAGCCTGTATTCCGGAACGGCCACGGATGTCTCTCCGCTGGCTTCTGCCGATACCCTGCTTTCTGCACTTGAGAGTGAACTGTCCGGCCACACATCAGCGGTTGATATCCGTCAGGCGGCAGAGGACTGGTTCAACGACCCCGCCGGGTTTGATGCGGTAATCTATCAGGGATCGGATACTGCGCTGGCACCGATGCAGGTTTCTGAGAACGAAAGCGTCCAAATCCCGATCACTGCCACGGATCCCGCGCTTAAGGATGCGATGCGCGATATCGCTGTTGCTGCATTGTTGTCCGACGATGCACTTGACCTGCCAAGGGATCTGCGTACGAGTCTGTTTAGACAGCTAGGTGGCGATTTAGCGAACACCCAGAACCAGTTGGTGAATCTAAGGGGGCAGGTCGGTTCGGCTCAGGCACGCATCGAACAGGCCGCCACACGCAACAGTGCAGCCAGGACCAGCCTGGAATTCAGCAGGAACGAGCTGATTGCGGCAAATCCGGAAGAGACCGCCACAAAACTCCAGACCGTCCAGGTTCAATTGGAGAGCTTGTATTCCGTTACCGTCCGCAATTCGAACCTGTCATTGGTGAACTTCCTGAGATGAGACTCCTTGCTTTTCTACTGATGCTACTGCCCGGGATCGCATCTGCCGGAACGATACGCCTGAAGGATCTTGTGGATTTCGACGGGGTGCGCGGCAATGACCTGGTGGGCTATGGGCTTGTTGTCGGGCTAAACGGCACCGGTGATGGGCTGCGCAACTCGCCTTTCACGGAAGAAATCATGTCGAACATCCTTGAAAGGCTGGGTGTAAACGTGAACGGCGAAGATTTCCGGCCCAAGAACGTGGCGGCCGTTTTGGTGACAGCCAGCCTGCCGCCGTTTGCGCGGGTCGGTGGGCAGATAGATGTTACGGTGTCGGCCATCGGAGATTCTGACAGTCTGCTTGGCGGCACCTTGGTCATGACACCGCTGAACGCTGCGGATGGCCAAATTTACGCGGTGGCGCAAGGCACTGTGCTTGCCGGAGGCGCCGTGGCCCAGGGCGAGGCTGCATCGGTCGTGCGCGGCGTGCCGACCTCTGGGGTGATCCCGTCCGGCGCACGGGTTGAGCGCGAGATTGACTTTGATCTCTCGGCACTCACAGAAATGCGTTTGGCCCTGCGTGAGCCCGATTTCACCACCGCCAGCCGTATCGAAACCGCGATCAACAGGGAATTCAATCGAGCGGTTGCGGTCATGCGGGATTCAGGAACGGTAGAGCTGAACATCGCGGCAACTCAATCGGTTTCGACGGCGCACGCGCTAGGGCGGATTGAGAATATATTGGTCGAGCCGGAAACCAAAGCCCGCGTCGTGGTCGATCAACGCTCGGGCACCATCGTCATGGGGCAAGAGGTTCGCATTTCACGAGTCGCGGTTTCACAAGGCAATCTAACTCTAACAGTCGAAGAAACACCCATCGCCGTTCAGCCCAACCCCTTTGCGCGCGGAGAAACAGTTGTTGTTCCCCGAACGGTCGCTGGGATTGAGGAAGATGAAGGCACTGGACTGGCCGAGATTCCCGAAGCCACCACCTTGTCAGAGGTTGTCGCGGGCCTGAACGCGCTTGGGGTTTCGCCACGCGACATGATCGACATCCTGAAAACAATCAAAGCTGCCGGGGCACTACATGCCGAATTCCTGGTGCGATAGCTGCAAACAGTGATGGCGGGATCAGTTGATCCTGGCCATCACTTGGACTTCCAACTGTTCAACCAACGTTTAAATCGGCTGCTTCTTTCTTCGATCGCGTCACCGGCGGCATAGAGCCCATCCTCCATATTCTCAAGCACCGGGTCGACGCGGGCCTCGCGAAACCGACGCCAACGGACCCAAATCGCCCATAGAAGCGCGGCGAAGACGGTCAGGAAAATGATATTGAACCACGGGATGATCCGTACATCAGGACTGTCGACCTGCCAAATCTTTACGGCGTTTGGAAAGATCGAAAGGAATTCGTTGCGCCAACCATAATGTCTTACGACAACCCAGCGTGGATTTTCGGTGGAAGACTTCAGATCCACCGCCTCGGCTTGCAGGTTCGAGGAGTGAAGTTTGAAGTAGGGTGGCCAGCTCCAACCAGTATCTTCATTTCGGTAAACCATCACCCTATCGTTGGTTTTTCGGGTCTGAATAAAGAACACGTCGCGGTTCGGTGCAGTCGGGTCGCTGCCAACATCGTGCACTGACCAGAAAATGCTGTTCTCGCCCGGATCGATCCGCTTTTCATATGTATCCGAGATTCGCACCACGTCATGCTGCGGCAGAGTATAATGCAGCACCGCTGCAAGCGTGCCCCAAAACAGGATGATTATGGCCCATTTGACGTATCGCATTGGCGAAGCCCTCACATGAAATTCGTAACGTAAATAAGGATCGCAATCAGGCTTAGCGGCACCACGTAAATCCCGAGGATCAGCTTGCGGCGCATAGACCCATCGTATTTTTCCAGGCCGCGCCGAACAAAAGCATCGCGATCACCGGTCAGACCCTTTTTTTCCCAATGAGCAATCAGCTTACCGCGTCGAATCCAACGGGAATAGATCGAAACACCAACATAGAGGACCGTCAGAATGATCAGCAAGGGTACCAAAAAGCGCAGTGCGACGAACATTCAACCTCTCCCAACAGCGCCCCAGGGACCGACGCGCGCGATGATGTCATCGCTGACCCGGTCCGCCCCATCCATATCCGGCTCATGGCCGAACAGCGCGGCGCGGGCGCCTGCCTTGTCCACCTGATACTCGCGGGCGAGGAAATCGGCAACATAGGCTTTCTTGCCTTCGGACCACATGGCGTAGGTACGATAGAATAGCTCTTTATGACAGATGAACATCTGCCGCGGGTCCAGCGGGGCCAATTCGGCCAGCAACATGTTTACCAGATCGCGGTTCGGCGTATCTGTGGCCCTGAGCGTATAGAAATAGGCCGGATGATCCGAGGTGATGCGCGGCCAGGGCCCACCATCACTCGCCCAGCGCAGCAGTTGCGCCAGGCCGTGATACGCCTCGGGCAGTTGGTCCGAGTGGTTGCGGGCCAGACGCCGCATATCGCTGCGGTCCAGCCCGGTCAGGTCAACACCCGCATTTGCAGCGGCGTCGATGGTCAGGAAATCCATCTTCTGCTGTAGAATCGCGGTGGCATCCACACCACGTGCCTTGACGATGGGTTCGACCAGTTCGTTGTAATCAAGAAACTTGGCAATCTGGTTCCGCTGCGACGAGGTGAAGGCGTGTTTGATCGGCAGGTCATCGGGTATATCGCCCATACAAATCGCCGCCGGGTGATCGACGTCAGGAAACAGGTAGAGCCCGCCGAAATGCGCCGTCCAGAAATTGCGCTGCTCAAAGGCCGTGTGACGCAGGCGGACCGGGTTGCGGGTCACGTCACCCGTTTCCTTCGCGGTTTCTATCATCTTGGCGATCAGCACATCATCGAACCAGGCGTCTTCCTCGGTTTTGAACTGCTCGACCATACTTGCCAGTTGCTCGGCCTTGCGCAGGGTGCCGCCGACCGTGTCGGCCTCGATCTCGATCTTGCGCAGGTTCAACAGATCGCGCGGCGTGGTGAGTTCAAAGACCGAGTTCACCAGCTCTCCGGCCACCGCGTCGGTGGCGGTCAGGGCAAACAGCTGCGCCTCGTTCATCTCGATGAATTCCCGCAGGATATCGCGCGAGGTCGAGAATTTGACGTTCAGCAGAGGCGCGCGTTTCTGCTCGGTCGTCAGCAGGATGAACTGCCGGTTAACCCCGTTGGGGTTGAGGTAGAGCGGGTCGTCCAACTCAATCCCCACCTCCGGCGAATAGCCCGAGATATCGACATGGAAATCCGTCAGCGCCGTGGACTTGCCCGCCAGATGCTGCAACGCGCGATTATACCGCTCGACCAGAGCCGGGCTGGAGATGTGGACGAGGTTGCCGAACATCAGGCCTTTTTCGATGAGGCGGATCATTGCTGCACACCCGTTTCTTTGATGGCTTCATCCAAGTCGTCTTTCAGGCGTCTCCATTCCCCTTTCAAGATTTCTCTGGAAATTGATGCGAACTCCCTCAATAGATCATTCATTGCTGAAATGTCCTTTGCCCGCCGAGCCTCAGAAATGTTCCGAATACTCGCGGCCAGCCTTTCCGATAGATCCTCGTTGGGATTCAGGCGCAAATAAATCTGCGAGCTCAAAGCCGTCAAACGTTCTCGTCGCGCTTCCTTTTCTTCTTGACGATCTTTGTCGTCAGTTTCCTTGGACATAATATCCGTCGCCGAAAGTGAAACGTACTCAGCAACGTCGCGCCTCATGTCATCAATCCACTTTTGGCGAAATTCAGCGATTTTCATTTCTTTCGCGCTTTTGAGCTGAATTTTCGCCATTTCGATACGATTTTTTCGGTTTTCCGCTTCCACAGTAGAAACCGACTGGCTAGCAATTCTCGCCGTCAGCACAGCTAAACCCGATACAATTAACAGCGTTCCAACCGACATAAAGATCGCGTCATATTGTTCGAGCAAGCTGTTTGTTTTTTCAAGAAACGTACCTTGATAGCTACTAAGTGCAATCAGAACAAAGGGGCAAATCGCCAACAATCCGAGAATGACAAGCACGAAAGCGAGAATCACCCCTTCCCCTCCAGATACCGCCGCTTGGCCTCTTCCATCCGGCCCATCTCGCGGACGGCGTTTTCGATGGCCACCTCGTCGCTCTTGTCGGCATAGCGGAATTCGCTGTCGGCGTAGCGGTTGATCTCCTGGATCACCATTTCGACCGTGATCGGCTGGCGCAGGTCCTCGATCATGGCTTTCTTGGTGTCGTAGTCGCGGAACAGGAACAGGTCGGGGTTCTCCATCCATTCGTCGGGCAGTTCGAAATCCATCGCGCGGACCTTGACCGCGTCGGTGATGTTCTTGATCGCGCGGCCTGTGAAGCGCTCATCCGCCTGCTGGATCGCCTTGAGGTAGGTGCCCAGCTTGGCGATCGTGTCCATCTGGCCGATCTCGCCCGTAACCCGGTCATAGACCTGCAACAAAGCGTCCTCATGCGGGCGGGAGTGGCTTTCGAAACTGGCGGCGACGGCCTTTTTGATCTCCTGTGCGGCATAGGCTTCGTGCTCGCCCAGCGGGATGTCGTGGTTGCGGCCCATCAACAGGTGCAGGATGTCGATGTAATCCTCGCGAGACTGCGGGCCATCCACCAGGAACCGCGCGCCCGCCCGCTGACGCAGGGCGTCGTCCACATTCTCGGGGTAGTTCGAGAACATGCCAAAGGTGCAGTTGCCGCGAACGACGGTGTTGGCGCCGGCAAAGCTCTCCATCAGAACAGCGGTGATTTCCAGCTGCCCGGCTGAGGACTGCCGGTCGCCACGCTTGCCTGCCAGTTGGTCGATATCGTCGATAGTACCGAACCCGATAACCGAGGGGTCGATGATCGTATTGATAAAGGCCTTGGCATTCTGGCCGGATTTGCCCTGATAGCTATCGATATTTTCGGTGCTCAGGTTCTGATAGCGGAACGGATAGCCCGCGTTCTGGCAATAGTCGTTGATCAGCCCGGCCATCATCTGGATCAGGGTGGTCTTGCCGGTGCCCGGCTTGCCATCGCCCATGAAGGTAAAGATGAACCCGCCGAGTTCCGCAAAAGGGTTCAGGCGGCGCTCGAAATCATAGGCCATCAGCATCTTGGCCAGCTTCATGGCTTGATACTTGGCGATATGGTTGCCGACCACCTCGTTCGGTTTCTTGAACGTCATGGTGAGCGTGGTGGATTTGGCCTTGGAAGCTGGTTCGAACCCCCGAATCGTCAGGTCGTCGGCCTCGATATGCCAGGCCGCATTCTGAAACGGGGCCAGATGGCCTGCGGATTGGGCGCGCAGGGCGGATTTTTCCATCAACTGCTCGGCATAGGCACTGGTGGCCGCGATCAGGTGCGCGTCGTCCGGTGCGTGTTTGGCCAGTGTTTGGTCCAACTCCCACAACGCACCGTGCAGGGCGAGCTGGCCGTTATCGGTCAGAACCTCCTGGACTTCGCCAATGTCGACTGTGGTTTCGCCCAGATGCGAGGACATCAGATAGGCCAGTGCGTTGCCGAATGTATGTAGCGTGATCAACGCCTCAGCCGTAAGCAGCTCAGAGAATTCGGTCTTGCGCGCGGCTGGCAAGTCTCCGGCCAGATTGGCGCGTTTCAGATCGGCCAGCGGGGTCTGGTCGGCGTAGGCCTCGGCCACGGCCAGCGCGATTGAAATGGCACGGCGAATAGCCTGCTGCGCGGTGGCTTGGGGCGGCGAGACCAGCGCATCGCCCTCATCCGAGGCCTCGATCCGCTCAACCAGATGCACCCCGTCGGCGCGTGCGGTCCGGCGTGTGACAAGCCCCGGCGTAGTCGACCGGAACCGCCGCCCGGTTGAAACACTTGGCGACCGTTCCGTCGAGGTCTCAACGGCTTTGGCAATCCGCGGCGCGTGTTCAAACCCGTTCAGCAAGGCGGTGGCCGCAGAATAATGCTTGCGAATATCCGCCTCGCGCAATTCCATCTGATCTGATGTCAAACTCATCTCAAAATTGCCTTCGCTGTCTCTAATATCTCAGAACTTGCCCGGTCGCGCTGACAACGAATTTCTGCACATCAGCAAAACCTGGCGGATTGCGTTCGGCCAGAACCTGAAACGGACGCTGCGGCAGGATAATGGACCGTTGGGTGCGCGTGGCCCCCGTCTCGGCCCCCTGCCCGCCGAACGGGTCGAGGGCAAAGACCTCTCGTTCAACGGTGGAAAACCATCCGGCGCGTTCTTCGATGACCTCTTCGCTTTCCAACTCTTCCGTGGTCCATGCCAGCGCCCAGTCCTGCCCTTGCGGCGCCCGCGCGTCTTCAAGCACCTGCCGCAGCGGGCCAGATTGCTCGGTATAGGCCGAGGAGTACATCGGCCCCACGTGGATGCGGCGCAGGTGTTTGGGGTGCAGGTCGTCGAAATCCTGATCGAAGCCCTTGGCGATTGTCAGCAGTTTCAGCCCGCCTAAGGACTGCGCCATCAGGTGCGCCTGCACTTCGGGCCAGCGGCGTTGATCCTTGGGCAAGGCCGTTTTGCCGCTGTCTTCAAGCTGCATCAGGTAGATGACCGGCAGGTTGATCTGACTGTCATAGACCGCCCAGTGGATCATGAATTTGCGTCGCTCGCCCTCACTCCCCACCCACTGGCATTCGGGATCGTTGCGGGACCAGAACAGCTGACCCTTCAGCAATTCCTCGTAATAGAGCCTTTGAGACAGTGCGAATTGCAGCTTTGTCGGAATTTCGCGGTCGCCAATGATCGTCCGCACCATGTCGGTTTTCAGATCATCTGCCGAGGGCAAATTCTCAAGGTGCACCCGCGCCTGCTGCGCGTCATTGGCCATGGTCAGCAGCTCGGCCGCCACAGGAAACCCGCTGTCGCGCTTATCAATGGCGAGACTGCCAAAGAACCGCCCTGTATCGCGCCCGACCAGCAGGTATTTCATGCTGAGCGCACGGAAGGTGTAGAGCAGCCCCGAGAGGTAACGCGACACAATCCGCACCTCTTGCTTGCTGATCGCGCCCTCGGCCTCCATCGTCGCGGCCACACGCAGGAGGTGGACGGTGATCACCTCGAATTTGCGGAAATAGCGGCGCGAGGCGAAGGTGTCGGTCAGGCCGACATGGTCTTGAGTGGGGTCAGTCATCCTTAGTTGTTTCTTCAAAATTGTTTGAATTCAGCGTAGTAAGCCAAAGCCTAACCAAGCTGCCAAAGCAGATGGCAGCGTAAACCACTATCCATGTCGAGGCATTGCTTGGTGCCAACCAGACTATAAAGAAAATGAGTAGTGCGCCTAACGTTGATTGATATGCCCACTCGCTTAACTTTCTGGGACGCCCTATCGAGTTGAACCCAGAATTCTTCATCCGCCGTACAAATTCTTATCATGCTTCTCGACAATCGAGGCGAACCGGCGGGCAAAGCGCTCATCCGCCTTGGCCTTCTTCTCCAGCACGTCGCGGGCAAAGACCATGTGGTCCTCATGCGCCTCAAGCATGTCGGCCATTTTCTGGTTGGTCGCTGTGCCGATGGCGGCCATCGCCGTTTGTGCCTCTTGGTCGGTTTGTACGCCGATCTCGTTGATGCGGTGGGCCACGTCCTGCTGCTGCGCGGTTTTCAGCGATTTGGTCAGGGCGTCGTACAGCACCACGCGCTGCTGCGTGTCCGTCTGCAGCTTGTTGATCAGCACCATCTGCGTCGCCGCCTGGTTCTGTAGGGAATCGACCCAGGTCTTGCCCTTTTCGATATAGCGCTCCAGCGTTTGCGATTTGGCCAGCTTGACCTGCTCTTCTTGAACTTTAGCGTTATATTGCGTGTTCAGCTCGGCCAGTTCGGTTTCCAGCTGGGTGCGCGTGGCAGCATCTTGTTCGACGCTGATCTTGTTCTCCAAGGTGATGATCGTCGGATCCAAACCCTGAATCTCGGCGCGCAGCGCCTCCAACTCGGCCACGGTCGCCTCACGGTCATCCAGCGTGCCGGTCAGATTATCCTCGACCTTGATACGCTGCTCTTCTAGCACCGCCAGCTGCCCTTCCAGTAGCTTCACGATCACGTCGGATTTAGCAATCAAATCCTGCAGCTTGTCGTCGATATTGGCGGTGCGCATCCTCTCTTGCCGCATCGACTCGGATTTAGCCTTGGCGAAGATGCCAACAAACGATTCCCACCCGGTTTTCGAGCGCATCTCGTCGAAATCCTTGGAAAACGCGTTGGTGACGTCATCCAGACCCATGATCAACTCGGCGATATTGGCGTTCATCACCTCGGTATGGGCATGCACATCCTCAAGCGTTGCGTTTTCGATGTCGATATCCGCCTCGGCTGTGCCGATCTTGGTTCGGGCCGCTTCGATCCGGGATGTCAGCCCTTCAATCTGCGATTGGCTTTCCCGCACTTTCGCCTGAGTTTCTTCGATCAAGGCGTCAAATTGGTGGTTCGACATCACTGCTATCCCTTTTTTCTTCAATTACCCAATAAGATAGGGAATGTTACGCTGATTTACATCCCCGCGAGTCCAAAATTCCCGCAAACTGTGGCAAACTCGGTCTCAAAAAGATAGGCGCGATATTCTGACCTGATACCTGCGTCTGTTGATCAAATCTGGATTGATCCGCGTTGCATAGTGGGCATAGACAATCCAGACACCACCTGATTGGGTGCGTTGAACAAAATTCCTGCCGGAGGCTGACCCATGCTGGACGCAACAACCGATCTGAAATCCATTTTGAAAAACCCCGACCTGCTTGCGACCAAAGCCTATATCGGTGGTCAGTGGGTAGAGGGTGCCAATGGCACCTTCGCGGTAACCAACCCCGCACGCGGTGACGTGGTCGCAGAGGTGGCCGATGTCAGCCGCGCTCAGGTCGCTGGTGCGATTGCACAGGCCGAGGCTGCGCAGAAGGAATGGGCCAAGCTGACCGGAAAAGAGCGCGCCGCGATCCTGCGTCGCTGGTTTGATCTGATGATGGAAAACGCCGAGGATCTGGGCAAGATCCTAACCGCTGAACAAGGCAAGCCGCTGGCCGAAGCCATAGGTGAGATCGGGTATGGCGCCTCGTTCATTGAATTTTTCGGTGAAGAGGCCAAGCGCGTCTACGGTGAAACCATCCCCGGGCACCAACGTGACAAACGGATTATGGTGCTGAAACAGCCGATCGGAGTGGCGGCGTCTATCACGCCATGGAACTTCCCCAACGCGATGATTACCCGCAAGGCCGGACCAGCGCTGGCTGCGGGCTGCGCGTTTGTTGCGCGCCCGGCAATGGAAACCCCTTTGTCGGCACTGGTTTTGGCAGTATTGGCCGAACAGGCAGGTATTCCCGCAGGCGTGTTCAACGTTGTGCCGTCATCAAGTGCCAGCGACGTGGGCAAAGAGTTTTGCGAAAACCCCGGCGTGCGTAAGCTGACCTTTACCGGTTCGACCGAAGTGGGCCGCATCCTGCTGCGCCAGGCGGCTGATCAAGTCATGAAATGCTCGATGGAATTGGGCGGCAACGCTCCGTTCATCGTGTTCGACGACGCTGATCTGGATGCGGCCGTTGAAGGTGCGATGCTGTGCAAGTTCCGCAACAACGGGCAGACTTGCGTCTGCGCCAACCGGATCTACGTACAGGCCGGTGTCTACGATGAGTTTGCTGCCAAACTCAAAACCGCGGTAGAGGCGCTTAAGGTTGGCGACGGCCTGTCCGAGGACACGACAACCGGCCCACTGATCAACGATGATGCTGTCGCAAAGGTCCAGGAACACATTCAGGACGTCACCGACAAAGGCGGCGCGATCCTGACCGGCGGATTGCCCCATGATCTGGGCGGCACCTTCTTTCAGCCGACCATTGTAACCGATGTGACTCAGGACATGCTGGTGGCACAGGACGAAACCTTTGGCCCGCTTGCCCCATTGTTCAAGTTCGAAGACGAAGATGACGTGATCGCCATGGCCAATGACACCATCTTTGGTCTGGCCTCGTATTTCTATGCCAAGGATCTGAGCCGCGTCTACAAAGTGGCAGAGGCACTGGAATACGGCATCGTGGGTGTGAACACGGGCATCATCTCAACCGAGCTGGGCCCGTTCGGGGGCGTCAAGCAATCCGGCCTTGGACGTGAAGGCAGCCACCACGGCATGGAAGACTACCTTGAGATGAAATACATCTGTCTGTCCGTGTGATCCGGTTTAGGCCAGCGCCTGCAAACGTTGGCCTAACTTTACAACGCTCTTGTTGGCGAAGGGCGCTGACGCCTGCAGTCATTGCGTGATGCATGATCAGTCTTACCACGCGGGTAAATATACAACGCCCCGCGCCTGGAGGAACGCGGGGCGTATGGTGCGATGATCCAAAGAGGACAGGATCATCGCTTCGTGAATGTTAGCCGTCTTAGTTCACAGCCTTCGCGTCGACCACATCCTTTTCGATGGCTTTGGACGAAGAGATTTCGATCCGACGCGGCTTAAGGGCTTCTGGCACCTCGCGCTTCAGATCGATGTTCAGCATCCCATCCTCATGGCTTGCGCCCGTCACGCGCACGTGGTCAGCGAGGGCAAAGCGGCGCTCGAATGCGCGGGTGGCAATTCCGCGATGCAGATAGCTCCGCTCTTTATCTTCAGAGGCTTTTTTGCCCGCAACAATCAGAGCGTTTTCCTTGACTTCGACCGACAGGTCAGTTTCCGAAAAACCGGCAACAGCAATCGAAATGCGATAAGTGTCGGCATCGGTTTTTTCGATATTGTAAGGCGGATAAGTGGGCTGGGCCACGTCATTGGTCAGAACGCGATCCATCATGTCGGCGATCTGGTCAAAGCCAATTGTGGCGCGGTGCAGCGGTGCAAAATCAAAACTACGCATGTGTCATATCCTCATGTTTGAGCGATCTTTGTTACGCCCTCCGTTTGGACGGGCGACTGAGATTGCCAAGCCCCTTTATTGGCGACCTGACAGAACTGAAATGGGAAGCATTTTGGCCGAGTTCAAGACCCGCCGGATGAGATGAATTTTGCGCCCGAGTTCGACTTTCCCGACCCGACTTGCAGCCGTCGGATCGCGGCCTTGGGCTGTGGCGCGTTTCGCCGCAGATTGGCCTTGAGTTTCGCAACGATTCCAGCCAGTTCCATTCCGTATCCAACTTTTTGGCGACCATCGGTTCCCACTGCGGACACGACCGACAAAATCTGCCAGCGTGGGCCGTTCCGGGCCAGCAGTGCCGAACCGGATGAGCCAAAGGTGATATCACAATTGAATGAAATCAAACCCTGCTGGCGTTGCATTATTCGACACGACCGCTCACGTGTGATCGCCTCTGACCGACCACGCCCGTATGATGCCAGACTTACTTCGTTGCCAGCCACGCGGCCGCTATGCAAGGCGAAGGGATCGGCGACAGAATAGGGAATGGGGTGTTCCAGCCGCATCAACGCCACGTCCGCCCGAACGGAGGCCGCGGACAGCTCTGGTAAGTGGACGTAATCCGGATGTATTGCAATCTGAACCACCTTACGGTCTGCCAGCGCTTTTCCCGCACTTAGACCCGCCCGAAACATCAGCTTGCCGGGCGCATAGATCTGACCTGTCCTTTTCTCAACCGCGCAATGGGCCGCTGTCAGAACCAAATCCTGCGCGATCAAAGTACCGGTGCAAAAGCCCTGATCGCCGATATCCAACCGACCAATGGCTTCCCATCCGTACAGGTCTTCTCGATCGGTCAGCTTTCGCTTGGCGCTTTGCGCGAAGGATGCGGTTGACAGGACAGACAGGCACATAACGGCGCCAAGCATCAGACGTATCATGGTTTGATGAACCTCGCGCCGATGTTCTTTTTGGCCACGCCTTCGGAGGTCTGTGCCCGAAACCCACGGCCTGCCGACAATTCGGCCTGCAACAGGTGCAGCGATCCTGCGACCGGGGTGCCGACTGAAACGCGTTGACCATCAAATTCGGCCTTTGCGGCCACGACAGACACGATACGTGGACGCTCGCCGGCGAATGAGAAAACCGGTGCCCCAGATGAGCCGAACTCGACATCGCAGGACATCACCAAAACATCCGACCGACGGGTCATGACCGAACAGACTTCTTGCAGCGCGGGCGCTTCGGCCCGATCCCGCCCGTACGAAACCACGCCCACCTCTTCTCCGTGGCCCGGGCGATCACCGGTTTCAAAGGGGATCACGGTCGTGTTGCGAATGGGTTGCCACAGCTCGATCAATGCAATGTCATTGCGCAGTCGCGCGGTCGATGTCTCGTTTTCATAACGATAATCGGGATGCACAACCGCCTGCCGCGCCGCGCGATAGGCCGACGCCCGACCCAAACGCCAGGCGGCAAGGAACTCGATCTCTGACAAGTCGATCCGTTGTCCTGTGGCCTTGTCATACAAACAATGCGCGGCCGTCAGAACCAATGTCGGTGAGATCAACGTGCCAGTGCAAAAGCCCACCCCGTTGATGTCCAAACGGCCGACGGCCATCCAAGCCCGCCCGGCATCGGTTGTGTCGAGGCTTTTCAGCCCGCTATCCTGCGCCATCGCCGCCATCGGCGTCAGAGCCAGCGCTAAAGCCTTGATCCAGTTTCGCAAGCGGTTCTCCGGCGTTGTTGCTTGCTTTTATCCCTACGGTTGGTGTGGGGCGAAAATAGGGCGACCGGTTCAGATCTGGTTTTCAAATCCAAGTGATGCACCGCGGCACCAGACAGCCTATCTGAGGATCGGAACCGCCGGCACGTTGTCATTTTGCAAAGCCCGCGGTACGGGTCCGCCGGTGGCCCAATCCAACAGCTCGACCGTGTGCAGGATTGGGATATCAGTGCCCGACCCGATCTGCATCATGCAGCCAATATTACCCGCAGCGATCACATCGGGGTTTTTCGCCTCAAGAGTTTTGACTTTACGCCGTTTCAACTGCCCCGAAATTTCGGGCTGCATCAAGTTGTAGGTCCCTGCACTACCGCAGCACAGATGACTATCAGCAGGCTCTAACACAGTGAATCCCGCCTTTTTTAGCAGGCTTTTGGGATGCGTCTTTACCTTTTGACCGTGCTGTAAGGAACACGCTGCGTGATAGGCAACCGTCATGTCCTTGTCGGTTCCTGCCGGCAGGTCCAACTGCACCAGAAGCTCGCTGATATCCATTGCGATATCCGAAATCCGCGCCGCGTCCTCTGCCAGCGGATCATTGCGGAACATATGCCCATAGTCCTTAACAGTTGTCCCACAGCCCGAGGTGTTGATGACAATTGCATCCAGACCATCCCCGTTCATTTCGGAAGTCCACGCTCTGATATTGGCGGCAGCTGCCTTGTGGCTGTCCTCCACCTTGCCCATGTGATGGGTCAAAGCCCCGCAACAACCCGCGCCGTTGGCGACCACAACCTCGCACCCCAACCGCGTCAGCAAGCGGATCGTCGCATCGTTGATATCCGTGTTCAAAGCTTTCTGCGCACATCCTGTCATCAGCGCCACGCGCTTTCGGCGCTGCCCTTTGGGCGCAAAGCTTTGCGGGTCATCATTACGGCTGACCGGAGGAATATGCTTTGGCGCCATGTCCAGCATCGCCCGCAACCGCGCATCAGGGACAAGAAATCGAAATGGTCGGCCCAACTTGGCCCCGATCAGAGCCCAGCGGAACCGCATCGGATAGGGCAGAATCTGCGCCAGTACCCACCGCAACGCACGATCGGTGAAGGGGCGTTTATACCTGGCCTCAATGTACTCGCGCGCATGATCGACCAGATGCATGTAGTGCACGCCGGACGGGCATGTTGTCATGCAGGCCAGACAGGACAGGCAGCGGTCTATGTGTTTGACCGTTTTTTCGTCGGGCACACGCTCATTCTCAAGCATGTCCTTGATCAGGTAGATGCGGCCGCGCGGGCTGTCGAGCTCGTCGCCCAGAACTTGGTAGGTCGGGCAAGTCGCAGTGCAAAAACCGCAATGGACGCAGTTGCGCAAGATTTCGTTCGAGCGTTGGATCGCCGGGTCTTGAAGCTGCTTTTTAGTAAATGTCGTCTGCATCACCCTACCCCATCAGTCCGGGATTAAAGACACCGCGAGGATCAAATCGCTGTCTTATTCCCCGTGTTAGAGCCTGTAATGCCATCGGTTCAGGTTGGAAGCGACCAAACGCCTTGACGGTTTCCTCGGCGGCACGCACCAGCGTGGCATGTCCGTCAAAGTGCCCCAACCTCGCGCGAAGATCGGTGCCTTGCGGGACACGCGCCCAGATCAGGCCGCCGCCCCAGTCGAACAGGGTTTGATCCGCACTCAACCGCTCCGAAATTTCGGGTGCGTCGGTTGGCTTGACCGAAATCCGCCAGACATCACCGCCGTGACTATGAAACGCCTGCACATCACGAATAGCACGCCACGTAGCAATTTGATCAGCGACCTCGCTCACCTGTCCTATTTTGGCAAGCAACGGCGTCAACTGTTCCAGTCGGTAAGACACCGAGTCCTGAAACCCTTCGACCCTGACATAGGCGTTGCCATCCTGCGGGTCATACGCGGCACCGCTGACCTGAAACGGAGAATTCAACCCAACAGACATGGCCTGAACCGCCCTGTCGATATCGGCGACCTGAACGGCAAGGGTCGCAACGGCCTCGGGCTTTGGCAGTACCTTCAGCGATACTTCGGTCAGAACGCCCAACGTACCCCAAGACCCCGCCATCAGTTTGACCAGATCGTAACCGGTCACGTTTTTCATTACGCGCCCGCCATTCTTGACGACCTGTCCTGTTCCGTCGACAAAGCGCACACCAAGCAGGAAATCGCGGCACGCCCCGGCCTGAATGCGACGCGGGCCCGAGGTATTTGCCGCGACCACGCCTCCAATGGTTGGCTCTGCCTTTGTACCCAGTAAGCCGCGATGATCCATCGGTTCAAAGGCCAGTTGCTGACCCTCTGCGTTTAACGCGGCCTCGATTTCTTCCACAGGCGTTCCCGCCTGCGCCACCAGCGTCAGCGCGCCGGGCTCATACAGGGTTATGCCGTTCAGACCAGAGGTATTGATCTCGGCTTCGGGGCCGGGCACGCCACGCGTGCCGCCACCGACAATACGCACGGGGTGCTGCAGTCCGGCCACCATCTCGGCCAGTTCGGCTTCTGTCTCAGGTTTCATAGCGATTATTCTTTGTTAGAGCCTATTCAGCCGCCAGCCGCGCCGTGCGGCGCGCCTCCGACGCGTCCAATGGGAAGACCTTGGCGGGATTAAGCAACCAGTCCGGATCGAAAACATCCTTAACCGCCATCTGTGCTTCCAGATCTACCAGCGCGTATTGATGAGACATCAGATCCCGCTTTTCGATACCAACCCCATGCTCACCCGTCAGACAACCGCCCACATCCACGCAGAGCTTCAGGATTTCGGCACCGAAAGCCTCGCATTTCTCTAGGTCGCCGGGTTTGTTGGCATCAAACAGGATCAGGGGATGCATGTTTCCATCCCCTGCATGGAACACATTCCCCACGGGCAGGCCGTATTCCTTGCTCAACTCTCCGATCCGGCGCAGCACTTCGGGCAAAGAGGAGACCGGGATTGTGCCATCCAGACACATGTAGTCATTCATCTGCCCCATCGCGCCAAAGGCTGATTTCCGCCCCAGCCAGATTTTCGCGCTTTCCTCGGCTGACTGGCTTTCGCGCAGTTCCACCGGGTTATGGCGCTTGGCGATCTCGATGATTTTTGCAAGCTGATCGTCGATCTCAGCCTCCGAGCCTTCAACTTCGACAATCAGCAGTGCGGTGCAGTCGGGATAGCCCGCGTGGGCGAAATTTTCGCAGGCCTTGATGCAGAGCGTATCCATAAATTCGATCGCCACGGGCAGAATGCCGGACTTGATGATGTCGGACACGCATTGTCCGGCCACTTCATTGTCATCGAACCCCATCAAGACGGGCCGTGCTCCTTCGGGCTTGCGCAGAATGCGCAGCGTCGCCTCGGTCACTACACCCAGCTGACCTTCCGACCCACAGATCAGACCCAGCAGGTCCAGCCCACCCGCATCCAGATGCGCGCCGCCAATCTCGATCACACTGCCATCCATAAGGACCATTTTGACACCAAGAAGGTTATTGGTCGTCACCCCGTATTTCAGGCAATGTGCCCCGCCAGAATTCATCGCGATATTCCCCGCGATGGCGCACGCCAGTTGCGAGGACGGGTCCGGGGCATAGAAGAAATCTTCTTCTTCCACCGCGCCGGTCACACTCAGATTGGTGCGCCCGGTCTGAACGCGAATGAACCGGTTGTCATAATCGGTTTCCAGAACCTCATTCATGCGGGCGACGCCTAGGATAACGCAATCTGCTGTTGGTAACGCCCCACCTGCCAGCGACGTGCCCGAACCACGCGGCACGACCGGCACGCCCTCCTCATGACAGATGCGCAGCACGTCTGAGACCTGCTGCGTGGTTGATGGCAAAACCGCCAGCATCGGAGGGCAGCGGTAAGCAGTCAATGCATCGCATTCATAGGCGCGCGTCTCGGCAGGGTCGTGAATCACGGCATCATCGGGCAACACTTGCTGTAACCTGCGCAAAACCAAGGCTTTGCGGTTCAAAATGTCGGGGTTTGGCGTTGGCATATCCATGGCGATCCCTCACGTTTGGTAAGGTAATATTAC
The DNA here is from genome assembly GCF_020171505.1 of Ruegeria profundi. Classification (NCBI taxonomy): domain Bacteria; kingdom Pseudomonadati; phylum Pseudomonadota; class Alphaproteobacteria; order Rhodobacterales; family Roseobacteraceae; genus Ruegeria; species Ruegeria profundi. Next base: position 20,209 of record NZ_JAIUZS010000010.1, on the reverse strand, counting down.
CAATTTACCCATCTGGCAAGTTTCCCTATCTCAACGTAGTGTCACGGCCATGACTTGGATCGAACGCGCCATGGTGTTTTCACCGCTCGACTACGCCGCCATTCTGCTGCTGCTTTGTGCCTGGCAGTGGATCGGCTGGCGGATCGACAACCCCTCGCCCAACAGGAAATCCGTCGCGATGATGATGGATGATTTCCGCCGCGACTGGATGCATGAGATGGTTACACGTCAACCGCGCATGTTCGATGCGCAAGTGGTGGCCAGCATGCGGCAGGGCAGTACATTCTTCGCCTCGACCACCATGATCGCGATCGGGGGCGGACTGGCTTTGTTGGGGAATACTGAACGCCTTGCCGGAGTAGCACGCGATCTTGCCATCGGCAGCGCACCTGCGCTGGTGTGGGAGATCAAGATACTGGTGGTTCTGGTCTTCTTGTCGAACGCATTCCTGAAATATGTCTGGGCGCACCGCCTTTTTGGCTATTGCGCTGTGATGATGGCCGCCGTGCCAAACGACGCTGAGGATCCACAGGCCTATCCCCGTGCAGCACAGGCTGCCGAAATATGCGTGACGGCGGCGCGCAGCTTTAATCGCGCCCTGCGCGCCACCTATTTCGCGCTGGCCTCGGTCACATGGATATTAGGGCCGGTCGCGTTGATCATCGGAACTGTTGCGACGTTTGGAGTGCTATACCGGCGAGAGTTCGCATCCCATTCACGCTCGGTGCTGCTGAAATTGCCGCCCAACACCAAGTCATGATGGCGCAGATACAGCATGCCGCCTATCGTCGGTCCATGCGCTATCTGATTCTCAGTGCCTTTCTGGCAAGCCCCGCCTTTGCCGATCCCGCAGTGATCGAAAACGTCTCGGCCCGTCAAAACGGTGAGACTTGGCGTTTCGATGTCACGATTCGACATCCTGACACAGGCTGGGATCACTATGCTGACGGTTGGCGTGTTCTGGACATGGAAGGCAACGAGTTGGGCATGCGCGTGCTGCATCACCCGCACGAGACTGAGCAGCCGTTTACGCGCTCATTAAGTGGTGTTGTGATCCCAGGCGGCGTCACGCAGGTTCAGATACAGGCGCGGTGCAATGTCGATGGCTGGAATGACGGCACCACGGTGGTTGATCTGAACTGACGCTCAAAACACGCCAAGGCTGAGACCGGCAGCCAAGGCGGCACCGATCTCACGGCATTTGTTCAATTGATCCTGAGGGATGGTCTTTTCAGCTAGTATCGCATCGGGCGTTTGCGCATGGGTACAAAGGATCAGGGGCGGTTGCACCTCTTTCAGCCGCCAACCGGTCGCGATCCGGGCGATCTGTCGCGCGGCGTTCTCACCGTCAGACCCCGCGCAAACCATCTGGGCATAGGGGCGTCCTTCGATCCTGCCCAGCACAGGATAATAACATCTGTCAAAAAACTCTTTCATCAGACCCGAAATCGCAGCCAGATTTTCCGGGGCGCAGAAGATATAGCCATCGGCAGCCAGCAAATCCTCCGGCCCGGCCTGATCTGCGAATATCAGGACAACATCCGCCTCATCCCGCCCGGCGTCTGCCGCCGCTTCGGCCATCTGCCGGGCTCCACCAGTGCGGGAATGGTAAACGATCAGAAGCTGCGCCATGTCAGACCCGGTGATATGGGCCACCCGACAATATCGTTGCGGCCCGGTAAAGCTGTTCGGCCAGCATCACACGGACGAGCATATGAGGCCAGACCATCGCCCCGAAGGAGATGGAAAAATCGGCCTCAGCCCGCAGATCAGGGTCTATTCCATCGGCACCACCGATGATCAGTGCAAGGTCCTGCCGCCCCGCATCCCGCCAGCCGCCCAGCTTCTCGGCAAATTCCGGCGATGACATCACCCGTCCGCGTTCATCCAACGTGCAGGTCACCGCACCTTTGGGCAGAGATTTGCGCAGCAGCGCGGCTTCGGCGCTCATACCTGTGTTTTTCTTGTCTTCGACCTCGACCACGCGCGCGGGACCAAGACCCAGGCTGCGGCCGGTCCTGTCAAATCGGGTCAGATAATCATCAAGCAGGGTTTTCTCCGGTCCGGCACGCAATCGCCCGACCGCACAAATGCTTATACGCATATTTCTCTCGCCACCGGCCTGTTAATGCAGACCGGGATAGCGCCTCAGTTGGCCGAGGCGCTGCCGCCCTGAGGCAGCCACATCTTTTCCAGCTGGTAGAATTCACGAACTTCGGGGCGGAAGATATGGACGATCACGTCGCCCGTATCGATCAGCACCCAGTCGCCGGCATCCTTGCCTTCGACCTTCGAGGTGAAGCCGAACTCCTGCTTGATGCGATCCGTCAGTTTTTCCGCCATGGCCGAGACCTGACGGGTCGACCGACCCGAGGCAATCACCATGTAATCCGCAACCGATGATTTGCCCTGCAGGTTAATCTGCACGACATCTTCGGCCTTGTCATCGGAAAGTGAGGAAAGGATACGCTCAAGCAGCTTGTCGCTGATTGACTGAGAGTGGGCCATCACGCTGGCCCCGTCTTCGGCAGGCAAACCCGCCTGTGTATGTAGAGACAGGACATTGTCCTCCTTTGCTGCGCGCCGCAAACCCCCGGCGCCGGGGTAGTATAAAGGTAGCAAGAGGAATGCAACATTTCAATGAAATGCCGCGACACGTAAGGCACGAGGGGTCACTCTTTGGCGACCTGTTGCGTGGCTGCGTCGTCGTCCAGCAACCGAACCTCGCGCTGTGGGAAGGGGATTGAGATACCCTGCTCTTTGAACGCGTCCCACAGGGCGAGGTAGACATTGCCCCGAATATTGGTCAGCCCCTTGGTCGGATCGCTGATCCAGAACCGCAGCACATAGTCGACACTGCTGTCGCCAAACCCTGTGATGTGGCAAACCGGTTCGTGCGACCCGCCGCTGAGCACGCGCTTGACCCCTTTGACCGCCCGGATCGCGGTTGCGCGCACCTGATGCGGATCATCGGCATAGCTGGTGCCAAAATCCAGATCCAACCGCACGAACCGGTCCGAATGCGACCAGTTCACCACCTGATTGGTAATCAAATCCTCGTTCGGGATCAGGTACTCCCGCCCGTCCCGCGTCACAACCGAAACATACCGCGCGCCCAGCGCGTTGATCCAACCGAACGTATCGCCCAGCGAGATCACATCACCCGGCTTGATGGACCGGTCCATCAGGATGATGATCCCCGAGATCAGGTTTGACACCACCTTTTGCAGGCCAAAGCCGATCCCCACACCGATCGCACCGGACAGCAGCGCGATGCCTGTCAGATCAAAGCCCAACGTGCGGATGGCAACCAGAAAGACAGCACCGTAAAGCACGACCTGGATGCCTTTGGCCAAAAGCACCTGCATCGATGGGGAAATATCGTCGTTGCTCTGCAAACCCCGTTCGGCCGCGCGGGTACCTAAACGGGCCAGAGTCAGCAGGATACCAATCAGCAGGGTCGCCTTGAGGATCCCAAGGACCGAGATGTGCAGCTCACCAATGGATACCGCAACACCGTCCAGAAACTCGGCCACATCATCCGTAAGATTAAGTGCAATCAGCGTTGCATAGACCCACATGGCCCATTTGAAAATCCGCCGCAGCGTCCGGTTGCGCACCAGACGGGCAACCAGAGCAATCGCCAGCCATGCCGTTGCCAGCGTCGCCACAACCCCGATGATGTAGCTGCGTGATGGCCAAGTGATCTGCTGCATCAGCAGGTACAACGCCCAGGAGAGCACCACGAAATAGACCAAAGTCAGGCGCTGCATCAGCTGGACCAGGGTTCGCAACCGCCATTTTGGCCAGCCGGCCCGGGCCCGTGCCCAAGTTTCCCATCGGCCTTGTGTCACCAGTCTCAGGGCATAGGCAACGGCCCACAGAACCAGAATGATGACCAACTGGTGCTGCCGCCAGCCGGGCGTGACAATCAGCTCGACAAGATTTTCGAATTGCACGGAAAAACCCGCTGTCATGTTCTGATAGAGGTCCGACAGCGAACTGGGGATCAGATCTTGGTCCATGCTGCCAGCTTGTACAGCGTTTCCAAATGATGCAAGCCCGGTGCGGGATTGAACCTTGATTGACGGCAAACCCCGTTATATCTGGTGCGCATGAGACTCAATGTGGCCCAATTCCAGAATCTGGAAGACCGCGCGCGCCTGCGTGAGCGGTTCTTTGGGGCTGCCCGCACGGTCCTGGCACGCCTACCTGTCGCTTGAGCCAACTCGCCAGCTATTTCTCATTACATACGGGAGAGGACCGATGTCCCCCAAAACACTCTATGACAAGATCTGGGATGCCCATGTCGCGCACGAAGCCGATGATGGCACCTGCCTGCTGTATATCGACCGCCATCTGGTGCACGAAGTCACGAGCCCGCAGGCATTCGAAGGTCTGCGCATGGCGGGCCGTCCGGTGCGCGCGCCGGAAAAGACCATCGCCGTGCCGGATCACAATGTTCCTACCACGCCCGATCGCGTGAACGGGATCGAGAACCCTGAATCGCGTATTCAGGTTGAGGCTCTGGACAAGAACGCCAAAGATTTTGGCATTCACTATTACCCGGTGAATGACGTCCGTCAGGGTATCGTGCACATTGTTGGCCCGGAACAAGGCTGGACCCTGCCCGGCATGACCGTCGTCTGCGGCGACAGCCACACCGCGACCCACGGCGCGTTTGGCGCGCTGGCCCATGGTATCGGTACGTCAGAGGTTGAGCATGTATTGGCAACCCAGACCCTGATCCAAAAAAAATCAAAGAATATGAAGGTGGAAATCACCGGCAAACTGCAGCCGGGCGTGACCGCCAAGGATATCACTCTGGCTGTTATCGGTGAGACCGGCACCGCGGGCGGCACAGGCTATGTCATCGAATATTGCGGCGAAGCAATCCGCAACTTGTCGATGGAAGGCCGCATGACCGTCTGCAACATGGCGATCGAAGGCGGCGCCCGCGCTGGCCTGATCGCGCCTGATGAGACCACGTTTGAGTATGTCAAAGGCCGCCCGCACGCCCCCAAAGGTGCCCAGTGGGAAGCAGCGATGGATTGGTGGAAGACACTCTATACCGATGAAGGCGCACATTTCGACAAGGTCGTCACCATACGTGGCGAGGATATCGCGCCGGTCGTTACATGGGGCACCAGCCCCGAGGATGTTCTGCCGATCACGGCAACCGTGCCGCACCCCGAAGACTTCGAAGGCGGCAAGGTCGACGCAGCGCGCCGTTCAATCGAATACATGGGGCTGCAAGCCGGTCAAAAGCTGAGCGATGTGGAAATCGACACCGTCTTTATCGGGTCCTGCACCAATGGCCGGATCGAGGATCTGCGCGCCGCTGCCGAAATCCTGAAAGGCAAGAAGATCAAGGACGGCATGCGCGCCATGGTCGTTCCTGGATCAGGCCTTGTGCGCATGCAGGCCGAAGAAGAAGGCCTTGCCGATATCTTCAAAGAGGCCGGTTTCGAATGGCGTCTGGCAGGATGTTCGATGTGTCTGGCGATGAACCCCGACCAGTTGCAGCCGGGTGAACGCTGCGCGGCGACCTCAAACCGCAACTTCGAAGGCCGTCAGGGGCGTGGTGGGCGTACCCATCTGCTTAGCCCGGCAATGGCTGCCGCAGCGGCAATCACAGGACGGCTGACAGACGTCCGTGAATTGATGTAAGGTCCCCTCATATCTAGATATTTGAGGGATTAAGAATATGAGTGACTGGATTAAATGGCTTCTGCTGGGGCTGCTGTCGATTGCGTTTGGTATTTTTGTGCTGGGCGCGCCGGTTGTGGCGTCGATCGCCGTAACCATGGTAACCGGCGTGTTGCTGCTGATTTCGGGCGGGCTGCAAGTTGTGGGCGGCTTCACGGTCGAAGGAGTAGGCAACAAAATCCTGTCACTCATAATGGGTGCCGTGATGTTGTTTCTGGGCTGGTCGTTTCTGGATAACCCACTGGAGGGGACATTGACCCTGACAACTGTGGTCATGATCCTGTTTGTGGCTGGCGGAATCGCTCGCATCATTTTGTCGTTCCAGATGCGTGGCACTCAATTCTACTGGCCAACGCTGATTTCAGGTGTCCTGTCCCTGGCCTTGGCCGCCTACATCCTTGCCAATGCCTCGATAGGGCTGGCGCTGAGCTTGTTGGGTATCTTGTTGGGTATCGAGATGCTGTTCAACGGGTTCGGATTGGTTTTCATGGCGCTCTTTATCAAAAGCGCGCCCAATGACGTAACGGAAGCGAAAGAAGCTTAAACGCGGGGCACGGGCGCGGCCCTCTCCCGCAGGAGAATGAACATGGAAAAGTTTGAAAAAGTCCACGGGGTGGCCGCCCCAATGCCGCTGATCAATATCGACACGGATATGATCATCCCGAAGGTACACCTTAAAACCATCAAACGGTCCGGTCTTGGCGTCGTGCTGTTTGACGAGATGCGCTATCACGACGACGGTCAGGAAAACCCCGAGTTCGTTCTGAACAAGCCCGCGTATCGTGAGGCCGACATTCTTGTCGCGGGGGACAATTTCGGCTGCGGCTCGTCGCGTGAACATGCGCCTTGGGCGATCAAGGATTTTGGCATCAAGGTTGTGATCTCAACCAGCTTTGCAGATATCTTTTTCAACAACTGCTTCAAGAACGGCATCCTGCCCATAGTGGTCAACGAAGAACACCATGCGATCCTGATGGACGACGCGCACAAAGGTGAAAACGCACGTATGACCGTCAATCTGGAAGATCAGCAAATCACGACATCGGATGGGTTTGTGATCGAGTTCGACATCGATCCGCATCGCAAACACTGCCTTTTGAACGGTTTGGACGATATCGGTCTGACCATGGAAAAAGATCACCACATCGACAAGTTTGAGGAACACGCGAGTCAAGCCCGTCCCTGGGTGTGATTCTGAGGACGAATCTGTGGACACTCAACCAATGGGGTCGCTTCGGCGGCCCCATTCTCATTCTTGGGGTTAAATTTTAGTAAACCACAATATATAGATACCCTGTTGCGATACACGTCGGATTTGCGTCGAAAATGATGCAATCCCGCACCAGTTGCGCCATCTTTTTGCCCAAAACTCAGTGTTTTCTAAAGCTTGGCTTGAGCGAAATGTCGCTTATCGCCAATGTCTGGAATTTAAGAGGCATCCGTCTACGAAACATGCGGCGGGCACGAGTTGGAACGAAGTCGGCGTAGAATCGGCTATTCCGGTTTGGAAAGGGTTCGGATAGTGATTGCGCGCACAACAGGGGCGGCGATTCGGGGTATATTGGTCGCCTTAATGGTACTGACCCCCGCATTGTACCTGCCCATATCGTCAACAAACGGCACCGAGATCGTCGTCTTCCTTGCGATTCTCGCCTTTTTCCTGACATTTGCCGAATACAACTCGGCTTTTCCCAGCTTTATCGAATTCCGCGACGCGCCGCCTGTGAACCGCTTGCGCTTTGTCGGGCTGATGTCGATGGTCACCTTCCTGACGCTGATCTGTAAAAACGCCTATGTGCCAACTGATCTGACCGGGTCATTCTATGCGATGGGTCTGGGCGTCGCTAATGTAGTTGATTTCCCTTACTCACCCGTTCGCCTTGTCGTTCTGGTTCTGCCTGCTGATGCCAGCCCGCAGCTGATCGAATTGGTTCGCATTTCGGCCAGCGTGGCTTATGTCGCTGCGTTGGTGACGATCGCAAGCTTTGCTTACGCCGTGAAAATGCGTGGTTGGCCCACCGGTAACGGCGCATTCAACGTTTGGACCAACCTGCCGTTGTTCGACCCGACCAAAGGCGGAGATGTCGTTACCCGGCTGCAAAGGGACGGGCGCCTGAACATCTCAATCGGGGTGCTGCTGCCCTTCCTGATCCCAGCCGTGATCAAGCTGTTGACTGATTTTGCCAACCCGATTTCGCTGAGCAACCCGCAGACCCTGATCTGGACCATGAGCGCCTGGGCCTTCCTACCCGCCAGCATGATCATGCGCGGCATGGCAACATTGCGCATCGCCAACCTGATTGTCGAAAAACGCCGCGCCTATTCTACCACCGACTTCACACAGGCTGCATGATCCGCGCCCTGTTTATCTTACTGCTGCCGATGATGGCGCAGGCCGAGACAGTGCGCATTGCCACGTACAACACCGAACTCAGCCGCGATGGACCGGGCCTGCTGCTGCGCGACATTCAGCGCGGCGACCCGCAGGTGCAGGCCGTGGTCGATGTGCTTGTCGCGGCGCAGTCGGATATCGTTGCCCTGCAGGGGGTCGACTGGGACTTGGAGGGGCAAGCTATTGCCGCTTTGATCGACCAACTCCGCACGACAGGACTGGACTATCCCTATCATTTTTCTGGGGTTCCGAATTCGGGGCTCGAAACCGCGTTGGACCTGAATGGTGACGGGCGCACCCATGGCCCGGCAGACGCCCAGGGCTGGGGCCACTTCACCGGTCAAGCGGGGTTGGCGGTGCTTTCGCGTTACCCCATCAATGAAGACAAGGTGCAGGACTTTACCAACCTGCTGTGGCGTGACCTGCCGGGTGCAGAATTGCCGGTTACGGACGCCGGTCCTTTCCCCTCGGAAGAGGCGCAGGCCATACAGCGCCTGTCTTCTGCTGCCCATTGGATCGTGCCTGTGGACACGCCAATCGGGTCGCTGGACCTGATGACGTTTCACGCCGCGCCGCCTGTGTTTGACGGGCCCGAAGATCGCAACGGGTTGCGGAACCGTGATGAGATCCGCTTCTGGTCTCTTGTTTTGGACGGTGAACTCGGGCGCAAACCGGATGGCCCGTTCGTTATCGCCGCAGATGCCAACTTGGACCCCGTGCGGGGGGATGGGCGCACCGAAGCAATACAAGCTCTGCTGACCGATCCGCGGCTGCAGGATCCCCGCCCCGCTGATACGTCAGGCGCGCTGACGACCGTGGAATGGAAGGCCGTAGGCGAGATGCGGGTCGATTATGTGCTGCCATCAGCGGACCTGCAGGTCTTGGATGCGGGCATCTTTTGGCCTGACCCGGACACGCCCCTGCGGAAAACGGCTGAGCAAGCCAGCAGGCACCGACTGGTGTGGGTGGACGTAACCGCGCCTACCCGCCCAATGAACTGACTTGCCCAATTTGTCCGATGACGTTCCGAACTCTACCTACCATGAGCGGAACAAGTTCGCCTTGGCCACGACTGGTCAGAGCGGGCCGGTGTAAGTTCCGCGCGGCGGGTAGTTACTGCCCAGGGTAAATTTCAGACCACCCACAATATCGGACGTGGATGGACGCCCGAATGGTGTTGTTTGCTGCCAGGCAAAGTAAAGCGACCGGTCAGGTGCGATATAGAAATGCCCCGGCTCCGCAAACAGTGCCGGTTCCGCGCTGCCCTCGCGCGCGGTTGAGATATTCAGCCCCCAATCCTCGCGCGCGGCTGCCAGCGGCAGGCTGTGACCCACACGCAGGCGCGAGACGCCAGCCTTCTGCGCGGTTTCCGCCGCGCGATCCGCCCTATCTGTCGAGATCATGATCACTTCGACGCCCAGCGCGGCAAACTCATCCAGGGCGGCTTCGACCTCGGACATTTGCCTGATGCAGATCGGGCAGTGCAGACCCCTATACTGAATCACCAGCGTGCCATTTTCCCCATTGTCGGCATCCAGATCGAATGTTCCGTGACCGACAGTATCGATTTTCAGCGCAGGGACGGGTTTTCCCGGTATCAGCATGTATTTTCCTCGTAGATTGACGGGTTCGTCTCATTGACCCGATGCGGCGCAGACGCTAGGGCCTTTTCGACCAAACGCAAGGAGATCCTTCATGTCCAACCCTTCGCTCCTCATCCTGCCCGGAGACGGAATTGGCCCCGAAGTTATGGCCGAAGTGCGCAGAATTATCGATTGGTTCAGCGACAAGCGTGACCTTCACTTTGACGTGAGCGAAGATCTGGTGGGCGGCGCGGCTTATGACGCGCATGGAAAGCCCCTGTCCGATGAAACCATGGCCAAGGCGCAAGAGGTGGACGCGGTTCTGCTGGGTGCCGTGGGTGGCCCGAAATACGACGATCTGGATTTCAGCCTCAAGCCCGAGCGCGGTCTGCTGCGCCTGCGCAAGGAAATGGACCTGTATTCAAACCTGCGTCCGGCACAGTGTTTCGACGCGCTGGCCGATTTCTCATCGCTGAAAAAAGACATCGTCGCGGGTCTCGACATCATGATCGTGCGCGAGCTGACCTCTGGCGTTTATTTCGGCGAGCCGCGCGGCATTTTCGAAGAAGGTAATGAGCGCGTCGGCATCAACACCCAGCGCTATACCGAATCCGAGATTGAGCGCGTCGCGCGTTCGGCCTTTGAGTTGGCAATGCGCCGGAACAAGAAACTTTGCTCAATGGAAAAGGCCAATGTGATGGAATCGGGCATCCTGTGGCGTGAAGTCGTGACCCGCGTAAGCCAGGACTATCCCGAAGTCAAGCTGAGCCATATGTATGCCGACAACGGCGCCATGCAGCTGGTGCGCGCGCCCAAGCAGTTTGACGTGATCCTTACAGACAACCTGTTCGGCGACATCCTGTCGGACTGCGCCGCGATGCTGACCGGATCGCTTGGTATGTTGCCCTCGGCCAGCCTTGGTGCGCCGATGGCCAATGGCCGCCCCAAGGCGATGTACGAGCCGGTGCACGGGTCTGCCCCGGATATCGCGGGTGAAGGCAAGGCCAACCCGATCGCCTGTATCCTCAGCTTTGCCATGGCGCTGCGCTATAGCTTTGATCAGGGCGACGAATCTGACCGCCTGGAAGCTGCGATCGAGAAGGTGTTGGCTGATGGCGTCCGCACCGGCGACCTGCTAGCTGATGAAGGGGTAACACCGGTCTCGACCACCCAGATGGGTGACGCGATTTTGGCCGCACTGGACAGTAGCCTCTGATCACTGGGTGCGATTGGACAGAAAGGCGGTGCCGGGTGCACCGCCTTTTTTGTTGACGTATCAGTTTCCGAAAAGGTTGTTCAGCAGGTTGTTGATGGCATTTTCAAAACCGCCACCCTGTCGGCGTCGCTGCTGTTGCGGCTGAGCTGTCCGCACCGGGGGGTCCGGGGCCAGCATGGGCAGCGGCGTGGGCGTCATACCTTCGGTCACGCGCAGCATGGTTTCCCGCCATATCTCGGCAGGCAATCCACCACCCGTCACGCCGGACAGGGGCGTGTTGTCATCATACCCCATCCACACACCGGCCACATAATCCGCTGTGAACCCAATAAACCAGGCATCCCGTGCTGCCTGGGTCGTGCCAGTCTTGCCTGCCACCTGCCAGCCCGGTAGCTTTGCGCGTCCACCGGTGCCTTCTGACACCACGCGCTCCATCATCCAGGTCAGTTGCTTGGCAGCCTTGTCGTTGATCACCCGTTCGCCGATGCCGGTTGTCGTCACCATCACGGGCGTTTCATCCCCCAGCAGCTTAAGCTCAGACAACCCGTATGGCTCGACCGCGGAACCGCCGTTGAGGATACCGGCATAAGCTCCGGTCATCTCGATCAGTGTGCTTTCCGACGCGCCCAGTGCCAGGGCCGGACCCTGCGCCAGATCGCTTTCAATACCAAATTCGCTGGCTACCGTGCGGACATTATCCAGCCCTGCAACCTCGGCCGCTTTGACCGCGGGGATGTTCAACGAATTCTTCAGCGCATCCGCAAGGGTGACCCGACCGTAGAACTTGTTGGTATAGTTCTTGGGGCACCACTGGCCCGAACCCGGAATATTAACGCAATACGGTTCGTCCACGACCGTATCCAGCGGGGAATAGCCCAATTCCAGCGCCGTGGCATAGACGAAGGGCTTGAAGGACGACCCGGTTTGGCGCAGCGCCTGCGTGGCACGGTTGAACGCGCCGGATACGCGTGTTTTGCGCCCGCCGACCATTGCGCGCACGGCACCATCCGCAGACATCACAACAATCGCGGCCTGCGCCTTGGACCCTTCGCGGACCTTTTCCTGAAAGATGTATTTCAGCGCCTCTTCCGCCGATTTCTGAAGCCGTTGATCCAGCGTGGTGCGGATCACGACGTCATCTCTGGTGTTCGTGCCAAAATAGCTTGGCAATTCGGTGATGACCCAATCGGCAAAATAGCCACCAGCCTGCGCAGCGGCCGCCTCGGACAGCTCAGCCGGATTGTTGCGCGCAGTGCTGGCCTGGGCAGTGGTCAGATAGTCCTGATCCTCCATCAACCCAATGACCAAGCGCGCCCGGTTTTGCGAACGTTGCAGGTTGTTCGTCGGCGCATAGCGTGTCGGTGCAACCAGCAGACCCGCCAGCATCGCCGCCTGTGCTGGGTTTACCTCAGCCGCTGAGATGCCGAAATAGCGCTGGCTTGCGGCTTCGAACCCACGCGCGCCTGCGCCAAGGAATGCGCGGTTCAGATAGATCGTAAGGATTTCATCCTTTGAGTATTTGACCTCCATCGCGATAGCATAGACCGCCTCTTTGGCCTTACGCCACAACGATCCCTGACGGCAATCCGCCTCATAGGCGGCTTCGGAGTCCCATTCGCCTGGAACATATGGCACTCCCAGGCACAGAAGCTTCGCGGTTTGTTGCGTGATCGTCGATCCGCCATGCCCTGACAATGGCCCGCGCCCTTCGCTCAGGTTGATGCGTACGGCACTGGCAATACCGCGCGGGCTGACCCCGAAATGCCGGTAGAATCGTTTATCTTCGGTGGCGACGACGGCGTTTTTCAAATGCGGCGAGACGGTATCCGCCGTAATGACGCCACCGAATTGATCGCCACGCCATGCAAAGACATCTCCGTTGCGGTCCAGCAATGTGACCGAGCCACGCGCGCGCCCATCCAGCAAGGCATCCAGATCAGGCAGCGACGTGTAAACCACCCCGACGGCCAGCGCCAACAGCATGGCGGCGACTGCACCTACACGCCAGGTCACACCCCAGATCAGCCGCGCAGCCCAGCGAAAGAGGCGGCGAAAAAAACCGCCTCCGCCACCGGATTTCTTGCGCGTCTTTTTTCGGGTGGTTCTGCGCGCAGCCGTTTTGCGCGCAACCGCCTTCTTACCCGCGGGTTTCGCCGTTCGTTTGGTCGCTGCGGGCCTGCGCCCTTTCGACGGGTATCTTTTGTCCGCGACAAGCGGTGTCTTGCGGCGCCTGGACTCAGTCATGCTCAAACTCTGCCCGGTTATCGTTTTGAGGCACAATACCCCGCAATGGCGATGAAGTAGAGGTCTGAATTTCCGTCAAATCGCCTCATCAATTCGCCTAATTTTTAGTCATTCATATATTTTTGTGCAAAAATTGTGCACCTTGCCCCCAGTTTGCCCCCCATAGCGCCCTCTAACCGTTCCTTACTGCGGTCAGTCACGCTCTTTTTCTGCAAGTGCAAAACAGACCGGACGGACCCGGAAAGCAGAGGGGATAAACGTGAAACTGATTATTGCGACAATCAAGCCGTTCAAGCTTGAGGAGGTGCGCGAGGCACTGACCAACGCGGGCGTACGCGGCATGATGGTGACCGAAATCAAGGGCTTCGGCTCGCAATCGGGTCACACAGAAATCTATCGTGGCGCAGAATATGCCGTGAATTTCGTGCCCAAGATCAAACTGGAAATTGTGGTGCCTGCCACGATGGCCGACCAGATCGTCGAAACCATCACAAAAACCGCCAAGACCGGCAAGATCGGCGACGGCAAGATTTTCGTCCTCGAAGTTGAGCAGGCCATGCGCGTGCGGACCGGGGAAACGAACGAAGAGGCGCTGTAAGCGTCGCCATTCACAACATTCGAGGACTGACAATGAATCTGATGAAATCTCTCATCCCTGCTGCCGCGATCGTCGCGCTGCCGCAGATGGGCCTTGCGCAAGAGGCCACCGCGACCGGAGAGCCCGCGCTGCACACCCAGTATATCTTTACCACCCTGCTATTCCTGATGGCGGGTTTCCTAGTGTTTTTCATGGCCGCAGGCTTTGCAATGCTGGAAGGCGGCCTGGTACGCTCGAAGAACGTTGCCATGCAGATGACCAAAAACGTGGCGCTGTTTTCCCTTGCCGCGATCATGTACTGGCTGATCGGCTTTAACCTTATGTATCCCGGCGATGGCTGGACAATCGGGGGCTGGGTCGGACCGTTCTTTTCAACCACTGTTCTTGATCCGGTCGGTGTACCCGCCGAGGAAGCGGCGCTGGATTACGCGTCCATCGGATCGGACTTTTTCTTCCAGTTGGTCTTTGTGGCCGCGACCGCATCCATCGTGTCGGGCGCCGTTGCTGAGCGTATCAAACTCTGGCCGTTCCTGATCTTCGTCATCTTGCTGACAGGTGTCATGTACCCGATCTCGGGGTCGTGGCAGTGGGGTGGCGGCTGGCTGTCTGAAGCTGGTTTTTCTGACTTCGCCGGTTCGACCGTTGTTCACTCTGTCGGTGGCTGGGCGGCTCTTGCTGGCTGCATCATCCTTGGCCCGCGGATCGGAAAGTACAAAGATGGTAAGGTTCATCCGATCCCCGGTTCGAACCTCGCCTTGGCGACCCTGGGTACGTTCATCCTGTGGTTGGGCTGGTTCGGCTTTAACGGCGGCTCGCAACTGGCAATGGGCACCGTGGGCGATGTCTCGGACGTATCGCGCATCTTTGCCAATACCAACATGGCAGCCGCTTCGGGCGCTGTTGCAGCCCTGCTTCTGTCGCAGATCCTGTACAAAAAGCCTGACCTGACCATGGTGTTAAACGGTGCACTTGCCGGTCTGGTTTCGATCACGGCCGAGCCGCTGGCCCCAACCCTGTTCGGTGCCCTTTGGATCGGTGCGGTTGGCGGCGTGATCGTCGTGCTGGCGATCCCCATGCTCGACAAGTTCAAGATCGACGACGTGGTTGGTGCGATCCCGGTTCACCTGTTCGCGGGTATCTGGGGCACAATCGCCGTGATCTTCTACGGTGAGGCGAACCTTATCACGCAGCTGACCGGTATCGTCGCATATGGCGTGTTTACCTTCGTCGGTGCCCTGATCCTGTGGAGCGTGCTGAAGGCGACCTTGGGCATCCGCGTCAGCGAAGAAGAAGAGATCAACGGCCTCGACATGGCGGAACTGGGTATGGAAGCCTATCCGGAATTCTCCAAAGGCTAAGCGTTAGCCACGCGCAGACAAAAAAACCCGGGCGTTCGCGCCCGGGTTTTCTTTTTGTGAACAGGGTGGCTTAAACGCCAACCTCGACAATCGCCTTTGCCAGAATCGGCACGGTTGTCGCGTTCAGCCCGGCAATGTTCAGGCGGCTGTCGCCGATCATGTAGATCCCGTGATCTACGCGCAGTTTCTCGACCAGTTCAGGCGCTGCGCCCAGACGCGAGAACATGCCCCGGTGCTGCGCGACAAAGCCGAAACGATCAGAACCAGTCAGGCGCTGCAACTCGTCTGCCAGCTGCTGTCGTAGACCCAGCATGGAAAGTCGGACCTCTTCCAGCTCGGTCGCCCAATCCGCACGCAGGGCATCGTCGTTGAGGATCGTGGTCACAACGCGCGCGCCATGATCGGGTGGGAAGGAATAGTTCTGGCGATTTAAAAACGCCAGTGTCGCCTGATTCAGGGCCGTTTGCCCCGCGTCATTGCTGATCGCCATCAGCAGACCAGTGCGTTCGCGGTATACGCCGAAGTTCTTTGAACAGGAGGCTGCAATCAGGCATTCCTTGACCGAGGATGCCACCAGCCGCGCGCCTTGCGCGTCTTCTTCCAGACCGTCGCCGAAGCCCTGATAGGCAATGTCTATCATCGCCACCAGACCACGCTCGTTGATTAGGTTCACAACCTCTTGCCACTGGACCATATTCAGATTTGCGCCGGTCGGGTTGTGGCAGCAGCCATGCAACAGAACCACGTCGCCCGCCTTGGCGGTTTTCAGGTCCTCAATCATGCCATCGAAGTCGACACCGCGCGTTTCGTCATCGAAATAGCGGTACTGAACCGTCTCGATCCCCAGATAGTTCAGGATCGACAAATGGTTCGGCCATGTTGGATTAGACACAAAAACGCGGGCCGAAGGATTGGCCATGCGGATCATCTCAAACGCCTGACGGCAGGCGCCTGTGCCTCCGGGGGTTGCCACGGCCGCGATATTGGCACGCGGCACCGAGGCCCCAAGGATCAGACCGATCATCGCATCGGCATAAGCGGGATCACCGGCCAGACCTGTGTAGGCCTTGGTCTCCTGCTCTTCCAGAATACGTTTTTCGGCAGCTTTCACCGCCCGCATGACCGGAGTGATACCTTCGGCGTTCTTATAGACGCCAACACCCAGATCAATCTTATTGTCGCGCGGGTCTTCGCGGTACATCTGCATCAGCGCCAGGATCTTGTCGGCGGGCTGCGGTTTGAGGTTCTCGAACATCAGATCTCTCCGGTTGCGACGGGCAGGGTTGGGAAGGCACCCCATTCGGCCCAGGAGCCGTCATAAAGCGAATGGTCTTTCTTGCCCATGCGTTCCAGCGCAAGGCTGAGGATTGCGGCCGTTACACCCGATCCGCAGGACGTAATGGCAGGTTTCGACAGATCGACACCTGCGTCCTCGAATATGGCACGGCATTCGTCAGGTGATTTCATCGTACCATTTTTATTGAGCAAGTTGCCGAACGGTACATTCCGCGACCCTGGAATATGACCGGATCGCAGGCCTTCGCGCGGCTCGGCCTCGGCCCCGGCAAAACGGCCCGCCGACCGGGCGTCTATAATCTCGTGATCCGCCAGTTTCGCGGCGGCTGAAACCTGCGTCACGTCGCGCACCAGATGATTTTGCACACGCACGGTCATGTGGCGGTCACGGATGACGGGGGGCAGGTCTTCGACCTCGCGCCCTTCGGCCTGCCATTTGGGGAAACCGCCGTCCAGAACGGCCACGTTTTCCTGCCCCATCAGCCGGAACAGCCACCAAACCCGCGCGGCGGACATTAGCCCGGCACCGTCATAGACCACGACCTGATGACCATCGCCCACACCCATCGCCCGCAAGCGCGACATGAACTTTTCAACCGGCGGAGCCATATGCGGCAGGTCCGAGCGCAGGTCGGAAATCTCATCAATATCGAAGAACCGCGCGCCCGGGATGTGACCCGCGTCATATTCCGCCTTGGCGTCCCGCCCTTGTTGCGGCAGATACCAAGACCCGTCCAGAATCCGCAGATCCGGGTCTTTGATATGGGCGGCAAGCCATTCGGTTGAAACGAGGGTTTTTGGATCGTCCTGCATCAAAGCCTCCCCAAAGCGCGGTTGGTTTTTCCCTATACGCGCAGGCATGCGGGTTCAAGGCTGGAAGGGGGTTTGCAGGCTTAACCCGTGCGGCGAAGCCGAAAAAACTGAACGATCCCGATCAGGCTGATCAGAATCCAGAACCCTTCGATCAGCATCGAGGCCAGATTGAAGTTCTCAAGCAGCGAATAGACGATCAGAATGGACCCGGCGAGGTTCAGGACCGGAAAGGCTAGGTCATTGGAATTCATCATCCGCATCTGCGTGGCGAAATAGGCGGCTACAACGACCAGCGCCCCAAAAGACCCAATGGCATCTGCCAGCGTCAGACTGTTCAGCAATGCGGCCATACTTTACCCCTTGAATCAGCCGATCGCGGCCAGAGCGTCAAGCTGAGCGTAGTGATGCATATTCAGAAACGCCGCGCCCTGATCACCGGCACGGTAGCCATGCGGTAAATCGGCGGCGAACCGAAGCCCCTGCCCGGCCCGCAACGGAACCCATTCACCATCGCGCAGAATCTCAAGCGATCCATGCAGGACAAAAACCTCTTCGGTCACGCCATTGGCGTGGGCTGCGGATTCGTGGCTCTGGTTTGGCGCAAGATCAACATGAAAGGTTTCGGCCCGCAGCGCGGGATCAAAGGGAAACACGATCTTGACCTCAAGACTGCCGGGGAAAGTCACGGTACGAAACACGTCCGAACTGGGCGTTTCCCTCAGCGTTTCCGAACCGATGAGCGCGCCCAGCGGCAGTTGGAACCCTTTTGCGATTTTCCACAGCGTTGCGATGGTCGGGCTGGATTCGCCGCGCTCGATCTGGCCCAGCATTGCTTTGCTGACGCCGGTCATCTCTGCCACTTTGGATAGGCTCAAGCCCGCGGCGGCCCGCACATCCCTGAGCTTCAGTGTGATTTCGTCCGGTGCCATCTTCATCGTCTTTCAAATCCCCTTGTGCGTTATAGCGCACATGTGGTACGTGCGTTATAGCGCACATATCCCGCATATCGCAACCGGGGCAAAAGGGAAACAGCATCATGCCAATGTACCGATCCAGAACCTCCACGCATGGCCGCAACATGGCCGGTGCCCGCGGCCTGTGGCGTGCCACAGGCATGACCGAAAACGATTTCGGCAAACCAATCATCGCCATCGTCAACTCATTTACCCAGTTTGTGCCGGGCCACGTGCATCTGAAGGATCTGGGCCAGATGGTTGCGCGCGAAGTTGAGGCCGCAGGCGGTGTTGCCAAGGAATTCAACACCATCGCGGTGGATGACGGCATCGCAATGGGCCATGACGGCATGTTGTACTCGCTGCCGTCGCGCGAAGTGATCGCGGACTCGGTCGAATACATGGTCAACGCGCATTGCGCCGATGCGATGGTCTGTATCTCGAATTGCGACAAGATCACGCCCGGCATGCTGATGGCCGCGATGCGCCTGAACATCCCAGCGATCTTTGTCTCGGGCGGACCGATGGAGGCCGGCAAGATCGACATCGAAGATCTGGAGGCCAAAAAGATTGACCTCGTCGATGCTATGGTTGCCGCCGCTGATGACAGGTTCACCGATGAGCAGGTTCAGCATATCGAAGAGAACGCCTGCCCGACCTGCGGGTCGTGCTCGGGCATGTTTACCGCGAACTCGATGAACTGCCTGGCCGAGGCGCTGGGTCTTGCCCTGCCGGGCAACGGCTCGACCCTGGCCACGCATTCTGACCGCAAAGAGCTGTTCCTTGAAGCCGGTCGCCGGATCGTTGAAATCACCAAACGTCACTATGAACTGGACGAAAAGGGCTTCCTCCCGCGCGAGATCGCCACATTTGACGCCTTTGAAAACGCGATGAGCTTGGATATTGCCATGGGCGGATCCACCAACACCGTTCTTCACCTGCTGGCCATTGCCAATGAAGGCGGCGTCGACTTCACGATGAGCGACATGGACCGTCTGAGCCGTAAGGTGCCCTGCCTGTGCAAGGTCGCGCCCAACACCGAGAACGTACATATGGAGGACGTCCACCGCGCCGGCGGCATTTTCTCGATCCTCGGCGAACTCAGCCGGGCCGGGTTGTTCCACGAGCATTGCAACACTGTTCACACACCAACCATGGGTGAGGCGATTGCCAACTGGGACATCACGGTTGCCAATAACCCCAAGGCACAGGATCTGTTCAAGGCGGCCCCGGGCGGTGTGCGTACCACTCAGGCTTTCAGCCAGTCGAACCGATACAAAGAGCTGGACACCGATCGTGAAAACGGTGTCATCCGGACCAAGGAACACGCCTTCAGTCAAGATGGCGGTCTGGCCGTTCTGTTCGGCAACATCGCGCGTGACGGATGTATCGTAAAAACCGCGGGCGTGGATGAAAGCAGCCTGACATTCACCGGTTCAGCCTATGTCTGCGAAAGCCAGGATCAGGCAGTCAACGACATTCTGACCGGCAAGGTCAAAGAGGGCGACGTCGTGGTGATCCGCTATGAAGGCCCGCGCGGCGGTCCGGGAATGCAAGAGATGCTGTACCCGACATCGTACCTAAAATCCAAAGGACTGGGCAAAGCCTGCGCCCTGCTGACCGATGGCCGGTTCTCGGGCGGCACGTCGGGCCTGTCGATCGGCCACGTCTCACCCGAAGCCGCCGAGGGCGGTGAGATCGGGCTGGTGCAGAACGGGGATAGGATTGAGATCGATATCCCCAACCGGACGATCCATCTGGCCGTGTCCGACGAAGAACTGGCCGAACGCCGCAAGGCGCAGGACGCAAAAGGATGGGAGCCTGCCCAGCCGCGCAAACGCAAGGTGTCCACGGCACTGAAAGCCTATGCGAAGCTGACCACCAGCGCGGCGAAAGGTGCCGTGCGTCAGGTCTGATCTCAACCGGTCCGCGCCACGTGGACCGGACGATTACCCAAATCCCAAAGGCTCCCGCGTCTGACCGGCACCATCGGCTTCGCCGATGCTTCCATCAGTCTTGGGCCGGGCGCCGCGCTGCGCGCGGCGCC
>NZ_JAIUZS010000009.1:0-188911 GCF_020171505.1 Ruegeria profundi | reverse complement strand
GGTCTCAAACAGCCAAATAGGCGGTAGACCAAACCAAAGTGTCGCGGGATGGAGCAGCCCGGTAGCTCGTCAGGCTCATAACCTGAAGGTCGCAGGTTCAAATCCTGCTCCCGCAACCACCATGGTCGAACAGAGTCTCGAACAAGCCGCCGCAGGGCGGTTTTGTTCATTCTGGGACAGATCAATCATTGCTGCCAGCGCACCCTCCAACTCGATCTGCACGCCATCCCGTTCATGTTGGACCGAGACACGTTCGATCAGGCTCCGAATGATCTCCAAAGCCTCTGTGCGGATCGACGGATCCGATAGCGCCTGTGCAAGATCGGAGACCTTGGAGCGATAGAGTTCAGACAGATTTGGGTGCAGTCGCACCGGCGAGGGCGTAGGTTCGGAGAGCTTCGCCTCAAGACGGTCAATCTGCGCTTCGAGTTCTTCCAGCCTGGCTTGAATCCCGGGGGTGCGAATGCCCTCCGCGATTGCGTCATAAAACCCATTCAGTTTGCGCGCCGCTTTGTCCCGCTCGGATTGTAGACGGGTCCGGGCTAACTCCGCTGTGCCTGCTGCCGCGTTGGCGGCTTTGCTGAAGGACTTGATAAATGCGGCCACTGCGTCGGGCTGCATCAGACGCTGACGAAGCAAATCCAGAACGGCGTCTTCCAGGACATTGCGTCGAATGGATTGCTTATGGGAACAAGTGCCGAGTTTGCGGGCAGCAGAGCAGGCAAGGTAGTCGCGCCCGACTGTTGCGAGTGGCCCTCCGCAGGTGCCGCAGAATGCAAGACTTGTCAGAAGGTGCTTCTTGCGACGCTTCTCCCAAAACTTGGTTTGCTTGATGGCATTGATACGGGGATCAGCCTCGATCTCACCTTGCCGCTGTTTGACCGCCTCCCACAGCTCATCCCCGACGATCCGCAGCTCGGGGACCTCCGTGATGGTCCATTTTGAGGGATCGTTGAGACGGGAAACGCGTTTGCCGGTCTCGGGGTCCTTGATATAGCGCAGCCGGTTCCAGACCAGGCGGCCAATGTAAAGCTCATTGTTGAGCAGGCCGGTTCCACGCATTCGGTGCCCCCGGATGGCGGTGTCACGCCACAACTTGCCACGGGGACCGGGAAGACCCTCGGTGTTGAGGCGGCGCGCAATGGCTTTCGGGGAGTGTCCTTCGGTGAACTCTTGAAACACCCGTCGGATAATCTCAGCTTCCGCTGCGTTGATCACTCGTTCTCCAGTGACGGGTTGGCCGTCGGGCCCAAGACGCCGGACGACGTCATAACCGTAGCTGTTGCCGCCGCCGGAACGCCCAAGCTCGACCCGCCCGCGCAGACCACGCCGGGTTTTGTCGGCGAGGTCTTTGAGGAATAGTTGGTTCATGGTGCCCTTGAGACCTACATGCAATTCGCTGATCTCGCCTTCGGCCAGTGTCACGATGCCAACACCTGCAAAGTTCAGCCGTTTGAAGATCGCGGCGATATCCGCCTGGTCCCGGCTCAACCGGTCCAGCGCTTCCGCCAATATCAGATCAACCCGTCCTTCCTGAGTTGCATGGAACAGGGCTTGCAGACCGGGGCGCAACATGGAGGCGCCGGAAACCGCACGATCAGAATAGGCGTCGACAACAGTCCAGCCTTCCCGCTCTGCACGATCCCGGCACACACGCATCTGGTCGTCGATTGATGCGTCTCTCTGCATTTGGCTGGAGAAACGGGCATAGATTGCAACTCGGGTCATCGACGGGCCTTTCTCTTTTGGTTGATCAAAGCCGCGTAGTCGCGGCCCGCTTCAATTGTCTGGGCGTGGATGTAGTGGCGCTCGGCGGTTCCGAAGCTCGTATGCGCAAGAATTGGTCGAATTAGCTTGGCGTGTTCCGGAGAAGAGCGGGCCAGGGTTGTCGCGGCAGCATCCCGAAAGAAATGCGGTGGAATACGGCGACCCGTCAGCTTCAGTGTCTGCTCCGCGATCCGGGGGCTCAGCGTGTCTCTCTTCAAAGGAGTGCCAGACCGGCCAACCCACAGGACATCGTGATGCTGTTGGCCACGCTCCATAAAAAAGGGACGGGCTTCGTTGACATAACGGCGCACGAGTGGCTCAACGCTCTGGGGAACATCAGCCTCCCATTGCTGCCCTGATTTGGTCAGATCCCCGGGGAGCGCGACGGTCATCGTGTCTGCTGCGACATACAGGGATGTGCCAATCCGAAGGCCCGCGAAGGCGCGTCGCCGCATCGGCATCAAGGCCAACATCGCTATCATGGTGCCATCCCGCAGACACATCATACCGCGTAGCGGTGTTGGCGCGGCTTTTGCATGACCCGTCGCCAGAATCAGACCTGCACGGAATAGAACCTCGCTGGACAACACACGCCCAAGTTTGCGATCCCGATCACCTCGACCCGCGGCGCGCTTCACTCCCGCTTTCAACTTCCGCTGAGCGGACCAGTCCTGCGCCGGGTCAGATGCAGAGAGGATACGCAACACGCCATCAATGAACATCAACTGTGTCATCGGCCGGGTGTGTGAGAGGTCCCTAAGCCAAGCGGAAAGACGCGGCAGGGTCCCGCGTCGAGCCGGAGGCAGTGTGATCGCCTCCGCATCGCTGTTAATCAGCCATTGCAGCCATCGGGCATAGCGCAGTTCTAACGTCTTCAACGAGGTCGCGCGTAGATGTGACAGCGCGCCGCAATCGTCGAGTGGGCCACCTTCTATCTGAAGGTTGAGCCACATATCCCGGTCTTGCACGGGCCAATCAGACAGAGGCAGAACAAGGCTCATCAGCGACGCCCTTTCTTAGCTTCTATCAGGTCAGCAAAGGCACGTGTTGCCGAACGTGCCTCAAGACCGGAATAGATGTTGATCGTATGGCTGACCTCCGAATGTCCGAGCAACCGGCGCGCGACCTCATAGCCGCCGGGATTGGCGTCGAGCCAGTTCATCACCGCGAAATGCCGAAACAGGTGGGCATTCATCTCCAACCCCGTTTCTTTCCGGATCCGTTTGGAGATGCGCGCAGACAGAACGCCGGGATCAACCGAATGCTGACCATCCCTGCGGGGAAACAGCCAAGGCGTTCCAGCGGGGCAGAGTTCCGGACAGCGAGATTTGAGATGAACGTCGATCATGCGCAATAGATCACGCGGGATCTCGAACTCGACAGGTCGCTCATTTTTTGTCTCGCCGTCTTCCAGAACCAGATAGGCTCGGCCATCACCGGGACGGTGCAGGTGGCGTTCCAGGTGGATGTCAGCTAGGTTCTTCACGCGAACCGGGCAGACCAGCAGGATGGCGATGGCGAGCGCATCTTCGCGCGCCAGAGCCCAGCCGTACGGCTTGGACGTTCCGCGTGGTCGCGCGAAAATCCGTTCAGGCAGGAGCAGCAGGCGCTGCTGATGCCGGTCCTCCTGCAACACCCGCAGCCTGCTTCGGTTTTTTTGGGTCATGCCATTCTGAGGTTTGACGGCCAGGCGCGCGGCAAGCCTCGACAGCGCGTCCCGGGTGTGATCGGGTGCATTTTGTATCCGTGACAGGTTGCGAAGCAGCGCGGCGATCTCGCTGATCATTTTTGTTGTCTGGTCGTTGGTGCGCGATAACATCTGGCGCAAACCGCGTTCAGCCATTACCGGCTCAATCAGAACGTCCAATCCGCCAATGTGGCAAATTGGGATGCCAGAATGAACCAGTTCGGAGGCAAACCGAACCAACTGTCTTTGGTATTGGGACAGGGTCGCGGGTCGGAGTGCCCTGTTCTGACCGTCATCTGCCAGCGGGTCCGGATTGGACAGACGATGCATCAGCTTCGCAAGAGCAGTTTGGAATGGCGCTGGAAACGCGGTCACCGGAAAACTAATGACCTTCCGACGCGATTCCAGAGGCAGGATGGACTTGGGCCATTGTGAAATACGTCGAACCGCTAGGTTCCAGCCGTTGACTGCAGCCCGATATGCAACATCAGGAGATTTGCTGATCTCGTTATGCTGAAGGGCTACTCGATAGGCTTGAGCATGCTCTTCACACACAGTGGCAGGTTTGACGCCCTGCCGGTTCAGAAAGTGCACGAAGCGGCAGAGCGCGGGTTGCAATGTCTTGTCGCTCGACGCCAGAACAGCTGCCCAGAGCGCGTGCCAATCGGGAGACAGATCATCGATCCGGTTGTATCGCCGTTCCACCAGCCCGAAATGCGCGAGCGCAGCCCTTGCATCACTGACCGCATTTTGCCAGCTCTTTGGAGTCAGACCAAGCGCAGCCGGTGAGACATTGGCCAAACGGGGCTGCAACCATCGGCTGTCGCAGGGTACATCCTCAGGAGGTAATCCAAGAGCTTTGGATGTACGGTTCAGGCCGGAGATCATATCTCGGCGGCGTCCATCTGTCAGCGAGCTATCGGAGCGCAGTTGGTCGATGAGCTCGGCAAACATTGGTGTGTCGGCTTTGACGAAGGCCAGCGTCAATGGAACGGGGCTCTGGCTAGTCATCGGGTTTACGTTCCTTTGGACATGTCAGGTCTCGGGTGGACGGGTGTGGACAGGGGGTCCGATTCGGGAAAAGCGTAGCACAGAAAGTTCGCAACTTACGGGGATGCCCTCTTCCCGAAATACACATAAAACATTGATATTAATGGACATTAATAGTCGTGAGCGCCTACCAGCACTGTGTCTGCCGGTAGGCGGCATGAGCAGCCGGATCAATGCGGATCAGGCGTCCGCCAGGGCCCACCCGAATAACCTCAAGCAAGCCAGCCGCAATCGCACGGCGCACCGTCTTCTCCGAGCAATTGTCCAGTTCAGCGAAGTCTTTCACCGTCAGAAGCTTGCGGGGTCGGTTCTTCTTGGAAGTGATCCGTGGCATCCTGATGCGCCTCCTTTTGGTCAGAGGCGTCCCGGCCCAGTTCCCGTACTGCTTGGGCAGCAAGCAATCGGACCAATTGGTCAATCGCTGTCTCAACCTGCGTGCGCGCGTGGTCGTCAGAAGGGGGTATGGCAGGAACGCGTGTCATGCCATGACCATGACAACGCAGGCTCGCTCATTCTAAGTGTATTGATTGCCCGCTTCCGGCGGGGCCCAACGCTCCTTCTCTTCGCGCCCAAGCTTGTCGCGAAAATCGTCAATATCCACTCGGATCGTCTCACCGCTCAGGTTTTGCCCCGGCTCGGTGATCATCTTAACGACAGCCTGTATAAAGTTGACGAGTGGACCTTGCCGTTGTCCTCCGGGGCGACCGTCTGAATATGTCGAATAGGTCAGGGGGCGACCGGCATCTTTCCAGATATAGCAGCAGCTCTCGACGATGTACTGACGGCGTTTGTCGCGCGAGAACCGCTTGTCTCGCGGCGAAATGTCTGCCACCGCGCCGGGAGTCACAAGGATGTGTCGAATGTCATCTATGACGTCCGGAGTAGAGGTCGTTGCGGTCTGAAGCTTTTTGAGGAGCTGCGGAAGTAGGTCTGCGTCTTCTGGCGTAGACGCGAAATAAGTCGAAAGCGAGCCCGACGCGTTCCGGAGTTCTTGTGGAGCAATGGAACCCCGTTTGGCTTTCCGCAAAAGTTGCTTAAGGTGCTTTTGACCTCGTTCAATCGCTTGCGTGCGTCGAACTTCGGTCAGATTGATTGCGATGTCGTCGTCGTTATTGAGGCAGTTCCCAAGGAGCACAGAGAGTTCGCGTACGAGCTTAGTTGGCAGGTCAAACTGTTCAGCAAGGCTCCCGATCATGTCCTTAGAAAGAGCGCCGCGTTCGCCATAACTGCCAAGCTTCCATGACATCGAGCACTTGATCCCATCCATGTGCGGATAGACGGAATAGTCACCTTCAGTATCTGCAACGTCTCGATTGACCTTCAGGCCGCTGTCCGCGTTAGCGCTCATTTTATTCTCCGTTTGGCACACTCTAGGGTTTGGTCGCACGTCCAAAAGCTTACGTGCATCAAGGTAGTACCGTTTGCTCAGAAAGCGCTGGTTGAGACGAGGCGACCCCCTCAAAGGTTGCACACAAACAAAAGAACAGGAAGAGAACAATTTGGTTAGGTTATGTGTCGAGCCGCTGACCCGAACCGCCTGCGCTATTGGTGGGCTGTGGCGCTTCGGGTCAGCTAAGGTTTGTACAACTTGCGGCCACGCGAAACACAAAGATTTCCAAAAAAAGAAGATCAATACACTTAGTCAGCAAGAGCGCAAAATCGGACGTTCCGGGCTGGGATGGGCCTCCCCGTCTCCGTTGCGCCCGGTTTATTCTTGCTGCTTTCCCTGGTGAACGATCAAAAAAAGCGGTGACCACGGTACGTTCACGACCGGCCTCCAATTGTGAACTATGGTTCGGGGACTACCCCATCCCGCACCGACGCGGCTCCTTCTGGCCCGGTGCAGAAACGCGACTACGGAACCCACCGGCTGACAGCTGTCTCCAGGCACCCGTCGGATCGGGGACCGCCGAGACCGTGCGCGGTCAAAGCGGGGCAGGTGAGAAGCCTACGGGGAAGCGGCTGGCCTCCGATAAAAGGCATCGCGCGGATACGAACCTGAAAGCGAAGGGCCTTTTCCCACAAGATTGGGGGGAAGGAGCGGGGACCGGATATTGTCTGATGAAAACGCAAGGTGAAGAAGCGCTTTCAGTGAGTTCCGCAGAACACCGCACCCGGCGGGCTCTCTAGCACACAACCCCAAGCCGATCGCTGTTTTGAGTAACCAGCCAACCATTAGGACAACCTGCAGAGAACAACCGCTAAGAGCCCGATGCGGGCGTTCTTGCAAAGCAGGATGACCAGCAGTTCAAAGCCTTAAAAACTCTATACCTTACGTCACCCTTTTCATCGGGTGTGCCGGATGGTTTTACACGCGCGCCTGAGGTAGCCTGCAACAACTTCTTCGTCATCTAGAGGGTTAAGTTATGATCTCCAAACGCGTATTTTTGTCCGGCCTCGCATCGACCACTGCGCTGGCGCTGGTGCCGGCGCGCGTCCGTGCTCAATCTCCAGATGCCACGCTCTTCACAAACGTGCGTGTTTATGACGGGATGTCCGATGAATTGACCGAGCTCACGAACGTCCTTGTCGAAGGGGAAATGATTAAAGATGTCTCGCCCGCTGCCGATGCCGCGCAAGAGGTGCCGCGCATCGATGGGGATGGGCGAACCCTGATGCCAGGGCTCCTCGACATGCACGTGCACCTGCAGTGGAACCAAGACCCGGCTGGCTTCCTGACGGCACGTCCAGATTACATTGCTGCGTTGGCATTGAGCGAAAGTGAAGCCACCCTGATGCGCGGATTTACCAGCGTCCGTGATACAGGTGGCGGCATTCTCGGTTTGGCTCGCGCCATAGACGAAGGCCTCCACCCCGGCCCACGTATTCAAGCGTCTAACGCTGCGATCTCAATGACCGCCGGTCATGGCGACCTTCGTCCGCGATCTGTGCGTCCAAGAGCCTTCGGCGGGCCGCCATTTACAGAAGCGGAGCGACTTGGGATCACACTTTTTGCAGACGGAGTTCCCGAAGTTCTGGCGGCTGCACGTGAACAGTTTCGGCAGGGCGCACACTTCATCAAGATCTTTTCGGGTGGTGCCGTGACTGGTCTCTACGACCCATTGGATATCAACGAGTATTCGCCGGCAGAACTCGAAGCGGCAGTAGACGAGGCCAAACGTTGGAACACTTACGCGACCTCGCACGCATACATGGACACATCGGTTCGGGCGGCTATTGAGGCAGGTTACCAATGTATCGAACATTGCAACCTCATGACGCCCGAGTCGATGGAGTTGGCCGTGGAAAAAGGCGTCTGGCTTTCAACCCAGGTTGGCTTTTTCGCGGCAGACATTCCGGCAGGGTTCTCGCCCGCCCAAGCAGAGCGCCAACAGATGGCGTTTGATGGTCTCGACGCCATGCTGCGACTTGCACGAGAGTCAGGCGCCAAGATTGCACTCGGAACGGACTTCGTCGGATCGAGGGAAACGAAAGCAACGCAGTTGGAGGAATTGCAGCTCAGGACGCCATGGTTCAGCAACGCCGAGATTCTGCGGCAGGCGACAGGTCTGAATGGACAGCTTTGGGACTTGACCGGCCCGCGTAATCCCTACCAGGCTGGTCCAGTCGGTGTGATCCAACCCGGAGCCTACGCCGATATTCTGCTCGTGGACGGGGACCCGATTGCCGACCTTACGGTCATGGCCTCTGCGGACAATTTCGATGTGATTATGAAGAACGGCAAAGTTCACAAGAACAATCTGGCCTGAGCCATTTGCCAAGGTTCATGATAGACACTGGTGTTGCACGCGAATGACCGAAGAGACCCGCGGTGCAGACATAGTGCGTAACTCGCTGAAAGCCCGCTCCGAGCCCATGGTGGCCTTTTACGAACTGAACGAACACATCAAGTGGCTAGGGCCATCGATCTGGACCGTTTGTAGATGCACAGACACCCAACCCACCAACACTAGGGCAGAGTTTTCCGTCTATTCTTAGCGTGACGACCTTGTACCGCCGTGTGAGGATACAAATGAAGCGCCTTACCAATATGCTCGGAGACGCCAGCCGCCGAATTCATTACCCCAAGAGAAAGGACTTTAGATGATCTCTCTGTTTCTAAATTCGATGCGATTGCTCAAGGCAATTGCAAGATCCTGGGACGATCCTCATTTTCGTGCAGGGCTGCTGCTGTGCTTTGTCACTCTTCTGTCGGGAACTGTTTTCTATTCCAGTGTCGAAGGCTGGAGCTGGGTGGATGCATTGTATTTCAGCGCGACGACGCTTTCGACTGTGGGATTTGGTGATCTATCCCCCGCTACACAAATCGGAAAGATTTTTACCGTGATATACGTTTTCGTAGGTGTTGGCATCTTTATTGCTTTGTTTATCCAGTTCGCAAAAGCCTTGCTTCAAGATCAAGACTGAAGCGTTTTTTGTGGCAGTGAAGAATGCGCCTACGGAGTTCCGCTATTCGCGGTTTCTGCTGCGTCGAGCTTTGGCAAAGGAGAACCTGTCGTGCGGCTTCGGAAACGTATACATTCAGTAAAGCCGTGAATATACTTTGAAGATAAGAATATCCTGAGATTTTTTGAGATGGACGGCCAATAGAATTTTGGGAGCTGACATGTTGAATTGGTTATACACTGCCCTGCTAAGCGGCCATCCTACTGCTGCCGGGATGTTCCTCCTTCTTAATCCTGACCGTGGCCATGACCATGGCCGCACGGTGGGGATTATGCTGTTTGGCTGGGGTATACTTGTGACCGTCTGGTTTGCACTACTGGTGCCAAATGGTCGCTTGTTGGAAGGCAATTTTCGGCTAATTTCTTTAGTCGTCTTTTTCTCTGCAATTTTTGTCGGTGCAGTGCTGGGTTATCTAAAACGCAATGGCCGTTAGGCGGGTCCCGGCAAGGCGACGAAAAGATCGACAATACAATTCAAACTTCCGCGATTTCTCCAATCCCTTTTTGCTTCAAAGATCTGGTTCTCTGGGACCACATCAACAGCGCGAGGTTTGATGCACGAGGACATCTGCGCGCAGTATCGAAGCTCTAGATGAAAAACTTGCTTCAAAATCTTCGTCCTAGACTGATAAAGAAATAGTGTTCGCCTCGGTCATTTCTGACGTAGTCAAATGCACAGTCGAGTTGGAATCGTTTTGACAGACGGACCCGCAGCCCAAGACCGATCGAAGCGCCGTCTTCGTCGAAACCCAGTGAAGCAAGGCTATTGCCGCTATCGCCGATGGCGGCGAAACCGACAAATCCTAACCTGTCATGGAACTGCCCCCAATATTCGCTTTGAAGGGATGCAAACGTATCGTTTAGGTATTGAGTGCTTGGAAAGCTAAAACAATAGCCAGCACCAACGCCCAAGGCATCAACAGAACTATCTTGGCGGTCGAATGTAGGCGCGTCATTTGACCTCGTCCTTGTCGCCGGTTTCTTCGGGGCTCGCAGATAGCGGTTCTTCCACTGTTTCGCTCTCGAAATCTGGGCCGTCGTCGTCTGGTGATCCGGATGGCGGATATTTCAAACTGTCTTCAAATGATCTCCTCATTTCCGTGGAGAACGTCGGAAATGGCAAGGTACGAGCACTGCGCCAAGCCCTTACGGCGTGAGACGCGGCTTTGCTTTTCTGGGGGTCGAGCCCCGCGTCTTCTGACAGGTAAAGCGTCGACGATGGGAAAGCGAATGAAGTACCGGAATCCTCGATGATTTGTTTGATACGCAGGAGGATGTCCTCACGAATAGCGAAGTAGTCATTCCATTCCCGAGTTTTTGCATAAATCCGTACGGCCAGATCCATTGAGGACTGCCCAAAATCGGAAAAACGTATTCTGATGCTATTATTGTCGATGCGCGGGTGGGCGTGGGCCATCTTGCGAATGCTTGCCAGCACATAGCGCAGTTGATCTGTCTCAGTCTCGTAGCGCAGTCGACAACTACATCTATCATCATCTGGTCGCATTGAGCCCAATTGATCAGTTCCATATTCGAAAAACTGGAATTAGGGACGTTGATAAGGGTTCGATCCAGCGCGCGAACCTGCGTGGATCTAACTCCAATACGCTCTACGGTACCCATGTGTACGCCAAATTGGCAGAAATCGCCTACTCGGATCGGTTTGTCTAAATAGAGGATCAATCCACCGATTAGGTTTTCAAGGGTTGGGCGAATTGCCAGCGCAGCGGCAATGCCACCAATCCCCAGTCCGGCAAGGATGCTCAACAACGGAAAACCAAGGGTTTGCGCGCCACACGCAATTATCCA
Source organism: Ruegeria profundi (assembly GCF_020171505.1). Taxonomy (NCBI): domain Bacteria; kingdom Pseudomonadati; phylum Pseudomonadota; class Alphaproteobacteria; order Rhodobacterales; family Roseobacteraceae; genus Ruegeria; species Ruegeria profundi. The sequence goes on along the minus strand of NZ_JAIUZS010000009.1, from coordinate 178,192 downwards.
AACTACACCAAAAAATGCGAAAACCCGAGACAGCAGTTGAACGAGGCTCCCGTCTATTGAAACCGTCTTTTTGCCTACCAACGCGTCGATCGCTGAAATCGAGCCAAACCAGAACAAAGCTGCTAACGCTATGGTCCAGACTGTTTCGAAAAGTAGGTAAAGCGTTGCGGCAAATGCGCCAGAGATGTGAAGCTGGAAATGCAGAAAGTAACCAAATACCAGCAAACCAGTCACTGCAATGAGCGTCTTTACCAAACCGACAGTCGCAGTTGCGACCATATCCTTCGACCTCAGCAACTGCACTTTGGATTGGATTTTCTGAACCAATAAGAACACAATGCTGCCGGACACCAGAGTGAGCAAAATTTTCCAGACGGGTGTTCCCATCACAACTTCAAGAAGCGAAGCAGGAAGTAATCGGGAAAAGTTCGGTGGAAACCAGGGACCTGTGAAGCCATTAAGTACCGATTGCCAATCCCGTTCGTCGTTTTGGACTGTATTGAAACGTAACTCACGTAGAAACCTTGGTGCCACGTCGATTGTACTGTCCTTGAACAGGTACTCGCCTTCTCGGGGGCCTTCTTGGATGCGAACCAGCGCAAGCGGTGTTCCGTCCAAAAGGTACTCGTCATTATCGGACACACGCGCTCCCGGTTGGTCAGGCAAACTCTCTAGCTCGAAAGTGGGAAAGGCTTCGCGTATTCCTAAAAGTGCCACAACGGTGTGCACACCGTACTCTCGAACGTAAGCTCTGGGGATGTCGGATAGATCGATCAGCGACACCAGCTCATCGACCGTATGGAGAATAGAGGAATAGGTTTCAGCGTCCTTATCGCGGGCGTAACTGGTGAGTTTTTCCTCCAACGCGTTCGCTAGCGCACTCAAGCTTTCGACGGTTTGTTTCGGAGTTGCTGTTCTTACAACGGGTACGTCAGCATCCATTGCGCGTTGAAATCCCAAAGTCCGCTGTTCAAAAACGCCAAACACGCTGAGCAATATGACTGCGAACGCCAGAATTGTTGTGAGGTATCTCGACACCATCGTTACCACCACAAGGTCCAGCAGTTTGAATAGCATTGCGGCCAGCGCGTGCTGCGATCTTTGCAAGAATCGTGACACGCGCACCAAAGGGACTCACCCGATGAACGCAGGTGACAAATCAAATCACTGCACAAAAAACAGAAAGATCGCACACATCCGGCGAAAAACCACGATGAGACATGCCTTGAAAATGCTATCTGGGCTTTCAATCTATCAGCGCGGACAATGTCGCCCCTTGTAGTTTCGCGGCCTCGCCCTCTTGAGATACGAGCGGCTCTACTGGCGCATGCCATGTTGCGACGAACAGAAACACTCCGACCAATGTGACACAGGTTGCACCGCCTACCCGAGCAAGAGTCTCAAATCGTTGGCGGGTGACTGCGCTCGTGCCAATTCTTTTCGCAACCTTTGCACGGCTCCAAATGGCTACTAAGCCGATCAGGGACATGGAGATCGCCATGCCCAGCGAAATAGCCGCCACCATGGCAATCGCAGGCCACACAAGATCGTTCGCAAACCCGAATAGCATCACAATCAGTGCGCCGGTACAGGGCACTATACCCACCGCTGTCGCGAGCCAACCGTCAGATCGGTTGGACGACCTCGCAGCAACTGCGCAGGCAGCGCAACCACTGTGGCTATTGTGGTCTTGCGGGTGCGTATGATGCGAGTCGTGTTCATGGGCCGTCGAAGCCGTTCTTCGTAAGACATAAATTGACCAAAAGCTTTTCCAAAGCATCCAAAGTCCGATGGCAATGATCAGCGCATAGCTCCCTAGCCGGATGAGCCGGTAATCGGAGGGTGCACCACCGGTTGTTTGCCGGATCGCAAGATCAATCAGGAATACGGCCGCGACTGCGGAGAACACGTGAACGATGGCGATGCGAACCCCCATCCCCACACCGCGGCGCAGGCTGCCCCCTTCACCTGCGAAATAGGAAATCACAACTACCTTGCCGTGCCCGGGGCCGAGCGTGTGCAGGACGCCGTAGAGAAAGGCGACGAAAAGAGCGAACGCCACCGTTGCCAGAGACTTGCCCTGGTCCATTGATGTCATAGATGTCGTGAAAAGGTTGCTGATCCAAGCCTGGGTTCGGGCTACGACATTGCCCTGAAAAGGCGCAGCGGCAGACGCTTTGATTTCACCCGGCACACCCCAAACCTGTGCATCCTTCAAAGAATAGGATGCTTCGACCATTCTCTGGCCGTCGACAAGAAAGAGGTTACTGACGGTGGGCGCATGCTCCAGCACGCCCCTCAGCCTGGCCGCGTGAAAGATTTCGTCCACTTCGATGCCCTCGGGGACATCGATACGCACCATCTGATTGGGCGGTGGCGGGGGGGTGTGGATACAGGCACCAACCCACGGCACCAACAGGAAACTGTAGACGAGGCCCTTGTCGCCGCGCAAGGGCAGCACGTAGCCGTCAAGTATCACGTCGCGTTCGAGAAACTGCCCGGTCACGCCGGTTGCCTCTTCTCGGCGCTTTTGCATCACGACCAGACGCTGGGCGAGCAGTGCATCGGCATCGTATCCGTCAGCGGCGAGCGAGGCTCGCGCGTCGCGGGCGCGCACGGAAAGTGTGGCATCATCTGACCGACGTTCGGCATCAAGAATCGTACGCAAATGGTCCTTCTGTTTGTAAGACATCTCGAGGAACGGGTCGTCGTATTGCTCAGTCGATGGTGCCAGATCGTCCCACATCACATGTAGTGGCGTATCGGCGAACGCGATCGAAGAGTGTGCTCCAAGCGTAAACAATAGCAGGAGCAATGAGCGTCCGAAAAAAACGATGACTTTTTGCGCACTCACAGCGATTGCCTCCTTATGAAAAACACTCATTTGGGCGCGCCAATCTCAAAAGAAGTTGCGGCTGGCTGGTGGTTCATTCTACGACCTTGTTTCGAATGGGCTGGCCCGGAAAAACGTCCATGACGACCTGCGAGTCTTTTACCACAATCGTTCCGTTTACCACGACGAATGGGATACCCTCAGACGCCAAACCGCCCTGCTCCTTTGTCGCCCTGTCCGTCACAGTCTCAGGGTCAAAGATTGCAATGTCCGCGTCTGCACCTTCCTGAAGGCGGCCTTTGCCCGCCATCTGATCAACGCCATTTCGTTCCATGAAGCTGGCTGGCATGTAGGTCATCTTTGAGATCGCCAGCATAAGCGGCATCAGGTTTTCCTCCCGAGCCAACCGTAGCACCTTGGCGTGCGACCCTGCGGCGCGCGGGTGCGCATGCACTTCGTCGTACGTTGCATCCCAGCCTACAGCGGTCTCTCCGGTGGCCGAGATGATCGAAGTGAATGCATCGCTTTCCACCAGTGTGTTGGGGTCGGCCAAGGCATCGAGCATCACAACTTCTTCGACACCCAGAAACAGGATCGGTGCCGTCGGTTCTGACGCGATCAACTCCTCGTAGCGCTCTTGCGTAAGTGGCTGCATCGTCGCCTGTTCGGTGATATCTGCGTAGCTACGCCCCATGTTGGGGCCGTAATTCGAAGGCCGCAGATAGTCGGCGCTGACGACGGAAGCCCCGAAATTGTAGGGGTAAACTGCTGATACGACATCAATGCCAGAGGCGCGGGCGTCTTCCAGCATTTTTAACGCGTATGGTGTGTTTGCAAGTGCCTGTTGATGAATGTGGCTCACATAAAGCCCGCCACCGTAAATCGCCAAGCTCGACAGCGCCTCCTGAACCGACATGATCCCGGTTGTCGGCGGCTCGTTACTGGAAAATCGCCCGTGCATGACGCTGAACGACCCGTATTCACCGGCAAGACGATGCATTTCGACCATTTCTTGCGACGTGAGGTTCTCGGTGGCGTATCCGACGGGGTTTCCGAACCCTAAGGCACCTTGCTTCAGGCCGTCCTCCAGCAACCGGACTATTTCGGTGATCTGGTCGTCATCGGGTTTGGACTGTAGCCCGGCCAGATTGATGCCGGCTTCCGTTACTCCGGCGTCCAGAATGTAAGACCCGGTAAGACTGATGTAGATCGGGTTCATCACCGTTTCTCGAATGCCCAGCAACGAAACACTGGCACCGAAGTTGGTCTTCGATTTCCCCTCAAGCCGCTCGTAGTAAAGCGGGATTGGATAGGCTCCGGACTCCAACTCCAACTGGGTCGTGACACCATCACGGAGTGCCTGTTTCTGGCCGAAAGGCAAACCGCCGACATGGTTGTGCATGTCGATAAAGCCCGGGGCGACCACGAGACCTGTGGCATCGATTGTCTCGGATCCGGATATGTTTTCCTCTGTGACGATCGCAATCTGGTTGCCGCTAACGCCGACGTTGCGAACGGCATCCAGATTTGTCTCCGGGTCCATCACGCGACCGTTGAGGATCACTAGGTCGAACTCCTGCGCCCCCGTGGCGGAGGCCGCGAGGACAAAGGTGGAGGCTATCAGGGTTTTGCGCAACATGAAGTGTCATTCCATGTCGTATTTGTAGATGGTGCCGTCCTTCATGATCATGCCGAAGTTCGCCTTGGCGTCGCTGATGAGTTGCAGGTCCTCCAGCGGGTTGCCGTTGACGAGGATGAGGTCAGCATAGGCGCCCTCTTCAACCACGCCGAGCGGGCCGAGGGGATAGGGCGTTACCAGTTGCGACATCTTCAGAAGCTCGGCGTTATCACAAGTCGCCATTTTCAGTGTTTCGTAAGGTGTGAACCAGCGCTCCATCTTGGCCAGCACCGCGCCCTGCCGCTTGGCGAGGTCCGCGCTGAAGAGCGTATCTGTGCCAAAGGCGATCTTGAGGCCAAGTTCTTTGGCCGTGCGGTAGACGAAGTCCGTGCCGTCGGTGACGAACTTGTATTTTTCTTTCTGGAAGTCGTTCAGCGCGGGCGCATCCTCGTCATCGAGGAACGGCTGCATGCTGAGCCAGACATCATGTTCCTTGAACATCTCCAATGTCTCACGTGTGGACATATGCCCGTGTTCGACGCTCCTTGCACCATTCTCGATGGAATGGCGTACCGCCTCATCGCTGATCGCGTGGGTGGTCACGTAGGTTCCCCAGGCTTCTGTCGCCTCTACGGCGGCCTGAAACTCTTCATCGGTGAACTGGGTCACGTGGATCGGGTCATAGGCCGAGGTCACACCGCCGCCTGCCATCAGCTTGATGTGCGTCGCCCCCTGCATAAGGTTTTCGCGCGTCCGTTTGAGCACGGCATCCACGCCGTCGGTTATGTAGAACATGTTGCCACGCTCGAAGGAGTGCAGCTCATCCAACGGGGTCGGTACCTCGCGCGTGATGCGGAAATCCTGGTGCCCTGCAGTGATCGACAGCGCAGGCCCCGAGGCAAAAATGCGCGGGCCGTCGATCAGCCCTTCGTCTGTGGCACGGGCAATATCGAACATGGGCCCGGCCACGTCACGCAGGGTCGTAAAGCCACGGGAGAGCGCGTTATTGGATGCCCTTGCCGCCAGCAGGTTCCAGTAGCCCTCGCCGGTCAGCGCCAGCTGCGCGATGGTCGCTTCGGCGAAAACTCCGTGCCAGTGGTTGTCGATCAGGCCCGGCATCAACGTGTGGCCTTCCGCGTCGATCTCGAAGGCGCCGTCCGGTGTTTCGATGTCGTCTCCGATCGCTTGGATCAACTGGCCAGAGACCAGCACGTCGGCGTCGATGAGCCCTTCGTCGCAACCGTTGAAGATCTGCGCGTTGCGGATCACGACGTTGTCGAACTTCATCTTTACGTTGGTGGTCTCAATCTCGCCCACGACACCTGCGGGAATTACTTCATGGTTCGCCTCATGCGCCAGAAGGCTGACCGGTGTGGCGGCGAGCGTAGTGCAAAGAAGGTAGGTTAGTGTTTTGCTGGTCATTATTGGTTTCCTTGTATTCAAGTTATGAATGAATTTCGTTGTTTTCGCGTAGAGCTCTTGGGGCGGAGCCGCTCAGGACTTCGGCGTTTGTGGTGAAGGCTAGTTTCCTCAAAGTGAACACGGTTCGAGCTTTTTACTGCGAGCGGGGCGTCGAATGAGGAGGCACCAGCGAAGCTGCGCGGCATCAAAAGTTCAGCACCTTGTATCCGACCTGGACTGACCACTCCGCAGGTCGGTCGCCACCGAAGAGAATGCCGGGCTTGATGAACACTTGACCGTCGCCACCAAAGGCCTTGCCGGTCAACATGCCCGCGGTCACTTGAAGACTTCCGAATGTATTGTCTGTTTCCCAATCGTGAACGATCGCCGGGTCGAACGTCAAGTAAAAGCGCGGGTTCTGCAACTTTGGAACATAGTAGAAGTCGATCGTCGTTTGGTTGACGTCAACGCCGTCATCGTTGCCACCTTCAAGGCCGAATGTCTGAACCCAAGCAGGGGCGAAGATCGCACCGTTGTTCAAAAACCACGCATAAAATACCGAGGTTTCACCCGCGAATTGGCCATAGCCCGCAGTTGGTTCTTTTGCGGTGTCCAGAAACAGCTCAAAAGTGAAGGCTGCTCCGTTGCTCTCCGTGAGGTAGAAAACATCAATGTAGGTAAGGCTGATGTCCCCCAAGGTGAAATCCTGACCTGGCTCTCCCCCAAAGAACGGATCCGCATTGAACGGACTGTCCGACCCGGGCACAGTGATCCTGAACGCCCGCTTTCCCCCTTCACCAAATGGTTGTGTGTAGAAGGCCTCAAACAGGCCGGTGTTCAGGTCAGAATTGATCTGGTTGAACTGATACTGAATCCCAAACTGCGTCGTAAGCAGCGTTGGATTTGTTCCGTTATTGATCTCGCTAAGGTCTTCCTGGGCATGGGCAGGAAGTGCAACGAAAGCTGTCAATAATCCAGCCGAGGCAAACCATCTGCAAAGCTGCGACGAAAGCGATGCTCTTTCGGTCCGATACGAAGACTTGATACCTGTAGTGCTCACTTGACTATTCTCCGTCTAGTTTAGCCGCACAGTCTCGTCAGTCTTTCGTTGGAAGCTGACACTCCTGCGTAAGGAAGGCCCGGAATTCCAAACTCAACCCATTGAAAATCTCTTCATATTCTGCCGCGCGAAGCGGAAGGTTCTTCCAGCGGAGCATCGCTTGTTCGGCAAGTTCCATCTCTTCGCAAATGGACCGGAAGACTGGGTTGTTCCGGAACTGAAAAACAATTTGCTCAGCTTGCTCGGGGTATCTGTCAATCAACCTGTCCAGAAAGGCGTCCATCATCCGGTATGCTCCTGCTGGACCACAGCATCAATACGCGCGGAGTTGAACGTTCTTACATGTAACCTACGTCGGTGTTTCTGTGAGGAACTCACATTGCCGTGCGTTTTTTTCGTGTTATCCTCGAGGACCGAGTACCCAGCGTTTTAAGAGGAATGTAGTGATCAGAAGTCACCATTCGGGTAGTTTTCACATATCTGAAGAGGACGTACGCCGACAACTCAAACGAATACTTGACTGCAGCGATTTGCAGTCCAGCACCCGGCGTCGTGAAATGCTGCGACATGTTGTTGAGGAAACCTTGGCGGGTCGTGATGCCGAACTTAAGGCGACGACCATTGCTATGGCGGTGTTCGGGAGAGGGTCTGATTTCGACCAGCAATCCGACCCAATCGTGCGGCTCGAAGCGAGAAAGCTGCGCAGGGATCTCGACAACTACTATGCGGGGCACGGCAGGGACGATCCGATCCGCATCAGCATTCCAAAAGGTCACTATATTCCGAAATTTTCCCAGCAAGAGCAGGCTGTGCCCAACGAAGTATCATTGGGTGAGAAATCGGCTGACGATCACGTGCGGGAATTGAAACCAGGCAATAAGTTGTTCGCGGGGGCGGCGTTTGTCGTAGTCGTGTGCATAGCCATAACACTTGGGCTAGGCTTTCTGTTTGCGCGCCCCGAAAACTTAACGCCAACTGAGGCCCCAAGCGTATCCAGCAAAATCTCCATTTTGGTGGAGGAATTTGAACCTCGAACGAATGACGATTTTGTGTCGCTTGTCGCTTCGGGTCTAACCAACGAGATTGCCGCAGCTTTGATCAGGTTTCCGGACCTTGCTGTGCATATCGCATCCAAACAGGCAACGACTGAAGCGGAGACTACCTCATCTGACAGCAATGCGCCGGAAACAGAGTTCAAGGTGACCGGTGACGTATGGCGAGAGGGCGAAGAGTTACTTTTTCGAACAAACCTTGTTCGCCGCACCGACTTCGAAATCCTGTGGAGCGAACGCTATGCTGAGGGCACCTATGGTCAGAGCATAACAGCTATTCAGGATACGATTTCGTCTCAGATCGCTTCGACAATCGGACAGCAATATGGCTACGTGCTAAGCGATGTACGGGCCAACAAATTAGAGGATCACGATGACCCTAGTTTGCGCGGATTTGCGTGTGTCGCAAGTGCACAGATTTACAGAAGAACATATCATCGGGACCAATATCAGGCTGCGCGGGACTGTCTTGAAGCAACCGTTCGCGAAGAACCTGAGTACGTGCGTGCATGGGCAATGCTTGCCTACCTGCGCAATGATGCTGCTCGGTTCGGTCACGAGACCGAGCTTTCTAGGGACGCGGCCTTCGCCCTTGCCAAAGAGGCTGCGATCCGAGCCATCGACTTAAATCCTCAAGATACAGACGCGCTTCAGGCGATGTCCCATGTTGAGCAATACGCGGGGGACATGGCGCGCTCGATCGAGTTTGCACGCAAGGCCGTGGAAGCTAACCCCAACGATCCCGCTGCGCTAGCCAATCTTGCGATCCGTTATGGGATAGCGGGTCGCTTCCCTGAGGGGGTCCCTATTATGCACCGCGCAATAGACCTCTCGGTTGCGCCACCGCCGTTCTACTTTCACCTGCTGGCGGCGGATCATCTGATTAAAGAAGAATGGGAGGAATTGGTCATTGATGCAGAGCGAGCCTCGGCCGATGGCTGGTCCTTTGGCCAGGCGCTGCTTGCCATCGCTCACAGCAAACTCTCCAATGAACCGGCCGCACGAGTTGCCCTAACTAGATTGGCTGAACTCGACCCACTTCTCTCTGATAATCCAAAAGCATGGCTGGAATCGCATAGTATGCATGCCGTTCTTGTCGAAGCGGTCACTGAAGGCCTGTCAGAAGCGCACGCATATGTTGGTGGATAGAATACAGGAGCCGTTCGCTTCAGATCGCCCCCCGCAGATAGCCATTTTTCATACTGACTTAAGCTTAAACACTGGCGGGGCTTTCAATGATCCTGACAATAAATTTGCACTCCTATACAAGGATGCCTTTTGTCAGGGTGTCCAGAAGCGAGGCCACGGTACCGCGATACTTACATGAAGAATTTCAGTAGAATATGAGCGCACCGTTTGAAGCAGTTGTGCCGTCTTTGCTCGAGCACAACCGTGATTTGATATTATTAGGCACAAGATTCGCCCCATAGCCCGCTCAAGCATTTCCTTTCCCGGTCATGATCTTTGAGTCAGTTGAATTGGGGAGTGATGCGTCGATAGCCTTCACAGCCGAATTACTTTGGTTTCTCCAATACCATACACTCTATTTTTAGTTGTGTTATTCATTCTTACAAGTCTACTGCTGCCGGGGGACATGGTGAACTTACTTGTGATCTTTATGCTCGTTCTTTCCGAAAAAAAGCGGCATTCGGCCAACGTTGAAAGCGAGATTCAGGTAAACCGAGGTGAACGACCGTTCCGTCCCGCTCACCTAACATTTGCCGCCTGGTTCTGAACGTCCGGAATGTGCCGCTTGCGGTCTACTGCATCGGCGAAAGGTAGAAGTGGGAACAAGGGTAGCTTCGGGCGCAGAGCTACCTTTGCCCCCATTCCCTTGTCGCCGCAGTTAGAAAGCCAAGTCGCTTGAGAATATACGCCATGCGGGACACAGCCGCCCTGGCATCATCTAGCTCAATGACTTCATAACCGCTCTGTCGAAAGGTTGCTTTCGGATGTTCTCCTCCAGTTTTTCTAAGATCGAGCTTTGACACACACTTGGCATTATTTGAGTTTTCCCAAAACAACGATAGTTCGGCAAAGGCCAAATCCAGCTCCCGCAACCAATACTAAAGCTCAGAATATCAGGTACTCAGCCTCGCATCTCGCGAGGCCTTTGGCAGTCGGCCATAGCCGCTCAAAGCTCTGTGCAAGCATCAGGGGCGAGAAATCACTGTAGCTGAATTGCTAAAGTTAAAGCTTGCCCAAGTGCACGAAACACGCCGCGACAAGCCAGGATTTGCTATTACCGAACGTGAGGTGCTCATACCCCCTGGTCTGCTGGTAACTCTAACTTGATATAGGTTATTAGAAAATTACGCCGGTCATATCCTCAAAGCCCCAGTGAAAGGCCGAAATTCATATCAAATTGACGCCCGTCTAAGAAGACAGTGGGTATCGCTCTGATGCTGGGTGAACGGGTAAATGCTATTATGCCCCTCGGCAGAGTTTTTTGGAGGCCGAGGACTGTTTTGTAACGGAGGTTCTGGTTCGATTTCAGTTCGAGTTTAGGCGGCAGCGGTTTGGAGCTGCAAGCGGCGTTTCTGGATTGTTTGTTTCTTGATCCCCCTTCTCATCTTAAAGATATTCGCGCCCCGACCGTGATAGACATCGGCGGGTGTCAGGTTGTTGATGCTCTCGCGGTATTGGTCGTTGGTGTAGTGATCGACGAATGCGCCGATCTGACATTCGAGGTCGTCCGGCAAGAAGTAGTTTTCCAGGAGAACCCGGTTCGTCATTGCCTGATGCCAGCGCTCAATCTTGACCTGTGTCTGCGGGTGATGGGGTGCGTCTTCAACGTGGTGCATACCTTTATCGTCGAGATATTTGGCCAGATCGGCTGCGACGTAAGACGAGCCGTTATCGCTGAGTAGACGGGCTTCTGAGCAACCGTAGCACAGGTGCAGCCTGACGCCTCCAGTGCCAGAGCGTCGGTGACATCTCCAGCCTTCATCATGGTGCAAAGCTCTTGTGCAATGATATTGCGACTGTAATCGTCGAGGATGGTCGACCGGTAAAACCAACCCCAGCCAATGACTTCAAGATAGGTAAAGTCGGTCTGCCACAGTTCGTTCGGGCCGGTGGTCTTGTCGTGAAACTCATCCGCAGCCCGGATCACAACATGGGCCAGAGCTGTGATGAGGTTATCGGTCTTGAGAAGGCGCTAAGCGGATGTCTCGGACACAAGATACCGTTTCTCATCGGTGTATTTGACCGTCAACTCGCGGGGCGTCAGGCCCTCATGATCCAGCGCAAATTCAACGCCGTCTCTGCGGATGCCATTCTGGATACGTTTTCACACCGACCTCGGAAGGGAAGGGAAGGGAAGGGAAGGGTGATCAACAAGCGCGTCGATACCACCGTCAGCCCAATGTGCATACCGATCGTAAGGTGCTGCCGGGAACTTCGATCATCGCCTGTCGGGCGGTGTCACCAGCCAGCCGGCTCTTTCCAGCCTCAAGGAATTCCTTCGACAAGGAATAATACAGGCTCTTGGCAATGCCCTCCCGGCCGCAACGTGCAGCGATGCTATCCTCGCCAGAATAAGCCGCTATGGGTGAAAAAAAATTATCTACTCCAAGCACTTGCCGCTTACTGGTAGTTTGTCGTGGGATTTCGGGAAGAAACGGCCAAGCTTATCCATCTGATCGTCGGTCAACGGATGTAAGTCACCCTTGCGGTCGCTCTACGTCACGCTGCGATGCCGCATGACGGATCAGAGCTGCCTATTCAACCGATCGACGCGACTCGCTCATCGAAGTTTTCAGCGAGTGAGAAACAAGTCACGATCATCACTGGATCGGTCACTCTTCCGCTTGTGACACGGCCCTCTGATAAAGATGCCATGTGGTGTGTCCAAGGATCGGCAGGGTGAAGATCAAGCCAAGGAATGCAGGAACCAGCGACAACAGCATGGTGACCGAGATGATTGCTGCCCAGGTCAGCATCACGCCTGGGTTTTCCGTGACGGTGCGAACGGATGTAATCATAGCCGAAATGAAATCGATGTCCCGGTCAAGAAGCAGGGGCATCGCGATTACAGTCACCGTGAACAGGACAGCCGATAAAAACGCGCCTGAGCAGGTGCCAATTGCAAGAAAGGTCCACCCTTCTGGGGTGAAGAATACGGTGTTCAAAAACCCGCTGAAATCCGAGAAGGATGCATCCTGCAGTATGATCGCCAACCACAGCCGAATCTGGTACATCCACACCCAGAAAACGAACAGGGTGACAAAGGCCATCCAGCCCATTTCGCGCTTGCGTTGATTAAGCATGACAGTCAGGATTTCGGACCATCCGAAGTTTTCATTCTTTTGCAATCGACGGGACATTTCATAAAGCCCGGCTGCAGCGAAAGGCGCGACCAGTGGAAAGCCTATTATGGCGGGAATGATCATCCAGATCTTGCCAAGCCATACCAAGCTCCAAACAAACAGGATTCCGAAAACGGCATAGAACAGGCCGAAGAAACCGCTCATGAACGGACGAGCCAAAAAGTCGGAGAACCCGGCCTTCAGCGATGCGGTGATATCACCCCTATCCACCTTGTTGACCGTGGGAATGGCCTGTTGTTGTGGCATCGGATTGTCCGGTGGTGTGGAACCTGCGGTCTTGGATGTCATGGCATACTCCTCCCGAGGCAGGGCGCTCTGCTGGTCCGTTTGCGAAAAAGCCCGGCGGTGAAACGGACATCCCTCCTCTGTACGCAAGTTTGACTCAGTTGAGGCATTTCGGCAACGAGGGAGTATCGCAGCCAAGCCCGCAACGCCGAAAGGGAACCCTGATTAGGCTTCGGCGGCTCTACAATCGCTGGAAGCGATGAGGTGAGTAAGGTGCTTTTGCGGATGATGGCTGTTCCGAGGCCGTGGTCACGACGCGGATAGGTTTCGGGGCGCATAGAAAGACAATGGGATGAAAACCCGAATTGTCGGTCGAACGCAGCGCAAGCTGCCTGTGAAACATGGCAAACGACGCAACCGGACCGAGATCATGTTAGGCACGCTCAACGATTGGAGACACGTCGCAACCCGCTTTGATAGATGTCCAAGGTCTTTCACTCAGCCATCGCACTCGCTGCGACAGTCATCCAGTAGTTATAAGTCACTAGCTTTAAAAGCGAACTCCCCGCCGCTGAGATGGAACCAAGTTGTCCGGGCGCGCCGCAACGCTGTTTCGAGCGACTTCTGCAAAACCTGGATCGTTCACAATCCAATGGCGCAAAGTCTTTGCGATGGCTTCCCGTGTTTGGCGTGGCCCGTGCAAATAGTGAATCATCATTGCCTGGAAGATTGCGTCTTGGCTTTCGGCGCTTAGGCGAGGCGCGGTTGAGACTGCTGCGCTTACTTTATTCACGCCGTCCAATCCGTCCCTTTCAATAATTGCGGTTGCGTAGGCGCCAAGCAATCTATCCTGCGCGTGGGTCAGAGAACGTTCGAACCCTTGAAGCAGAAACTGTCCAGCGGCCTCGGAGTCGCTAAATCCAAGGGTGAGTATCTTAGCAGGTTTAAGGTACATCTCACGAGGATTGGAAAGGCTGCCCAAAAGTGTTTGTGTGTCTGAACTGGTGTCCAGGGTTTGCAGAATACTATACGGAGCCTGGTCAAGCTCGGTTAGGGCCATGTTCCGTATTGAAGGCTCTTTGTGGCTGAGAAGCGATCCGAAGAACTGGTAGCGGCTGATGCGCTGAGTTGACCAGGCCTCAAGATTCGAAAGGATATGCTGGAAAACCTGCTTGTTCGATGCGTCGATATAGGCCAAGCGCGCCCAATTTCCGGTCTCGGCGTTTTTTGCGAACAAGACCCTGCCGTCCGAATTGCTGCCAAGTTTTCTGCGTGTTGTACTGTCCACAAGAAACGGTATCTCTGCCTCGGTCAAATCTCCTTTGATCGCCTCGGAGGCTTTGTACTGAAAGGGCATGTCAGGGTCAGTTGTGGCCAGTACCACCACTGCTCCGTCCATCAGAGAGCTCACCACGCTTTCACGTGCCGACACTGCATGAAAACCGCATGGCATCGCCGCCATGGGCAGGAATGTCAGGGTGCAGGTTAACAGCACGGTTGAAACACAAGGTCTTTTCATCTGATCAAGCCTGAAAAACATGCGGAATATTCTAACATGCTTTCGTGGCCTAGCGTGATCAATTTGTTCGGCCGCCGTGCACCAGACAAGTGGTGCACGGGCGTGGTCGATCACCAGACAGAGGTGCATTGACGTTAGTCTCAGTCGCCCCACCAATGTAGTAAGGTCTGTCCGGCTATTCGTTTAAGTCGATGATTGAACTTGTGACTATCGGTCAATCCTTTCTGACATCACCGGCAAACCGCGCCGCGTTTTCCTTGGCAAAGGCGCTGGCATCGGCATTTTCGTCCCAAAAATGCGGGTTTGCCTTGGGAATGGTCAGTGCCTTTTGTACAGATGGGCGCGCGTCAATGCGGTCGAACCAGGCCTGAAGGTGAGGTAAGCCATCAACACTTGTGCGTGCCCAGACATAGGCGCGTGCCCATGGATAAACCATCATATCCGCGATCGTGTATTCCCCGGCGGCCAGCCATTCACGACCTTCCAGATGTGTGTTCAGAACCTCAAGCAGGCGTCGCGACTCATCGACATAGCGTTTGATTGAGAACGGTTCTTCATGTCCGTTGGGGGCCGCGATGTGCTGAAAATACATGGCCTGACCCATCATCGGACCGACATGGCCAACCTGAAAAAACATCCACTGCATCACCTCGGACCGTTTGACCGGGTCTGCGGGAAGGAACGCCCCGTATTTCTCAGCCAGGTGCCAAAGGATTGCACCGCTTTCAAAAATTGCACGCCCCTCGGCCCGGTCCACAATCACCGGGATTTTGCCGTTTGGGTTGAGTTTCAGATAGTCCGGCGTTTTCTGTTCCTGTTTCGAGAAATCGATAGAGGTCAGATCGTAGGGAATGCCAGCCTCTTCAAGGAAGATAACCGGCTTGTATCCGTTCATGGTGGCCGCGGTATATAGGTGGATATCAGGCCGGGACATAAGCGACCTCCGGGAAAACAGAGTTTAGGTGGGCATCAAACCGTTTGAAATCCGCTTCGATCTCGGGGTTTTTCATAACATCAAACGCGGCGAAGGTTGGTAATTGCTCCATGGCGAAGAACTTGGCGTTCAGATGAACCGGGCGCAGCAGGTCGTCGACGCTGCCGCCTTGAAAGAAGGGTTCTGACGGGGCATCGAACGCTTCTTTTGGTGCGTTGAATGTCACGGACAACATGTACTTGGTGCCCTTGAGTGTTCCGCCCATCCCATAATTCGCTTTTGGCGCCTCGGTCGTGCGGCCATCGCCAGCACATAAACGCCCATCCATTCCGGCGGTATAGACATCGTCCATGTACTTTTTGAACACCCACGGTGTTCCCATCCAATTCACCGGAAACTGCATGATGATCACATCGGCCCAAACATGCGACGCAACCTCGGCTTCGACGTCATACCCATCTGAAATGGTTGTCAGTCGCACTTCGTTTCCTTTTGCGGCCATGGCCTCTTGCGCCCTTTGCGCAAAGCTTGCGTTTAGCCTGCCAGGGGCAAATTCATAGGGCTGCGTACCGTTGATGATCAGAATGTTGCTCATGTCTGAAACCTCGTTCAATTGACTGATTGACGCTTGACTTGAAGCGGCTTGAAGGGAAAGTTGTGTTTCCTGAGATGGAAAAGCAACCAGTATACTTTTTGTAACCTGCCTTTATACCTACGGAGGTGCGCAATGCGGGCTCGGGTCGAAGATGATACCAAGGGACGAAGACAGGTTTACGAAGCCTGTACAGAGCCTTGTGCGATTGAGCGTGGCATGCGGATCATCGGCGGAAAATGGACGGGATCAATCTTGTGGCACCTAAAGGACGGTCCTGTACGTTTTAACGATTTGTCCCGAATGGTGGGCGGTGCCAGTAAAAAGATGATCACTGAACGTCTGCGCCAGCTTGAAGCGCAAGGGTTGGTGCGGCGTGAGGTGATGGATACTGCACCAATCTCAGTCCACTACGAGATAACCAAGAGGGGACGTACCGCGCTTGGGTTTTTGGACGCATTGCGTGAGTGGAGTGAGAGTCTGCCGCAGCATAACTCCGATGCCTGACCCACGTGTCTGTCCAAGGTGCGATTGGGGCAGAAGACCGTAAGGCACATTGCCTTATATTCAGGATTTGATCACCGGGACGCGTCGTGCGCCAAACATGTGATGACAGGACAAAAGCCGCAAAAGCGAGAAGCGCAAGCCAGCGCTTCCCGTTTGACGCCAGGGTTTAGAAATCCCAGTCTTCGTCTTCGGTCGCGACAGCCTTGCCGATGACATAGGAGGATCCCGAACCCGAGAAAAAGTCGTGGTTCTCACTGTCAGGGCTGAGCGCTGCCAGGATAGCCGGGTTCACCTCGGCAACCTCTGGTGGAAACAGCGCCTCGAAGCCAAGGTTTTGCAGCGCCTTGTTGGCATTGTAGTGCAGGAACACCTTTACGTCTTCGGTCAGACCGATCTCGTCATACAGTTCCTCAGTGTACTGATTTTCGATGTCGTAAAGCTCAAACATCAGCGAGAAGGCGTAGTCCTTAAGTTCCTGTTGCTCATCATCCGAAAGCTTTTCATAGCCGCGCTGGAATTTATAGCCGATGTAATAGCCATGCACGGCTTCATCCCGGATGATCAGGCGGATCAGGTCGGCGGTGTTGGTCAGCTTGGCGCGGCTGGACCAGTACATTGGCAGGTAGAAGCCGGAATAGAACAAGAAGCTTTCCAGAAACACAGACGCGATCTTGCGTTTCAGCGGATCATTGCCCGGAGCATAAGTGTTCAGGATTGCCTCGGCCTTGGCCTGCAGATGCGGGTTTTCTTCGGACCAGCGGAAGGCTTCGTCGATCTCTTTGGTCGAACAGAGCGTCGAGAAGATCGAAGAGTAGCTGCGCGCGTGCACCGCCTCCATAAAGGCGATGTTGGTCAGCACGGCCTCTTCATGGGGTGTCACAGCGTCGGGCATCAGGGCCGGGGCACCGACCGTGTTCTGGATCGTGTCCAGCAGGGTCAGGCCGGTAAAGACGCGGATGGTCAGCTGTTTTTCGTGATCCGTCAGCGTGGCCCAGCTTTGGATGTCATTAGACAGCGGTACCTTTTCAGGCAGCCAGAAATTCACCGTCAGTCGGTTCCAGACCTCAAGGTCCTTGTCATCTTCAAGCCGGTTCCAGTTAATCGCGCGGGGGATCTTGGTTTGAATCATGTCTTTCATTTCACTTCCCCTTACAACGAGCAGGATACGCAGCCTTGCACTTCGGTCCCTTCAAGGGCCTCTTGGCGCAGACGCACGTAGTAGATGGTTTTGATGCCTTTCCTCCACGCATAGATTTGCGCGCGGTTGATATCGCGGGTCGTGGCCTCGGCCGGGAAGAACAGGGTCAGCGAAAGGCCCTGATCGACGTGTTCGGTGGCTGCGGCATAGGTGTCGATCAGCGCCTCGGGGCCAATCTCATAGGCATCGCGGTAGTATTCTAGGTTATCATTGTTCATGAAAGCCGCCGGATAGTAGACACGGCCGATTTTGCCCTCTTTCCGAATTTCGATCTTTGACACAATGGGGTGGATCGAAGAGGTCGAGTTGTTGATATAGCTGATTGACCCGGTGGGCGGCACCGCCTGCAGGTTGCGGTTATAAAGCCCGTGCTTCATCACGTCGGCTTTTAGTTTGGCCCAATCGCCGCGTGTGGGCAGGGTCATGCCATCGAACAGAGCCTTCACCCTGTCGCTTTCCGGCAACCAGTCACGATTGGTGTATTTGTCAAAGAAGATACCCGAGGCATAATCTGACTCCTCGAACCCCTTGAACGGCGCGCCCCGCTCTTGCGCCAGATCGCAGGAGGTACGGATCGCGTGATAGGCCACAGCGGCAAAGTAAACAGACGTAAATTCAATGCCTTCCGTACTGCCATAGTGGATATGTTCGCGCGCAAGAAACCCGTGCAGGTTCATCTGCCCCAGACCGATGGCATGGCTTTCGTCATTGCCCCGGCGGACCGAGGGAACCGAGTCGATCGCCGACATCTCGGACACCGCGGTCAGCGCCCGGATCGCGGCCCCAACGGTACGCCCTAGATCACCACCGTCCATCGCCCTGGCGATGTTCAGCGAACCGAGGTTGCAGGAAATATCCGTGCCCAGATGCGCATAGCTGAGGTCATCGTTAAATTCCGATGCCTCATTCACCTGCAAAATCTCGGAGCACAGGTTCGACATGTTGATCCGGCCCGCGATGGGGTTCATCCGGTTCACCGTGTCTTCGAACATCACGTAGGGGTAGCCGGATTCGAACTGAATCTCGGCAATAGTCTGGAAGAATTCGCGCGCATTAACCTTGGATTTGCGGATGCGCTTGTCATCGACCATCTCGTGATACTTCTCGGAGACCGAGATTTCCGAGAACGGAACACTATAGACCTTTTCCACATCATGCGGTGAGAACAGGTACATATCTGCGTTCTTCTTCGCCAACTCAAAGGTGATATCGGGGATCACTACGCCCAGAGACAGCGTTTTGATACGGATTTTCTCATCCGCGTTTTCGCGCTTGGTGTCGAGGAACCGCATGATGTCGGGGTGGTGGGCGTTCAGATAGACCGCCCCGGCACCTTGTCGGGCACCCAGCTGGTTGGCGTAGGAAAAGCTGTCCTCCAGCAATTTCATCACCGGGATCACGCCCGAGGATTGGTTTTCGATCCCTTTGATCGGCGCACCATGTTCGCGGATGTTGGTCAGCAGCAGCGCCACTCCGCCGCCGCGTTTTGACAGTTGCAGGGCTGAGTTGATGCCGCGCCCGATGCTTTCCATATTGTCCTCAAGCCGCAACAGGAAGCATGAAATCAACTCCCCGCGCGAGGCCTTGCCTGCATTCAGAAAGGTTGGGGTCGCGGGTTGGAACCGGCCATCCAAAATCTCTTCCATGAAGGACATGGCCAACGCCTCATCCCCACGGGCCAGTGCCAGTGCGGTCATCACAACACGGTCTTCGTAACGCTCTAAAAAACGCTGCCCGTCACGGGTCTTCAGCGTGTATGACGTGTAATATTTGAACGCGCCCAGAAAGGTCGGAAAGCGGAATTTCTTGGCATAGGCCGCATCCCAGATTTTGCGCATGAAATTCTTGGAATACTGATCCAGAACGGCTTCTTCATAATAACCTTCAGTGACAAGATACCCCAGCTTTTCGTCCAGCGAGTGAAAGAAAACAGTATTCTGGTTCACATGCTGCAGAAAATACTGCCGCGCGGCCATGCGGTCCGCATCGAACCGGATTTTCCCCTCACCGTCATAGAGGTTCAGCATCGCGTTCAGCGCGTGATAGTCCTGCTCGTTTAGGCTGCTGTCGAGCATAGGTGTCTCCCTAGTTTCTCAAGCCCTGCGCGCACGCGGGCGATGTCGGTTTCGGTGCCGGCCAGCTCAAAGGAATACAGCAGTGGCACGTTGCATTTCTGGGCGATGATGCGACCGGCGAGGGCATAGGTCGCACCGAAATTTCGGTTCCCGGCGCCGATAACCCCAGCGATCCTGGCGCGCCTGTCCGGATCGTTCAGGAACTGAATGACCTGTTTCGGCACAGCGCCGCGCCCTTCGCCATCGGCATAAGTAGGGCAGATCAGAACATACGGATACATGGGGCGTGGCATCTGGTCCATCTGCATCGGAATGCGCAAAGCAGGCAGGCCCAGTCGCGTGACAAAGCGATGGGTATTTCCCGAATTTGATGAAAAATAGACCAGCGCCGGGCTCGGCGCCGCCACGGATCAGGCCAGCTGAGCGATCATGTCAGGCCGAAACCCGGACCAGTGATCGTTTCCGGCGACAACAACAGGAGCTTGACGATATCCCAGCTCGGTCACGTGGGTCATGGCGCTGTCATCCTGCGTCAGGTCAACCACGTCATATGTAATACCTTTTGCATCCAGCGCGCGGGTGGTGGCGGTACATTGCACGCATGCGGGTTTTGAATACACGGTAATGCTCATCTGTCCTCTGTCCTTTTCGTCAAAAGCCGAGGACGCCATCGCGCAGACCTTCCCTGCGCACGCCCCCGAACCCTCCGTTCGTGGTTATCGTTCTTGCTTGCGGCAGGTCTCCTGGCTCGCGGATCAACGTTCAGGCTGGCCTTCCCAAAAACACCGTTTCAGTGGCGTGTTCAGCCGAACTTTCCGCTTACAGTTGCGGGGGCAGCGCCGGAATTTCACCGGTTTCCCTCTTAGTTTTCGACCGGAATCGAAATCACCGAAGCAACTCCATATTGGGTATGGAAGTAAGGTGTTGTCAATATGTAGTATGCACTTCGTGTTAATTTCTTCGTTGGAGTCGGAGTATCAGACACGCCGCAGCCCCGCATTTCCCACAATCCAGAGTGCCATCTTTAAAAACCATTCACACGCTGGACAAGCCAGAAAAGCGACACACACCCGATGGCGTAGCCAGTGATCGACCTTGCAATGGAATCCGAACCTGATGGAACAGGGCGTATCACATGGCGCCATAGGAATAGCCCAAGTGAAAGGCTCGTAACAAAAACAAGCTGGCCCGCTTCGACCCCCAAATTAAAGGCCACAAGAGCGGTCGGAATATCCCCGGGAGGCAGGCCAATCTCGGTCAGGGCGCCGGCAAAGCCAAGCCCGTGCAAAAGGCCGAAACAAAAGCAGACAATCCAGGGAAATTGCTCGGACAACCTGACTTCGCCGTCTTTATGTTTGAGGATTTCCAGCGCCATAAACACGATTGAAAGGGCGATCACGGCCTCGACCGGGGCGGACGGAACGTGCAACACACCAAGCGTGGCCAGCGCCAGCGTAATCGAATGCGCCACGGTAAAAGCTGTCACAGCCCCGATCAAGCGCCATGGATCACGCACCAGAACAAACAGGGCGAAAACGAACAGGAGGTGGTCCAAACCTTCCAGGATATGCTCGAAGCCAAGCCAGAAGTAACTTACGAAAACGGATGAGGTGGATGCATCTTCTGGCAGGTTCAGAACAGTCGTCTCAGGCGTAAATCGCAATGTTGCAGCCGTGGCGTCCAGGGGTTGATACCGCAACAAAACGTCGTTGCGCTGCCGTTCCAGGCCCTGAATAGTCACAGCCTGACCGGCGATTTGGGTGTTGCACGCGGCGATCCACGAAGAAACCCAAGCGGCTGTGTCGAAAAAGGGCTGCGGGCCCTGCGCCGGAGTGCAGGACGAAGGCAGAATGGCGTCGATCTGCATCGGTTGCCCATTTACATCTGGTATGCGCCAAAACACCTGCCATGAACCGGGCGCAAGCTGTTTCAGGTCCAGATATCCGGGGTCAAGGGCATGCGCATGGCCGGTTTTAGGCAGGCAGACCAGCCATATCGTCAGCATCAAACCAAGCAGCCCCTTCATTCCTGAGGGTCCGGTGTTTGAATGCGGTATTGCGCGGCAAGGCTTTCATACTGCGCCTCAGCCAGTTCCTGCGCTGTGTCGCGGCGCCATGCAGCCAAAACTTCTTCTCGAATCTCATTCAAAGGCGGCAGGACTTGTGGCCGTGTTTCGGTAATCCTGACAAGGTGCTGCCCATAACCAGATTGGATCGGACCAACCCACTCGCGCGGCTCCAACATAAACAGCGTGTTTGAAAATCCCTGACCGAACGTGCCATCGATGGCACTTGAAGCTGACAGTGGTAAAGAGCTTGGCATCAAAGATCTCAGGCCGATCTCAGGCCAATCCTCACCTGCTTGCAGTTCGGAAAATGCCCTGTCGATCTCATCCGATACTGGTTGAGCGCCAAGAAAAATCTGATCGAATGCAATCTGCGCCGGCACCGTAAACCGCGCGGCATTTTCCGCGAGATATGTGTTAAGCGCATCGTCCTCGGGGACCACGGATGACGCAATCCCATCGAACAGGAAATTCATCTTTTGCGCCAGTCGCGCCCGGACAATCTGATCTCCGCGATCCAGCCCCAGCTTGCGCGCCTCGCGCACGAGAACCTCTTCACGTATCCTTGCGTCAATCAAGGCCTGTAATTCATCATTGCGTGGCGCGCGTTTCCAGGTGGTTTCAAAACGGGCCGCCAAAAGGTCAACTTCGCCATTGTCGATCACTATCGTCTCGGACCGATCAGGTGTTTCGCCCGTTTGGCCGACCAGAGAAAACCAGCCAAATATGGCTGCTCCAATCAGAACGAAGTGAAGCAGGGGCTCTTTCAAAATGCGCATGAACAGTCCTGAAACCAAGTCGTTGCTTGCGTCAATCGTAGGGTCGGGCTGTGGCGTAAGTCAAATGGCTGATGGGCGGGTTCTTCATGAAAACCAATGCTGTGACCCAGTGTCGAGATGTTTCATGGAACGCCTCGACGCGGGTGTGCGTCCTGGCTGTTTCATTCACCGGGCGTGTACCAGATCGGCGAGGAATAGGCGCGTTCCTGATGGATCAGCTGCGCCTCTGCTGGCAGGTCAACGCCAAAGCGCAGCTTGTCATACAGAACCCAGCGCGGGGTTGGAATTTCAAGAACCCGCGCATAGTAAAAGGCGCGCTCATCCGGGTTGAAATCGGGGTCGGTCCAGACCGTGATCAATTCGGACGTGCCGATCGTGTTCGTCCAGCTTGCGGTATCCAAATCCACGGTGTTGCCGACCTCGGGCAGGTTGCCATCCGCATCTATGACACGATCATCAGACCAGGCCACGTTGTACACCTTTTCTTGCAGCGTACCGTCAGTATCAAGCCAGCCTTTGACGACCTGAACCCGATCCAGATTGGCCCCGATCGGGTCACGCAACGCTCCGATCAGAAAAGTCGGGGCACCATCCCCTTCGCGGGGGCGCAGATCACTGCCCATGGGCACGCCCTTGGTATAGCCGACTTTGGCAATGAATCGGGTTTCAAGATCGCTGTCATCGAACTCCCAGCCGCCAAAGAACCGCAGGCCTATCCGAGGGCCGGTCGTTGCATAGGTCTCGCGCCGCTTGAACGCATCGAAGATTGCGGCGCGCGTGTTGTCGGTGGCCCACACGGCGGTATATCCGGATGCAACCAGCGTGTGGCCTTCGATAACGCCTTTATCGCTTTCGACAAACGGGTGCAGTACCCGCGTGGCCGAAGGTTCGGCGCTAACGGATTTGCCGAAATAGTTCTCTTCTTCCGCGGTGGCAAGGGATGTGTGGCTGTCAGTGGCGCCGCCCATTCCGAACTTATAGGGGTTCACGCCGAACTTCTCTTCCAGCGCCAAGCCCCGTTTCAGGGCTTCGCGGGCATATTCGCCCGCCAGCATGTCATCTGTCTTCAATTCGCTTATGTCGAGGTTGCCGACATCCCAGTTTTCATAATCGGCGAAGGGATCATCCGGGCTGAGGAAAGGGTGCGCTTCACCATCGCCCTTGATTTGCGTGACCTCGTAATGCGGTTCCCACTTGGCGCGGTTGCTTACGTATTCCTCATCAACCTTTCCGCCGTGATAGGTGTCTTCGGTCGGGAACATCCAACCGTTTGACAGGTTGCCGTTATGCGCAAAAGCGATGGCACGACCGCCGGTTTCTGACTGATATTCCTCAAGCCAGGCATAGAGCGCCTTCGGATCGGTATCTCCATATGGGGGTTGTGTTACGGGCGGCACCATCTGTAGCGCCCGGATCGGACCATCGCGCAGCATGACGTTGCGGTGCAGGTTGAACCCTTTTGGGACCGAGGTCCATTCAAACCCTATAAATGCGGTGAAATTGCCGGGATCATTATGGCGTTCGGCGGCCAGTACAATCTGTTCCCACGTGAAAGCAAACGCATCGGCACCCGGGCTGTAGGATTCCAAGAGAAGCTCTGGCAAGGTCATCTGCGAAAAGTTGGTGATGATATCGAACGCCGCTTTCGCTGCATCTTCGCCGCCGGCCGTGTAGCCCTCATACCATTCCAACCCTTTAGGTTCTGCCAGAACTCCGGGCTTGCCTGCCTGCAAGTCAGGGGCAAAGCCCATCAGGTCGGTGTGATCGGTCAACACCATCCAGTCCAGCGGTCTGGCCAGTCGCACCGGCTGACCAGTTGAAGAAATAACTTGTTCACCTTTTGCGAAACGCCATGCCTCGTCCGGCAGCAGCGTATTGCCAAAAGCCCCGGCATCCAGCGACAGGCCGGTGTGCAAATGGGTGTCCCCCCACAATGGCCGTTCGGGGAAAGCCCGGTTGGCATAGGGCGAATACGGGGTTTCGGTAAACAGGCCCTCGGCGGCTTCCTCGCTGGGAACGGCATCCGTATTTGCATAGGCGGGACCCAAGGAAAGCGTGAGAAAACAGACGGTCAACCGAAGCATGTGAAACCCCCTTTTGCAGTTTTTGCGTGTTCAACTCAAAAATGCTGTGTGTATAAATCTAAACATAACAATAACATTGTATTTTGATGTGTGGTAAAAAAACTTTGGCGGTTCTTTGCACCGTCTGAACAAGGTCAACAGGCCGATCGAAGCACGGAAACAAGCCGGTTTGCAGCGTCCGAAAGTGTCTTTTCCTCAAAGGCTGCATACCCAAGCAGAAACCCCTGCATTTTGTTTGGCAGGACGCAGTGTTCAGACACTGCGCCGAGTTGCAATCCGTGTTTGTGGGCCAGTTTACAGACGTCCAAATCAGAAACCTGATCCAGTAGACGTTCCTGAAGCCCAACGCAAAGATGCATCCCTGATGAGTCGGCCTGAAGATCCAAAAGATCGGATGCTGGGGAAAGCGCATCCAGCAAATGAGTCTGCCGTCGCGCGTATACGCGCCGCATGCGCCGCAGATGCATTGCGAACTCACCGCTATTCATAAAGGTTGCGAGGGCGGGTTGCGGGATCAGCGACGCGCGCGGTCCGGTCCGTTCAAGATAGCCCAGAGTTTTTTGCAGCAAGCGTTTTGGCACAACCATATATCCGATCCTAAGCGCAGGACTGACCAGTTTTGAGAAGCTGCCAAGGTAGATCGAGTTGTTTAGGCCATCCAACCCGGACAGGGACGGCAAGGGTTGCCCCCGATAGCGGAACTCGCTGTCATAATCGTCTTCAATCACTGTGGCGCCGATCTGCCTGGCCCATTCCAGCAAGGCAATCCGGCGGGGCAAAGGCAGGCTGACCCCTGTCGGATAATGCCGGGACGGAGTGACAATTGCGGCGTGGGCTTCGTTTGGAAGCCGGTCCACGGCAAACCCCTCTTTGTCGATGCGAACTGGCAGGGCGCGATTTCCGGTATCAGTTAAGATAGTGTGCAACTTGGGCCAACACGGGTCTTCGACTGCGACGGTTTTTTCTGTACCAAGCAACCCGTGGAAAATCACTTCGAAGGCTTCGCGCGCGCCCGAGGTGATTACAACCTGACCCGGATCGCAGTTCAGGTGACGCCACGCAGCAAGGTGATCCGAGATCGCCTCGCGCAGCGGATACCAGCCCTGAGGATCAGGGCGTGCCAAAAGCTCGGGCACGGGCGCGCGCCATGCACGTTCAAGATGGCGGGCCCACTGCCTGTTCGGCAGCAACGACTGATCCGGCAGGCCGGTTTGAAACGGCAGCCACGGTTCAGTCCTGGGAGCGGCCGGTCGAAAGATGGGTTGTGGTTGAGACAGGTGGGTGATGTCACTCGCCACATAGGTGCCACTGCCTTGGCGGGTGACCAGATACCCCTCGCTGATCATCTGATCATAGACGGCTTGAACGGTTGTTCTGGAAATCGACAATTCGGACGCAAGTGTACGACTGGAAGGTAGTCGCGCACCCACTAAATCCGGAGACGCGGATATGATGTCGTGCAGCGCCCCACGCAACTGCGTCTGCAATGACGTCTTCAGCGACGTATCCATGGAAATCGCAAACAGGTCACGATTCAAATTGGACTTAGAAAAAGTTTCAATATTGGACATTTATAAATATCCAATATCCGGGCATGACAGCGGTAGCAAGAACAATCACGAGTTCCGAAGATGACCGAGACTTTGCCAGTCACAGACCGAAGCCGCCTGCGCCGCTCGCATGAGCGGGGGCATTTTGACCGCGCGACGATCAACAGTATTCTGGATGCCCAGCCTATGTGCAGCGTGGGATACATCATTGATGGCAAGCCTTTTGTGACGCCAACGCTGCAATGGCGCGAGGGAAATCATGTCTATTGGCATGGCTCCTCGGCCAGCCGCGCCTTGCGCAATTCCCGTGACGCACAGGTTTGTCTGTCGGTTGCTATCCTTGACGGATTTGTCCTGGCCCGTTCCGGCATGCATCATTCAGTCAACTCGCGCTCGGTCACGCTTTTCGGAACCGCAAGCAAGGTCGAAGACCCGGCGGAAAAGCTGGATAAGCTGGGTCGTTTCGTCAACGGCCTTTTTCCGGGGCGCTATGAAGGGTTGCGGCCCGATCACGCGCAGGACCTGAAGGCGACCATGGTGCTGGGCATGGAAATCTCAGAAGGCAGTGCCAAAATGCGGACAGGTGGCCCCGTCGACGAAGAAGAGGATTATGACCTGCCCATCTGGGCCGGTGTTATCCCTGTTCATACATCGGTCGGCAAGCCGATCCCTGACCCGCGAAACATCAAGGATGTGCCGATGCCTGATCATGTCCGGTCCTTTCGGTTGTAGGGTCGGGGGCTGAGACAACAGTCTTTCAAACTTCCTCTTGCCATATTTGGAACGTTCCACTAAACGTTTGGAACGTTCCAGAATCGGGAGGGGATTAATGCACTGGGCATTTGTTGGGGCAAGCACCATCGCGGCGCAGCATATGCTGAATGCAGTGCGTCGACAGCCCGGCCACATCGTGACTTGGATTGTCAGCAATTCACCCGACCGGGTTCAAACCTGGGCCGCTGAACACGACGTTCCAAACGCCACAACGGACTTGCAGCAAGCTCTGACCGATCCCTCCGTAGGTGCCGTCTACATCTCTTCGACGAATGAAAAGCACCACGCGCAGGCGATGGCGGCCATTGCGGCTGGCAAGCATGTCTTGTGTGAAAAACCTTTGGGTATGACGCAGGACGAGGCAGTTGAAATGGTGCGCGCCGCGCAGGATGCGGGCGTAACCTTTGGCACCAATCATCATTTGCGTTGCTCCGGCAGTCATCGCGCCGTGCGCGAGTTGATCGCGTCTGGCCGGATCGGCAAGGTTCTGTCGCTGCGTATTCATCATGCGGTGCATCTGCCGGATAACTTGCAGGGCTGGCGGATCAATTCTGCCGATGCCGGTGGCGGAGTGATTCCGGATATCGTTGTACATGACGCCGATGTCACGCGGTTCCTGCTGCAAGAAGATCCTGCATCGGTGGTCGCCCAGATGACCAGTTCGGGTATGGGGCAGGGGGTTGAAGATTCCTGCATGTCGGTCTGGTCCATGCCCTCGGGCGCGATGGTCATGACCCATGAAAGCTTTACTCATCCCTTTGCCGGATCAGGGCTGGAAGTGCACGGAACCGAAGGGTCGATCTTTGCAAAAGGCGTCATGACGCAGCGCCCGGTTGGCGAAATTACCCTTGTGACAGAGGCCGGGTCAGAAGATGTCCCGTTCTCGGACCACGATCTGTACGTTCAGGGGGTTTCGGACTTTGTCGCTGCTGCGTCGGGACAGGGGCGACCGGCGGCAGATGGGCCGGACGGTGTAAAATCTCTGTCTGTTGCCCTGAGCGTGCGTGAAGCTGCGGCCACGGGTCAGCGCGTCAACATCAACTACGGTGGTTTCTAATGACCAAACTGGTTTCAGCCGCAGCCGCGGTCGCGCGCATTCCTGACCAAGCCGTTGTGACAGTGTCCTCTTCATCGGCGCTGGGCTGCCCTGATCTGGTCCTGCGCGCGCTGGGTGAGCGGTATAAGGAAGAAGGGCACCCGCGCAACATCACCACTCTGCACCCCATTGCCGCCGGGGACATGTACGGCGTGAAGGGGATGGAGTATCTGGCGCAAGATGGGCTGTTGGCTCGGGTCTTGGCCGGGTCCTACCCCTCGGGGCCGTCCAGCCTTGAGATGCCCGATATCTGGAAGATGATCGTTGAAGATCGGGTCGCCGCCTATAACGTCCCATCAGGCATCATGTTTGACATGCATCGTGAGGCCGCCGCACATCGACCGGGCGTGTTGACGCAAGTTGGGCTGGATACTTTTGTCGACCCGGTGCGCGAAGGCTGCGCCATGAACGCCCGTGGGGCGGCGGACCCGATTGTCGCGCGGGCTGAGTTTGCGGGCCAAACCTGGCTGCATTTCCCGAATATCGTTCCGAATGTCTGCATTTTGCGGGCCACTACGGCGGACGAGTTTGGCAACCTGACCTATGAGCACGAAGGTGCCTATCTGGGCGGGCTGGAACAAGCGATCTGCGTGCGAAATCACGGTGGTCTGGTGATCGCGCAAGTTCAACGTGTCACTGCCGAAGGCAGCCTGCGTCCGCATGATGTGCGGGTACCCGGCCATCTGATCGATCTGGTGGTTGAGGATCCTGATCAAAAACAAACGACTGAGACGCTCTATGACCCGGCGATTTCCGGCCAGATTATGCGCCCGTGGGAAAGCTTCGCGCTGGCCGAACATGGTGTTGAAAAGGTCATCGCCCGCCGGGCCGCGATGGAATTGCGCGCAGGTATGAGCGCTAATCTGGGCTTTGGCATCAGTGCCATGGTCCCGTGTATTCTGCTTGAGGAAGGGCATCCCAAGGCTGTCACATGGGCCATCGAACAAGGTGCCGTGGGTGGCGTTCCGCTGACCGGATTTGCCTTTGGCTGTGCCTCGAACGCGCATGCTTTCGTGCCGTCACCCCAGCAATTCATCTATTTTCAGGGGGGCGGGTTCGACATGTCGTTCCTTTCATTCCTCGAAGTGGATGTCGAAGGCAATGTGAACGTTTCGAAGCTGGGTAAGAAGCCCTATCTGACGGCAGGTTGCGGCGGCTTTGTCGATATCACCGCGCGGGCTAAAAAGATCGTCTTCTCAGGCTGGTTCGAAGCCGGGGCTAAGATTGAGCTGACGGATGACGGGATTCGCGTCAACGCCCCCGGAAAATTCACCAAGATGGTGGATCAGGTTGAGCATGTCACCTTCTCGGGACGTCGTGCGCGTGAAACTGGGCAGGACGTGATCTACGTGACCGAACGCTGCGTGATCCGGCTGATGGACGAAGGTCTGGTCGCCACCGAGATCATGCCCGGCATCGACGCACAACGCGATATCGTGGCCGCGTCTGGCGGGCGCGTCAAAATTGCCGAGAATGCAAGCCTGATCTCAAAATCATTGTTCACCGCCGGGCCAATGGGGCTGCAGCCATGACCGGGATCGGCTTTCATATCGAGGGTGCGGTGGCGGTTCTGACCTTGGAAAATGAGGCTAAGCTGAACGCTCTGACCACCAACATGCTCGACGCGCTGGAGGCAAGAGTGCAGGAGGTCGAGCGCAGACCGGAAATCCGCGCGATAATCCTGACCGGGGCAGGGGAAAAGGCCTTTTGCTGCGGGGCAGATATCGGCGCGTGGGGTAATCTCAGCCCTGCCGAATTCGCTCGCCATTGGGTGCGCGATGGGCATCGCATTTTCGACCGGTTGGCTCGTTTGGGTAAACCCACCATTGCCGCCATAAACGGTCACGCTTTTGGTGGAGGGCTGGAATTGGCCAGTTGCTGCGATTTGCGTTTGATGGCTCCGCGCGCGACGCTGGCCCTGCCCGAAGCGCGCATTGGCATTGTGCCGGGGTGGTCGGGCACGCAGCGTCTGACCCGGCTGATCGCGGAAGGCGCGGTGAAAGAGATGGCCATGTTCGGCCGCCGCATCGGTGCAGACCGAGCCGTTGCGCTGGGCTATGCCGCTGAGGTGGCAGACGACGTTCTGGCCCGTGCGCTTGAGATCGCTGCCGAATTGCAGTCCCTGTCCCCACGCGCGACCGAGATATCCAAGAACATGATCCATGCAGCCGTGGGTGAAGATGCTCACGCGATTGTCGAAGCGCTGGGCAGTGCGGCGGCAGCGGCCTCAGCGGATCGGGACGAAGGCGTTGCAGCCTTCATGGAAAAACGAAACCCTCAGTTCTCGGGCCTTTGACTACATGAATGACATGACCATAAACCCCGCGATTCCGTTCGAACTGCCCGCGCTGTTCGAAGGTCGGCACCTGATCAATGGCGCTTGGGTGGATAGCGCTTCGGGAAAGACATTCGAACGTCGCTCGCCCTCTCATGGGCACATTGTAAGCCGCTCTGCTCTGGGGCAAGAGGCCGAGGCAGAAGCAGCGATTGCAGCCGCCCGCACCGCATTCGACAGCGGTGTCTGGAGCCGTGCATCAGGCAAGGAGCGCGCGACCGTGTTACTGAAAGTCGCGGACTTGATTGAGCAGAATGTCGATCGCATCGCCCTGATCGAAACACTGGAAAGCGGCAAGCCGATCAGCCAGTCCAAGGGTGAGGTTGGCGGTGCTGCGGATTTGTGGCGCTATGCGGCTTCGCTTGCGCGCAGCACCCATGGCGACAGCCACAATACACTGGGCGCGGACATGATGGGCGTTGTGCTGAAAGAGCCCATCGGTGTGGTTTCGATCATCACGCCTTGGAATTTCCCGTTCTGGATTCTCAGCCAGAAACTGCCGTTTGCCTTGGCTGCGGGCTGTACGGTGGTCGTCAAACCGTCGGAAATGACGCCCTCGACCACGCTGATGCTGGGTGAGTTGCTGATCGAAGCGGGCCTGCCCGCAGGTGTTTGCAACATCGTGCTGGGTTACGGCGTCCCGGTGGGCGCCGTGATGTCCAGCCACAAGGCCGTGGATATGGTCAGCTTCACGGGGTCGACGGCCGTGGGCAAGACGATCAGCGCGGCTGCATCAGGTACGCTCAAGAAAGTCGCGCTGGAGCTTGGCGGCAAGAACCCGCAGGTGATCTTTCCTGACGCCGATCTGGATGCGGCGGCGGATGCCGTTGTGTTTGGTGTCTATTTCAATGTGGGCCAGTGCTGTAACTCCAGCAGCCGGATCATAGTGCATGAGGATATTGCCCAAGAGTTTTGCTACCGCGTTATCGCCCTGTCCCGCAAAGTAAAATTTGGCGATCCGCTGGACCCGTCTACGCAGGTGGGCGCCATCGTCACACCCGAGCACAACGCCAAGATTGATACCTATGTTAAACAGGCCCGAGCCTCGGGCGCGACCGTCGCGCTGGGCGGAGATCGGTTGACGGTCGAAGGGTTGGGCGATCAGTTCTACCAACCTACCGTGATCACTGATGTTGATCCGGACATGCCCATTGCAAGGGACGAGGTTTTTGGCCCGGTTTTGTCGGTCATGACGTTCAAAACACTGGACGAGGCTGTCGCCCTGACCAATGATAGCGACTACGGTTTGTCGGCGGGTGTCTGGAGTACGAATGTCCACACATGCCTTGAATTCGCACGGCGTGCAGAAACGGGAACGGTTTGGACCAACACCTGGATGGACGGCTTCCCAGAAGTGGCCTTTGGAGGGTTCAAACAATCCGGACAGGGAAGGGAAATCGGGCGCTACGGCTTCGAGGAGTTTTTGGAAGTGAAATCGGTGGTCATGCGTATCGGGAACACCCGTTCCCCATGGGTGCCCGAGGACTGACAAAAACGCCGACAAACAAAAAACAAGAAAATCGCATTTAGGGAGGAAATTAAAATGCGCAAACTGCTGAAAACAAAATCGGTTATTGTGGCCGGGCTGCTATGTACATCCAGCCTCGTACACGCGGAAGAGGTCGAGGTTCTGCACTGGTGGACCTCGGGCGGCGAGGCCGCGGCACTGAACGTTCTGAAAGATGACCTGTCCGGCCAGGGCATCGGCTGGACAGACATGCCGGTTGCCGGTGGCGGTGGCGAGCAGGCAATGACCGTCCTGCGCGCGCGTGTGACTGCTGGCAACGCGCCCACAGCGGTGCAGGCGCTTGGCTTCGACATTCAGGACTGGGCTGCGCAGGGTGCGTTGGCCGATCTGAATGATGTTGCTGCCCAAGAAGGCTGGGACGAGGTTGTTCCGGATGCGCTAAAGGCTTTTGCCAAGCATGATGGGAAGTGGGTCTCCGCACCGGTAAACGTGCATTCGACCAACTGGGTTTGGGCCAACAAGGCGGTGCTGGACGCAAACGGAATTGCCCCGCCAACCACATGGGATGAGTTTGTCGCCGCTGTTGAGACGTTGAAGGGTGCGGGAGTTACCCCGATCGCGCATGGCGGTCAGGCCTGGCAGGATGCCACGATATTTGACGCGGTGGTTATGTCTACGTTAGGGCCCGACGGCTACAAGGCCGCGTTCATTGATCTGGACGAAGAAGTACTGGGCGGCGAAGCGATGAAAGAAGCCTTCGACCGAATGGCCTTTATCCGCGACAATGTTGACGAGAATTTCTCGGGCCGCGACTGGAACCTTGCAACCGCGATGGTGATCAATGGCGAGGCCGGTTTCCAGATGATGGGCGACTGGGCAAAGGGTGAGTTTCTGAACGCGGGCAAGGTTCCGGGTCAGGACTTCCTGTGCTTCCGTTTCCCGGGTACTGCGGAACAGGTGACGTTCAATGCCGACCAGTTCATGATGTTCGATCAGGGCGGTTCAGTGTCTGAAGAACAGGCGGCGTTGGCCAGTGCGATCCTGTCGCCCTCGTTCCAGTCCGCGTTCAACGTGGTCAAGGGCTCGGTCCCGGCACGTACCGACGTCAGCGACGCTGACTTCGATGATTGCGGCAAACAAGGCATGAAAGATCTGGCGGCAGCCGCGGCTTCGGGCAACCTGTTCGGGTCCATGGCCCACGGCCACGCGGCGCCAGCCTCGGTCAAGAATGCGGTCTATGACGTCGTCACGGCGCATTTCAACGGCGAGTATGACAGTGAAACTGCCGTGACCGAGCTGGTCGACGCGGTGTCCATCGCCAAGTGATCAGGTGATCCTCCCGATGGGGCGGCTTGCAGGCCGCCCTGTCACAAGAGGGCGCTCAACGCCTTAAAACACTACTTGCAGGAGGGCGCGCCATGGCTGTTTCAGCCGACGCGGATTTCAAGACTCGCCTTCAGAACTGGATTCCCAAACTGGTCCTGTCCCCATCCATCGCGATGATGACGGTGTTCGTTTACGGGTTTATTCTGTTCTCGGTCTACCTTTCCTTCACCGATAGCCGCATCCTGCCAACCTTTGGATGGGTCGGATGGGAAAACTATGACAAGCTATGGCGGCTCAGTCATTGGGAAACCTCGCTGATCAACATGGGCATCTTCGCAAGCCTATACATCGTGATCTGCACGTGTATCGGGCTTGGCTTGGCGATCTTTCTCGATCAGAAAATCCGTGGTGAGGGGCTGCTGCGCCCGATTTATCTGTACCCAATGGCGCTAAGCTTCATTGTGACCGGCACCGCGTGGAAATGGTTTCTTGATCCCGGCATCGGGTTGGAAAACGTGATGCAGACCTGGGGGTGGGAAAGCTTTGAGTTCGACTGGATCAAGGACCGCAATTTCGCGATTTACACGGTCGTTCTGGCGGCGGTCTGGCAAACCAGCGGGTTTGTCATGGCCATGTTCCTGGCTGGGTTGCGCGGGATCGACAACGAAATCCTGCGCGCGGCGCAGATGGATGGTGCGTCGAACTGGAACCTCTATCGCCGCATCATCATCCCTCAATTGCGCCCAGCGTTCCTGTCGGCCTTCGTGATCCTAAGCCACCTTGCAATCAAGACCTTTGACCTTGTGATCGCGCTGACCGGCGGTGGGCCGGGCCGTGCAACCGAATTGCCTGCGACCTTCATGTATTCTTACACGTTCACGCGAAACCAGATGGGGATTGGTGCAGCCTCGGCCACGATCATGCTGATGACCATCGCAGCGATCATGATCCCCTATCTTTACGCCGAACTGCGGGAGAAACGCTGATGTCCCAGGCAACTCAGGATACCGCAATCCGCACCGGCCGTGTCACGCGGACGCTGATCTATCTGGTGCTGCTGCTGTTTGGTCTGTTCTACCTGCTGCCGCTTTACGTGATGCTGGTGAACTCGGTCAAACCGCTGGAAGAGATCACCGGCGGTGGCATGATGAACCTGCCGCAGGTCTTTACGATTGAGCCGTGGCTGAAGGCATGGTCATCGGCCCAGATCGGTGTCGATCCGACGGGTCTGAAACCTTATTTCTGGAATTCCATCAAGATGGTGGTTCCAGCGGTGATCGTCTCGACGATCCTCGGTGCGTTGAACGGTTACGTGCTGACCAAGTGGCGTTTCAAGTACGATACCATCCTGTTCGGGCTAATGCTGTTTGCCTGTTTCATCCCGTTCCAGATCGTCCTGATCCCGATGGCGCGGATGCTGGGCATCATCGGCCTGGCGGGCACAACCTGGGGGCTGGCGCTTGTTCACGTGGTCTACGGGATCGGCTTCACCACGCTGTACTTCCGCAACTACTACGCCGTGTTCCCTACCGAGTTGATCCGGGCGGCGCAGATTGATGGGGCAGGGTTCTTCCAAATCTTCTGGCGTATCCTGCTGCCCAGTTCAGGGCCAATCGCCGTGGTGTCGATCATCTGGCAGTTCACCAACATCTGGAATGACTTCCTGTTTGGCGCGTCTTTTGCCGATGCGAATAGCCAGCCAATGACGGTGGCGCTGAACAACCTGGTGCAATCATCCACCGGGGTTAAGGAATACAACGTTCACTTCGCAGGCGCCATTCTGGCCGCCATGCCAACTCTGCTCGTCTACATCGTGGCCGGTCGATACTTCGTCCGCGGCCTGATGGCGGGTTCCGTGAAAGGATAAGACCTGATGGGTTTTCTGGACATAGACAACGCGACCAAATCCTACGGGGCTGTCGAAGTTCTGCACAAGGTCGATATCTCGGTGCAAGAGGGTGAGTTCCTTGTGCTTGTTGGCCCGTCGGGCTGTGGCAAGTCCACCCTGCTGAACATGATCGCGGGGCTGGAGGAGATTACCAGCGGAGAAATCCGCATCAAGGATCAGGTGATGAACGGGGTTCACCCGTCAAACCGAAACATCGCCATGGTTTTCCAAAGCTATGCGCTCTACCCCAATATGACCGTGGGGCAGAACATCACCTTCGGGCTTGAGATGCACGGTGTACCAAAGCCCGAGCGTGAAAAGGCCATGAATGAGGTCGCCAAGCTGTTGCAGATCGAACAACTGCTGGATCGCAAACCCGGCCAGCTTTCGGGGGGGCAGCGCCAGCGAGTGGCGATGGGGCGGGCGCTGGTGCGGAACCCTGATGTGTTCCTGTTTGATGAGCCTCTGTCCAACCTCGATGCCAAGCTGCGCGTGGACATGCGGACCGAGATCAAGAAGCTGCATCAAAACCTCGGCACCACCATCGTCTACGTCACCCACGACCAGATTGAGGCGATGACGCTCTCCAGCCGCATTGCAGTCATGAATGGCGGCTACGTACAGCAGCTTGGTACGCCGCAGGAAATCTATGACACGCCTGCGAATATCTTCGTGGCGACGTTCATGGGATCACCCGCGATGAACGTGGTGCCGGCCAAGGTTACGGTTCTGAATGGCCGCCCTCATGCTGAGGTCGCCTTGCATGACGGGTCGATGGCGCAGCTTCCCTTTAGTCAGGACAACCTGTCTGCTTGGGACGGGCGTGAAATTCTGCTGGGTATCCGGCCGGAAACCATCACCGACATGGATGGTGCGGATCGGAAGTCCTCCAACATCGCGCAGATGACCAACCGCATCGTGGTGACTGAACCCGCAGGCTCGGACACATTTGTTTCTATGATCCTCGGAGGGCAGGATGTGATTGCTCGGATGCGTTCGGACGCCGAGGTGGCTCCTGGGCAGGATTTCATGTTCGCGGTGAACATGGAAAAGGCCGTGGCCTTTGACCCCGAAAGCGAGATGCGGATCACACCGTGACGCGTGCAGACGTCATAATCATCGGCTCTGGCATTGGCGGGGCGACTCTGGCCGCGGCTTTGGCCCCGTCCGGACGCCGTATTCTGATCGTTGAGCGAGGGGAGCGCCTGACACCCTCGCCACAGGATCGGGATCCGAAGGCGATCTTTGGCGACGGGTGCTTTCGGCCAGACGAAACGTGGCTGGACGGCAAAGGCCAGCCTTTTAACCCCGGCAATTATTATTGCGTGGGCGGGAACTCCAAATTCTACGGTGCGGCGCTGATCCGGTATCGACGTGAGGATTTCCTGCCGCGCGCGCATATGGGCGGCAGTTCCCCCGGCTGGCCGATCTCTTATGAGGAGTTAGAGCACGACTATACCGCAGCCGAGCATCTTTATGATGTGCATGGCGTCGTGAATGAGGACCCGACCGAGCCGCCCCATAGCGCAAACTATCCGCACCCGCCCGTGGCGGATGAGCCGGACATCGCGGATTTGCGAACGCGGCTCAGCCGTGCAGGTATGACGCCGTCTTCGGTGCCGCTTGGGGTGGATATCGACAAATGGCTGGCGGCAGGTCAAACGACCTGGGATGCATTTCCCAACACCTGCGGTGGCAAGATGGATGCGGAAACCTCTGCCTTGGCAAAGGCGCTTGCGCACAAAAATGTCTCGCTTTTGACGGGAGCGATGGTTCGGGAATTGATCGCGGATGAGACTGGTCAGATCACGGGGATCACGGTCGACGGGCATGGCACGTTGAAGGCACCGCTTGTAGTGCTCGCTGCTGGTGCTGTTCAATCGGCGGCCCTGCTGCTGCAATCCGCGAATGACGCCTATCCTGGGGGGCTGGCGAACCGTTCCGATCAGGTTGGACGCAACTTCATGAACCATAACAGCTCGGCCGTGCTGGCCCTGCACCCTTTGCGCCGCAATCGGTCGATCTATCAGAAGACGCTGATGTTCAACGATTATTACAACAGTGACGGCAACGGGGGGCCACCACTGGGTAATGTTCAGATGCTGGGCAAGATTACAGGCCCGATCCTTGCCTCTCAGACCGGGTTGCCCGGCCCTATCGCCGCGTTGATTGCAGGCCGTAGCTATGATTTCTACGCCATGTCAGAGGACCTTCCGAACCCCGATAGCCGTGTGACTGTCGAAGGTAACCAGATCCGGCTGGATTGGAAACGTTCGAATTGGGCGGCGCATGAAGCTCTGGTGGAGCGGCTGAAAACGCACCTGCGCCGGGCGGGTTTTCCGATTGTCCTGTCGCGGGCATTTGATCGCCGAACGCCATCCCATCAATGCGGGACCGCGCGGATGGGAGATAACCCTGAAAACAGCGTTGTCGATCCCTTCTGCCGCAGCCACGATTTTCGAAATTTGTTCATCGTAGACGCATCGGTCCTGCCGACCTCTGCTGCGGTGAACCCGGCCCTGACCATCGCGGCGCTGGCCCTGCGCGCAGGCCGCCACATCATTGAGACGGAGTTTGCAGCATGACCGGGATTGCGTTGGTCACAGGGGGACAGCAAGGCATTGGCCTTGGCATCTCGCGCGCGTTGATTGGCGGTGGATACAAGGTGGCGCTGGCGTCGCGCTCGGCCCCTGACAAACCTGCAGTGCAAGAGGCTTTGGCCGAGCTTGGACCAAACGCGATCTATGTGCAGCACGATGTATCGGATATTGACCAAGTACCCGCGCTGCTGGATCAGGTTGAGGCTGAATTGGGTCCGATCACCGCCCTGGTCAACAATGCCGGCGTGGGTGCTCCGGTACGCGGCGACATGCTGGAGCTGAAGCCTGAAAACTGGGATTTCGTTCAGAACATCAACCTGCGCGGCGCCTTCTTTCTGGCGCAGGACGTTGCGCGGCGCATGCTGGCGCAACCTCAGGACATTTATCGCTCGATCACATTCGTCACCTCGGTCAGCGCCACTATGGTGTCTATCGAACGGGCTGAATACTGCGTTTCAAAGGCGGCCGCGGCCATGATGGCGCAACTCTTTGCCGTGCGTATGGCGCCGCACGGGATAGGTGTGTTCGAACTGCGCCCCGGCATCATCGCAACCGAGATGACGGCAGGTGTGCGCGACAAATACACCGACCGGATCGAAGGTGGCCTTGTACCCGCCGCACGATGGGGTGAGCCCCAAGATATCGGGTCGGTCATTATGCCCATTGTCGAAGGCCAGATGCAGTTCGCCACGGGTGCTGCAATCCCTGTGGATGGCGGCCTGTCGATCGCGCGTCTCTGAGAAACTCTGAGGACAAATCAAAATGTCTGACGGATATGATTTCATCGTGATCGGCGGCGGCTCGGCCGGGTCGGTCATCGCCTCGCGCCTGTCCGAGGAACCCTCGGCCAGGGTTCTGCTGTTAGAGGCTGGCTCAAATGACCGTCATCCGTTTTTTCACCTACCCGCCGGCTTTGCCAAGATGACCAAAGGCATTGGCAGCTGGGGTTGGTCGACGGTGCCGCAGAGGCACATGCAGGATAAGGTTTTCAACTATACGCAGGCCAAAGTGATCGGAGGTGGGTCTGCCATCAACGCGCAGATTTATACTCGCGGTGCAGCACAGGACTATGACGACTGGCGCCAGATGGGGTGTGAAGGTTGGGGCTTTGATGATGTGCTGCCCTATTTCAAGAAGTCCGAGGATAACGACACCTACGACAATGCTTTCCACGGCAAAGGTGGTCCGCTGGGCGTGTCGATGCCTGCCGCGCCTTTGCCGATCTGCGATGCCTATATCAAGGCCGCGGGGCAGGTCGGCATCCCCGAAACCCGCGACGTGAATGGGGCGAAACAGGATGGGGCGGGGTATTATCAGCTGACCCAACGCAACGCGCGCCGGTCCTCGGCAGCGATGGCGTTTCTGGCGCCGAACCGGGGCCGGACGAACCTGACCGTCCGCACTGGCGCGCAGGTTCGGCGCATCATGATCGACCGCGGCCGGGCGACTGGGGTAGAAATGATGGATGGTGAGACAATCACCGCCGCGCAAGAGGTCATCCTGTCTTCGGGTGCAATCGGCTCACCACGTCTGTTGCAGCTGTCGGGGATTGGTCCGGCAGATCACCTCGAAACTCTGGGGATCAGACCGGTTTATGATCAGCCGAATGTGGGGGAAAACCTGCAGGATCACCTTGATCTTTACGCGATCTGCGAGGTGACGGGACCGCATACCTACGACCGGTTCGCCAAGTTGCATCTTTCGGCATTCGCCGGGCTGCAATACCTGCTCACGCGCAAAGGGCCGGTGGCGTCGAGCCTGTTTGAAACCGGAGGGTTTTGGTACGCCGATCCTGACGCGCGTTCACCCGATATTCAGATGCATCTGGGGCTGGGCACCGGGATTGAGGCCGGGGTTGAGGCGATGCCCAATGGCGGCGTCACCCTAAACGCATGCTTCCTGCGCCCCCGGTCCCGCGGCTCGGTTCGACTGCAAAGCGCGGACCCGGCGGCGATGCCGTTGATCGACCCGAACTATCTGGCCGATCCCTATGACCGTGAGATGTCGATCCGGGGTTTGAAACTGGTGCAAAACATCCTCGCGCAGGATGCGCTGAAACCCTACATTTTGGCGGAACGTCTGCCGGGGCCGGATGTGCGGACAGATCAGGAGTATTTCGACTTCATCTGTGTGCATTCCAAGACTTCGCACCATTGCGCAGGCACGTGCCGCATGGGCAGCGACCAAGAGGCCGTGCTTGACCCATGTCTTCGGTTCAACGGGATTGACGGGCTGCGTGTCGCCGATGCCTCGATCATGCCCACTGTCAATTCATCGAACACCAACGCTCCGACCATCATGATCGCAGAGAAAGCAGCGGACATGATCAAACAAGATCAAGGATTTACACAATGATCCGCCATATTGTGCTGACCAAGTTTCGCCCCGACGTGACCGAGGAAGCGGTTGCGGCCATCTATGCCGGCCTGGCTGATGTGGCAGAAACACTGCCCGGGGCCAGCGGGTTCACTGGCGGTCGCAGTCAAAGCCCTGAACAGATTGAGCGCGGCTATATGCATGGCTTCGTGATCGATTTCGACGATTGGGCGGCGCTGGAAGCCTATCAAAACAACAAAACCCACAAGGCGCTGGGCGCACAGTTGGTCGAGAATGCGATAGGCGGGATCGACGGCATTCTGGTTCTGGATCTGGAGGTCTGAGGCGATGACACTGATACTGCCAACCCCTGAAGGCGCGCTGCAACCTTATGCTTTGACCGGAACCCCCTTGGTGCCCCGTGCACCGCAGGTGCCACTGACACGTACCGCGTTTGCTGCGGCGCATGTCGTCTCAGACCCGCTGGCTGAGCGCAACCCCTGGACAGGTCGTCCGGCGGTGGATTGGGACACGACGCTCAGCTTTCGGCAGGAGCTTTGGGATCAGGGTCTGGGCCTGGCCGAGGCGATGGATACCGCGCAGCGCGGCATGGGTGTGGATTGGGACACAGCACTGGAGCTGATCCAACGCACCATGGCTGCCGCCCGGACGCATCCGCTTTCGCCGCGCGTGGCATGCGGGGCAGGGACGGACCACGTGGCTCTTGGCGCGCTGAACACGGCGGGCGAAATCCTGTCAGCCTACGAACATCAGGCCGAAGCGATCGAGGCGGCCGGCGGGCAGCTGATTCTAATGGCGTCGCGTGCTTTCCCGACGATCGGCGCTGGGCCGGACACATATCACGACGTCTACCGCACGCTGATCGATGGCGCGTCAGAACCGGTCATACTGCACTGGCTGGGTGACATGTTTGACCCGGCACTTAAAGGGTATTGGGGCAGTACGGATGTTGCCGCGGCCAGTGACTTTGTTCTGTCCCTTATCGCCGAGAACCCGGGCAAGGTGGATGGCATCAAAATCTCGCTTCTGGATCAGGCACATGAAGAGTCGTTTCGCGCACGCCTGCCAGATGGCGTGCGCCTCTATACCGGCGACGATTTCAACTATGCTGATCTGATTGCCGGGGATGGGACGCATTTTTCGCACGCGCTGCTGGGTATTTTTGCCGCAATCGCCCCAGCCGCAAGCCAGGCACTTGAAGCCCTGGCGATGGGGGACATGGGCCGCTACCACGCGCTGTTTGCGCCTACGGTCCCTTTGAGCCGTGAGATTTTCCGGGCACCGACGCAGTTCTACAAAGCAGGCATAGCCTTTTTGGCATGGCTGAACGGCGCACAATCGCATTTCGTCATGCCCGGTGGGTTTCAGTCCAGCCGCGATATCTGCCACTATGCGCAGGTGTTCCGCCTGGCGGATCAGGCGGGTTTGCTCTTGGATCCGGATCTGGCAAAGGAGCGCATGATCACACTGCTGACCCTGCACGGAGTAGACCAATAACCTGAATGCGTAGACCGACGATCATAGATGTGGCCAACAAGGCAGGCGTGTCGAAATCGACGGTCAGCCTGGTGTTGCAGGGCGGCGCGCAGGTCAAGCCCGAAACCAAAAAGCTCGTCCATGCGGCGATGAAAGAGATCGGTTATGTCTATAACCGCTCGGCCGCCAATCTGCGGGCATCCGGGACGGCACTGATCGGGCTGGTGATCAATGACCTGAACAACCCGTTCTTCACGGAATTTGCCACGTCGCTGCAAATGGCGCTGGGCTTGCGCGGCTATGCGGTGGTGGTGGCAAATACCAACGAGGATGCAGCGATACAGGATCAGGTCGTCGCGGCGATGTTAGAGCACGGAGTCTCGGCTCTGATTGTCTCACCTGCTTATGGGGATGTATCAGAAACCCTGACCGCTTTAGCGCGCGCCCAGATTCCCGTCATGCAGGTCTTGCGTCAGGTCAGCGACGATACCGCCCGATTTCCCTTCATATCCCCGAATTATCAAGAAGGCGGACGTGTCGCCACGCGTTATCTGATCGAGTCAGGCGCGCGCCGTATCGCTTTTGTGGGTGGGCTGGATGGGCGACAAGTCACGCAGGAACGGGTTTCGGGGTATTTGGAGGTGATGTCCGAACACGGGCTTTCGCCTTTGGTGCTGTCCGGCCGAAGCAGCCGGTCTTTTGGACACCGTGCCGCGGCGCAATTGTTTCGCGACCATCCCGGTTGCGACGCGGCCTTGTGCTTTAACGATCTGGTGGCGTTTGGCATGATCAACGCCTGTCACGAAGCCCGCAAGGATATTGGCACTGATTTTCAGATCATTGGGTTCGACGACATTCAGGAAGCCGCCGAGTGTTGGCCAACCCTGTCCACAGTCCATTGCGGCGTGGATGCCTTTGGCAAACAGGTTGCCGACACGGTCTTGGAGTGGTTGCAGAACGCAACGGTGCCGCCGCCCAGTACTCGCACCCCGGTTCGTCTGATACAGCGTCAGACAACGAAGCAGGGAATGTGAAAGCACATTTCAAAAGGGCTTTGTGACAACGGTCGCAATAAATTGCGATGCGCCGAGGGGCGG
Source organism: Ruegeria profundi (assembly GCF_020171505.1). NCBI lineage: Bacteria > Pseudomonadati > Pseudomonadota > Alphaproteobacteria > Rhodobacterales > Roseobacteraceae > Ruegeria > Ruegeria profundi. The sequence goes on along the minus strand of NZ_JAIUZS010000009.1, from coordinate 135,972 downwards.
GAAGTGTAGATGGTGTTTGCCCGCTCAGCGGGTCCGGGCGCCGTCTTAGGCAGATGGTTTGCCTGCACGTTCGTGATGGCTAAAGATCAACTGCCCAGATTGGAAGTCTGACCGAAAATCAGCCAATCTGCCGGACAGGGCGTGGTAAAACCCGACCAGTCCCGGCTCAACATGCCGCGCCTGCGCGACGCAATCCTCGCAAGTCTTTTCGATGTATTCCTGCGGGTGACGGTCCCGAATGGATTCGATCAGCTTTTGATGGGTTGTTTCCAATCTTTGGAAGGCGGGCGTTTCAAGCATGTCTTGGTTGCCGACCAGAACGAACACGGGCTCAAGGTCGGTTCTGCCTTTCAGGTCGATAAACCCGGCTTCCAGCATCGCCATGTGGTCCCTCGTTTTCTCATACACCGAAGTTGAAACGAGAATGTCATAGTCGACATGCCGGCAGCTTTGTTCGATCCGCGCGGCAACATTCACCACATCCCCGATCACGGTGTAGTTGAACCGGCGTTTCGACCCGATATTGCCGACGCAGGCCCGTCCGGTGGCGCAGCCTGTTGCCAATGCAATCGGTGGTCGTCCCTGCATCACCTCTGACGCATTGAAATTCACTAAGGCCTGACGCATCAACAGCGCGGCTTCAGCCGCGCGGCGCGGGTGATCTTCGACCGGCAAGGGGGCATTCCAGAATGCCATGACCGCATCGCCGATGAACTTGTCAATAGTGCCACGCTCCCGCAGTATCTGGTCGCCAACCTGAGAGAATAACTGGTTCAGCAAGGTCACAAGATCGGTGGCCGAGACGGATTCTGACAAGGGGGTAAAGCCCCGAATATCCGAGAACATAACTGTGATCTCCTGCGTTGAGCCACCCAGTTGCAGTTGATGTCCGCTTCCTTCCATCTCATCCAGAATTTCGGGGGCGACATAGTGGGAAAAGACCTGCCGGATGACGCGCTTTTCGCGCTCAGTCGATACAAACAGATACCCCGCCAGCAGTCCGAAATTAGCCATACCCCCCAGCAGCGGAAAGGTTACATCGAACAGGACCAACTGGTTCTGAAACGCCAGCCAGCTGATACCAAGCACGACCGTCGCCGATGCTCCGCCTGCGACAAACGATGCCACTGCGCCGAACCGTGCCATGACGGCCGTTACCACAAGGCCCAGAGTGACAAAGGACAGTATTTCAAGGGCCGCAGTGACGTCAGAGCGGCTTAGCATTTCACCGGTCAGAACCTGTTCAAGGATTTGTGCGTGGATTGATACACCTGGAACGGATTCGCCCAACGGCGTCTGATGCCTGTCAAACAATCCCGCCGCCGATGTGCCAACAAAAATGATCCGCCCTTCAATTTCGGCGCGCAGGTCAGGGTTGTCCCCCGGCTGCATCACATCATTCGCCGATAGATACAGGTCTTGATTGTCATGTCTGTATTTTATCCAGACCTCGCCATTTTCGGTCGTTGGCAAGCGAAACTGACCAATCTCGAGTGCCAACACGATGCCGGCCTCGTCAGGTGTGCCCTCGACGAGGATCACGGGCTCGCCCATGGCGACGCGCAACGCCTCGATGCCCAGACCCGGTAGGGCGCCGTCCGGCCCGCCCCACAAAACCGGAACACGGCGCACAATGCCCGTACCACCCAAGGGTGAGACATTGACCCCTCCGATACCTGCTGCTGTACGATCCAGAGGCGCGGCGGGTGGTGTCCAGTGAGGGACAGTAACCAGGCCCGAGGTCGGAGCCTCTCCGATTTCTACAATCCCGGCCAAAGGTGTGACGCGCCTGCCATGGGCGGTTTGCCGGGCTGCCGCACCCAGAACGACAGGCCAATTCGCGATTTCCATCCCGAACATCACATCATAGTCCAGACGCTTTGCGTGATGCTCGACCGTTAAAACACCTGACAGCGCCGGATCGTTCAGCAGCCGGGCGGGCGAAAACCTGTCTGGTTCGATAAACAGCATGTCAAAGGCGATAGCGGCAGCGCCATATTCGCCGAGGTTTTGGACCATCTGCGCCAGCAAAGTGCGGGGCCAAGGCCATTGCCCCCAGGTTGCAAGTGACTGCTCGTCGATATCCACCACGCGAACTGGCAAGTCAGGATTGTATTCCCGAGGTGAAATGCGCTGCAGAATGTCGAAGTAGACCAATCGTGTCATGCGCACAGGGTAAGGATCAAGGACCCGGATGAAGCATCCGAACAGGATCAGACCCAGCCCGACCAGCTGAAAAGCGCGTCTTTGCCCTGCGCGTTCCCTGGGCTTTCCGGTCACGTTTGCCTCCGATTATCTTGGCTAGCCCGGACGGGCCATCACCTGCGGTACGCGTTTCAAGAACCTCGGCAGCGTCCGAACTGGCGGCATGAACAAGGGGCTTTACTGCCCCTGGCCGCTATTGCCCCCGTTACCACCAGCGCCGCCGCTGCCGACCCCGCCACCAAAGCCATCTGTGCCGCCGCTGCCGATTGTGCCGCCACTGCCAGCACTTCCGCTGCCTGATCCGCCACCGATTGAGCCGCCTCGGCCATTCCCAGTGCCGCTGCCCGTTCCGACATTGCCGCCTGTTCCAGAATCACTGCTGCCATTTCCGCCAATGTTTCCGCCGTTGCCGTTACCGCTGCCGGTGCTTCCACCGACGCTGCCGCCATTGCCGCTGCCGGTGCTGCTAGGGCTGCCCGGGCTGGCGCTACTTGACGACGCACGAGCCTCGTTTTGTGGCGCGGATGCAGCGGCGCTTTTAACTTCTCCCCGCTCAGGGGTAGAAGCACGCGTTTCCGATCTTTGCTGAAGTGGAGGTACGGCGTCCCGTCCGCAGCCTGACACGTCTACTTGCAGCGGTACTTGCAACTGTTGTTGCGATTGAACAAATGGAAAGCCATTTTTCACCGCCTTTTCATAGCTTTCCTCGTCGGTGGGGCGACCTATATTCCCGCTTTGCGTGGTGGCAAGAAGGCTGCATTTCCGCCCCGTTTCCTGACAATTTCCGCTCTGCCCGCACATCTCGACACGACCCTGAAGAACCATCATGGCACTTTGCGTGCCTGGTACGACCCAAAGGTCAAATGTCGTTCCCCTGACGGCCATGGTCGCGGTGGGTGTCTGGATGGAATAGGCCCGTTTTTTGCTTTTGCCTGAGATGAAGCGGAAGCTGCCGCCAAGGGCCTGAATTGCAAAGTTCTTGGCCTTCCTGTTTCCGCGCAGCATTGTCACATCCAGTTGCATGCGCGCATTTGGGCCAATCGCAATCTTGGTTTCGTCATCAAATACCAGTTGAACCAAACCGCTGCCATCGGTTGAAATGGCATCCCCGGACGCAACGGTCATGCCTGCACGCAACGGCTGCGATTTACCGGCGCGCGTTATTTGCGCGCCTTGTTCGACACCGATGACTTTTCCAATATTGGCTGCAACCGGCGAAGGAAGCAGCAAAATACAACATATTACCAGTATAGTTTTTAACCAGGCCAAACCCCACGTCCTTCCCCCACAGATAGGTACAGAGCGCATCGCGCCCGCCGCTCGGTTTGTGCCTCAAAACATTCTAAATACTGACTTCAGAATTAATAAATATATACAAATATGTCCTAAACATCGTGCCATTTGCAAGGTTTTCTAACAAACGGGCCGAGTTTATTCGGAATGACGGGGCATTTTGCGTGAAAGCTATCTACGTGAAGAAGCAGCAGTTATCAGGGCGTGCAGCGGACTTCCTTTGAAGAACGTGGAAGTGCAAGAAGGGGCGATTGTATTTTTGACGAACCCAACTACGGTTTTCATATTGGAGTCACGAATTTGGGGTGAGTAAATAGAGGTTCTATCCAAAGCAACTTGTGTGCCCCGGCAACCTGCCACTTACCAACCTGATCTTGGCTCCCAAAACAGCTTTCTGCCCCTGATCGGACTGCAACTGTGTGCGGAAGTCCCAGCCGTGCTCAAGAAGGTTTTCCGGCAGATTGGCTGGGACCAGCTTGGCATACTTCAGCGCCATATCCAGTTCATTCGTCTACCGTGCCAGTAACAGCAGTGCGGCCCGCGCTACTGCGGGATGTCGAGGGGATCTTTGGCATTGGTTCGGGTGCTCACAATACCTCATCTTGTGTTGAGTTCCTTGTAGGCAAGAAGAAGATCATCCACCTGATCAAAGAACCGGATTTGGTCGCCCTCCAGTAGCAGGCCGCAGTCGCAATACTGCGCAATTGTGCCTGGAGAATGCGATATAATGATGATCTGGCTTTTTGCGAGTTTGTCTTGAAAGACGGCCTTGCTTTTTTTCTTGAAGTCCTCGTCCCCAACGGCCGTAATTTCGTCGATAAGATAGACATCGAAATCAATGGCCATGCTGAGCCCAAAGGCAAGTCGTGCTCGCATGCCGCTCGAATAGGTCTTGATTGGAAGACGTAGAGATCGACCCAGCTCTGCAAATTCGGTCACGTAGGAAATCACGCGCTCCGTGTCCTGCCCATAAATTCGTGACACGAAGCGGATATTCTCGATTCCGGTCATACTTCCGTTGAAACCGCCGGCAAAACCCAGAGGCCATGATACGCGCGATGTTCGGTAGACATGGCCAAAGTCCGGCGGCTCGATTCCGGCCATCAGGCGCATCATGGTCGACTTACCAGCGCCGTTCCTGCCCATGATCCCGACGTTCCGATTCACAGGGAACTCGAACGAAAAGTCAGTCAAGATCGTTTTTTTTACGCCCTTCACCCGGTAAAATTTACTGACATTGTCAAAGGCAAGCATTCAGTACCTCGCACGTCGGAAAAATCGCTCACCCGCAAGGCCAAGTAGCAGCATGGCCGTGCCGACCCCGACAGGATAACAAACATCAAGTATCATTGAGTTGTAGTTCGAGTAAAACCCGTACCGGAACCACTCGACGAGGTGCAAAACAGGGTTCCATTGCAACACTTCTCGCGCCTGAGGTGGCAACTGGCTGGGGACGTAGAAAATCCCGGAGATGAAAAACAGCGGCCGCGTTAGGATCTTTTCAATATGGGTCCAAGTGTCCCACAAAGAGGAAATAACGGCGTTGAGTGTGCCAAACCCAAGTCCAAGAAGCCAGGTAGCATGGAAGGCCAGGATCACCTGTTCGGGCCTGAAGGGAACTGAGGCCAGACCCAACGCGATCAAGGTTGCGTAGAAGATGGCCATGATGAGAGTGTAGGTTGCCGCGACTAGAAGGGCTCGTGCAAAGAGAGTGTCCACATCCTTGATAATCGGGTACGTCAGCAATGCCCGGTTCGCATCAAATACCGTCATAAGCTTGTTCGACAGCTCGTTGAAAAAGTGCAGGGTCAAGATACCTGTCGCAAAGAAAAGCGCGAGACTGGACCCGAACGGTGGCTGGCGACCAGCGATACTGAAAATGAACACGAGTAACCCTATGCTGGCCGTCGGTGTCATGATCGCCCAAACATACCCGAATGGCGATGTACCAAAGGTCGCGCGGGTTTCCCGAAGCACAAGGCTCACGATAACCCGCGTCTGAAGCTGCAGAAGCTCTGACGTACCAACTAGCTTCATGTCAGATGGTCTCGCACCGAATAGGTGAGAAGAGCGCCGATACCCCAGATCGCAATCAAAGAAAAACCGATCACAAGGAGATTGCGAAGACTGCGGGGATACTCTGCGGACTCAGCAACCTGAGGGCGGAGATGTATGGCAAGATATCGTTGCTGTCGGTCCGCATCTCGTCGGGCTTGTTCCAGTGACACGAGGGCGGAAGCGTAAGCTTGTTGAGCGAGGCTGCGTTCCACTTCGAGCTCTTCGTAGAGCGCCAGTTGTTGGGTAACGGCGCTCACACCTGCTGTGCTCAGAACATCGCTCCCAATCGCCTGCCGACGCTCTAAGATTTGTGCTTCGAGCGCGTCGGCGGTACGACGCAAGGCCGCCAAGCTGGGCGCGTTGTCGTCGAGGGTCTCATGCAAGGCAGCGATGCGTGCATTCACATCAATGAGTTTTGCTTCAAGGCTCGCGATGAGTTCAATCTCTAGGGCCGCGCTTGCAGAGGGATCCACCGATTGCTCGGAAGCACGGAAATCCCGGATCGCAGACAAGGCATTGCGAAGCCGGGCTTCTTGCAAATCGACTTCCTCACGCGCGAATCTGAGGGCGTCACTGCGGGCGTTTGCCGAAAGATCATTTACCAATGTCTGGGTTAACTTCAGTACAACAGCAGCGATTTCGCGCGCATGTTCTGGGCTGAAGGACTGCACCTCGAATTCGATTATGCCTGAAGCCGGATCAAACTGTGTGTGAATTCGCCTTTCCCAGTATCGCAGAAACTCTTCGACCGTTGCATTTGGCGCAAGCCGTGCAAAAAAATCAATCTCGTTGGACGAATAAGCACCTCGCAGATCAAGTTGCTGATCCACTGCTTCCAACAATTCACGGCTCGCGAGATAACTAAGCACGATATAGGAGTCAGATGTGGTCGATCCGGAACTGGCAAGACCGGTCAGGGCGCCGATGCCGTCGATGCCAGCACTCGTGTCGATGCCTCGGATGGAGAAACCTGCGCGGGCGGCATAGCGGTCGGTGGCAATTGCCGCGTAATACACCGACACCAAGAAGAACGGTAGCAGCACGCAAAAAACGAATGACCACATCAGGTTGCTGGGTGCGTGTTTCTTTGCGGGATGCCGTGGGTCCATTGAAGAAGTATTGCTCAGCGATAGCACCCTTCCCTTTGTTGAGGAATGATCTGTGTTTGTATGGATCGTCATCGCTACCTTTCTTTGAGCTTCAGCCAGGAGAGAATCGCAGCACGCAGAGCTTTTCGTTGCCAGGTTCGGGTTGCTGGACCGTTCTTTGCGATCTCCGCGAGTTTTTCCACGGCCTCCTCGGCCTCGACAAAGCAGTTGCGGTCGTAGTTGAAATACCGGGGATATTCGATAAGGGCGCCATACACCAACTCATCCACGGTCAGACGGCGTGTGCGGCGCGGGCAAGTCAGCCGGTCTTCTGTGAGGCCCCAACCCGCATAGAATGGAAGCCCGTGGCAGACAACTTTTACACCTCGGATGAGAGCTTCGAATCCCATCAAGGAGGTCATGGTGTGAACCTCATCAACCTGCGCGAACAGCTGGCCCAGGGAAACGGGCTCCACGAGCAGTTCATCTGCGATGTCAGATGAGAAGTGCTCCCCCGCCCCGCGCGTGCGTAAACCTGCAACGACATCAGGATGGGGCTTGTAAACGATGTAGGCTTCCGGGTTTTCGTGCCGAACGCGCTTGAGCAGTTCAATGTTGGACTTCACGTCCGGCGAGCCAAGCCTAATTGAGGCATCAGTTTCGACCTGGCCAACTATCAGGATCACTGGTCTCTGACTTTCGGGGCGGTTCCAAGCCTGTGTGCCCAGGTTGTATTTCGTGACGTCTAACTGAACAATCTTCTCGCGTAGCGCGCGGGCACGCGTGATCGACCGCTCATCTGGCTTTTCCGACTCGAGAATGAGTTCCAGACGTGAAGGACGCGAGGCGTCGAAATAGATTCCGACATCATCAATCACCAAAGAAAGCGGTCGCACCAGATCTGCGCCAAGGCCCGAGGAACGTAAAAAGCCGTCCTCGATCCGCAGTATCGTTTTATTGGTGGATACGGACGGCGATGTAGTGCTTCCCCAAAGCGCTACAGTAGACGAACAGTGTTCGGTCGACGTTTTTTGGGGACCTGTTGCAAATGTAACGTCAGACCCCTGAAGAAAGCTCTTGATAAAGGGCCGTTTCCAGCGCGAAAAACCGTAGGCGATAATTTTCTGCGAGAATTCGGTCCTTTTGCGTCTCTGTAACCCAAGGAGCGTGAATGTTCGCTCTGCCGCGCAAGGTGCTTTCGTGACTGGGTCAATGTAGTGGGTATATCTGACAAGCGCCGCGTGTACGAGCTGCTCAAGTTGAATGGGATGCCTTCGGGCAGGTGCAGGTAATTCATCGACTGTAAGTCCCCACCCAGCGTAGAAAGGCATGCCAAAGCATCGCACAGGTTTACCCCAGATCAGCGCCTCGAAGCCGACCTGCGATGTCACGGTGTAGATTGCGTCTGCATGTTCGATAAGCCGGGATGGGTGTGACACGTCTGCAAGGATTTGCACCCGATTGTTCGCGCGAAGAGCGGCAAGCTCGAAATATCCCTTCTTGCCACTGGTGACGACATCAGGGTGAGTTTTCAGGATGATGTCATGATCTGGATATTCGGCAAGTGCCGCTTGCAACATGTTGGAGAAGCTTTCGTTCGTTGCCCCACCGTAGACAATTGAGGCATCCCCGAAGGTCTGATCGCATACGAGAACGTAGCGCGCCGGAAGTTCACCGGAAAAATCTCGCTCTGCATTGTACTTGGAAAGCCGTTGCGATCGCCAGATTGCCATCAGCCTGCGTGCTCTCGAAATATCGGACACTGAAAGAATTTCTTGCGCAAGTTGCTCCAAATCAGATGGAATGGTGCAATCGTAATAGATGCCGGCTGTGTCCAGAACGAGAGAAAGAGGCTGATCATCACGTCCAAGCGATCGAAGAAACCCATCTTCAATAAGAAGGGCCTTACGGCCGAATCTCGTAGCCAAAGCGGTAGCTCGGCGACCCGACCATTTCCGGCCCCAGCCAAGCACCTTATCGCCCTTGAGCGAAAGCAGACGGCTATAGAAAACAGGAGGCTCGCCAAGTATTGAATGCAACGCCGCCGAGCGCGCCAGTACAAGGCTTGTGCAGGCATATCTTGTTGTCATCGGTGCCATAGCCGTCCGCATGCATTGCAGACACCATGACGGAGCGGACAGGAGGCGGGCACGCCATTTGCGCGTCGGGCTTAGAAGCCGCAGCATTTTCTTAGCCATCAGCGCAACCAACCGGTCTGTGAAGCCAACGCTGCGTATAAGATTCCGTGTACGCTGTGCGGCGTGGATCGCTCGGCTGCCTTAAACCTCCGGTAGAAATGCGCGCAGTTAATGATCCGAGCTTTTCTGCCGCGAAAGTCAATGGCTGGCGAAGTCGGAGCCATTGCCTTCTGGAATAATGATTGCGAAGACGAAAAAAGTACTCACTATCTGCTCCAAACCTTTCTTCTTCCCAAATTCCACACTCACGTAGAACCTGGTCCTTCCTAAAAGTGAGTGAGCTCGTATTCAGGCGCTGTAATGGGTAAACTTCACGCCGCGCAAAGATTCCATCCTCTGCAATTCTAACCATATCGGAAATCGAAAAGAGGAGACGCTTATCTCGCAGCATGGGGCGGACCTGACGCTCGATCTTCTGGACATGCGCAAAATCATCGGAATCATGAATGGAGACGAATTCTCCGGAAGCCTCCTTCAAAGCTTTATTTCTTGCCGCGTAAGCGCCATAGTTTCGTTTCAAATGTATTACCCGCACGCGCGGATCACTTGCCGCAAATTCTTGAGCGAGCCTCGCTGTGTTGTCGGTGGAGCCATCGTTTACAATGATTACTTCTAAGTTGAAGTAGCTTTGCTGCAGAAGGGACGAAATACTCATCCTTAGGTCGGTTTCAGCATTGAAAGCCGGAACAATGATGGACACCAGAGGGCCACTAAATGGTGAAGAATCATCGTCATTATTGATTGAATCGAGACGAAAGTCTGATCCACGGTTCTCAAGACGGATGGCGGCCAAATCAAACTCAGCCATTTGCTGATTTACAGCTGCTAACTTAGCATTGGTAGTAAGGGCGAGATTTGCCTTGAGGAAATAATGCCCAGCCACAACATCTCGACGCCGAGGTGGATTGCCTAGCTTGAATTCAGTACGGGCCAGATCCTCTTTGCCAAACACGAAGTGTGCCGCAGCACGCAGGTCGGATGTGTTTTCGATCCCTTCACACAGCTTTTGAGCAAGACTTGGGATAAACTTGACGACTCCGCGCGCCGCCTCGATGGCGTATCGCGGCTCTTTTTTTAGCTTTTCGAGATGTTCACTGACAAAAGCTTCGCACTGCTCAAATCGACCCATCGCAGCGAGTGACACGGAGATTGCTGCGATTTCAGGTGATCTTTTCGGCAGATAATCCTCCGCCAGTTCAACGACTTTTTGATAACAGCCTAACCGATACCAAGCGTATATGCAGGCAGAAACGCTGGGTACATTGGCATCTTGTTGCAACTGGATGACGCGCAGGTAATCATCTTTGCGCACTGCCAAAGAGGTTTCGATAGACCGGACAACACGGTCAACAAATTCTGTTGGGTTTATTGTAATCATGAATGTGGGCGCAACCGAAAGTAAGCCCGGACCATGAAAGATCGAGAATCCAGAAAGAAGGCTGTCCGATCACGTCGATATTTCTTGAGCTTCTTTTCGCTTCGAACTAATTTTCGAACCAACCAAACCTCCAAAGCACGCTTCTTTTGTTCTTCTTTGGTCTTCATGTCCTCGATCATGCGGGTCAGTGTGGCGCTCTCTTTGAAGCGCGTCTGGCGCTCATTTGCGATCTCTGCCTTGTATCGCGTTTCCATCTGCTTGGCGTGAGTTTGGGCCGTCTCCAGCGCGGCCTCAAGTGCCACCATGCGCGTGGTTAGATTCCTCACCTCAGTTCGCGCGTTCTCCGCTATTTTTGTTAGCGCAGCAGTTTCTGAAAACCTTACTTCTTGCTCGGATTGAAGCTTGTCATGAAGTAACGACTTCTCGCGCCCCAACTCAGACAATGCTTCCTTGTGAGTTGACTCAAGCGCGCCGCGTGCCGCCTCAACAGTCGCCAGCTGATCCCGCAAACCATCGGCTTCCCTACGCGCGCTCTCCAACTGCTGTTCAGCCTCGCCAAGGGCCAGTTCGTGAGCCACTTCCGCTGCAACCCGCGCTGTCTCAACGGTCGCCAGCTGATGTCGAAGGTCATCGGCCTCAGCACCCGCAGCCTCCAACCGTTGCTCAGCTGCGACTAGCTCCTGTTGATAGGCCACCTCCATTGCAGCCTGAGCGTTTTTCGAGGCGGCAATTGTGGCGTCGGCGGCCTCTAATTTTTCAACTGACAACAGTTCTTTCTTTGCGAGTTCATCTACTTCGGTCTGCAGATGGAACACTAGGCCTTTTAGTTCAGTCATCTTGCGCATTTGCTGCGCCCACGAGTGCTGCAACTCCGTGATTTCTGCTTCAGTAGCCTTTCTTGAATCTTGCGCGGCTCTCGTGACCTTCTTCTGCTTCTCGACTTTTTGTTCGGCCTCGCAAGCCCTTTCTAGTGCGACCAGACTACTACCAAGGCGCCTAAAAACAGTTTCGACTTCGACCGGAGCGCGTCCTTGCTGAGCTGTTGCGAAAAGCGCAGTCAAACGCGGCGGTAAGTGGTCGCCAAGGGCAATCACCGTTAGTCCGGCGCCTTGATGCAATTCAATGGATCGAACCGAACCGAACCGCTCGATCACCTGAACCGAAAACTCGTCTTCATAGGAAGAGCCACGAACACCGTGCAACACAATCAGGCCGGTTTCGGTAACCAGTTGAAAAAGATCACTGAAACTGGGTAGCTCTCCCGAGTTAAACCGCTCTAGGTCAATGAAAAGCAAATCTGTGCTGCCTCGATCAACATACGAAAAAATGTTCTTGATCGGATTGCAAACGGTCAATTCAGATAGACTATCGTAGAAGTAGTCGACGTGCTCGAGCAATTTCTTGGGAGGTATAGTCATGACGGACTTGCCAGACTCGTCCAACCAACGATCATACCCTTCACAACGTGCGCTTAGGTTAAGTTTATCAATCGCTTGGCAGAATGCGAAATGAACGAGCCCGTCCCCTGCACCCAGCACGACTATGCGGCTTGGCTTAATCACACTAGAGAGCCAGAATAGGAACGGGATATGAGCTAGCGTCGGTGCGTTGCCGCGAAATCGCGGCCGCCAAAATAAACTAGGTAACAGCGCCAGAGAGAAAATCTCACTTTCAGGCAGTGCGGGGTAAGAGTGTTCCACATGTTCAGCTACGTTAGTTTTGCTCATGACTCATCCACTTTTGCGGTATGTGCAACGTTCTTCGACGCGCTGGTCGCCTTGTTTTCTTTTGCTTCTAAACCTGCGAGGACCCACAATTTGTCGCCGAGCTTTTGGACGGTACAAGAAAATAGTTTACCAACTTCGGCCGCTTCGATGTCGTCATGGGAGGTGAGTACGATCACAGGTAGATCGGTCGCAGTGTCGGCAATCGTCTGAAGTGCTCCCAGATCGGCGCCAGCTCCGCATACGATCACTTCAGGGGTATACTTCTCCAGTATTGATACCGTGCCTTTATTCAATTCGATGCACAGAATTTCTGAGGGCAGACGCTGGGCAAGCAGCGCATCGATCTGTTCGCGCCGTGTAGAGTTGCCAGGAATAAACGTGACAAGACGGCGCGTGAACATAGCAGAAATCGTGGCAGACAGGTCCTCGCCGATATGCACGGAATTTCGGCTATCGCGCAGTAGAGTGATGACCGTGCCTGCATCAGGGCTAGCCAGCCAAGTCCCCCCCAGGCCGCCTTCATCTTCTCCGGCACGGAAGGCAAGGCGCGCCAGAAGCGTCAGCCCTTCGGCAACAATCTCGTCGACCAAAGCAACATCCATACGATGCGAAAACGGGTCGCCATGTGCTGTTTGCAGGGCTGGAAATGCTGGCTCAAGTCCGAATTGTACACTTAGACGGCGGTTAGATGCTTCAACCGTGGCACGGTGCTGTGCCGAAAGCGGTACACCGGGCACGGCAAAAGACGCCGGTGTTTCTTGAGTATGGTTTATCAAATATTCTGTCTTGCTTCGCAGAAGCATTTCGAATTCGAGTGCTTCATTTCGTCCAAGATGTTTGGTGACATGGTTCAATCGCCTCTTGCCCTCAACCAAGGCCAGGTATTTCTTGCGCACATTTGCTTGAATCGTTTTGGCCAGATCAGGGTTCGTAATCGGCAAGCCACATACATCAGCAAAGGTCAGCACAAGGTCATTTCTTGCCTTAGCCGCATCGTAATTTACCACGACAGTCGATTGCGCGCGGAAAATCGCGGTAAGGTGCACGAGCCGTGCCGCATAGTCGAGTTGGCCAGCTTTGGCGCAATCGTCACAGAAGTCGGGAAAAGTCCTTGTGTCGTTTGAGAACCCGCTCAGACAGTTCTCGATATATCGGGACTCGAGCCAACCTGCAGCATGGCGCAACACCGCGACAATCTGCACCTCATAGCCTGAAAAATAGTCTGCAAGGGCCTGAAGCTCCAAGTCGGGGCGGTTCACGAAAAGACTCTCGGCCGACAGCATACAAACGGAATGCGGGGTCGCTTGGCGTTCGGTATCAATTTCGCCGGTCTGGCCCGCTGCTAGCATTCGAACAAATTGCAAATGTCCCGCGGTCCGCTCCTGCGCGAAGGGATTGGCGCGCGCGAAGCCGATTTCAGGCACCCATACACCATGTGCCCGCAGGGCCAAGCGCTCGGCGTCGAGGTAATTCTGGATCGCGGTGCTGCCAGCCTTGGTTTGGCCGACGTGCAGCAGCAGCAAAGGCTTGACGGTCGTGGCTCGTAAGGTTGCTGATGAGCGACCGAGCCGCGTCTGAGAGGCAGTTGGCGGAGGCTGATCTTGCGAAGGCGCAACAACTGTAGAAAAGTGATCAATGGATGTCATATCGAAGATTTGCCATCGAACTATGAGTCTGGTGCGGCCACGCCAACGTGTGCCGTATGCGGCGCGTGCGAAGTAAAGGCGCCTGTATCCGTGGATTGATCCAGTTTTTCTTCGTCGCAAATCAGTTCAAGGTCATTCTCTTTGCGTAATCCGCCAGCACCAAATTCTTCGGCCAGTGGGCCCGAAAAGAAATGTCGCATGACGTAATCGACACCAAATTGACTGACGTTGCGCAAATCAGGCTCGAAAAACACAGCGCGTGACGGATGCGCCGAGATGATCTCGTAAGAGGGGAAATAGTGGATGTCGGAGACATCTTCGGCCAGCTCCCCAGCCACCGCACGAAGTACTGACTTGGAATAAGTTGTCGCTACAAGAACATGGTTTTCCGTCGCCGTTGCAGCAAGCGGCACGGGCGAGACCGTCAGCAGCATGCGCGCTCCCGGGTTTACCTCCCTCAGTCGGTCCCAAAAGGCCAGCATGTCGGCGCGGATTTCAGCGGCGCGCAGGTTGCGGAAAACATGGCGCTTCGGGTCATATGTGCCAGCCACGGTACCAGGGGCGGCAGCAAACATGGTCCCGTCATCAATACTTTCCCAGCCCTCCGTCAGGCCCAAGGTAAAGACAAAGACGTCGAGCTCGGCAAACATCTGGCGCACCGCGGCAAGGTGCCGCGCGCGCAATGCCAGGACGGTCTTGGAGCTGTCCTGACCCACCGGATCGACGCTGGCGCGTAGCGCATCGTAGAAACGCCCATCTTTCTCCCAGACCCGCTCCAGGGGTGTGCGGGTGCCATAGGCCTCATCGAACAGCTGGATCAGCTGACGGGTGGTGTAGACGTTGCCGTATCGGCAAGAAAACACGCCATAACCCCACTTTCTCGCCTCAGAGGCTGACGAAAAGACGGGCGGCGGGGGCTCCATATCCATGAAGGCGGCGCCACGGGCGGCCAGGTTGTTGCCGATATGTTGGGCGAAACAGCTGCCGGCCGTGGCGATGCGATCTGTCTTCACCAGTGGCATCGGCTGCCACATATTGGTGAGGTCAGCATAGTGCCGACTGCCTACTGAGGCCCGCCAGAAAGCGCGTTCGGGCTGCGTCTTGTAGGGGTGCGAGGGCGTCGCCATGTCAGACCTCCATCGGTTGGCGAAGATGATAGTCGCGCAAAAGATCCGCCATACCGATCTCGGCAGCGTCAGGACCCGCGCCAGAGCGAACCCGCCCTTCAGTCGGCAAGGCTCGCACCGCGGCCAGTCGGTGATAGGCCATCAGGATGCTTTCAGGCTCGGTTGTCTCGGCTGTCAGCACGGCGTTGTACCAGCGCTGGATCACATCAGGCGGGATGCTGCCACCATGCCCCATCCTGCCGAAAAAGTCGCTGGCAAGGATGAGCCGCGACCTTGTACTGCTGCCGACCCGACCGACGAATCTTGAAACGTGGTTGACGAAGTGCTGTCGGTCGCCGGCGCTGGACAACATCACAGTGGTGACCTTGCCAGGATTGTCCTGATACTCCTCCGCCAGATCGCTGACGACGGTACGGCTTCGGCGCTCGACCTCGGGGATATTCGGCCAGCAGGTTTCAAAATAGTCCCCCACGTGCCCCGAGTAATAAGAGAGGATATCAGTCTGCGGATTGATCGTAAGCGACACTGACCCTGCCACCGATCTGGCGTAGAGCAGGGCTGCATAGCCGCCGCCCGAGCCACCAAAAAACAGGATACGCCGCGGGCGCAGCTTTGCAATAGTGTTGTGCAATACTTCTTTGAGGATGGATCGCAGGGGAAAGTTGTCCGCCCCCGAGTACCAGCCCAGCCGAAGCGCCTCATGGGCGTCCAGCGTGGGGTCGCAGATCGACAGATAAGCAGCAAGAGGGCCGGCATCCAAAGCTGCCTGAAACCGCGGCAAAGCAATCTTCTTCCGGTCTGTTGCGCCGTGAAAACAGATCACCAGAACATCCGGTTCCATGGCGCCGGTCAAACGAAAGGCAATCTCGCGCGCCCCTCCCACAGGAAGGCTTCCATGATCTTGGCCCGGGTGAAATTGAAAAAATGTATCCTGCAATGTTGTTGTCATGTCCTAG
The DNA here is from genome assembly GCF_020171505.1 of Ruegeria profundi. Taxonomy (NCBI): domain Bacteria; kingdom Pseudomonadati; phylum Pseudomonadota; class Alphaproteobacteria; order Rhodobacterales; family Roseobacteraceae; genus Ruegeria; species Ruegeria profundi. Next base: position 120,296 of record NZ_JAIUZS010000009.1, on the reverse strand, counting down.
GCTCCGAAAGGTTTGCGAGTTGGTCACGCCATGACACAACCATTTCCGACGCCGCATCATAGCGTCGTCCCTTCTGCGGGAATTTTAAATGAACGTGTGAAGCTTCAGCCGCACCTTCCAGCCACTTCGTCCAAGCGTCGCGGTAGTTGGCCCTGACCGGCGAGACACCTGTCTGTTTGCTTACGCCATGAATGGGGTGGTTTGTCAGGCTTGTCTCCAAGTCTTGACAGATCATTGCGATCTGCTCGACAACTCCAAACTTGGAGCCCAAGGCTGTTTCCGCGCGCATAATCATTTCGCTGTCTGCTCCGAAGCGGACGGCATCCCAATAGCCAAGCGTGTCAGACAATACCTTTCGGTCGAAAAGGCAAGAAATCAGCGCCTTGCGGGCGGCTCCATCCAGGGAAAAGCTACTTTGTTGAGTGATATAAGAGAAAGTTCCTGAAGGCGTGATCCGCAGCATGTAGGCCACACTCGCTTGAAGATTTCTTGCCTTGGTTTCCTCCAGATGCTGCGCCAGCCTTTGAGGGTGCGCCCAGTCATCGGAATCATGGCCCGTGATCCAGGCACCTTTGGCCTGAGTAAGCGCGATGTTCTTCGAAACATATGGCCCGACATTGACCTTGTTGCGCAGGATCTTCACGCGGTCATCACTGGCCGCGATCCGTTTCAACACCGCCCAGGTGCCGTCGGTCGAAGCATCGTCAACAACCAGAAGTTCCAGATTGCGCCAAGTTTGGTCAAGGATTGAGCGCGCGGCTTTCTCAACCGTTTTTTCGGCATTCCATGCAGGCATGATGACAGAGATTAGTTCCCCACCGGTCACCGAAGGCAGTACCGCACAGGTGAGGCGGTCGAAAACCGTACCCACGCCATTCAACTGTATCGGGGTGAGGCCGAACCGCTCAAGATAACTGTTCAGATGCAGCTGCCAACCGTCTTCATCGGCTTGCGCCAGCGCCGCATTTGCGCGCAAAATCCCGGCCGTATAGGCCAGATCGGAGGGTAGATGTGCCTCAGCCAAGGCAATGGCGCGGGCGTGATCGCCGGCTCGGGCCACCAAGTTCGCGGCTTTCAGAACCCGCTTCGAATTCGGCGCAACCGGTTCTTCCCCGGCCTTGCGTCGCATCCAGTTAAGTCGGGCAATCGGCTCGTGCTGCTCCTTCATCCCGTATGCGGTCCGAATGAAGAGGGTAGAAACGTCCGGCCCCGGATCGCGGTTAAGGCGGTGACCGTAATTCAGGTAGTGCCGAGCAGGATCCATTCCGGTCATATCCACGTCGGGGTACGTCCGACGGTACCAGTCTGGATCGAACTGTCCTGAAGCTTGAAGCGCAGAGATTTGCTTTTCCGTGACCTCATTCATTGATTTCACAACCTCAAATCACTGTCTGCGATGTCGAACGCGGCCTTCATGTCGAACAGCACTCCGCCGGGGCGGAGCAGGTTGCGCAATCGTCCTGCCCCTTGGGCCACGATGTCACTATGTGGGACGGCAAGAATCACGGCGTCATAGACCTGCCCGCCCTCCGGCAAAACCTCTCCGATGGTCATCCCGTATTTTTTGCGCACGTCGCGAGGATCTGCCCACGTATCCACGACATCAGGCTCCATGCCCCACTGACGAAGGTGTGAGACAAGCTCAATGACCTTAGTGTTGCGCGTGTCCGGGCAGTTTTCCTTGAAGGTAAGACCCACGACCAAAACCCGCGCCCCGTTCACTGGAAAGTTACGCCCCACCATTAGCGTCACAAGCCGAACGACTGCATTCCGCGCCATACCATCGTTGATCTCGCGTGCGGTGCGAATGATATCCGGGATGAAGCCGGTGGAAATGGATTTGTGGACCAGATAGTACGGGTCGACTCCAATGCAGTGGCCCCCAACTAGACCGGGACGCAAGCGAATGAAATTCCACTTCGTGGCCGCTGCGTCCAGAACCTCGTTTGTGTCGATGCCAAGATTGGCAAAAACGATCGACAATTCGTTGACGAGGGCAATGTTCACGTCGCGTTGGGTGTTCTCAATAATTTTTGCGGCTTCAGCAACACGAATTGAGCTTGCCTTGAATGTCCCAGCATCAATGATCTGGCGATAGAGGTCGTCCACGAAGTCGGTGACTTCGGGCGTCGATCCTGATGTCACCTTTACAATTTTGTTGATGGGTCGATCTTTGTCGCCAGGATTGATCCTTTCAGGACTGTATCCGGCAAAGAAGTCTACGTTGTATCGGAGTCCCGACACCCTTTCTACGACAGGGATGCAATCCTCTTCGGTAGCGCCTGGGTAAACGGTGGATTCATAAATGACGATTCCCCCCCGCTTGATGCATCGGCCCACGACTTCGGATGCAGCTAAAAGTGGTTGTAGGTCTGGCGTGCGCGATTTTGTAATAGGGGTCGGCACTGCGACGATGAAGACATCACATTCGTGTAGATCACTTTCAGATGACGAAAACAGAAGTTTTTCAGCTTCCTCAAAGTCGTCGGGATCAAGTTCGTCGGTTATGTCGATACCGGAGGTAAGCTGCTCAATTCGACGATTGTTTGTGTCAAAACCTATTGTCCTAATTTTCTTACCGAAGGCTGCCGCCAATGGAAGACCCACATAGCCCAAACCGATCACACCAATGGTCACTGTATCGCAGGTGGGTACCTGCAAGGCGTCTGAAAAAATTTGCGAGTTTTGTGATTGGTTCATGGGTTAGTTTCCTAAAGTATCTACGCTGCGCACCGTTCCCAAAAACGGCGATAGCAAAATCGACATAAAGCGTTCGAAATCAGCCGCATCGGCGGATGCCACATACGTTATGTCGGTTGGCATAAGGCGGAACGCACTTGCGAAGAGAAGGGCGTCGGGGCGCGAAAAGTCGAACCGATACGCAGTCGCCGCGCTGCCCCCAGCAGAAGGCCGAAAAACAAAAACTGACCGCGTCTGCGCGACTCGTTCGTCGAGACCGCCAACTTCTGCGAGAAGGTAGGCGAGATGTGCATCCTCGACCGGGATTTCTATATTGGCTGGCCGGCTTACACCGCCGTAGACCGCGAAGCGCCGCGCTTCATGAGAGATATTGACCGTGTCACCGGGTAAAATGACGATGTTATTCGTGGGACTGTCGATGATATCCGAAAGCAAAAGCGACCCGGATACCGATCCGCGTTGAACCTTTACCCGGATTTCCCAAGGCGCTTGAGAAGCTCCTCCGGTGCTTGCAATGAGATCAAGCAGACGAATACCTCGTGGGGGAATTTCGATGCGCCCAGGATTTCTGACATTTCCCAGCACGGTTGCTGACCGGGATTCAGTCGACGTGATCGCAACAGCGATTTCCGGTTCAACCGCCTGCCCGTAGTAGCGTTCCAGAAGCAACTCGCGAAGTTCAGACGTCGTCAAACCTCGCGCCGCGATGGTGTTAGCATATGGAACTGTGATATTTCCGCTGTTTGAGACCCTTACTTCTAACATAGTCTCGCGATTGCCCGCGGTCGCGAAAAGGCCATCCTCGGCGATCTCCCATATGCGTATCTCAAGTTGGTCACCGACACTGACAACCTCATCTTTATCCCGAAACCCCTGAGCGCGGAACGTCGCCGGAAAGGTTGCATGCACCTCTGATACGGTAGGCAGCTTGGCAGCGCTCACCTCGACAACTCGAAACGGCAGCGCGTCCTCCGTGACGGCATTGCCGTCAACCGCGACACGGTTGATGTCGTCCGCATCTGGACCAAAGGCTGGCATAGCCGAACAGCTTGCGAGTACGACCGCCAGCGCCGTGAAATATGCCGCTTTACAAAGGTGAGCCTGCGTCATGCGCTTGCCTCTTTCTGAGAACGTGACACGCGCTGACCCTGCTGCAGCTTGCCCATAATTCCGGCAATGGCTACCTGCCGGCCGCGCGAGACATAGAAGTCTCCGGGTATGAGGCTTTGCGACTTGAGCACGGCAAAAAACGCGTCGATAAGTCGGCGCGATTTCGCATGTCTGATTTTGAAGAAGCCCGTGACGTCGGCTTCTGACTCGCCCAGCGTCACGATTTCGTCGTGCCGAAACACTGCGTCACCCAAAACCAAAACAGGGATGCCATGGTGAAGCGCCGAAAAAGCCGACGTGGAGTTGATAACGACCATGCCGCTGGACTCTCTGGTCAGATCACCCATACGACCCGAATGCAGAACCCTAACGCGGTGGCGTTTCACCCCGAGCTGAGAAGCTTTGCGAAAGATGAGACGTTTGATCTCAGCACTTCTGCGCTCAAGTGGATGCAACTTGAACACCACCCTTTGTTCCGTGGGGCATGCTCGGAGTGCCTTCAGACTCGCATCAATGAGCCTTGGTACGGACCAGCCACGCGCCGCCACCTGTAGTTGGCTGTCGCTCGAAACCTGCAACGGGATTAGGAAATACTCCGGACAGCGGTGCAGAGCGCGTTTCGTCGGTAACTCGAAAATCCGCGCGGCGAGCCTTCGAAGTAAATGGAAACCCCACCGCGACACCAATGGAACTATACGTTCACGTTGCCGGTGAAAGAGGTGAACATCTGACGGCTGGGACGCGAAATCGCGCGTAAGGTAGTAAGTTGCAGCCCAAAAACCCATGGTCACGAACGAGGATGGCTGAGCCCCAGAGGCCGGGGCAGGATCAGCAGTTCTCCCAAAAATAGGCCGGGGTTTGGCATCCCAGGTCGTGAGTGGAGAATGCTGATTATTGCCCCCTAGCTCACAAGTGACATATCCAGATCGAAGATAGCCTTCCTCAAGGCTGAGCACGTCAATGCCGAAAGATGCGGCTACACGGCGCGCGACCTCATGTGGTGGACGGCTGGAGCCGAACAGGATGATCACATCAGGCGCGTTTTGAGCAATCTCGGACCGTAGCCAGTTTTCCCACTCGATCTGCGTGCCGGTGAAGTACAGGCAATCATGACGAGGTGCGAAGGCCTTGTCGCCGGCGTTGAAAATGACGCGGCGAACCTCAAGTCCGGCAGAAGACAGAGCGGCCTGAAGTTCGGTAAAAAATGGTCCAACAGGCCCCTGCAGCAGTAGGACGCGCTTGACTGACATATGTTCAAGGAAAGTCAGTTTGGCATTTTCGTCTCCGGACCCAACTGGTCTACTCGCACCAGGGGCGGTTGAGAGCGCCATGTCATTCATGATCTCACCTCCACTGGGGGCAAGAGAGTCAACTGATGAGATCCACCGGACACAGGCATGTGGTTTAGGGGGAGATCGCGGATCATTTCTGCAGGTAGCCGTAAGTATGAAAAGAAAACACAGGATAGAAATCTTGTTGAAATTGCTCGTACGGAAACAATCAAAATTGGAACTTTTTGGTGCCTGGTTTTTCTAAAGAAATCCCTAATTTGCGCACTGCCTTCAGTCGTTTTACGACTCCTGCTGGCGCAAAAAATGGCACGTGTCCAGTCTGCTTGGACTGGTAGACTGGACCGCCCCGGTCTTCGTTCTGACGTATAGGAGACAGCATTTCATAAACACTTAAATTCAAGAATTCGAAATTAATATTTTCATCGGCGCTTAACTGCCCGATAGGCGCCAATTCAACACTTGCGGCATATTCAAACACTTGCCGATCGGACATATTGAAATCTTCCACCATTTTAGATGCTCTTACCCATCAGACACAGCTTGTCGGCCATATGCCTGAGCTTGCCAAAAGTGAAATCACAAAAAATTGAAAACAATTAAAAGAGTAAAAAATAAAATGATTTGAACCTGATCGATAGGCGCGACACCCGTCCACGGAAAACTGAATGAGCCTATGCTATCGCGAAAATCAACTTAAAAATAACTTACTATCTTCAGAGTATAGTGCTCATTTCATCGTTCAGTACACTGTTGACTCGAGGTGCCACACAGGCACCTTATCCGCCTCCAGTCCTTAAGTCTGCCAAACAAGATCTCTATATGGTTGTATCGTTTGTATCTGCACTTTTCGTTTTCAGCCGATGCTTTTCGTTGCTTTCGATCAGGGGTTCTGGCGCGTATTCATGTCACCGTTAGTTGGCCCGATCAGCCTGCCACGCCCCCCTTTTTCTTCCACGGACTGACGGCCGTGCGATGCGCTTTGAGATAAGTTGGGTAAATCTTGATCTTATTGTGATCCTTGCCTTCAGCAGCCAGCCCGTTCATGATCTAAGCGAATACACCCATATCGCTCCATCGTTTTCAGCGATTGAACAGCGTATTTGGCGGCCCATATACACGGGGTGCATCGGAGTAACGTAACCCATTGCAGTTAATGAAATACTCCCGTGCAGCACACGACGATCATCAATCCTCGGCTTTCGATGGCGCTTTGAAAAGTAAGGCTAAAGCCCTGCCATCTGCCCATCGGTCAGTCGAAATAGGTTGCTCATGATACACCCCTGAAACTCAGGGGGTTGAATCACGCAGCCGAGATGGCAAAAATCAAATTAATAGGTTCAGGACCTACCAGTCTGGTCGGGAGAAACGGTCTTGTTCTGCCGGAAACTGATTCATGGAGTTAGCAGACCCGCCCGCTTGAAGCGCGCGATCACCGCCCACTATTTCGAAAAAACGAGTCGCCCAGATCGAATCCGACGGGGTTGATCTGGTCTGATTCCAAAAACATGCGCGCCTTAACGGCTGCCGACCCTTAGCGCAACAAGGTACCTCGAAAAGGTCGAACGCTACGTCACACAGCTCCTTCAGCTACACGCGCTAGTAAATGCAGAACCTGTCGTCGCGCTGCTGAACGCACGCGAGCTTATCGGGGAAGAGTTTCAAAAGTGGCTTGCCCTGACCCTCGTTGTCCCCGCACTCTGAGGGGCCTCGAAAGACTTCAGTCAGGCGAAAATCCGCCCGTAGACAATCCGGATTTTCCGCGAGCGCTCCATACAAACTAGGAACGCGCGCGAAGCAAATTTCCCTGCTTGGCCCTTCCGGTTTGCACAAAATATTTCCAAGAGTGAAAGTTCCGCAATTCTTTCGGGGTTTTCCACATGTATCGCGCGGACAGAAATAATATAAGTCTTTCAATGGATTATGCGGTGATTGCCTGTGTGTATGACCACATACTTACGAAAAGAAGCCGCAACATGGCAAAGGATCGCGGCCTTTCAGTTGCATCTCATGGGACTTGATCCGCTCAACATCATGAATCGCTGAGCGTCATTTCGGCAGCAACTGCGATCACATTCACATTGCCGTATCGCGCACAGCGTTTGACGGTCAGAGGATTGCCCCGCGTCTGTCGGCGCTGCAAACAGATCGCAATCATATCACCACGGCTGCGCGTCTGGGACTGGACGTCTCGAAGGATAGCAATTCGGTCTAAGTCGCGGAAAATGGCCGTGCTGGCGATACACTTCAATGATGAAGACATTTTGCAACCGCCCCCGATCGCTTCATTAAGCGGCGCTATGGCGAAGCGGGAACTAATTCATTGAGCATTTTCTTCACCAGACGCTCTCGTTGTCCGGCCGCGGTTGCTGTGTCCGTTCTAGGGGTGATTGCGAAATAGTCGTAGGGCAGGGGCAACCCGCGCCGAGCGGGGAAGGTGAATTGGTCTTTGTCCGGCTTTGCGTCCGTCAAAAATTTGGGAACTAGTGCGATGCCAGTCCCTTGCACAGCGAGAGCGAAGGCAACGGCAGCACCGCCTGCACGCAGACCCTTGCGCATGTCCGGGGTTTTGGCGACGCCCTCGGCACGAAACCAGCCCGCCCAAGTCGGGTGTGAGGCGTATTGTTCACCCCAGTCAGTATGGATCAGCAGGTTGTCCGGCACTGCGGCAATTCCCCCCTTTGCAATATACCGATTGTAAAAGTCCCGGGTGCAATACGGATAAGCCGTGTCCCGGAACATGGGAACTGAGGAATGCTGCGGATAAAGGTGGCTTTCATAGGTGATCCGGATGTCAGCCTGTGTGCGTAGCAAGTCCACCGGGTCCGGCTCAATCCGCAGTTCGATACCGGTGCCGGGGTAGTGCTTGCGGAACCGTGAAACTGCGGGAACTACCCAGATTTCTGCCAAAGACTGGATAGTGCTGATGACAATCCGGGAGCGCGCCTCGGTTTCCAGGAGTTGATCTGTAACGGTCGATATCCCCATCAGCGCATCTGCAATGGCCGGATAGTAGGACCGTCCCGCATCCGTCAGAAGCAGGCTATTGTGGGTTCGGCGGAAAAGAGTTTTTCCAAGGAATTCCTCGGCTTTCTTGACCTGCATGCTGACTGCCGCCGGGGAAACACCAAGTTCGTCCGCCGCAGAGGTGAAGCCGCCCAGGCGCACTGTGGCCTCAAAAGCTTTTAAGGAGTTGAGCGGAGGAAGCCGCATCAGGTTTGCTCGCTTTGAATCAGAAAATCTTAGGCAAGGCTTACATTTTTCGATCTGTAACGCCAGCGTCAGGACCCCATGATGCAGCAAACTCGGAGAGACACGCATGGCAAAGATTGAGATTGAGTATCTGGGGCAGCCGGAGATTGATCAGGTGGCGCTCACCAATGACGATATCCTGGATGCTGTTGAACAGGGGCTGATTGCTGCCGGGCAGGGTAAAACGGTGATCGAGCCGCGCATGCATCTGACCCCGGATCCGGCCTTCAACGGGCATTTCAACGTGCTGCGCGGTTATGTCGAGCCTTTGGGCTATGCCGGGGTCAAGGTAGTTGGCGATTTTGTCGACAACTACAAGCAAGGGCTACCGTCAGAGCTGGCGCTCTTGAACCTGTTTTGCCCGCGTACCGGCGTGCCGCGTGCAGTGATTGATGCGGCCGGAATTACCGACATGCGAACCGGAGCGCTAACAGCACTTGGTGCCAAATGGTTGGGTCCGAAGAAACCCAGGGTGCTGGGTCATGTGGGTGCCCGCGGCACCTCATACTGGAACGTGCGCTTGCTGGACCATCTGTTCGATTTCGAAGAAATCCGAGTGCATTCACGTCGCCCGGAAAGCCGCGATGCCTTTGGAGAAAGGCTCAGCCGCGATCTGGGCAAGCAGATCATCGTCACAGAAGACTGGCAAAGCTGCCTGGACGGAGCCGACATTCTGATCGAAGCGACCCGGCTCAACCAGCCTACCCCGATGTTCCACCGCTCTTGGGTTAAAAAAGGGGCCTTGGTCGTGCCCTACGGCACGATGAGCGCGCTGCCTTTGGATTTCACCAAAGGTTTCGACAAGTTCGTGATGGATGATTTGGGGCAGATGCGGGCCGGGCATCTTGGGGCGCTGCGGCCGCATATCGATGCGGGCCTGATCAGCGAGGAGAGCTTTTATGCCGAAATCGGTGAGATTGCCGCCGGGCTGAAGCCGGGCCGGGAAGCTGACGACGAAACAATCCTGTTCTGGCACCGCGGCATGTCTACCGGGGATATCGCCCTGGGCGCTCGGATTCTGGAAAAGGCCCGTGACCTGGGCATCGTTCAGAACCTTCTGTACCGGGACGCCTGAGATGGAGAAGCTCTGGCTGGATGGCACTTCGCTGACGGTTGAGGCGCTCAGCCAGGCTGCCAGGAATGCTGCACCCATCGAGCTTGCGCCTGCGGGGCTGGAAGCCATGGCACGCTCCCATGCTCTGGTCGGCCAGGCCATCCGGGACCGGGTCCCGGTCTATGGAGTGACCACGGGTCTGGGCGCCCGTGCAACCGAAGTGCTGAGCGCAGAGGCATTGGCGGAGTTCTCCGTCCAAACCCTGCGCGGTCGGGCCCATGCCATTGGTCCGGAAGAAGTCCCAGAGCTTGTCAGAGCGGGCTTGATCGTGCGGCTGAACACCATGCTCAAAGGCCACAGCGCCGCCAGACCCGAGGTCGCAGAGCATATTGCCGCCTGCCTGAATGCGGGCCTCACTCCGGTTGTCGGGCAAATTGGGTCGATCGGAGCGGCGGACCTGGTGCTTAATGCAACTGCTGGCCTGGCACTCATTGGCGGGGGGCGAATGCGTGATTCTAAGGGTCGGGTCGGGCCAAGCGCAGACATGATGGAGGCCCATGGCATCAAGCCGCTGAATTTGGCACCGCGCGACGGGCTGGCGCTGGCCAATCATTCAAGCACCGTCAGCGGCATGGCGGCCTTGGCAGTCTCCGGTGCAGCCGGTGTCTTTGAGGCGGCACAGACCGCCGCCGCCCTGTCGATGGAGGGGTTTAGGGCCAATACCGGGCCATTGGCGCACCACGTGCTGATGGTCAAACCTCATCCAGGCCAATTGCAGGCGGCCGAGCGACTGCGGTTGAGGCTGGAAGGCGGTGCGTTGCTTGAACCCGGCCACGCGCGCCGGCTGCAGGATCCGCTGTCGTTTCGCAACATTGCCCAGATCCATGGTGCTGCAGGCATGGCGCTGACGCGGGCTGAGGAGTGCCTGGAACTGGAAATAAACAGCGCTAGCGACAACCCCGTTGCCTTTGCTGAAAAGGGCGAGATCACCTCTTGCGGCGCCTATTTCACCGCCGAGATCACCAGCGCGGTAGAAACCCTTAGCCGCTCGCTTGTGCCGCTGGCAGCGGCACAGCTGGCGCGGACTGCAAAGCTCTTGAACCCAGAGTTCAGCGTCCTGCCGAATTTCCTGGCGATGCCGGACAGCTCCTCTAACGGGTTTGCGCCCGTGATGAAAGTGGCCGAGTCGCTGTTCTGCGAGCTGGCCCATACAGCACAGCCAGTGCCGGTCTGGCCAAGCCTGAATGCCAACGGGGTGGAGGATTGCCTGACCAATTCCCCAGCCGCGGTGAAAGCGTTGCTCCAGATCACTGGGCACCTGCAGCGGCTGACCGCGATTGAGTTGTTGGTTGCCTGTCAGGCGGTCGAGCTGCGCGGAACCGCCGGGTCTTTGGGCAGCTTTCTCTCTAGCACCTGCCGGCGGATTCGGGAGATATCACCTGCGCTGAATGAAGACCGCCCTCTGGCAGAAGACATCGAACGGCTGGCGGAAAGCATTTCGCAGAACCGATTTGCCGCAGAACCACGGCTGGCGAGCAACATTCCCTGAACTGCGGGGCTGCCTTCAGTAGCAGGCATCAAAAGAGAGGGCCGTGACAAAGACAATTCAACAGGGCAGCGGGCCATGGCCCCACTTGCACCAGTCCGATTTGTCCGGCGTCTTACCTGTTCACTAACCACGCAGAAAACCGGGCTGTTTCCCGAGCAGGCCATGTGTCCCCAGCGCGGCGAAGGTGTCGGGAGGGGCCGTTGCGGCTGTCCCTTGGACCATTTCGGGGTGTTCAGCTTTTCAAAGTTCCGAGATCAATATCACCCGGCAGGAAGAATGTCGGGGAATACCCAACTTCCGTCGAGGATTTCGGGGCCGGGCTGATAGAGGCGGATCGTGTAATTCCAGCCCGGCGTGATCGGGATGCAGTTGATCCGACCGTCTTCGCAGCCGCCGAAATGGATGGTGAAGGAGCCGTCGTCGTTTGGCGTGGCGGAGGTCTGGTTGTAGATGTTCCGGCCGAGATCGTTGGGCCCCAGGCAGCCCTCGGCGTCGTAGATGGTGATCGTCCAGAAGGCGTCCACCGGCACGTCCTTGACGGTCACCACATGGGGTGTTTCGCCGTCATTTATCTCGACGGCATCGACGATGCCCTGAGCGGTGGTGCCCGGTTGCCCAGCCCAGCCTGCCATTCCGATCAGGTGGTCGAGCGGGTCAATTTCGCCTCGGCGACCGAAGGGGGTGGTGGACTCAAGCCCGACGACCGCTGCCAGGTCGCTGACGGCCGGGTGCGCAGAGCGCGAGGGCAAGAAGAAGGCGTCGCATTTTCTATGTCCTCTCTATTAGTCTACCGGCTGGACGTTAGGGAAGGTCCACGACCCGTCGAGGATCTCAGGCCCCGGCTGGTACATCCGCACGGTGTAGTTCCACCCATCCATGAGCGGCAGGCAATTCTCACGCCCGTTGTCGCAGCCACCGAAATGCACAGTCATGAAGCCGTCATCGTTGCGCGCGCCCATAACCGAGTTGACGATGCAGGCGTCGAGCGCGTTAGGTTCGAAGAAGCGTTGAGCGTTGTAGAGGCTGATCGACCAGAAGGCGTATGTAGACCGCGACGTAGGGCGTATCGAAGGTCTCCATATCAAGCGGTTTGGTGCCACCACCGTGGAACACCTCGTTGATGTAGTGATCTTGTTTGACGATCATCGCCGACATGTACCGATCCCCGACCTCGGGCAGGGTCCGGATTGCACCCGCGCTGATGTCGACGATCGCGGCGCTATAAAGCGTATCGCGGTTCATGCTGACCGTCGGCTAATTGTCTACGGGCGTCGGTTCGCGGAAATGGTAGAAGCGGTTCAGCCCGCCCGCGAGCGCGACATACTTGGCGAACTCGATGTCTGTAGCGGCGCGGTTGAAGTTAGCGATCGTGATCGGAATCTCGCGGGCGTCCACGAGAGCGTCCAGGTTGTCGTCGGCGAACTGCGCCAATGCTGGCGCACAGAAAAGACCAATCGTCAGAGCTATGATCGGACCGAGTTGAATTAGGCTCATCATATAGCACGTCCCCCTGCCGAACATACAATCAGCCTTATTAAAGACTTACCGAAGCCAAGCATTGATCTGCCTAAATGACAGAAAAGTCCGCTTTTTTTCATTCCCATACCTTGCAGCTAAGGTCCGGAGCGAGCCCAACTGGCACCTTGGGCTTTTCTGCTGCGTGCGCGCAGCACGTGAATAGATGCACGTGCTTGGTTCATGACGCCGCGCGGCGGCAGAGATCGCGATTATTCGTTCATAGTATGACCTGCTCGCCCGTCTGCGCAGCAACCGCGCTTTTTTGAGACAACGACATCGTCTCCGAAGAACGTCGGGTGAATAGAGACAGGGCGCGTAACTCAATGAGCCAAAACAATAGTCAAATCCATTAAACGGCGTGGAGAACGCGATTTCACCCGACGTTGGTGTGAAGGCGCTACCCCAAACGCGAAATCGGACTAAGTCACCGCAGATGAACGACATGAAAGAAAAGGAAGCTATCGAGGAGGCAACAGGCCTTGCGCCGCGCGAGATCTATGAAGTCATTCGACGCGAAGGCAAAGAAGAGCTCGAACGACCTCATAAATCTTTGGTCTGGTCAGGTTTTGCCGCCGGGATAATGATTAGCTTCTCAGTGCTCGCTAAAGCCATATTACGCACTTATCTCCCGGATACCCCCGGACGGTATCTGATCGAGAATTTTGGTTACAGTTTCGGCTTTCTTCTTGTCATCATGGGGCGCTTGCAGCTTTTCACAGAAAACACGATCACCACGGTTTTTCCGCTCGTCGCCTCGCCGACGCGCACGATGCTCGGCCGTGTTTTACGTCTATGGAGCACCGTTCTTGCGGCAAATGTGGTCGGAGCGTTTTGCGCCGCCTCGCTCTTTGCGTTCACGCCCGCAATCCCGTCCGATCTCCTTCCGGCGATCACAGAGCTTTCCGAGCATGCTCTGGGCTTTTCTCCCGGCGTTGCCTTTGCCCGCGCCATCCCGGCAGGCGTTCTTGTCGCGGCTCTGGTCTGGATGCTTCCACAGTCGCCGGCCTCCTCATTCTGGCTCATCATCGCGTTCACTTGGCTTATCGCGGCGGGCGATTTCGCACATATCGTCGCGGGCTCGGTCGAAATGTGGTTCCTGCTTCTGACGGGGGCCAAAGAGGTTACTGAGGCGGCTTTTGGTTTTTTCATACCGGTCTTTTTCGGCAACGTCGTCGGCGGGACAGTTATCTTCACCCTCATGGCTTGGGGGCAAGTCCAAGAAGAGGTGGATAATGGATCAAAATAGGTCCGACAAGCTGCGTCAGAAGGGAAAATACCTAATTAAGGAGGATATCGGATGAGCAAGGATCACGGGCCCTCAATCAAGGACGACGACACCTACGAGGCACTGCGCGACGATGGCTATTCCAAGAAGAAAGCCGCGCGCATCGCCAATGCACAGGCGAGCGATGACATGTCACCAAGCAAGAAAGGTGGCAAGGCTCCGCCCTACGAGGAGTGGACCAGGGACGACCTGCTCAAGAGAGCTACCGAACTCGGCATTGAGGGGCGGTGGGACATGTCGAAAGACGTTTTGATTGAGGCCCTTCGGGACAAGACCTGAACCAACAGTGCATCTTGGATTGTGCCCTCAAAACTATAGAAACAGGAGACAACCGATGAGTGACTATGAAAGCGGCGACTCAGTGAAGTGGCGGTGGGGCGATGGCACCGGCACCGGCAAGGTCGTCGAGCGGTTCACCGACGACGTCACAAAGACGATCAAGGGCACTGAGGTGAAACGCAAGGCGAGCCAGGAAGACCCCGCCTATCTGATCGAGCAATCAGACGGGGATCAGGTTTTGAAGTCAGGATGCGAACTCTCTCCCGCGTAAGCGAAGATCAGGCCGTCGAAAACGCTTGCGCGGGCACCGCGATCAGCCGCTTGCGGGTCCTGAACAGACCGACGGACTGGGCCGCTATGAGGGCACCCAAGACGACGAGCAAATTGGCCGCGACTGCTGCGGCGAGGATGCCGGTGTATCCGAATGCCAGTACGCCGATCCAAGCCAGCGGCAGATAGATGACGAAGATGTGTCCCAAGCTCAGCGACATCAAGTGAATGGTTTTGGAGCGCGCGTTCATTGCGGCGTTGGCTGTCGCGAAGATACCGTATCCACAAGTCTTCTCCTTTATATACCGAGTGGGTGAGTCACCCAGCCGGCCACGCCGCCTTACCGGATGATCTGAGGCAATTGGTGCACTAAACAATACGCGGTACTGGGTCTCACGCCAGGCATGTGCAAGGGTAGGCAGCCTCTCCTAAACCTCGACAAGTAGCGCTTAGACGCTAGTTCCTCGCGTCTGATCCACTATTGAGATGGACAAGGGGGTGCCGTGGCATCGCGAGAGACATTGGTCAAAGACTTCATGGAACGCATCAGCTCCCGCAACGCTGGGCAGCAGGAGTTCCTGCAAGCCGTCGAAGAGGTCGCCAATGACGTTTTGACCGTAGAAAAGGCAAACAGCGCCTACGCGACGGCACGTGTTCTTGAGCGGCTGACCGAGCCCGACCGGTTGATCTCTTTCCGGGTGTATTGGGAGGATGACAGTGGTGCGCTGCAGGTCAATCGCGGCTGGCGCGTGCAGATGTCAAACGCTATCGGCCCGTACAAAGGGGGCATCCGGTTTCATCCGACCGTCAGTCCGTCGGTGTTGAAGTTTCTGGCCTTCGAGCAGGTATTTAAGAACGCATTGACTGGCCTGCCGCTCGGCGGTGGCAAAGGCGGGGCGGACTTCGACCCAAGCGGCCGAAGCGACAGCGAAATCATGCGCTTCTGCCACGCCTTCATGGCGGAACTGGCTCATCATATCGGACCCGATCGCGACGTGCCGGCGGGCGACATTAATGTCGGAGCGCGCGAAATCGGCTTTCTATTCGGGGCCTACAAGCGGCACCATCGCGAGTTCACCGGCGCGCTGACCGGCAAGGGTGATAGCTTCGGCGGCAGCGCCATGCGTGTCGAGGCCACGGGCTATGGGCTGATCTACTTTCTGCAAGCCATGTTGGCGGAAAAGTCTGAGGATGTTGCGGAGCAGCGAATTGCGATCTCTGGCATGGGAAACGTGGCACTTCATGCCGCAGAGAAGGCAATTGCAGAAGGTGGCACGGTCGTTTCGCTCTCGCATTCGGCCGGAACGATCCTGGCAGAAGACGGCTTGAATGCGGAAGCGCTCGAATGGATACGGACCGCACGCTCGGAAGATCGAGATGTCGCCGACGCACCGGCGCGTCTTGGGCTTGTCTACAAGGCTGGAGAGAAGCCTTGGGGGGTCGAAGCCAGTGTTGCCCTACCCTGTGCGACGCAAAATGAGCTTGAACAAAGCGATGCAAAGGCGGCCGTCGATGCGGGTTTGCGGTATCTTGCCGAAGGCGCCAACATGCCTCTGACCGGTTCAGCGGTCGCACATATTGAACAGGCCGGGGTCGTCTACGGGCCCGGAAAGGCGGCGAACGCGGGCGGTGTGGCAATCTCGGGTCTCGAGATGAGCCAGAACGCACACCGGCAATTTTCCTCGGCAGAAGAGGTCGATACTGCGTTGAAATCGATCATGCGCGAGATTCATGACCGCGCCGCCGACGAGGGGCGCAAGAGTGATCGGATTAATTACCGCCGTGGTGCGAACATCGCCGGTTACCGGAAGGTCGCAGAGGCCATTTCCAGCTTCGGGATCGTGTGATGACTGGCGCGGAACTCTTCGTGGCCTGTCTCGAAGCGGCAGGAATTGAGGTGATCTATGGATTGCCGGGTGAAGAAAACACCGCGCTGATGCTGGCGCTCAAGACCTCGTCGATCCGGTTCGTGTTGACCCGGCATGAGCAGAGCGCGGCCTTCATGGCGTCAGTGTATGGTCGCATGACCGGGCGACCGGCGGCTTGCCTTGCCACGCTCGGGCCTGGGGCAACAAACCTCGTCACCGGGGTTGCGGACGCCACGCTGGATTACGCGCCACTTCTCGCGATCACGGGCCAGGGCAGCACGGACCGATTAGCCTTGTCGGAAAGTCATCAGGTAATTGACCTGACCGCTCTGTTCGCGCCGGTGACAAAGCATTCGCAAACTCTGATGGATGCAGGTGAAATCCCCGGCGCCGTCGCTGAGGCCCTGCGCGTCGCAACCGCCCCGCGCCCCGGCGCGGTGCATCTGTCGCTTCCGGAGGACGTCGCCGCGCAGGATGTCGAAGCACGGCCACGTTCGGTTCCGACCCGCACACGGGTTATTGCGCACAGCGATGCAATCGCGAACGCGACCAGCCTTTTGTCGAACGCTGAAATGCCGATGATCGTGGCCGGTGCAGGGGTTGTCCGCGCAGGTGCCGCACATCGTCTCGTCGACTTTGCAGAAGCGCATGATCTACCGCTGGCAACAACATTCATGGGCAACGGGATCGTGGCAGCGACGCATCCTCTGAGCCTTGGAACAATTGGACAGCCTTTCGAGGATCACGTTGATCGCGCCGTTCGGCCGGCTGACCTTGTCTTGGCCATCGGCTTCGACGCGATTGAGACATCGCCAGCCGGGTTTTCTGGCGACGGGCGACCACGGGTTCTACATATCGCGGAAACAGCGGCAGCAGCGGATCTTGGCTGGGAGGTCGTCACCGACGTCGCGGGTGACATCGATGCATCCCTCACCGCCTTATCCAGCGCCTTGGGAGACCGCCAATGGGGGATCTTTGAAGAGGCGCGGAAGGCGCAAGAAAAGATCCGGAGCGAGCGCGCTCGACCCAGGCCGTCAGGCGGCTCAGCACAGCTTTTGCCGGAAGACATCTTGGCGGTCGTCGAGGAGCAACTGAGGGAGCAAGACACGGTCGTGTCCGGCGTCGGCACCCACAAGCTCAAGGTTGCCCGGTCGCTCGCGGCGAAGCGCCCCGGCCAGATCATCATCGCGAACGGTTCAGCAGGGATGGGAATGGCGCTTCCGGGCGCGATGGTGGCAGCGGAGTTGCAGCAGCAGGGGCGTGCCATCGCCATTGTCGGGGACGGTGAATTCCTGATGAATGTGCAGGACATGGAGACCGCAGTGCGTTTGAAGTCTCCGCTAACCGTCTTGCTCTGGGAGGATGGCGGGTACGGCCTGATTGAGGAAAAGCAGGAAAGCGAAGCGGGGTCGCATACTGACCTTGCCTTCGGCAATCCCGACTGGGCCGATCTGTGCCGCGCCTTCAAATGGCGACACATTCCCGTCGAGACCTATGCTGATCTTGCTCCCGCGCTTCGATCGTGCCGGAAGAGTGAAGGACCTGTGCTGATCACCCTGAAGGTCGACTACAGTGAAGGTTTGGGGCCGAATTTTGATGACAAAAGCTGATATGACCCGCGTTCAAAGTCTTCCGGTGCCGGAAACGGTCGACGGGTCCCCTCGGCGCGTCGGCGTAGAAATCGAACTGGGCAATCTCGCGGCCGCTGAGGTGGCAAGGAAAATCTGCACGATCTGCGGAGGGAGCGTCAGCGAGGATGGTCCCCACGACTACGCGGTGCGCGGCACGGTCTTCGGTGATCTCGAGGTGTATCTCGACACCCGATTTCGCAAAGACGCAGAAACATGGTTGCATAAAGCGGGGCTCGATCTTGCGCAACTGGTGGTTCCGGTGGAAGTTGTGACGCCGCCGATCCCACCCGAGATGCTGCCGCGGCTTGACGAAACGATCGCCATGTTGGCCGATCAAGGTGCGACAGGCACGTCCGGCGGTATCCTGTTAGGCTTCGGCGTTCATCTGAACATCGAGATCGCAGAAGATACTGCGGAGCATCTCGGCGGTGTTTTGACAAGTTTCGCCTTGCTGGAGGCGGCCCTACGAGAGGTCATGCAAATCGACGCGTCCCGACGTCTCTTGCCGTTCACATCGCCCTATCCGCAGACTTTGGTCGATCGACTGGTGGCAGAGCGCGGCTGTAGTCTCGACGCGTTGACGGAGATTTACCTCGAAGAGAATCCCACGCGGAACACGGCGCTCGATATGCTACCCATCTTTGCGTATCTCAACTCCGACCTAGTTGCGGACCGCATCGACGACACCGCCGTGTCAGCACGGCCCACGTTTCACTATCGCCTGCCCGATTGCCGCCTTGATGAAGTGGGCTGGAGCGTCACAGCCGAATGGAACCGCTGGACGGTTATCGAACGAGCCGCCGATGAGGCAGTCCTTGCCGACCTGTGCGGTGCTTGGCTGGAATACCGGGCGGCGGGTCGTGCTGTGCGGGCCGATTGGGTCGAGACATGCCACACTGTTCTGGCGGCGCACGGATTGGAGATCCCGGTATGACGCGGCCCAACATCGGCGTAACTGTATCGCAGCGCAGCGGGTGGCGCATCTTTCCCCTAATGGCGTTCAACATCTGGCTAGTTGGTGGCAAGGCGCTGCGCTGGCAGACCGCATCGGCAATCGATCTTGACGCGGTTGACGGGGTCGTCGTCGGCGGGGGCGACGACATTTCACCAATGCTCTATGGCGGCAAGATTTCCGCCCGGGCACGCTTGGATCCTGACAGGGACGAGATGGAAAAACGCATCGTGCTTGAGGCGACCGCGGCCAACATCCCGGTTTTGGGCATTTGCAGGGGCTCGCAGATGCTCAACGTGGCGCTTGGAGGCACCTTGCACCAAGATGCCTACAGCGCCTTTCCGTCGCGTTTCTACAAAACGATCCTTCCGCGCAAAGCTGTCGAGATCGACGAAGGCACCCGCTTGGGTCAGATCCTTCAGACAGGAACCCTGACCGTAAACGCCCTTCACACGCAGGCCGTTGATAAGCTTGGTGAGAACATCGGAGTGGCGGCCAGAGACGAAGGCGGAATGGTTCAGGCTATTGAGCGTATGTCAGACCCCTTCGCGATAGGGGTCCAATGGCATCCCGAACACCTGTTCTACCGCACGGGCCACCGCCGGCTTTTCAAGGCGCTCGTCCTTGCTGCGCAAGCGTACAGGGTGAACCGTCCGCAGGGTCGTACCGTGGACCTGGGGTTGCAGGACGAAGCGGCGCGGATCGGGCGCGACAATTCCGATCCAGCTGGAAAAGCCTGAAAGCGGGCTATGTTCTAAGTTCGAAAGACGGCAGAACCGGCCTGCCAAAACTGAAATGCGTTGGTACCGGACACAAAAGCGGAGGTTGATTTGCTCTTTTCCCTAAATGACTTGGTTGGCTTTTCTGCTAAAGCGAAGGACTTCGAGGCATCGGTCGTCGATGTCTTTCTGGAGCGCAACAGCTGGCAGGTCAGTCATCTGGTGCTGGACACCGGGGGAATTCTGGAGAACCGGCTTGCCGTCGTGCCTAGCAGCGCCATTTCGGACGTCTCCCCGGGCGAGCGGACGCTGCGCGTTGACCTGACAAAGGAAAAGGCCGAGGCGCAACAATTACTCGGTGGGGCGTCGCTTCTTGAGGACGGTGATTTGTCGGTGCTGCCCGAGCTCATTTTTGGAGCCGATGAAGAAACGGTCACCAAGGCGTTCTTTTCGACAATCGGCACGCAGGATCAGTACTTTTCGTTTGTTGCCGCAGCTTCTTCGAAGGCTGTGAACACATCCGAGACAATCGGCAGCGTGATCGGCTTTATTGTCGAAGCCGACACGATGACCGCAACCCACATCACCGTAGATACAGGCATAACCGTGCCAAAATCGCAGCATGTGCTGCCGGTATCACTGGTCGAGGAGGTCGGCAGCACTGACAGCGAAACCGTATTGGCGGTCGACAAGAAAAAGCTTGGTGAAAGCCCGGAGCTTGAACAATTTGACGGGCTGGACCGGCACTGGATTGACCGCGTCGCATCATACTACGGCCTAAGCTAAGGTCGCTTTCAGCCGCATTACCAACCTCAGTCCTTCTCACGCTGTACTTCTGAAAGCTTCGTGCCTGTGAAGACAGACGCGCCGCTCATGAGCGCGAGAAGGGCGAGCACGCCCTCAGGCCCTGCAACATCGGCAAGTAGGCCAAGCAATCCCCCGGCCAGCAAAAGAAGCCCAATCAGCGAATTCGACAGGGCCGTGTAGACCGCCTTGCGCCCGCCGGTGTCCATGTCCGTCAGATGCGTCTTCCGACCTGCGCGGGCGCCTTCGTAGGCGATCTGTGCCGCAAAGACGAAACCCGCCACGATCGGACCGCCGACAGCATCTGCCTCCGTCAGCCCCCAGACAGCGGCGGCCGCATAGCTCAGCGCGGCGAGGAGGCCCGCCAGAATGAGGGTCTTACGACTTGATCGGTCCGACGACGCCCCCCAGACGTAAGCGGAGACGATAGCGGCAATAGACGAGGCCAGGAGAAGCAGTCCAAGGTTTCCGAATTCTGCCCCACGGTCGCTACCGAGGAGCACGAGGAAGGGGGGTGCGAGGGCCGTCGAGATCAGGAGCGCCCGCGTCGCAATGTAGCTCCGAAGCTCGGCATCTTCCTGTAACGGGCGAACAAGGTCGCCGAGCGCGTCTTCAGATGCCTCGGCGCCCTTATCAACTCTCTCCCTAAGCGTGCTGAAGAGGCCGGCGGCAAACAGCCACAGAACACCGGCGACCGCGATGGCGCCAGCCACGTAGGAAGGCTCGCGCGGGAGCGTGCCGGTCGCCAGCAGGATCGCGAAGGCGAAGACCGCGATCGCTGAGATCGTACTCGCGGCTCCGGACACCCGGCCGCGCTGACCCTTTTCGACCGTGCGCGCGAGCACGTCCTTGTAGCTGACCGAGCAGGCGGATCGGGCGACCGCCAGAACGGCGAGGCACCCCACGATCAACAGTGCCGCCGACTGACCGGGAAGAAGAAGCGCAGAAGCGGCAATGCCGAAGGCCGCGAGGCCTTGCACTACAGACCCCGCGACCCAATAGTACTTGCGGATCGCCGAGTGCTCGACCCGCCGCGCGAGCAGAAGCTGCGGAAGCAGCGACCCCGCCTCGCGGACGGGGACCAGAAGGCCGATCAGGTAGCCTTGCGCTCCGATCGCGTTCATGAGCCAGGCAAGTACGAGCTTCGGATCAATGAGGCCGTCGGCCGTCTTGGTCGACGACAGCGACCCGATATGAATGAAGATATTCCGTTTCATGGCCCATTGACTCCGTGATCCGCGATCTGATTGCAACCGCGAAGCGCCGCGATCGAAGCAGGCGTCCGTCTGGTCGCTTGGCAAGCGGGCGTCGGGTTCGTTCAGCCGGGACGGGTGTCGGCACGGCCGGGGACACGTGCGCCTACCCCGCCTCCCGTTCCTCAGAGTTGGCCCCCGCTTTCGGAGCTGACTTCAGTACGGCGTAGTCAGAAGCGCTCATGGACTCGCGTGCCCATGCGTCGGCGTCCGTGGCCATCTTCGACGCCGGATCGGCGAAGACGTTCGGGCGAATCGAGGCCAGCGCATGCAGAGCCTTCTGAAGCCTTAGCTGAACCTCGATGCAAGAGGCGCCGTCCCGGGCGATGGGCCGAAATGCATCAACGATCAGGTCCGCCGAACTGACCGGCGGCACGAATACGTTCAGGTACGCGATCTCTGAGGATGGATCTTCCTTCCAACGAGCGAGAATCCGCACAAGCCGCCCCAGAACGCTGATCGCGGTTCCGGGGTCGTTGACGGCTGGCGAAAGAGAGCGGGAGGCAATCTCTGACAAAACGATAAGGCCAAACCTCGGATCCTGATCGAAACTCCGCTCGGTGCCAATCGTGAAGGCCTCTCGGAGCTTCTCCAATGCGTTCTGGTCGCCGATCTCGCGCTCAATGTAGAGACATGGCTGTGCCTCGTGCACGAACGATCCCGGTAGCGCATCCAGCCAGACCTTGGCTTTCAGATCTCCCGCGACCCTGTCGAGCGCTCCGACGTCGACATGGAGCACGTAGCCCGCCCCGGATGCACAGAGAGGAACGCAGGAGGTCGGAATTCCCGAAACAAGAGGCCGGGCGCACAGAAACGGATTGGCAAGCCGCGTTTCGAGCGAGGTTGTCGCCGCAGCCTCCACCCGATCGAGGGTATTTTCCATGCGTCCAAAGGTCATGAGGTGACTAATCCAGCGCAGGAGCGCCAGCACGACCAGCGCGATGACCCCGGCGGTGGCCGCGAATAAAACCACCCGGCCGGTACTGCTGAAGTAGCCGGCCTGAAGCGCGATAATTCCCACAAGGCTGAACAGAAATGCGCCGAGGAAAGTCGCGAGAACGTTCTGCGTGGTTGGATCCTGCTGAAGCAGAGCCGACGCACGGGGGGTGGCGGTGCTCGCAGCAGCCGAGAAGGCCGAGATCGCGATCCCCAGTGAGAATGTCGTCACAGCAAGCATCGAAGACGCGAGGATGTTGAGTACCTGATCGATCGACTCGACCCCGATACTCCCCGTCCATGACTGCGGTATCAGGGGCGCGACCAGCTGCGCGACGCCGACCGCCACCACTGCGAGCAGCGCCAGCGCCACAGCGCGAACCCACACTTTGCGCAGTTGCCTCACGATTTGCCAAAGAAACTTCGACGTCAATTCAGGCCCTCGCTGAACCAATTAGGATTAAATTTCGCTTCGCCGATACTGATCGGCATCTGCTCCGACGTCTCGGGTCGTCGCAATCTAAACAGTAGGGCGTTTCCCGTCCATGACCTGAATTCGACCGCGTCAGCACTGGGATCTCCCGATTTTGCAGGTCCGTCCCCTACATTTCCAAAAGTGGGCAGATCAGTCATACGCTCAAAGAACGAGAGATCGCTTCGGAACAAGGGGCGGACCATCGGGCAAAAACGACCTTTGCTGCCAAAACAAGTCTGGGCGATCCGCGCTCGGCTGGAACTCGCGGTGTCAGATCTTGTCAAAGAAGAACGCGTACGCGAACGGGTTTCCGTCATCCAAACCAAGACGAAGCGACCCGTTCAGTTCGAACTAACTCAAAACACACGCGAAACCGTCCTGAGCTGGATCAATGCACCTCAGATGTTTGCGTGCCGATTCATGTTTCCAAGTCGGTTTCACGACCGCCCACACATATCGACGCGCCGTACAAAGGTCGCGGAAATTTATCGAAAGACTGGTAACCTTCGCGCTGTCCAACTGCTGCTCGGTCGCAACAAGGTGCGATAGCACTGTTCGATACCTGGGCGTCGCACTCGAAGATGCTCTAAGCATTGCAGAGCGCATAGACATCTGGCCCGCCGTGGCGAGCGGCTCGGCCGCTCGCCATTTTGATGCGATTGTTCGTCTTTCGCGCGGTGGTCGTCGGTGCCGAGCCCGTGTTGACGTTCGACTTTCGGCCAGATCCGGACAAGCGCGCAGGTCCATCGACGGGCCGCCCCCGGTCTGTCGATTTGGTGTAGCTTGATGCTGTTACTGAGCGTCGCGATGTCCTTGCAACATCAAGTTGCTCGGGAATGTACGATAGATGGACAACTTGCAGCCCGCCGATCGAGCGGTACGTCAAACTCTATATTGTTCGCGTCTGACCCGCCGGCTCAAGCGGCTGCAAAAGCGCGTTTCTACTTAGACCTAAACACCGCTCGCGAACTGCTGCTTCGGTGACGCGCGCTGCATCGCAACGACAGGCCCGCCGAGAGTGCGAACGGATGCTGTGTCAGCGAGAGGCTGAAGTTCAAATTCGGGCTTGTCCGCTTAGCGGTCACTAATGCCGAACACAGCGAATGACTCCATTGAGCTCTTATCGCCGTTCTACTGTTCTGCTTACCACGGATGGCGGATACTTATTGCGTTTTCAGAGCGAGACCTCCGCCTACCAGCGATTGACGTGGATCATAGCGATGTTGACGCTTGGCGAGTAGTTTGCAACGACTTGGGGTGGGAGCCTGTGTTATGCTTGACCGGCGAGAAATTGCAGTTCTTGTGATCGCACTGTTCTTTTGGTTGGCTGGGGCTATCGCAGCGTCCGCTGACGTCCCAATGTTCTTCTTCGTTGCAACACTCCGAATCTGGTACTGGTGGGCAATCCCGGCAGCAATCATTCTTGAGGCAATTGTTTTTCGGTTTGCCTTTAAAACCACTTGGCGAATTGCTTTCGGCATTTCGGTTGCTGCGAATTTGGCCAGTGGCGCTTTGGGCGTACCGCTTTACCCCGTTGTCGGGATGATGATGTATACCGTTCTGGCACCTCTGGTAACTGGCATGTTCGGCTATGGAATGGTTGTCGAAGCAGCTGCGACGTTGATTGCCCTGGTAATGCTCGACACAGCAGTGGAACTCTTAGCATTGGTTCTGCTGTATCGTGTTTTCCACGTGCCAGCCTCGATTTTGAACGCTTTGTGGGTCTTTTGTGCCAACTTTATCAGCACGGCTCTACTCGTGACCGTCATAGCATCCGTGCCAAATCTGCCTGCGCTTGACGGCCAGCCAGAGTATTTGACGCAAGAGCAACTTGATCAAGTCGCGCTACAATTTTCTGATGAACTACAACAAATGAAAAGGATGGGTGCGGCGCTCTTTCAGGGCGAGCGGATCGACAAGCCAGAGTTGGATCCCAGTTGGCTCGCTGCTCAGCGCGAGGAAGCTTTATTACGGAACTTCCGCGATCTAGCTATCGTAATTTCAACCGGAGAAGATCGGGAAAATGTCGAGGCAACATTCCTAATCGGCGAAGCTCACGGCCGAAACCTAATGGCCTGGCAATTCGGTGAGCAAAACGACGCATACGGTTGCTATGAACTCGCGTGCTTCTCGCGGTCAGAGGATGAAAATGGCTCGACAATCTACTATACAGCAATGGGTTACTCTGCGTCCGGCTACTCTCTAAGTATAATTGCCACACTCATCGAACGGCCAACGAATTGAAGATGCATAGTACGGTTCATTTTAGTTGGACGTCGCGCAGAGGCCGATTTCGCGCCATCGGTTAACGGCAGGAAAGTCCGGAGCCTTCGCAATTTAAATTGGGTGGCGCCCATCCATGATTTGATCGTGCCGTAGGGGTCCCGACGGTCATGCTGCGTAGCTCCAATTTCCACAAAGCCTCGGACAAACCTGACCTCTGGTTAGTTTCAAGCAACCAGCGGTTCCGGCCCGTTCCTACCTTTCACCGATCAATCAAGGAGCTGCGGTGCGGCGCGTCAAACCTGCCGTTCGCTGTGCGAGCGAATTTAGCGGTAAACTGAACCTACGCAGAGCTGACAATCCAGCTGCAAAATGCAAGTTAGGCAGGGCGCTTTGAAGCGTCCTGCCCGGTGGCTCTCTTCCTACTCAGGAATGGTTGCTCCGGTAGCGGCCTCATACGCATTCGCCGCAAGCGATACGGCGTCGTGATCGCTGGTTCCAGGCAGGACCTCAAAGAGAGGATCGAAATCGACCATCTTCTGAGCAAGCTGCCCGAGGATCGAAACATCACCCTCGGCCTGGATTGTGCCATCGCCAATCAGGGCCTCGAACTCGGCTTCACCTATCATGACCCGTTCAAGATCCGCGCGGTTCACTACCAGCGTCAGATCCGGGTCATCGGCAAGGAAGCCCTCGATATTGGTCAGCGTCGCGTTGGCGAGTTCGAGAATGAACTTCTCGCCATTGTCTGGCGTGACGATGTTCACGGTAAATTCCAAACCCTCCGCCTGGCGACTGTCCATTCGGATACCAAGGAAGTTCAGAAACATTTCCGTCGACATTGCTCGGATCACGTCAGGCCCCGAAGTGCTCGCCCGCTCCCCCGCGGGAATGCCAGACCGAAGCTCATAGGCACCTGCAAGGAAGCTGTTGCGCAGGCCCGGGTTCTCCTGCTGGTACCCCAGTTGCTCGAATGCATCGGCAAGCGCGTCCTTGGCCTCTTGATTTCCTGGTTCGGCATGGACCAGTTTGTCGAGGATCTCGGTCGCCTGCCGATATTCACCCGCCGCGTGCAGTTCAGCTGCTTTTGCGAGAATCGGACCGGCACCACCCATCATCTCGACATAAAGCGGCGCGCTATCGGCGGGAGTGTGTGGGATCAGTGTGGTCGGGTTGCAATCCCAAAATCCAAGGTAACGCTGGATCACACCGCGTGAGTTATGTTGCGGCGAACCGTGATAGCCTCGTGTGTGCCATGTCTGTTTGAGCCCCTCTGACGGCTCATAGACCTCGTGAATCTGATTGATCGTCACTCCTTGGTTCGCATAATGCAGCACCTGGTTGTTCATATGGGCATAGACGTCGCGTTGCGCGCGGAGCACCTCTTGAACGCGGTCGTTGCCCCAACGCGGCCAATGGTGGGAGGCGAAGAGCACCTCGGCTTCGGTGCCGAACAGGTACAGAGCGCGTGCGATGTACTTCGACCAGCGCAGCGGGTCGCGGACCGGCGCACCGCGCAATGTGTAGATATTGTGAAGCGAGGAAACGACGTTTTCAGCCATCCAAAGCGCCTTCATCTCAGGGATATAGGTATTCATCTCCGATGGCGCCTCGGTGTCAGGCGTGTTCTGGAAAACCATACGAACTCCGTCCACATCGAGGTATTCGATATCGGCTTCCACGATTTTCGACGGGGCAATCAGCCCAACTTCGCCCGCCGAGACACCCTGACCCAAGCCCTGGGTCACAAACCCATGCGGCGCGACGGGCAACACCTGACCGTATTGGAATGACAGCCGCCGGTTCATCGCATTACCAGCATAGACGTTCTCGGAGATGGTGAATTCCATAAAGTCGCGCGGGGCAATGATCTCGACCTTGCCGGCGCGCACATCCGCTTCATCGACAATCCCGCGCACGCCTCCCCAATGGTCGGTATGGGAATGAGAATAGATCACGGCCGTGAGCGGCAATCCCTCAC
Source organism: Ruegeria profundi (assembly GCF_020171505.1). Classification (NCBI taxonomy): domain Bacteria; kingdom Pseudomonadati; phylum Pseudomonadota; class Alphaproteobacteria; order Rhodobacterales; family Roseobacteraceae; genus Ruegeria; species Ruegeria profundi. The sequence goes on along the minus strand of NZ_JAIUZS010000009.1, from coordinate 93,148 downwards.
CCCGGTGTTCCTGAAAGAACTCCCACGCGGCACGGGCGACCTCGGCCGAGATCAGCGGATCGAAACAGATCCAGCCCGTTTCCCCCCGGACAAAGGAAATCTGCGAAAGATCGAAGCCGCGGACCTGATAGATTTGCCCCTCGAGCACCTCATAAAGCCCATAATCCTGATTTAGCCGCGCCTGGCGCAACATGGACGGATGGATGCTGTCCCATTCCCTGTCTTCGTTCAGGAAGTCGAAACGGGCCTTGTCCCAGGCGACATGTCCGGCATCCGCCATGATCTGTTTTTGCGGCATCTCAGCGATCAAGCCGCGGGCCTGCTCTTCAAAGTCTCGCGTATCTGAAAAGGGCAAAGTCTCGCGCGCTTCGGCGAGGATGCGTAGAGTATGCTCGGACGGCGCTTTGCCTTTGGGATGGAAATGCTCCGGCAAGGGCGCGGCCCCCTGTGCCCGGGCAAGACCGTCCTCTCCAAGCATGGCTGGTGCCACGGCAAACGCGGCTCCGAGTGCAGGTGCAGATTTGATGAAATCGCGACGTGTGGTCATTATCTCCTCCTCTCAAAATAAACGGGTCGCATCGATGCGTAGCCGTAAAAGCCTGATCAGACACGCCGCTCGGTCAATGCCCGAACCAGTCTATGGGCGCCACTGTACCTGTCCACAGGAAAACAGCTGTCATTTCGCGACAATCAGAGGCCACCCTGAACCTTTCACGAGGTGTCGACTGCCTTCGACCGGAAATCTGTCGGCGTCACATCTTGCCATTTGCGGAATGCACGCGTGAAGTTTTCAGGCTCGGTGTAGCCAAGCTCCATCGCGATGGTTTTGACAGGGAGATCCGTCTCGGACAGGAACGCAATCGCACGTCTGCGCCGTGCGTTTTCCAGCAAATCTTGATAGGTCAGGCCACGTTTCGCCAGCTTTCGCTGAAGCGTTCTTGGGCCTATGTCGATGACTTTCGCACAACCATCCAGATCGACCTCGCCATCCATCAGACGCAGGTCGATCACCTCAAGCAGGCCGTCGCATCGCTCCGCGTTCGTTCGATCTTGGCTGGTTTTGAGGTCAAGTGACAGGAATGGGCGCGTAAAGGGGAGACGTGAGACCAGTCGCGCTTCGAGATCCGTCTTTCGAACAGCTACACCGAAATTCGGTCGGCCAAAGAGAATCTTCGCATCCACCAAGGCCTCCAGCCTGTCGATCTTGGCCGGCTGGTCGTAGTCGACCTCAACCCAGTCGGGCCGCCAGTTCGCGCCCAGAAAGCCGCGAAAGAAAACCAGGACCGTCTCAAAAAGATGATCAGTAAAATGCCGAACGGTTTCTACCTTGGCCAATCCGCTTTCATAACACCAGACGAGATGGTCCTTGTGTTCCGCCAAGTACATTCGGCTGCCGATTTCATGCGCGGGCAAGGTGGCGCACACACGTTTAAGCGCCTGACCCAGATTTGGGGCACAATAGGCAAAACCTGCCCACGGCCCATAGTGCTGCGCTGTCGTTCTGGCGCCAAGCTGCACTCCAAACTCGTCACACCCTACCGTCCGGCCAGCGGCTTCGATCACGCGGATCATTTTGGCCAGTGGAATCCGGCGATCCGGCGCGCAAAGAACACTGAGTGGAAGATCATGGCGCCGCAAGATCGTCCGCAGCGCCTTTGCGCTGGCCATCTCCTCGACCATTCGCGGGAAGTTCCCCCATCCCCTGATTGTCGTCATCGGCACCATGTAGTTAAATTTCTCTCGTCATCCGATGGTTTTATGTCCCGCGTGTTGCGCGTCCCGGGGTGGTTGAGATGAAAGGGAGCGGCGATTGTGATTGGTTCTCCGATTCCTTTAACGGATATCATAAATTCGTGCGAAAAGCAGCTTGCTACGCGCGCGTTTGCTCCTGTCTAAGCCGTGCCAAGCGTCGCGGCGTGCCGAGTGAGACCGATGTCGGGCTTTGATCTCGGAGCCGACTTGCGGCGACACAGAATTGTTCCCGATCCTGTCGCCTTTTGAATGTGGGTTACGAAATTGGCAACCCAACTGGTTCGCACCCGTGGAGAAAGCTCGCCTTCCGCCGGTCTGCACCATTTGTAAAGTTCGGTACAGATGCGCAAGTTCGTTAAAGAACGGCTGCTTTCGCTTCCCAAGGGCTGGACCTAGACACTCGCAGCGAAGGTCTGCTTCCCGCTGATCCTGTTGAAAAACATCGTGCTGCGAGCGCGGAAAGTGGTGTTCTGAACTGAAGACGAGCGCCTTTTTAGTCATGCTTTGCACGTGTGCTGCTGTGCAGGACAGATCCTAGCCAATATGCGGAGGTTTTGGGCGGTGGTGGCGAGGAGGAATTTGTCACTTGCGCCGCATGGGCCACGTAATCGGAGGCGTCCGACGCCAAGGATGCGTTTGAGGTGGGCGAAAAGCATCTCGACTTTCTTTCGGAGTTTCATCGAGATGTCGTACTGCCTTGTCTTGGCAATGTCGCGGGCGACCTGTCACATTCATGTGCGGCCGTTAGCATGCAGCATCATGATTGGGCGACTAACAATGCGACCGGAGCAGGGGGTAATCAAGTTCAGGATGATTCACGTGAACATTGCAGGAACACGTCTGCACGGATTTTGCACGCGTATCACGTGCAGTTCCTTAAATATTCCCGGAAATTTGAAAAAACTCCCTATTTTTCTGGTGCGGTAAAAAACTGAAAAAAACGCCTTGTTTCTCTAGGTTCCGGCAAATATACGGGTCAGCGGAGACGTGGCCGAGTGGTCGAAGGCGCTCCCCTGCTAAGGGAGTAGGCGGGAAACCGTCTCGAGGGTTCGAATCCCTTCGTCTCCGCCACAACATTGTCTGTAGATTTTGAGCGGTTTTGTGGCCCACGTATTTTGGCGGGATTTCCGCAGAATATGTGGCGTGATGACCGTTAGCGACCTGAAATCACATGCGATATACCCTCCAAAAATGGCAAGAGTCCCCGTTTACATTTGGCGCGATACGATTTTCGGGGCCGTTCTGGCGCTGGGCTTGACTTTCGGTTGAATGGAAGTTGTTCGCTGCCTAATGCGCCAAGTCGTTCTGCGAGCGCCCGACGAGCTGACCGCATATCTTTAGCCCACCCCAAGCATCATTCGCGCAAAGAGGTCTTTCTCGCTCCAACGCTTCCACCGGTTGGAGAGCGTTTTGTGCGGCCCGTAGGCGGCGCTCACCAGCGTAAGCCGTTGCGGTTGATGAAGATAATCGCACTCAGCACTCGTCGGCCATCAACGCGAGGCTTGCCATGGGATTTGGGGAATTAGGACTTCAACGTCTCGTCTTCGCCTAACCTTGATGACCAGCCCTCGCTGATATGCGGGACTTCATCATGCTCAGCGGCCATCAGGCTTTCATGGGTGCAATGCGTATGCATTGATTTCGCGATGTTGTGGAAGCTATTACCTAGCGTGGTAGCGCGTGAAACCGCGCCAGTGATAAGACCAATTGCAAGCACCGACCGTTGGTCAATCATGCGAAAAGGAGCGTCCGGACCGACGTCTCGGGCGACGTTCTGCAGCAATGTGACCGCGTCCAACAACGGTATTGCCACCGTTGGATCGTCGGGCGGCACCCATTCGAGATTCCCGGCGTACAATCGTTCAGATACGCTTTACCCGTTTTTTCAAGCCAACGTCGGATTGGAAAAATTACCGAGGCGCGTATTAGGGGAAGATGACGTGACGTGCCTCCAGCAGACTACTTTTTGGCGCGTAGAGTCGAATAGGAGCCACAAATTTGATATAGGTCAATGGGTGGGGGCCAAACACGTTCTTAAGATTGCCTTCGTAGGGGACGTGCCGAGGTCAGATCATATCTTGTTGTCGTGCAAAAGAGCGTAGCAAGTTGACCGTTCACACCCCCTGAGCATGCAAGGGGTGTCAGATGATAATCAGGAAAACTGGATTAAGAAATTTCTTAAGTGCGGTTGGCGCTTTGGCAGCATCAGCAACCGTGGCAAACGCGCAAGATGGCCGGTGGACCTATGCGGCTTCGATCTATCTTTTTGCGGCCGAGACAACCACCCAAATCGGATCCGTAGAGTCGAAATTGAGTTTCAGCGATGCGCTGGAAAATCTGGATATGGCGTTCATGGGTGCGTTCGAAGCCAGCAACGATCAATGGAGCTTTGGGTTGGATTACATGTACACCAACCTTGGGTTTACGGGCGACACGCCCGGTAATGTTTTCAGCAGTGCCGAGACGAGTTTGAAAACCCAGATCCTGACTGGTTTTGTCGCTTACCGAGTTCTTGAAAACCAAAATGCGTCTGTCGATGTTGCAGGCGGATTTAGATACTTCGATACGGAAACGGAGTTGAATCTCGTTGGTGGCCCGCCGGTTCCGTCAGTCACTGCCAGTGAGGATTGGATAGATCCGATCATCGGGGTGCGCGCAAACATGCGGTTCTCCGACCGCTGGTCCGGCACCGCATTTCTTGATTACGGCGGCTTCGACGGTGACAGCGAGACCTGGCAGGTTCTTCTGAGCGCGGATTACGCGCTCAATGAAAACTGGGACCTCCGTTTCGGCTACCGGTATCTCGACGTCGAAAACACCATCAGCGGAACTGACTTCAGTTTTGAACAGTCGGGCCCGATTTTTGGTGCGACGTATCGCTTCTGACGGGCGGCACGCAAAAATGATCGCGGAAAAACCGGCGAAACCAGACCTGGAGCCACCGGCATCGATGCGAGCGAGGCAGCAAATGCCTTCTTAGGTTTGCCCGCGCACTTTTCGATAGGAGAAATTGAATGAGCAAGCTACGCAGACTGTCGCTTTCGCTTGACGCGTTGCTCGCGGCTGCCACGTCCATCGAGTTGGCGCGTTACCTTGGACGGTGGGGCGGCTTTGGTTTCGTTGGAAAGGCTGAAGCTCAGCTAGGGTGGCGGTTGATCCCGGTAAGTGTTGCCGGCGTGGGTCGGCGCACCGTGCGCCGATGTGCCTCTGGTGCCAACAACTGCTGAGATTGGTGCAAAAGCATGGATTTCAGGGACTTAAAGGGATTTCGCTAACCAAGAGGAACTAGGGAGACGAACTTCATGTTGACCAGGAACAGACTCATTATGTCCGGGGCTAGCGTGCTTTTTGCGTGCGCGGCACATGCCGAGAATGAATTGGATCGTGAAGTATTGCCGATCGCGCCCCCTCACACCAAGGGTTATGTCGAACTCGATGTGCGCGACACGTCCCCGCCGCCTTTCTTTCAAGTGAAAGCCCCTGAGAATGCGCCTAATGTCTTGGTTGTTCTGGTAGATGATTTGGGCTTCGCAGGAACGAGCACCTTCGGCGGCCCCGTCGAAACAGATGTTTTCGATGAATTGGCGACGGAGGGCCTTCGATTTGTTGATTTTCACACCACAGCAGTCTGTTCGCCAACGCGAGCCGCGCTGAAGAGCGGCAGAAATCATCATGTGAACAACATGGGTGGAATTATCGAAATGGGCACGGCATATCCGGGTAACACCGGCCAGATCCCGAAATCGGTTGCGCCCATTGCTGAGGTTCTGCGGCTCAACGGGTATGCCACCGCCGCCTTCGGTAAATGGCACGAAACAGCCGCCTGGGAGGCGAGCATTGCAGGCCCACAGGATCGTTGGCCGACACGTCAGGGGTTTGATAAGTTCTATGGGTTTCTCGGGGGCGAGACGAACCAGTGGGCACCCTTTATTTACGATGGCGTGCACCCGGTCGAATTGCCCGAAGATCCGAACTATCACTTCCTTACCGATATGACGGATCAGGCGGTTGCTTGGATTCGCTACCAGAAAGCACTCACGCCGGATCGTCCTTTCTTTGTTTACTTTGCGCCGGGCGCTACACATGCGCCCCACCACGTTCCGCAGGAATGGTCGGAGAAATGGAAGGGGAAGTTCGATGCGGGCTGGGATGTGCTTCGAAAAGAGATCCTTGCGCGCCAGATCGAGCGCGGAATTGTCCCGGAAGGAACGAAACTTGCACCCAAGCCCGAAGCCATTCCAGACTGGGATACGCTGAGCGAGGATGAAAAGACCCTCTACAAACGACAGTTCGAGGTTTTCGCGGGTTATGTCGACATGACTGATTACGAGATCGGTCGTGTCGTTGAAGCCGTCGAAGCGACAGGTCAGCTTGATAACACGCTGATTTTCCTCGTTTACGGTGACAATGGCACCAGCGCTGAAGGCGGCCGCAACGGCATGTTCAGCGAAATGACGTATTTCAACGGTGTGCAGGAACAGGTGTCAGACATGCTCACCAAGCTCGACAAGTGGGGCGGCCCCGAAACCTATCCTCATATGGCGGCCGGGTGGGCCGTCGCCATGGATACGCCCTATCAGTGGACAAAGCAGGTCGCGTCGGACCCGGGTGGAACAAAGGTCGGTATGGTCGTCCATTGGCCTGACGGTTTCGAGGCCAGAGACGAGCAGCGGGATCAGTTCACTCACGTCATAGACGTCGCACCAACCATCCTTGAGGCTGCCGGCATACCAGAGCCGCGCGAGGTCAATGGTGTCCCGCAATATCCTATGGATGGGATCAGTATGCTCTACACCTTTGACGACCCGACCGCAGGAGAGCGCCATACCACGCAGTATTTCGAAATGTTCGGAAACCGGGCGATTTACCATGAGGGTTGGTGGGCACGCACGATTCACAAAGCACCTTGGGAGCCAAAACCGCGCAGAGCGCTGGCTGACGATATCTGGGAACTTTACGATACCAACACCGATTTCAGCCTCACTAATGATCTTTCCGAAGACATGCCGGAGAAACTGGCCCAAATGCAGACGATCTTCATGCAGGAAGCGGCGAGGAACAACGTTTTGCCGATCGATGACCGTGTCTTTGAACGCATCAATCCGGCGTCAGCTGGCCGACCAGACCTGATGGCCGGAAGGACGTCGATTACCCTTGCTGGCGGCATGACTGGCATGACGGAGAACGTTTTCCTCGACATAAAAAACAAATCCAAGACGATAACAGCGGAAATCGAGGTGCCGGAAAGCGGAGCCGATGGAACGATCATCGCGCAGGGCGGGCGTTTCGGCGGCTGGTCCCTTTATGTTAACGGCGGTGTGCCCGGATATGACTATAACTTCCTGGGGTTGGAGCGCTTTTCGATCACTGGGACCGAGAAACTCGCTCCCGGGCGTGCTACTCTCCGCTTTGAGTTTGACTATGACGGCGACGGCCTTGGCAAGGGTGGAGATGCGCGTCTATTCGTCAACGATACGCAGGTTGGTGAGGGCCGCATCGAGCGTACGCAGCCCCACATTTTTTCCGCTGATGAAACGGCCGATGTGGGTGTGGACCTTGCTACGCCAGTCGTCGAAACTGTCGGATCAGAAGCCGCCTCACGGTTTTCCGGAACGATCGACAGTGTGACAGTTGTAGTGAAATGAAGCCTGTTCGCTATAAATCGCGATCAGAAAATTCAGGTCGCGTTTGTCAGACGATAGCTTGGGGCGCTGTGACCGCTTTGTCGTGCAGGCCGTCTACCTGCTTTGCCCGCGTTCCCGGTTTACACGAACGCCCAGCTTGCACGTCTCGAACTGTCGGGCTCTGCTTGGTCAGCGGAAGCGATCTGCCAGAAAGTCGATCAAGCTGCGCGTCCGGTATGGCAGGAATGCCGTTTCGGGGCGCAGAATAAAGATACCGCCGCCAGCATCCGGTTCTGTGTATTCTTCCAACACTGGCACAAGACATCCTGTTTGCAGGTCGGTCGTGGTAAGGAACGATGGTAACCACGCAATGCCAAGCCCAGCACGGCATGCCGAATGGAGCGCCTCGAGGTTGTTGCAGGAAAAACCCGCGCCAAGTCGCGCCAAACCGCCCTGCGGTTGGGTAAAGCCCCAATCTGACAGCAGCCTTTCCTGCCCGAGTCGCAGACATCTGTGGTTTGTCAGATCATCGGGTTTTTCAGGAATACCATGCCGTTCAAGATAGTCAGGTGTCGCACAGGGCAGGCGAGGATTATTCATCAGTCGTCGAGATACGAGGGACGAGTCGGGTAAGATGCCGCTTCGGATTGCAAGATCGAAGCCATCACCGATCAGGTCGACGATCTTGTCCGTCAAAAGTAGCTCTATCTCGACTTCAGGGTGACGTTCCATGAATTCGATCACCAGGGGCACGACCTGCCGACGACCAAGCGCCGCTGAACTTGTCAGTCGTATCGTACCGCGCAAAGTTAAGGCATCATCGGCGATATCCGCCTCGAGCGCTGACAGGCGGGCAAATAATCCTCTGGCTTCCTCGACGTACCGTCGACCCGCTTCTGTCAGCGTCATGCGTCGGGTCGAGCGGACAAGCAGCGGCACATTCAATCGTTTTTCCAGTTGATGAACCCGTTTGCCAACCGCAGACGGGGTGTACCCCAACGCTCTGGCTGCTGCCGAGAAACTGCCATGATCAACAACGGCCAGCAGGATTTCCAGTTCTATCTTCTGTGTCATCTGTTCCAAAAAGTATCAAGATATGATCCTGGTTGCTCAGTTATCCTTAAAGCTTTTCCAAAGTATATCAGATATACGCTGGTAGCCCGAGGAGTTCTTCTTTGCACGCCGTATCGACACAAACTCTTTTTACACCGCTGACCCTGCCAAATGGTTGTTTGCTAAAGAACAGAATCATAAAATCGGCCATGTCGGATTCACTGGGGGATGGTCAAGGCAACCCGACCGCCATTCAGATACGGCTGTATGAGCGGTGGGCAGAGGGTGGGCTGGCAGCCTCAATCATAGGAGAGGTCCAAGGCGATCCGCGATACCCTGAAAAACCGGGTAACCTTATTCTGGATGACAAAGCCAAAACGGGCGCGTTTCGCGAACTTGCTCGACGCGGATCGGCAAACACGGCCCAGCTTTGGCTACAGCTTGGACATGCCGGTGCACTGGCGCATCTGCCGATAAGCAAACCCAGAGGGCCAAGCCAGATGGACTTTCCTGAGTTCCGCAGCGAGGCCATGTCACGCGCTGAAATCGAAACCGTCCCCGAGTGTTTTGCCAAAACGGCGTGTCATGCGGCAGAGTTGGGTTTTGGCGGTGTTCAAATTCATGCCGCACACGGGTTTCTTCTGAGTCAGTTTCTGTCTCCGCTTTTTAATCATCGAACCGATGCCTATGGGGGTTCGATAAACGCGCGAATGAGATTGCTTATCGAAACGGTCGAAGCTGTTCGCGCCGCCGTTCCATCTGACTTTGTTGTTTCGGTAAAGTTAAACGCGACCGATCAGCTTGTCGGAGGTTTGACAGAAGAAGCAGCCCTCAAGGTCGTGGCTGCTCTGGAAGGGAAGGGTGTTGATCTTCTGGACATCAGCGGCGGCACGTACTTTCCTGGTGCGCCGTCGAGTTCGGAGCGCAACACTAAAGGGCCCTATTTTGTCGAATTTGCCCGCACGGCGCGTCAACTGACCTCGATACCGCTCATGGCGACAGGTGGGTTCAAACGCCACGAGGAAGCCGAAGCTGCCGTTCGTTCCGGCGATGTGGATGCGGTAGGTTTGGCACGGGGATTTGTGCTTGACCCCTGCTTACCAGCGACATGGAAAGCAGGAAAAAGTAGCCCTGCGTTTCCTCGCTTTGACACGTTGTCGCCCGGTGGTATGACCGCTTGGTTTACCATGCGCATGACGGATCTTGGGGCAGACCGTGAGGGAATTGTCGATCGCGATCTCGACGAGGCTGTCGCAGAATACGAAAAACGCGATGAGCAGCGTGTCGCAATTTGGAAGAAACGAAGTTCGGGTCACTAAGGCTTTTTGCACAGTCAACGGCTTGTGCTGCTCCGGTTAGAAATGAGTATGCACAGCCCTTCAAGCGCGGTTCATAAGCTACGCCTGCCTTGGTCTTTGTTTTACCGTGCACTATCCGAATTAGACAACGCCATGTTCGACAACTTGTTCGGGATGGGACTCTGCCCAGTCAGCCAGAAAAGCGGACATCTCGGGCACCGTCGCAAACCGTGCCGCTTTTCGGGGCAGCGCCACACCCTTTGCCAGCGCCATACGCGCGCATTCGATGTGGTCGCGGTAGGCTCTTTGCGGGCAGTTTTCCGATCCGTGGATGATGGTTGACAACAACGTGCCTCCGTAAGCGTTGGTGTGTTCGAGATCGGGGTGTTGGCCCAGAAAATAGGACATGACTTCGACCATGCCCTCCCAGGCAGCCAGGTGGAGCGGCGGCATTCCCATCTCGTCCGGATGATTGGGGTCAAAGCCCATCTCAACCAAACGCTGCATATGAGGCAGGGTTCCTTCGCGCCAGACGAGGCGGCACAGAAGGCATTTCATCTCATCCGACAGCGCATTCATGTCTATCATGTCACCGGGTTTGGGAGTGCCGTCCGCTGCCCGCGCAAGCTGCTCTTCTGTCTGCGAAAGCTGGGTCATTGCACCCGCGTGTTCCAATACCTCCACCACGTCACGGTTCCCGAAGATTCGGGCGAAAGCATAGGGCGTATGACCGCGACTGACGGCGTTTGGGTCTGCACCATGATCCAGCAACATTTGGGCGATTTCACCCGAAGCCAGGCGCCGCGCCGCTTGATGCAGGGCGGGGATTACCAGTGAGGGTTCGCCCGACGGGTGCGGGGCAATGCCTTCATTGGGGTCCGCGCCGTGTTCAAGCAGCAGGCGAACAGCCTCGGCGCTGTTGAAATCAATGGCGCGGGGAAGTGCATTTGTGCCCTGGGGGTCTGCGCCATGCTCCAGCAACAAACGAAGACCAACGGTATGGCCAAGCTCGGTCGAATGGTAGAGCGACTCGTTGTCGTTTGGATCTGCGCCTTTCGACAGCAGCCACTTTGCCAATGGCATATTGTCAGCATGCCCAATCGCACCGTAGAGCGCGGACAACCGGTGTTCTTCTGACGGGTCGAAAGCGAAACTGTCATTCACATCTGCGCCGTTCGCCAATAGCAGCTCCGCCATCGCCAGCATGTCACTTTCTTTTTCAGGCGCTGACTTGATGTGTCTGGAAAACGCAAGATGGCACATCGGGCGTCTTGGTGGATAATTGCGCGTGGCGGCCCCTGGGTCCTGAGCCAAAATTTTGCGCATGGCGTCGATTTCGTACATTGCGACAAGAAGGGGAACCTGCCCCGCCGCAAGATCTGGCTCATCTGCAAGCAGGTGCGCGACCGTCTCGGGCGAGCCATTGTAAAGCGCCCAACGCAGCCGACCCTGTTTCTGCGCGCGATCCATGCCCTGCGTTTCGACGGCCAGTTTCAGTGCAGGCCACGACGCATATCCCGTTTCACGCGCGATGACGTGTAAGCAATCGGCGTGTTTATAGACGCTGTTCTTGGGCATCGGAATGATACCATGAATGCGCAGCATCGCGCCCTTATCGCCCGCAGTCAGCGCTTTACCCAGAGCTTTGGCATCACGTCGTAATTGGTCGATTGATTTTGTCATCGGTGTTCCCTCCGCTGCCCGAGGGTCCGCTAAACCGGGCTGAGAAACCGATGTGGTTTTCGTGTATTCTCTGCGAGGTGCCGATGACAGCTTTCCGCGGACCGGGTGGCCGCCTCAAACGACCTGGAGTGAGTGTACGGCTCGCCAGGATATCACGCAAGTCGAACGGGTCGCAGGCATCGGTTTCACTGGGGTCGGAAAAATTCGTAACGAAAGTCTGGTGTTTCCCGACCAAGACACTTTGAATACACGACAATTGGCGACTCGGACAAACCGGAACGCGTTCGCTTTTCCAGGCAATCAAGAACAGGGGCAAACAAGATGGAAGGGACATGGATCGACAAGTTCAAGGGGCTAAGCCGCCTGCCAGACGATATTCGCGCAGACCTTGAGGCCGGAAGTCAGATCGTCTCGGTTCCCGCTGGTACGAAGGTCTTTGGGCCCGGGCAGTCGGCTGACAACCTGCTGCTCCTGCTGGACGGGACGGTTCGGGTTCAGCAAAAGTCGGAAACGGGGCGCGAGGTTTTTCTCTATCGTGTGCATGCCGGTGAAAGCTGTGTCCTGACGACGGCGTGCATGCTGGCCTTTGAAGAGTATTCAGCGGATGGGATTGCTGAGACAGATGTGCGCGCCGTCGCCATTCCACGCACGACTTTCGATCGACTGGTCGCGAATTCGCCCGTCTTTCGTGAGTTTGTATTTACCGCGTATTCAAAACGCATCACCGACCTTTTCACGCTTATTGATGACATCGTGTTCCAACGCATGGACGTGCGCCTTGCCTCGCGGCTTTTGGAACTGGCGGACGAGAACGGTGTGGTGCACGCAACGCATGCTGTTCTGGCGACCGAGCTTGGCACGGCGCGTGAAGTAATCTCGCGGACGCTATCAGAGTTCAACCGCCGCGGCTGGGTCGAACAATCGCGTGGTGAGGTACGGCTTACTGGCCGGGCAGGGATTGAACGGCTGGTCAGATCCTCTGGCACGGGTGTCTGAATCCGGCGTGTTGGCTGTTTAGTTTGCTTTTGGTGACTTGGTCACCAAAGGATCGGTCAGATGTATGCCATGGTACATCCATCGAATCTCGATGGAGTAGGAACATGACCACCAACATGGGAAAATTTGACCGTGGCGGCCGTCTGGCTATTGCTGCGGTGTTATTTGTTTTGGCGTTCGGCACGAGTGCTTTGGGGACAGGTCTTCTGTTCTGGCTAGCGCTTGTCGTGGCGGGCATCTTCACGCTGACGGCCTTTGTCGGGAATTGCCCGATTTATAGCCTTATCGGCCTCAAAACCTGCCGAGACTGCTGATGATTGAGACGGCTTTCACTCCTTGGGCGTCGCTTGCAGGCGGTGTCCTGATCGGCGTATCCTCGACGCTTCTTATGCTGATGCTCGGGCGTGTTTTTGGCGCGACCGGTATCTTGGCAGGCTTGTTTCAACCGGCCTCTGGTCAGGATTTCTCGTGGCGTGCGGCCCTTGTTGCCGGGATGGTTTCGGGTCCGGCTGGCGTCTGGCTGATGACCGGCCAAATGCCCGCTGTTGAGGTTCCGATTTCAACCCTCGCCCTGATTTTTGGCGGACTGATCGTGGGCGTCGGCGTGACCTACGGCTCGGGCTGCACATCAGGGCACGGGGTTTGCGGAATGGCGCGCCTGAGCCCGCGGTCCATCGCTGCTACGATCACCTTCATGATCTTCACCGGCCTAACGGTCTATATCGTCCGCCACGTAATCGGAGGGTAGCCCATGAAACTGATCGCAACATATCTGATCGGCTTGATCTTTGGTGTCGGTATCTCGATATCAGGCATGGCAAACCCGGCAAAGGTCCTAAACTTTTTTGATATCGCCGGCACATGGGATCCGTCGCTGATCTTCGTGATGGGCGGGGCGCTTGTGACCACGTTCATCGGCTATAAGCTTGTCTTCGGACGAAGCGCACCGATCTTCGAGACTGATTTCAAAGTGCCCGCTAATCGCACAATTGACGCCCGTCTGATCGGTGGTTCTGCCGTCTTCGGAATCGGCTGGGGCATCGCGGGTTTCTGTCCGGGCGGCGCGCTGCCGGCGTTAGGTACGGGCCGGTGGGAGGTCGTAGCCTTCACCGCAGCTCTGGTGGCAGGAATACTTCTTGCCAAGTTCATTCAATCACTTACGGCGCCGCGCCGCACCAATGCGGCTTGACCCGTTTCAGGAGGAGACAAACATGACCGACTATCCTGTCAACATGGATATCAAACCCGAGGTTCAGGCCTTTTTCGACGAGGCCACAAACACGATCAGTTACATTGTGAAGGACCCGACATCGAACGCCTGCGCGATTGTCGACAGCGTCATGGATATCGACTATGCGGCAGGTCGCATCACCTATGATCACGCGGACGAAATCATCCGGCAGATTGATGCGCAAGGCTTGAAGCTGGAATGGATCATCGAGACCCATGTTCATGCCGATCACCTGAGCGCCGCGCCGTACATCCAGCAAAAACTGGGCGGCAAGATCGGTATCGGTTCGAAGATCATGGTCGTGCAGGATACGTTCGGCAAAGTCTTTAATGAAGGGACAGAGTTTCAGCGCGACGGGTCCCAGTTCGACCGGCTTTTCGAAGATGGCGATACCTATATGGTCGGCAATATGCAGGCCTTTGCCATGTACACCCCGGGCCATACCCCTGCTTGCATGGTGCATGTCATGGGCGACGCTGCTTTTGTTGGCGATACGCTCTTTATGCCGGATGGCGGGTCAGCGCGTGCAGATTTTCCAGGCGGGGATGCGGGTGTTCTTTACGACAGCATTCAAAAGGTTCTGGCGCTGCCGGATGCAATGCGGCTGTTCATGTGTCACGACTACGGCCCCAATGGCCGCGATATTCAATGGGAAACAACAGTCGGCGACGAGAAAGCGCACAACATCCATGTTGGCGGTGGCAAGTCGAAAGAAGAATTCGTCAAATTCCGCACCGAGCGCGACGCGCAGTTGGATATGCCCAAGCTGATCATCCCGTCATTGCAGGTCAACATGCGCGCTGGCGAGGTGCCGACCGACAAAGACGGAAACCCGATGCTCAAGGTGCCGGTTAACGGTCTTTGAGCAAAATCTGCTCTGGTGGAGGGAAAAAATGGAACTCAGGAAAATCTCGCCGAAATTCACGGTAAGCCCGCAAATCTCGGTGGAAGACATCCCTGCAATTGCCGCAGAAGGCTTCCAGGCGATCATCTGCAACCGGCCGGATGGTGAAGGCGCCGATCAGCCCTCTTTCGAGGAAATCGAGGCGGCTGCAAAGGCCGCTGGTCTTCAGGCGCGCTATGTGCCCGTTCAGTCCGGCATGGTAAGGGACGAAGATGTCGAGGCGTTTGGTGACGCTTTGGCAGACCTGCAGCGCCCCCTTCTGGCCTATTGCCGAACAGGCACGCGGTCGGCGACGCTCTGGTCGTTCCACGAGGCCAAGAAACGCCCGATGTCCGAGATCCTCTCTGCGACCAAGGCGGCAGGGTATGACATGAACGGCGTGGCCCGTCGTATCGCCAACGGGGGTAAGACCCCGACAGATACGGGTGATGCGCATTTCGAAGTTGTCATCATCGGTGCGGGCGCGGGCGGCATTTCGGTTGCCGCCAGCCTCAAATCCCGCAAGCCCGGTTTAAACATCGCAGTCATTGATCCAGCCGACATACACTATTATCAGCCCGGCTGGACCATGGTCGGCGGCGGTATTTTCGACGCGCAGAGTACGGCAAAGACCATGGGCAGCCTGATCCCGAAGGGTGTGCACTGGATCAAGTCCGCCGTCGCGGCGTTTGAACCGAAGAACAACGCTGTGATCCTCGATGGGTGCCGGGTCGTGAAGTATGATCGCCTGGTCGTGTGTCCCGGTCTGAAACTCGACTGGGGCAAAGTCGAGGGTCTTGAGGAAACGCTTGGGCGCAATGGCGTCACGTCGAACTATCGGTGCGATCTGGCGCCCTATACATGGCAATTGGTAGAGCAGATGAAGGAAGGCCGGGCAATCTTTACCCAGCCGCCGATGCCGATCAAATGCGCGGGCGCACCGCAAAAGGCGATGTATCTCTCTGGTGATGCCTGGTTCCGCCGCGGTGTCCTGAAAGACATCGACATTCAATTCATGAACGCAGGCGGCGTGCTGTTCGGCGTCAAGGATTACGTTCCAGCCCTGATGCAATACGTCGAAAAGTACAACGCGGGGTTAAACTTCTTCCATAATCTCGTCTCGGTGGACGGTCCGGCCAAGAAAGCGACCTTTAGGGTCGAAAAACCCGATACTGATCCCACTGAGGTCACGGTTGAGTTCGACATGATGCATGTCTGCCCGCCGCAAACGGCACCAGATTTCATCCGTGTCTCGCCCTTGGCGGATGCTGCTGGCTGGGTTGACGTGGATCAGGCCACTTTGCGCCACAAGGAATTCGACAACATCTGGTCGCTGGGTGATGTGATGAATGCGCCCAATGCCAAGACCGCAGCCGCAGCACGCAAACAAGCGCCAACCGTGGCCGACAACATCGTTGCCGACATCGCCGGGCGTTCTGCGGTAGCTCAGTATGACGGGTACGGTTCCTGTCCGCTGACGGTCGAGCGCGGTAAGATCGTTCTGGCTGAGTTCGGGTATGGCGGAACTTTGCAGCCCTCGTTCCCGAAGTTCATTCTGGATGGAACAAAGCCAACACGCACGGCGTGGTTCCTCAAGGAAACGGTACTGCCGCCGATCTACTGGAAAGCCATGCTTCGGGGCAAGGAATGGATGGCCAAACCAGAGAAACTGAAGGTTTTGGTTGAGTAAGCTACTGACGCAATTGCGCATTTCCTTCCTTCATGCGCGATGAATAACGGGCGGATCAGATCCGCCCATTATTACGGATGAACACGATGATTGACCATCTTCGCCGCTATATGCCGGTTTTGGACTGGGGTCGCACCTATGACCGAAAGGCATTTTCGAATGACATGATCGCGGCGGTTATCGTCACAATTATGCTGATACCGCAATCCTTGGCGTACGCCCTTTTGGCGGGTTTGCCGCCGGAAGCGGGCATATACGCCTCGATCGCGCCGATAATCCTTTATGCAATTTTCGGCACCAGCCGGGCCCTTGCGGTCGGGCCGGTCGCCGTTGTGTCACTGCTGACCGCCTCAGCCGTGGGTCAAGTCGCCGAGCAGGGAACCGCAGGCTATGCCGTTGCAGCGTTGACGCTGGCATTCCTGTCGGGCGGATTTCTTGTTCTGATGGGGGTGTTCCGTCTGGGCTTTTTTGCCAATTTCCTCAGCCACCCCGTCATCGCCGGGTTCATCACGGCCTCGGGTATCCTGATCGCGACCAGCCAGCTCAAGCATATCTTGGGGATCAGCGCCCATGGGCACACGCTGCCCGAAATGCTGGGTTCGATCTTCGCGCATCTGAACGAGGTCAATTGGATCACGCTTGCAATCGGCGTTTCTGCCACTGGCTTCCTTTTCTGGGTGCGTGGCAACCTCAAACCCACGTTGCGCAAACTGGGCACGCCGCCGCTGATTTCCGACATTCTGACAAAGGCCGGACCTGTGGCCGCTGTTGTCGCAACCACCCTGTCCGTTTGGCTATTAGGGCTGAATGACCGGGGCGTGAAAATCGTGGGTGAGGTTCCGCAGAGCCTGCCCCCTTTGACGCTTCCGGGTTTTACGCCAGATCTGCTGAGCGCGCTGCTTGTTCCTGCAATCCTGATTTCGATCATCGGGTTTGTCGAAAGCGTTTCCGTGGCGCAGACCCTGGCGGCGAAAAAGCGTCAGCGGATCGACCCGGATCAGGAACTGATTGGACTGGGCGCCGCCAACCTTGGCGCTGCGTTCACAGGTGGCTACCCGGTGACAGGTGGTTTTGCGCGCTCGGTCGTGAATTTCGACGCCGGGGCTGAAACACCAGCCGCTGGTGCCTTTACGGCCGTCGGGTTGGCGATTGCTGCTGTCGCGCTGACGCCGCTGGTCTACTTTTTGCCGAACGCAACGCTGGCTGCAACAATCATTGTCGCCGTGCTGAGCCTTGTTGACCTTTCAATCCTGCAAAAGACATGGCGTTATTCGAGGGCCGATTTCACAGCTGTGGCGGCGACAATCGTTTTGACCCTTGGGCTGGGTGTTGAGGTCGGAGTTGCCTCGGGTGTCACGATCTCTGTCCTGCTGCATCTTTACAAGACATCGCGCCCGCATGTGGCCGAGGTCGGCCTTGTTCCCGGGACCCAGCATTTCCGAAATATCCTGCGTCACAAGGTAGAAACAGACCCGGCACTGGTGACCTTGCGAGTAGACGAGAGCCTCTATTTCGTAAACGCCCGGTTCCTTGAGGACCTTGTGCAGAAACGTGTCACCAATGGCTGCGGAATCCAGAATGTCGTCCTGATGTTTTCTGCCGTGAACGAGGTGGACTATTCTGCCCTCGAAAGTCTTGAGGCCATCAACCATCGCCTGAAGGATATGGGGGTCGGTCTTCACCTTTCAGAAGTGAAAGGGCCGGTGATGGACCGCCTGAAGCGGTCGCATTTTATCGACGACCTGAACGGGCGGGTATTCTTGGCGCAACACGACGCATGGGCCGCACTTTCCAAACAGAATGGACAAGCGAAAGCAGCCGAGTAAACAGGTAGTAGCGGCAACAAAATTCCTCTGCCGGGTGTTGGCCTTGTCGGGTGGCAGGCAGGCTGGTTTCATGGGAGTCCACGTAAATCATGCGCGCGACGATACATGTCTGGACACTAAAATCTATGGCCGTGCTTCTGCATGTGTGTGTTCTCACGTGCCTCATTTTGCCAGGTTTCGCGGTCGCACGGGACGTGCGCGAGCAGCATGTTCAAACTGTTCTTGATGCTGTTAACGCCGTCTGCGGCCTGCCAGAGCTTACTGGTCTTGCTGCTCAGACCGCCATTCCCGGAAGTTGGCTGATCAGCGAAAAACATCGTCCCAATATCGCAAGACCTCGTGTGATATCCATTCGGCTTGTCATGACTGACCGCAGTGAGCTGGAAATTGAACGCCGCCAGCATAATGGGCAGCTGAGACAGTTTCGAGCGTCGCTGTGGCTTAACCATGGCAACGGCCCGGAACCTTACCTTTTGGCGATCGCGGATGGGGGTTGCAATGTTCGATCGGGCCGCGAAATTCGGTCAGCAGGTGACGCCTGGCAATATCTTGATCAGCTTGATGAAGACCTCACAACAGTAAGGTGGACCGAAACGCTGCAAGCCCCTTGGCCAGGTGGCGAGGACAACGGCGGTGTGCGAGTCGGATTCATCGACTCCGGGCTTGCTTACGACCTGCCGGTTTTTCGGGATCAACTGGCGCGCGGTTCGGACAAACAACCGCTTGGGTTCGACTATTGGGATATGGACCCGTGGCCCTACGATGGCGACGTGTCACGCGGACGGTTCTTGCCCATCCGGCACGGGACGGCCGTCGCGTCCATCTTTGTTCGTGAAGCACCCGATGCCGCGATTGTTCCCTACAGGTATCCGCGGCCGGACATGACGCGCCTGGGCGATACCGTCGCGCGGGCCGCAGGTGATGGCGTGCGGATTTTAGCTATGCCGCTGGGCAGCAACAAAAAAACGGAGTGGGCCGCGTTCGAGGCCGCCTTGGATGCGTTCGATGTGCTTGCGATTGTCTCTGCGGGCAATAACGGACGGGATATCGACAAGAACCCGGTTTACCCGGCGGCGATGTCCTCTGATCGGATCCTTACGGTGACATCGGCGGATGAGTTTGGACGTCTGGCTGAAGGCTCGAACTGGGGCCAAACCCATGTGGATGTGATGGTTCCGGCAGAAAACGTGCAGATCGTGGATTTTCGAGGTGCGTCGGGTTTCGCGTCAGGTTCGAGCTATGCGGTTCCACGCGTTGCGGCATTGGCGGCGCGTCTTGTGGCGGAAAGGCCAGAGCTTACCGCCATAGAGCTTAAAACAGTATTTTGAAACTGGCTAATCCTTCTCCGTTCGAGCGTGACGGTGTGCTTTCAACAGGATGGATTCCCAATCCGTTAAATCCGTAGCTACTGTCGTGTCGGGGCGGGTGGTGAACTGTCGATAAATCGTCGCGCAGCTTGCGCTTGCGTGGGATCAGCTTCAAGCAAGGCCATGTATGCGTCTTCAGCAAGTTCCGGTGCGTCGCCCCATACGCCGGATTGAATTGCGAACCGCAGGACCTGAGGGTCATCCTGGGCCAGTTCCATCGCGCGGCGTGCGTGGTGCGTCATCTCATTGAACCTGCCCGCCAGTTGCAATGATACCAGCAGCGAAATGCGTGCGTTGAGAGAATTAGGGACTTGATCGACTGCCTGCCCATGAAGGGCAATCGCCGCGTCAAAGTCGCCCGCACGCGCCAAAATGCGGCCTGCTTCCAAAAGCTGTCCTTGATTTTGGGTCGCGGAACAGGTGTCGGCCAGTGCTGCCAAATCCTTGTCCTGCGCAGCGGTGACGTCCAAGGCATCCATCGCGTCAACGCAATCCGCCAAAGCTGACCCAAGGCTGGCCGTAATCTCGGTCGCGCGCGGATCATCTCTGAGCGAAAGAAGCGCTCGAATATCAGCGACTGGAATGGCTTCATAGCGGCCTTCGCCGCCACCGGCATTGATGCCCACAAGCCCTCCGTCCTTGTTGACCAGCGCACCACCGCTGACGCCGGGTTGCATATAAGATGTCACATGAACGCGCCCAAGATCCGCGCCGGGTGCAGGTGCCGCGATCAGCGCGCCGGGTTCAAACACGCGTACTTCCTGCCTGCCAACATCCGCACCGATCGCATAGGTCTCGTCAAACGCTTCATTCTCGTAATCCAGCTCAGCGATGACACCGGTACTCGGCAACCCATCCACTTCAATAAGTGCAAGATCTCCGGCATATGCAGATGGCACCACACGTCCGTCGCGCGGACCGTCCGGTGTAAAGACAACGACATCCGGCTGATTGGCGACCACATGGCGGTTGGTCACAAGCAGGTTCGGCCCAATTCGCGTGGCGCTGGCAACCGGATCGAAACTGGATATCGGGAAGACCGCCTGTCGCAACCGGCAAACCGGCGCGGGGTGCGGGCAGTCGCCGAGAGCCTCAGTGCTTGGTTCATCCGTTGAAGGCTCATTCAGCAGTAGCACTGCTGTAATCTGTCGCCCTGCGCGCTCAACTCTCACGTCGACCTGCGCGGCATTTTCCGGCAAGAGGGACAGGGCCGCGACAGCGTCGCGCGGCTTGAGCACTCGGCGGCCGTCAACATGCGTGACAAGGTCGTCTGGCAAAAGCCCGGCAACCTCAGCCGCGCCACCCGGTTGTATCGCGGAAATAACAGGCGCGGCTTTTTCGGCAAGTTGCTTTCGGCCCGGGTTTGCAAGGCTCCAGCCCGGATCGGGATAAGAAACACTGCCGTCTTCGACCAACGCGTCCGCAACACGGATCAGAAGGTCGGTCGAGACCGCGAAATTAACCCCAATGTTTGTATCACCGCTCGACGCAAATATGGCCGACATCATGCCAAGAAGGCGCCCGTTTGCATCGACAAGCGCGCCGCCCGATACTCCGGGGTTTGCTGCAGCATCGGTTTGAACAAAGTGTTCAACCGGATTGAAACCAGCATCCGAAATGTCGAGCGCCGAGACCACCCCGCAGGTGACGGAAATACCCAAGCCCCAAGCATTGCCCATTGCACAGGCTGGTGCCGCCAGCGCAGGTGGCGGGGCAATCTCAAAACCCGGGAGATCAACATCCACGCGCAGCAGAGCGATATCGCTGGCGGCATCTGACGCGATTAGCGTTGCGGGCAAAACACGCCCATCCCACATGCGCACATCTATGCGATCGGCTGGTTCTATGACATGCCATGCCGTTGCGATAAAGCCTGAGGGCAGCACAACACCGCTGCCTTCCGGCGCAACCCCCGGTCGTGTACCTGCACCGCCCTGCGCGTGGCCGGGCCACACGGGAAGCACGGACACAACCGATTTGATCGTGTCAGCGGGAAAGCCGTGCGATGTCTCGCCAGATGATCCCGACGGTAGCATTACCGCCACCGCGAGTGCTGTAAGGGTTCTCATTGGGGCTGTGATACTGATCACGATTGATGTCTCCGTTCTAAAAACACTAACCCTGCTGTCCTCCCCTGGACACGCTTGTTGGAGGGGCAGGGACAATATGGTCGCCATCAGACCTGACGTCTTCGGATTGGATTTGCCCGGGTGGATACGCCAGGATCGCTCCGCACCGATATTTGAGTTGGCCTTTCAAAAAGTCCGTTCGGCAAGGTTGGGTTCCGCCGTACTTCAGCCTTCATTTCTCAAAGGAACGCGTGTCTTGCTCCCTGACCTCCGTCGTGGCTGATGGATGCTAACATATCGAGGCAGTTCAAAGCGAATAGGGCCACGTTGGCGTTCCTGACTGCTGTACGGATTCGGAAAACAGGCCAAGCGGATGGCTGAAATCTGTTGGTATAGCACTGGTAAAGAGCTTAAAAGAGGCGAAAGAGTAAGCCGTTCGCCTGACTTTAAAAAAGAATTTGAAATATTGCGCTTTTGGACAGTTTTCGGGTTCAACGTGCAAGGCATTTAGGGGCCACTTGGCAAGCAGGTTGCAAGAATAATCCTGTGGCATAGCTTTAGCCAGATCAGAGACGTGTAATGGATATTGTTCTTGTAACAACAGTGGTTGCATCGCTTTTCGTCGTGATCGGCCTGGCCGAGCCAGCCGCAACGCGGCTTCGTATTCCGTATAGTGTCGTCCTTGCCGTTTTGGGCACGATTATTGGCGTGGCCGCGGCTTTTTTTCTTCGAACCGACCTGACCGAAGTGATGAACCCAGTGGCCGAAGCCATCCTCGGGCTACCGATCAGTGCGAATGTTTTCCTGTACTTGTTCCTGCCAACGCTCCTTTTTCAAGCGACGCTTGGAATGAACTTGCGGCGCATGATGGATGACTGGGTTCCCATACTCGTCCTGGCAATCGTCGCGGTTTTTGTCGCCACCTTCACGGTTGGCTTTGCCCTGGCAGCCGTAAGTTCGCTATCTGTAGTCGCATGTCTTTTGCTGGGCGCGATTATTTCCACAACCGACCCATCGGCTGTTGTGAGTATTTTTCGGTCAATTGCGGCGCCGCAAAGACTGTCCCGGATAATCGAAGGAGAGAGCCTGCTGAATGATGCAGCCGCGATTGCATTGTTCGGGCTGTTCATCGGCTTTGTGATGGTTGGCGCACCGGACCCAAAGCCAAGTGACGCTCTTATCCAGTTTCCCTTGCTTTTGGTTGGGGGTGCCGTGACTGGTTGGATCCTGGCCCGCGCCAGCCTGTGGTTGATGTCCTTGATCGAGGGCTTTGAACTGGCGCAGATCTCAATCTCGATCGCGTTGCCATACCTTGCCTATGTCGTCGCCGAGCAGAGTGTCGGTGCATCTGGCGTCATTGCAGTAGTTGTTTCCGGTATCACACTGAACCTGTCTGCGCCTGGGCGTTTGACCCCGCAGGCATGGGCGCGCTTGTCGGATGTTTGGGGTGTGCTTGCGCATTGGGCCGGGGCGCTGATCTTTATTCTTGCCGCACTGCTGATCCCAAGGTTGCTGAGCGGCTTTCAGTGGTCAGATTTTGGGCTGATCCTTGTGGTAATTGTTGCAGCCGTTGCTGCCCGCGTTTTTATTCTGTTTGGCTTTCTGCCCTTTTTGACCCTGCTACGTGTTTCTCCGCCAGTGGATCGCCCGTTCCGTTTTGCAATTCTCTGGGGAGGTATGCGCGGTGCAGTAACCCTTGCGCTGGCATTGGCCGTTACAGAGAACGCCCAAGTCGCGGCCGAGACAAAAAGGGCTGTTGGTATCCTTGCGACGGGTTTCACCCTGTTCACCCTTATCGTTCAGGGACCAACCCTTCGGCCATTCATACGCCGCCTTGGGCTTGATAAGCTTTCAGCCGTGGACGAAGCCCTGTCCCGGCAGGTCATCGCCGTTTCATTGCAGACGGTCCGCGAAGACGTGGAAAAGACAACATCAAGCTATGAACTGAAGCCCGATATCATCCGGTCTGAGGCCGTCCAGTTCGGTCAAAGGCTTGAGGCCGCGGTGCGTTCCGCAGAGGAACGCAAAGATATTCTGGACCGAGATCGCGTAACCCTGGGCCTTATCGCACTGGCCGGTGCCGAGAGGAATTTTGTTCTGGGCCACATGCGCGACCGATCGCTTTCGACACGTTTGGCCGAACGGGCACTTTTGGACATTGATCGACTGATTGAGGCAACGCGCCTGCAAGGGCGCACGGGGTATCTGCGGGCGGCGCGCCGAACCATCGATTACGGCAGATTTTTTCGCGTCGCCGCTTTTCTGAATGACAGACTGCGTTTGCGGGCTCCGCTGGCTCGTGTAACCGCGCATCGTTTTGAAGTATTGCTTGCCCAACGTCTGGTGCTTCGCGATATCTACCGCTTTGTGGATCAACGCATTCGCCGGATACACGGGCGTCGCGTCGCGGGCATCCTCAGGGAGCTTATTGACCGCAGGGCCGAGTATGTAGACACCGCCCTTGATGGCCTTCAGCTTCAGTATCCCGGCTTTGCCGAAGAAGTTCAGCGCCGCTTCATCCGCCGTATCGCTTTGCGGCTGGAAGAACGGGAATACTCCGAGATGTTCGACGAGGGTTTGATTGGGGCCGAACTGTATTCAGTGCTTTTGCATGACGTTTCCGAAAAGCGCACGGCAGCCGAAGCGCGCCCGATGATCGATATCGCACCGCGGGCGGCGGAGCTTGTAAAACGAATACCGGTTCTGTCGGACGTAAGCCCGTCTGGGCTTCGCCGCCTTGTGCGCGCATTAAAGACCCGCCACGTAGAAGCAGGCGAGATTATCATCCAGAAAAACGCCCCGGCCCGCAGGGTCTACTTTATCGTCTCAGGCGCGGTTGAGCTGGAAATGGCTGGACAAAGCTGGCGCTTGGGTCGAGGTGAAATTTTTGGTCAGACTGAATTGTTGCTGCGTCAAAAACGCCGGGCAACCGTCCGTGCGATTGTGCCCACAACGCTTTTGATTTTGGACGAGGAAAAATTCCGCAGACTTGTCCAGCGCAGCAAGTCCCTGCGTGAGGCAATAGTCGCGAGCGCTGCAAACCAGGGCGTTGAACTGCGTAAGCTCATCGAAACAGAGTGAATTTCTTTGTCGCTCTATCGAACTGAGTGCTGTCCCGTACTGCGGTCATGAGCTGTCGACTTGGCTCTAGCTCGCTGGCCCATCGCACCAGAAACGCGACATTTCAACGAATCTGGAATTTATGGCACTCTTCCCGCCAGGCGAGATCAGATCCGTCTTGCAAGTGATCTGCCGCTTATGGCCTGGGAGGAGCCCGCTATGAACCTGAGACCTGACCCTACATTTCACGCAACCCCAAAACTTGCCATGGAAGCGCCTGCGGAAACGCTTGCCTTCACATTGATGCTCAGCCCGGATGGTTCGGAACCCGATGGGCTGGCCGTTATAGATGTTGATCCGAATTCTAAGACTTACAGCCAGATCGTCCACAAGCTTATGATGCCCAACAAGGGGGATGAGTTTCATCATTTTGGCTGGAATGCCTGCTCTTCGGCGCTGTCTCCATTGACCGGACACGCCTTTCTAGAGCGGCGATATCTGATTATACCGGGTATCCGGTCCTCTCGCATTTATGTAATCGACGTGAAGGAGCCGCTGAAGGCAAAAATTCACAAGATTATCGAGCCAGAAGAAGTCTTCGCCAAAACCGGTTATTCGCGTCCCCATACAATCCATTGCGGCCCCGAAGGTATCTACGTTTCAACACTCGGCGGCGGCGGGCCGGATGGAACTGATGGACCTCCGGGCATTTTTATCATGGATTGCGAAACATTTGATATCCTCGGGCGCTACGAAATGGACCGGGGTGAGCAAGACAAACACTATGATTTCTGGTGGAACCTTCCGCGTGACTACATGGTGAGTTCCGAGTGGGGTTTGCCGCCGCAGTTCGAAAACGGGATCGTGGCCGAGGACTTGCTGTCCAACAAATATGGCCACAAGATTCACTTCTGGAATTTGCGCGAACGTCGGAATGTCCAGACTATTGACCTGGGCGAAAACCATCAAATGGCTTTGGAAATCCGGCCCGCTCATGATCCTGCAAAGGATTATGGCTTCTGTGGTGTCGTGGTCGACACGACGAACCTGCAGGGTTGCATCTTCACGTGGTGGCAAAAAGACGACGGCACGTTTGAGGCGAAAAAGACAATCACGATTGATCCCCGGCCAGAGAAGGCTGAAAACCTTCCGCCGCTGTTGCAAGGGTTTGAGGCCGTACCGCCATTGGTCACCGACATCGACCTGAGCCTTGACGACAAGTACCTCTATGTCGCGTGCTGGGGTCAGGGTGAAATGCACCAATATGATGTTTCCGACCCGATGAACCCCAAGCTGACCGGGAAGGTAGAGCTAGGCGGTATTGCGCGCGGCGCGAAGCATCCGAATGGCAAAGGCTTTGCCTACGGTCCGCAAATGGTCGAGATCAGCCGGGATGGCAAGCGGGTCTATTGGACCAACTCGTTGTATTCAACTTGGGATGATCAATTCTACCCAGGCGATGAGGGCGGGCAAATGGTCATGGCGAATGTCGGTGAAAACGGTGGCTTGGAACTGGACAAGGATTTCTATGTTGAGTTCCCAAAAGGTTATCGCAGCCACCAGATACGCCTTGAAGGCGGCGACTGTTCTACCGATAGTTTCTGCTACCCGTCCGTCTGACGCGTGGGCGGATTGGAAACGACAACAGCTCTTTGGTGGGCTGTTGTCGCCTCGGGCATATACCATGGGATCAATCCCGGGATGGGGTGGCCGCTGGCGGTTTCCGCCGCATTGATGGACAAGAGCCGCAACAGTTTCTTCAACGCATTGATCGCTCTGGCCGCCGGGCATCTCGTTGCAATGGCTGCCATTCTTTTTCCTTTCACAGCGCTGCTGTTTCTGGCTGAACGGCAACGGGAAATTCAGATTGGCGCGGCATGTCTTGTGATCGGGCTTGGCGTCTATCTTTTGTTCAACCGCCGCCACCCGCGCTTTCTTGCGCGTGTGCCGCCGTCTCGGCTTGCATTGTGGTCATTTCTGGCGGCAATGGCGCATGGCGCGGGATTGATGTTGGTGCCTATCTATCTTGGCATCTGCCGCACGATCGCAACTGACGCGGGTCACGCCGCCGCCTCCGACCTGATGACCGGTAACGCGAAAGTCGCCGTGTTGGTTGCTTTGGCCCACACAGCTGCGATGACATCCTCTGGCGGTCTGCTTGCGTTCGGAGTCTACCGTTGGCTGGGGCTGCGATTTCTTTCCAAGAGCTGGTTCAACCTTGATCTGGTGTGGGCGCTGAGCCTGATCCTTGTAGGAGTTCTGTCGCTTATGTTTGTGCACTAAGTTGATCGATCCCTCGGGTAAGCTTTTAGAGGATTTGCCAACAAATGCTACACGCTGCGCAGGGCACCTTGGGTTTAGAAGCTGCAAGGACAAACTAGAGTTTAGTGTTCCGCAGGCGTCAAAAAACTTGCCAGACAAATAGCGTTTATCCGGTATTGCAGGACTCAGTCAACGAAATCACTTTTTCGGCGACTTCGATTACTGTTTATTTGCAGGATGTTGATGGTGCTGCTGGAGAGAATTGAACTCTCGACCTCTCCCTTACCAAGGGAGTGCTCTACCTCTGAGCTACAGCAGCGCTGTGGGCGGGTGATTAGACTCAAACGAAACGCGGCGCAAGGGTCTCTGGACGGTTTTTTTCGCCTCCTGTAGAGAAAGACTATGGCAGACAGAACGACACCCAAAAAACAGGGCAAATCCGGGGATGCGCGCGAAGAGCGTCTGAAGGCGGCGCTGAAGGCGAATATGGCGCGGCGCAAGGCGCAGGCCAAGGCGCGGGCGGCATCCGAGGATAAATCCGTAAAGGACGAGGGATAAGAGCAGATGGATTCGATTTTGGTGACGGGCAATGGGCCTTTGAACGGTAAAATACCGATCGCGGGGGCCAAGAATGCGTGCCTGACGCTGATGCCCGCGACCTTGCTGAGCGAAGAACCGCTGACGCTGACCAACGCGCCGCGGCTGAGCGATATCAAAACCATGACCCTGCTTTTGCAATCGCTGGGGGCTGAGGTGTCCGCGTTGCAGGACGGGCAGGTTCTGGCGATGTCGAGCCATGACCTGACCAGCCATACGGCGGATTACGAGATTGTGCGCAAGATGCGCGCATCCAACCTGGTGCTGGGCCCGATGCTGGCGCGGCTGGGTCAGGCGGTTGTGTCATTACCGGGTGGCTGCGCGATTGGCGCGCGCCCGATGGATCTGCACGTTGAGGGACTTGAAGCGCTGGGCGCTGAGATCGAGCTGAAGGATGGCTATCTGCACGCCAAGGCACCGGGGGGGCTGAAAGGTGCCGTGCATGAGATGCGCTTTGCTTCGGTGGGGGCAACCGAGAATATCGTTATGGCGGCAACGCTGGCCAAGGGCACCACGGTTCTCAAGAACGCCGCGCGCGAGCCTGAGATCGTCGACCTGGTCGAGTGCCTGCGTAAGATGGGCGCTCAGATTTCGGGCGAAGGGAGCTCGACCATCGAGATTCAGGGTGTCGACCGGCTGCACGGGGCAACGCATCAGGTTGTCACCGACCGTATCGAGTTGGGCACCTATATGCTGGCCCCGGCCATCTGCGGCGGTGAGGTTGAACTGTTGGGTGGCCGTATGTCATTGGTTGAGTCTTTCGCCGCCAAGTTGGACGCGGCTGGTGTAAGTGTTTCGGAAACCGAGAACGGCCTGAAAGTGGCGCGCAAGAACGGGCGTGTAACATCGGTGGATGTGGTCACAGAGCCGTTTCCGGGCTTCCCAACAGACCTTCAGGCGCAGATGATGGCGTTGATGTGTACGGCCGAAGGGACCTCGGTTCTTGAGGAACGCATATTCGAAAACCGTTTCATGCACGCGCCGGAACTTGTACGCATGGGTGCGAATATCGAGGTTCATGGCGGTACGGCCACGGTCACGGGCGTCGAACGTTTGAAAGGCGCGCCCGTTATGGCGACGGACCTGCGTGCGTCGGTCTCGTTGATTTTGGCCGGATTGTCAGCTGAGGGCGAAACAATGGTCAACCGGGTCTATCATCTGGATCGCGGATATGAGCATGTTGTGCGCAAGCTGGAAGGCGTGGGTGCCAAAATCGAACGGATCAAGGGCCAATGACAGACGCAAGTTTTCACGATGGACGCGAGGCCCCGCTGAACCTGGGTGCCGAAGATGCGGACGATCTGCAGGTGATTTCGACTCTGACACAGGACGCCGTGTTCCCGGTAACCGAAATGACGTGGAAGCCGTCGCAGCGCCGTTTTGGATTGCTGCTGAACCGCTTTCGCTGGGAAGACAAAGATGCCGCTACGCGTCGTGATCGGCCGTTTGAGCGGGTGCAGTCAGTTCTTGTGTTCGATTCGGTGCTGTCGGTGGCCAGTCAGGGAATCGACCGCAGCGACAAGGATATGATCCTGTCTTTGCTATCGGTCGATTTTGAGGCGGACGAGGACGGGGCGGGTCATATTGTGTTGACGCTGGCCGGTGACGGCGGCATCCGGCTAAAGGTTGAGGCGGTTGACGCGACGCTCAAGGATGTGACGCGCCCGTACAAGGCGCCATCCGGGCACGCGCCGCATCATCCTGAATGACCGACCTCTGCATCACGAACGAACTTGTGTCAAAAATGCTAAAAACAAGGGTTTTTGGCGTTTGATTTCTGCCGCGCTACAAGTGAAAGCCCGCATCGGGGTTGAGGCTGTCGTGCCTCGACGGTATGACCCGTCGAAACGCTTTCGGAGTCTTGCATATGCCCGTTTTTCTTGACACGACCTCGGCCGATTTCGAGCCCGCGTTTCAGGCGCTTTTGTCAGCCAAGCGCGAAGACAGCCCTGATGTGGATGCCACGGTCGCGCAGATCATCGAAGATGTGCGCGCGCGGGGCGATGCCGCTGTCATCGAACTGACTGCCCAGTTTGACCGGCTAGAGTTGACGCCCGGTTCGATGGCATTCTCCGCCGAAGACATCGACGCGGCGGTTTCGCAGGTTGCGGACGCGGACCGTGTGGCATTGGAACTGGCTGCTGCGCGCATCCGCGCCTATCACGAAAAGCAGATGCCCGAAGACTATCAGTGGACCGACGCAACCGGGGCAACGCTTGGCTGGCGCTGGTCGGCAGTGTCAGCGGCCGGATTGTATGTGCCCGGCGGGCTGGCATCGTACCCGTCTTCGGTTCTGATGAATGCGATCCCGGCCAAGGTTGCAGGGGTCGAGCGGCTGGCCATAACCGTTCCCACGCCGGACGGGCAGGTGAATCCGCTGGTCCTACTGGCGGCGCGGCTCTCTGGTGTGGACGAAATCTATCGTATAGGCGGGGCGCAAGCCATTGCTGCGCTGGCCTATGGCACCGAGACCATTTCGCCGGTAGATAAGATTACCGGGCCGGGAAATGCCTTTGTTGCCGCCGCCAAACGCCGGGTGTTCGGCAAGGTCGGCATCGACATGATCGCAGGACCGTCAGAGATTCTGGTCATCGCCGACAAAGACAACGATCCCGACTGGATCGCGTTGGATCTGCTGAGCCAGGCCGAACATGACGAGAGCGCCCAATCTATCCTGATCACGGATGATGCGGCGTTCGGGCAAGCGGTTTCGCAGGCTGTTGAAAAGCGTCTTGAAACCTTGCAACGCCGTGCAATCGCCGGGGCAAGCTGGCGCGATTTCGGCGCTGTGATCACCGTGCGCGATCTGGACGAAGCTGCAGCCCTGTCCAACCGCATTGCACCAGAACATCTTGAGCTGTGTGTGAGCGATCCTGTCGCTCTGAGTAAAAAGACAATCCACGCAGGTGCCATCTTCCTGGGTCAGTACACGCCCGAAGCTATTGGCGACTATGTTGGCGGCCCCAACCATGTTTTGCCCACGGCTCGGTCAGCCCGGTTTTCTTCCGGTCTGAGTGTGATGGACTTTCTCAAGCGCACAACACTCAGCCAGGTGACGCCCGAGGCGCTGCGCGCGATCGGACCTGCGGCAGAACAACTGGCGCAGTCAGAAAGCCTTGAGGCGCATGGATTGTCGGTTACGGCGCGTCTTAATCGACTGAATGGCTGATATGGCGCAACCCGCTACGCCATATTGGCGCTTGTGTGCGTTGCTCAATGAAATGCGTTGTTATAGGTCTGGGCTGAGCTGAACGGACCACAGATAACATGACCCGCATTTCGCGTATCGAACTTGATGACCGGAACCTGCCCCCGCCGACCCCCGAGATCGAGCAGGAGCGCAAGGTCGCGATCTTTGATCTGTTGGAAAACAACAGCTTTACCCTGCCGCAGCGCGAGGGGCGCGTGGTTCCGGATGGGCCATACCACTTGCACCTTTCGATCCGCGACAAACGTCTGGTGTTCGACGTCGCGACCGAAGCCGAAGAAAAAGCCGCGGAATTTCACCTTTCGCTGGGGCCGTTCAAGCAGGTGGTCAAAGACTATTTCCAGATCTGTGAAAGTTACTTCGACGCGGTGAAATCCTTGCCGCCCAGTCAGATCGAAACCATTGATATGGCACGGCGCGGTATCCACAACGAAGGCAGTCGCGTGTTGCAAGAGCGGCTGGAAGGCAAAGCGGATATTGACAGCGATACCGCCCGCCGCCTGTTCACGCTTATTTGCGTGCTGCATTTCGGGGGGTGACGGGTGACGCCTCTGCCGCAGTCGGTCCTGTTTTGTTGTGACCACAACTCGGTTCGGTCCCCGATGGCCGAAGGCATCATGAAGAAATTCTACGGCACCGGAACCTATGTGCAATCCGCCGGTGTGCACAATGATCTTGAGATTGACGGTTTTTGCATCGCAGTTTGCCAAGAGATCGGCGTGGAACTGTCCCGGCACCGGTCGCGTTCGTTTGATGAAATGCAGGAATGGGGCGACGATTTGAGTTCTTTTGACCTGGTGGTTGCCCTGTCGCCTGCCAGCCAGCGCAGGGCGCTGGAGTTGACCCGAATTTTTCATCTGGATGTCGATTATTGGCCAATAATGGACCCTACCGGACTGGGCGAGACACGCGAGGAAAAGCTAAACCACTACCGACAAACCCGCGATCAGATCATCAAGCACCTTAAAGATCGCTGGGGCGAACCTACGGAGTGTACATGAACCAGAACGTCAAAACCTATTTCGACGCCTTTAATGCCGGGGACGTGGATGGCATGCTGGCCTGCCTGTCCGATGATGTGGCCCACCATGTGAACGAAGGCCAGATTCGCGTTGGAAAACAGAAATTCGCGTCGTTTTGTGCCCATATGAATCGCTGTTACCGCGAGACCCTCACCGACATCGTGGTTTTCGAGACCGCAGGCGGCACCCGCGCTGCGGCTGAGTTCACGGTCAACGGCACCTACCTGCAAACGGATGAAGGTCTGCCCGAAGCGCATGGCCAAACCTATCGGCTGCCTGCCGGTTCGTTTTTTGACTTGAAGGACGGTAAGATCACGCGCGTCACCACCTTCTACAACCTTGCCGACTGGGCGCGACAGGTCACAAATGGCTGAGGTCTCAGAGGTTCACGCCCTGACCGGGGCTGTCCTTTCAGACGCCCTCGACGACGTTGCACGCCTTCGGATCGCGGTGTTTCGGGCGTGGCCCTACCTCTATGACGGTAATCTGGATTACGAACGCAGATACCTGCAATCCTATCGTGACAGCGACAAGGCCATCGTTGTGGGCGTGTTTGACGGTGATCGCCTGGTCGGGGCGTCAACCGGCGCACCTCTGACTGATCATGCCGACGACTTTGGCGCTGCATTCGACGGCTCAGGGCTGGACGTGTCTGAGATTTTTTACTGTGCCGAGTCCGTCCTGCTGCCGGATTATCGAGGGCAGGGCATTGGCCACAAGTTCTTTGATTTACGAGAAGCCCATGCCATCAGGCTTGGCTTCACCAAATGCGCCTTTTGCAGTGTTCTGCGCGCGGCGGATCATCCCATGCGGCCGGAAAACTACCGGCCGCTGGACACCTTCTGGCGGGCGCGAGGCTATGATCTGCTACCCGGCGCCATCGCGCAGTTTTCATGGAAAGACGTTGGTGCCGAGAAGGAAACGATGAAGCCGCTGCAGTTCTGGATACGGGATTTGCCAAAAAGCGAAAGTCAGGTTTGAAACCGTATCTTCCGTCCGTTCTTTCACTCTGTTTGGCCAATGATAACCCAGTGTCAACGTCCAAACATAGGCGCTGTGCGCGGTGATATCGCTGTACAGCGCAGTGACCCGGTTCTAGGGTCTTGTTGCACCCAAATCTGAGAAGTAGTCATGAAAGTTGCGACCGCCGCCTATAATCTTGATTGGCTCGACAGTTGGGCGCAGTACGAAGACAAGTTGGACCGATGGGTGGCCGAAGCCGCAGGGCAGGGGGCCGACCTGCTGGTCTTTCCTGAATACGGCGCGATGGAACTATCAACGCTGGACGGGGCCGAGGTCGCCGGAAATCTGGAACATTCGATCCGCGCCGTGTCCGATCGGATGGAAGCGGGGCAGGCGCTTCATCGACGCCTTTCGCAGACATATGGGGTATATATTCTGGGTGCGTCGGCCCCGATTACGGATGGGTCGGGACGTCCGGTGAACCGTGCCGAGCTTTATGCACCCGGTGGTGGGCAAGACCATCAGGACAAACAGATCATGACCCGGTTCGAGCGCGACGACTGGGACATTGTGCCAGGCGGCCCGCTGAAACTCTTTGAAACCTCATTGGGCAAAATCGGCGTGCTTATTTGTTATGACATCGAGTTTCCCCTGCTTGGCCGTGCCCTGAGTGAAGCCGACGTGATTCTGGTTCCGTCCTGTACCGAGGCGCTGTCAGGCTACTGGCGCGTCCGGATCGGAGCGATGTCGCGGGCGCTGGAAAATCAATGCGTTACGGTGATGGCGTCCTTGGTCGGTAACAATGACTGGTCCGAGGCGGTGGATATGAACACAGGTACCGGCGGCGTTTTTGGCCCGCCGGACAAGGGGTTTCCTTCGACTGGTGTGCTGTCTGAGGGAACGATGAACCGTCCCGGATGGACCTATGCGGATATTGATCTTTCGGCCATTGCCGAGGTCCGTGCAGACGGGCACGTGCTGAACCGCACCCATTGGACAGAGCAATCCCCCCGCGCCAATTCAATCACAA
The DNA here is from genome assembly GCF_020171505.1 of Ruegeria profundi. Classification (NCBI taxonomy): domain Bacteria; kingdom Pseudomonadati; phylum Pseudomonadota; class Alphaproteobacteria; order Rhodobacterales; family Roseobacteraceae; genus Ruegeria; species Ruegeria profundi. The sequence continues at coordinate 59,534 of NZ_JAIUZS010000009.1, read as the reverse complement.
TATCCCGTGTTTGAGTGATTCTGGCCTTGAAATAAGCCCAAAATAGGCTCATTTAAGCGCACATCCTCGCAGATTCTGCGAGTGCAACGTAATGATGGAGACAACATGGCCAAGGAAGATACGCTCGAATTTCCCGGTGTCGTGAAGGAACTCCTGCCTAATGCGACGTTTCGGGTCGAGCTGGAAAACGGCCATGAGATCATCGCACACACGGCAGGCAAGATGCGCAAGAACCGCATCCGTGTTCTGGCTGGCGACAAAGTGCAGGTCGAGATGACCCCTTATGATCTGACCAAGGGTCGGATCAACTATCGCTTCAAGTAACGCCAACCACAATGGCGTTTATCTTAGGATCGGGCAGCCCAAGGCGGCTGGACCTGCTGGCGCAGCTTGGCGTACAGCCTGATTTTATTCGCGCCCCGGATATTGACGAAACCCCCATAAAGGGTGAGTTGCCCGTTCCGTATTGCAATCGCATCACGCGTGCAAAGGTGCAGGCAGTTGAAGCAGATGGCGACGACATTACCCTGTGCGCAGATACCACGGTTGCGCTTGGCCGCCGTATTCTGGGCAAGCCCGAAAACGAAGGGGACGCGGCGGAGTTTCTGTACGCGCTATCCGGTCGGCGGCATCGCGTGATCACCTCGGTCGCGGTGCGGCGTGGGGAGCGGGTGCTACAGCGCGACGTGGTTTCCCAAGTTAAGGTCAAACGGCTGTCGGACCAGGAAATCAACGCATATCTTGCAACCAATGACTGGCAGGGCAAAGCAGGCGCATACGCTATTCAAGGTCCTGCCGGCGCGTTCATTCCATGGATATCCGGTTCATTCACTGGCATCGTAGGCTTGCCGTTGTCGGAAACGGCTGCTCTTTTGCAAGGCATTGGATATCCCCTGTATCGTGAGGGCTCATGAAGGGTCGCGCCATCGTTTTGGACCATATCGACAGCCGCGAAGCTGCCGCCTTGATGGTGGATGGCAGGTTAGAGGATTTCCTGATTGCCGGAGACGCCCCTGCGCCCGGCACAATCTATCGCGCCCGCGCTGACCGCCCGGTGAAGGGGCAGGGCGGAATGTTCCTGACAACACCGGATGGCCCGGCCTTTCTGCGCCAAGTTCGTGGACTAAAGCCCGGCACCCTGATGCTGGTGCAGGTCACGGGATATGCCGAACCGGGCAAAGCGCTTCCGGTTACAGAACGCATCCTGTTCAAAAGCCGCTATGCGATCGTTACGCCCGATGCGCCGGGCTTGAATATCTCACGCTCTATCCGCGATGAGGGTGAGCGTGACCGTCTGCTTGAGATCGCGCATGAATGCATGGAAAACAGCGATTATGGTCTGATCTTGCGGTCTTGCTGCGAAGGTGAGGATGCAGGTGAAATTGCGCAGGACATCAGCGCCATGCTGGCCCATGCCGATCAGGTTCTGAACGATTTGGGTACTGAACCAGACCTCTTGCTGGAAGGCGATGGCCCACACGTCCTCGCCTGGCGCGACTGGACCGATCCGGCTGAGGTGGTCACGCATGCCGGCGGATTCGAGGAGCAAGGCGTGCTTGACGCGTTAGACATGGCCCGCGGGATTTCCGAACCTCTGCAAGGCGGGGGCCGTTTGTACATACAGCCCACGCGTGCGCTGGTTGCAGTAGACGTGAACACCGGGTCAGACACATCGCTGGCCGCTGGAACCAAAGCGAACTTCGCCTGCGCCAAAGCGTTGGCCCGCGCGCTGCGTGTAAGGGGGCTTGGGGGACAAATTACGCTGGACTTGGCACCTATGCCAAAAAAAGACCGACGCGGGTTCGAATCCGCCCTGCGCGCCGCGTTCAAAGCCGACGGTATCGAAACCAACCTGGCCGGATGGACCCCGCTGGGCCATTACGAGCTGCAACGCAAACGCGGCCGAATCCCCCTAACGGAGGTGCTGAAATGAGCTGCCCGATTTGCGGTTCCGACACCGTGATCAAGTTTCGTCCGTTCTGCTCAAAGCGCTGTGCGGATATCGACCTTGCCAAGTGGCTAAACGGCTCATACGCGGTTCCGTCGCAGCGCGCAGAAGACCTTGACGCCGACGGCTCACAAGACGAACCAGAGCAACAGCGTCCACATTGAAAAAATGTAAAAAAGCCTCTGGACACTGCTTGGTGCAAGTCATAGAAGGCCTCCACCCAACGATGATAATCGTTCCCGTGCCCGGGTAGCTCAGGGGTAGAGCAGTGGATTGAAAATCCTCGTGTCGGTGGTTCGATTCCGCCCCCGGGCACCATTTTCTCACTGAGGCATATCACGCCAGGAAAATGGATTTCTTTCGATCTAGATTTGTTTACTTGGCATTCGGTGTAGGGCGCTTTTGACGCGTGAGGCCGCTAGACCGTTAGACGCCGTATTGCTCAAATCGGTGCAGTACTCATAAAACGACCAGCGCTGATAAATATGCGGAAAATCGAACCAAATTGTCCGAAAACTACCGCGGTGCTTTGGGGGTAGGGTAAGGGTTCCCAACTATAACCCGAACCTAGAAAGATTAACGCGGCAAGGTGGTCAGATTTTTGAATGAAGTAAATGGTAGCGGAGGAGGGACTTGAACCCCCGACACGCGGATTATGATTCCGCTGCTCTAACCAACTGAGCTACTCCGCCATGAGTGAGAGGCGATTTAAGCGAGGGGCTTGATAGGGTCAAGAGGAAAACACGGTCGATGTCGGATTCTTTTCCACCTCGGTCACGTGTTTTCGGACGGTGTTGATTGATCGGCTTGACTGGCGTCTGCAATCCGGCGGATAAAGGCGGCACAGGCGTCGGGCTTTGTGATCAGGATCATGTGGCCAGCCCCGTCGATCTGTTCGTTGGTCAGGCCGAACCGGGTCATTGGTTCACCATGTGTGTCCGGTGAAAGGATCGCGTCCTGCGCACCGTAGAGAATACCGCCGGGCACGGATAGCTCACCATATCGGTCTGCTTGTGCTGCGATACTGTCATCAACACCGACAACATCTTGCGAGCCGGTGATAAAGGCCGACGGCCGCAGACCAAGCGCGCCACCTGCGCGATCCAAAAAATCCTCGGGCGCAGGTTCAGGGTCGAAAACGGTGCTTAGGGCATGATGCGCGGTTTTGGCAGCAAGCGGCACGGCCAGTGTGTTACCGATCAGTTTTCTGAGCCACTCGGAACGCATCTCCATCGGTTTGAACACCTGAGGGGTGGCAGATAGCTTGTGTGTCAGGGGGGCCAGAAGGGCCAGCGCCTTGGTCTTTTCCGGGTGATCCAGCGCCATGGCCAAAGACACTGCACCACCAAGGGAATGGCCCACCAGAACCGCGTCGCTGACGCCTTTGATATCCAGAAACTCCTGTATCATACGCGCCTGTTCAGGCAGACGGCCCAGATCGGCCCTGTCGCGGGTCGAATAGCCACAGCCCGGCCGGTCGAGTGCTATGACGTGATAGTCACCAGCTAGCATATCCACCAGCGCGTAGGTGAAATGTTGCAGCTGCCCGGCTAACCCGTGGATCATCACGATGGTCTGTTTCGACGGATGGCCGCGTTCCACGTAATGGATGCTGCCGCCCGCTACCGGTGTGATGTCGCCAAGCTGCGGTACGCGCGTGTACCCTTGGGCGGTCAGCTTTCGGGTCCATAGGTTCATGCCAACCAAGAACGCAACGATCAGCAGGACGATAATCAGCAAAGTGGTCATCTCAGCGGTCTCCACCTTGGGAAGGGGCAGGGTGATAGTGCTCCAGCCCGGCCTTGGCCATACGCTTTTCATACTCGGATACGGTGCCTGGCCAAAGCGTTGTGTTGCGGCCTTTGGCATCCTGATACCAGGACGTGCACCCACCCGCCTGCCAAACGCTGTCAGCGTGCCGGTCCTGCATCTCTTGGGTGAAGGCGGCCTGTTTGATGGGGTCGGGTGTGATGACCTGCAAACCATCGCGCTGCATCTGATCCAGCACGCGACCAATGTGTCGAACCTGTGCTTCGATCATCAGCACGACCGAGTTATGACCCAGCCCGGTATGCGGCCCCAACAGCATGAAAAAGTTTGGAAATCCCGCGATGGCAGTGCCCAGGTTGGCTTGCATCCCGTCAGCCCATGCATCGCGCAGGGTCAGGCCATCGGATCCGGTTATGTTCAATCGCTCGACCACGTCGGTTACGTGAAAGCCAGTACCCCAGATCAAAACATCCGCTTGTGTTCGGCTATCGTCAGACGCGATGATCTGATTGCCTTCGATCGAAGCTACTCCGTACGGGATTACTGTCACGTTGTCCCGCGCAAGGGCCGGGTACCAATCATTCGAACTGAGGATACGTTTGCAGCCGATCCGGTAATCAGGGGTAAGGCGCTTGCGTTCGTCGGAGTCGGTAATCGCACTCTCCAGACCCTTGCGCCACATTTTCATGGCGAAGTTCACCAATCGCTCCTCGCCGCGGAACACGCGGTGACGGTATTCAAAGATCATGTAGATCAGCTTGCGTCGAAGGCGGGGCAGGGTAGGGATACGCCGGTAAAAAGATCGCACCCAAGGCGCAATCGGGCCATCCGGGCGCGGCAGAACATACGGCGCAGAGCGCTGGAATATAGTGACATGCGCCGCCCGTTTCACGATTTCGGGTACGAACTGCACAGCAGAAGCACCAGTGCCGACGACCGCGACGCGTTTGCCCGAAAGGTTCGTTTCGTGATCCCATTCGGCCGAGTGGAATTTGGGGCCGGGGAAGCTGTCGGCGCCGGGGATCGCCGGTATGCTTGGAAAGTGTAACGCGCCAATGGCTGAAACGAGAAACCGTGCTGACCAGCGTTGACCGTCCTCGGTTTCCACCTGCCAGCGGTCGCCGTCCCATCGGGCGGATTTGAGCTGTTGGTGAAAATGGCAGAGGTCGTAAAGCCCCTCGTCCCGGCAGACCTTTTGCAGATAGGCCTGAATTTCCGCCCCGCCGGCATAAGCGCGGCTCCAGTCAGGGTTCAGGTGGGTGGCCATCGAATACAGATGAGATGGGATATCGCAGGCCACGCCGGGATAGGTATTTTCGCGCCACGTGCCGCCGATGTCGCCGGCCTTCTCGAGTATGGCGATTTCGCCGATGCCGCGTTTGCGGGCCTCGATTGCCATTGTCAGGCCTGAGAACCCGGCGCCGACGATCAGCATCTCCGTTTTATGTTCCATGCGCGCGCACCTCCCAAAGTGACGCCAAGTGCCGCCTCAGACTATAAAGCCGAACGGGCGCGTGAACAGCGTCTCGTAGGGTCAGGCGCGGTTTGGCACCTGCGTCACGGAAAAGATCACCAACGGACCTTGTTCAGTAGCAACATTAGCTTATCGCGTTATGTCCTACGCTTTGTGTCAGTATCAGGGAGTGCGCAATACCCGTCTGCCTTAAAGGCGGGATTGCCGCGAAGACGCATTCAAAACTCCAAATGATGCGCCCGGCCATAGGCAACAAGCCGGGCGTTCAGCGCCTCAGCCTCGGGGGCGCCGGACTCCAACGCGAAAACAAAGGCATGTGTCAGATAGAAACATGCCGCGTCGATGTCTTGCGCTGCTTCGTACTCATCCGCTGCCAGAGTATAATATCGGATCAATGCCGCATTATCTTTGCGATCATGGGCCTCAATCAGCAGGCTATCCAGTTCGTCTTTGTCCATCAAGTCTTTCATCGGGAAAGGCCAGCCTTAGCCCTTTTCTGTGCGACCGTTTTCAATCTGGGTCGCAACCCAGTGATGAAAGTTATGCGTCGGCCCGTCCATCGCCGGAGAAAAACGTCCGCCATCGAATAGCAACCCGTGGCGGCCTTTCTGCATGCCTTCGACGACAAAAACATCCTCTTCGAACACCGTTTTCCAAAGTTGCGCGTTCGAGGCACGAAGCCCGTCATGCTCGGGCGTGTCCGCGATACTTTTGGCGTAGTAGAGCTCGATATGTTCAACTGTGTTTTCCTGGTCCACGGGCTCGAGCACGATGGCAAAGCTGTGGTCGCGCTGCACGCCCAGCAGGACGTTGGGGTAAAGCGCCACATATTCCGCACCTTCGTTCCACTTGTCGCTCAGCCCTTCAAAGTCAGGAAAAGTCGCGCCGTCCTGATCGGTCAGCTGACGATAGACCAGCGTGCCCTGACCGGAATAATGCCCGCGCGCCTCAATGTTATAGTGATCCTCAAGCCGGGAATAGCTGTTCAGGCCGGGATGCACCCAGGGCAAGTGGTAACTTTCGCAGTAATTCTCGACCGCCAGTTTCCAGTTGGTTTTTACCTCCAGCTTGAATGAGGATGTCTCACCACCGTGATGCACCGGTTGTTCGAATTCTTTCCAGCGCTCCAGCAGTGCACGATGGGCGTCTTCGAACGCGGGTGCGGTGCCGTCCACATTGACAAAGATCACGTCGCGCCAGACATGAGAGCGTACGCGCACCAGGCCGAGATCGTCGCGCTTCACATCTGGATGCTTGTTCTGACCGGGGCCGCCGACATGCGGTGTGGCGCGCAGCTCACCTTTCAGGCTGTAGCACCAGCTATGATAGGGGCAGCGGATCGCGCCGCCGATTTTGCGGGGTGTATCCACAAGGATCATGCCGCGGTGACGGCAGGTATTCTGAAAGACGCCGATTTCTCCATCCCGGTCCCGTACGATCAACAGGGGCATACCAAGAAAATCGACTGGCTTGGCGTCGCCTTCCTCGGGCACATCCTTACCAAAGCCGATCCCGGACCAGTTGGCAAAAAGGACGGATTGCCTTTCTTCGGCGAAGATTGCCGGGTCAGTGTAATGCTCATTCGGAAGACCGTTCGCGACGGTCACATCGGCCAGAACGGATGACAGCGCGCTGTGCTTGTTCATCGGGCTCTCCTGATCGGTTGCTGGATGCAGTCTTTTCCTACTGGCGGATCGGATGGTGTTCGATCAATATCAGAAATCCTCATCGACGGATGAGTTGAGCTAAACCGAGCCATCGTCGACCTCTTGGAGGATCCAGTTTTTCAGGGCGCGGGCGTTGTCTGAAAGGTCTTCATCCGGGCGACCAACCAGGTAGAATTGGTTGGGCGCGGTCAGCTGATGCGGCGCGATCGACACCAGCTTGCCGGATTGTAGCATCGGCTGAATCAGCCTTTGCCACCCCAACGCAAGACCGGCCCCCTTGCGGGCAAGTTGCAGGGCGACAGAATAGCTGTTCACCCGGGGTCCGGTCGCAATCGTACCTTCATGGCCCAGTTGGCGAAACCAGTCCGGCCATGTGGTCCAGGTGCGGTCTTCCGAATCCAGATGGATCAGACGTTCCGCCGCCAGCGCAGCAAGGCTGGCGCCTGCCAGCCGCTTTGCGACCTCTGGGCTGGCGACCGGGATCAGGTGATCGCGAAACAGGGGCGTATGCGATAGGTTTGGATCGGAATCACGCCCATATCGAATAAAGAAATCCATGTCCTGCCGATCGCGAAACGGGCGGTCCTGTGACAACTGATCCACGTTTACATCCGGCATCTCGCGCCAGAACCGGATCACGGCCGGGGACAGCCACAGCGCTGCCACCGCCGTAGTCGACCCGACGGTCACCTTGCCCCCCGATTTTCTGTTGCGGATCGTGGCCAACACAATTGAGATGCGCCCGAATGAGGATGACAGCGCCTCGTACAGGGCTTGTCCATCATCGGTCAGATCGACACCGCGGTGCTTGCGTTGAAACAGCGTGGTGTCCAGATCGCCCTCAAGCGCCTTGATCTGATGACTGACCGCTCCGGGCGTGACCGAAAGCTCATCGGCGGCGTTCTTGAAGCTCAGGTGCCGGGCGGCGGCTTCGAACGCGGCCAACGTCGTCAATGGCGGCAGATTATAGTGGCGCCTGGACATGGTGGCCTAGACTCGCTGTCAAATTTCGGTTGAGTTGTCTTCACCTGATTATCAGAGGTTTTGCGGGCAAAAGCCAGAAGCCCGTGCGTGAAAGGTGCATTTTTCATCCTTGGTTCTGCCTGCGTGTCGCTTTCTGCAAGCAGAGATCGCAATCCGTCAGGTGAAACGGACGTGAATGCGCCATTCTCGGCACCAGGATTGGAGAATTGCCCCATGAACATCCGAAACCCAAGCCGCGCGGGTGGACGCGCCGCCCGCAGGGCCATGAGAACTGCGCCGAACTTCAACATGCTGCCAGGCCTGACCAGAGGTATCCCCCTGTGTGAGGTGATGGACGGCGCGCAAGTGGAACGCATCGACGCTGCGTCAATGCACATTCTCGAAAACGTAGGCGTACAGTTCCGCGATCCCATCGCGCTGCAAGACTGGAAAAGAGCGGGCGCAAAAGTTTTAGGCGAGCTTGTCTATCTTGATCGTGATCTTGTGCGAGACTTGATTGCCACGATCCCGTCCGATTTCACCTATCACGCCCGCGATCCAAACAAGAACGTCCGGCTGGGCGGTAAGCATTCGATCTTTGTGCCAATGACCGGCGCGCCCTTCCTGCGCGATCTGGACGATGTACGCCGGAACCCGACGCTGGACGATCTGGCGATGTTCCACAAGCTCAGCCACATGATGCCCGCGCTGCATTCCAGTGCCCATCACATCGTGGAACCCTATGACCACCCGATCAGCCAGCGGCACCTGCGTATTACTTACTCTTCCATGAAACACTCGGACAAAACGTTCATGGGCATGACAACGAGCCCCAAGAACGCCGAAGACGTGATGGATATGTGCGCCATCTTGTTCGGAGAGCAGTTTCTTGAGGATCATCCTGTCACTACGGGGAACTGCAACGGGAACTCTCCGCTGGTCTGGGATGAAACCATGCTAGGCGCGATGCGTGCCTTCTGTCGCCGAAATCAGCCGGTGCTGTGCTCGCCCTTCGTGCTGGGCGGGGCCAATACACCGGCCTCCGTTCCAGCCACCGTGGCGCAGCTGAATGCCGAGGCGCTGAGCGCACTGGCCTATACGCAAGTGATCCGCAAGGGCGCACCGGCGATCTATGGTCACTATCTTTCGACCGTGTCGATGAAATCAGGCGCACCGATGGCCGGGACGCCTGAAATCAGCCTGATGAACTTTATGATCGGCCAGATGGCGCGGTACTATGACGTGCCATGGCGTACCTCGAACACGCTGGGTGGGGCCAAGACCTTTGACGCGCAGGCTGGATACGAATCTGCCACGACGTTGCAGGCAGTGATCCATGCCGGAGCCAATTATATCTGGCACAGCGCGGGTTGGAACGAGGCCGGGATGCATTGTTCAGTTGCCAAGTTCATTGTCGACGCCGAGCAATGCGCCATGGCTTACCGCATGGCTGAGGGGCCGAAATGGCATGACTTCGACCAAGCAATTGCAGCGGTATCCGATGTTGGTCCGGGCGGACACTATTTAGGTCATCCGCATACGCAGGATAATTTTCAGGAAGCATTTTTTATGCCTGAGCTGTTCGACAACAACTCGATCGAACAATGGACGGCTGAGGGTGAGGTCGAGATTACCGAACGCGCCTTGAACCGCGCCAAGACCCTGTTGGCCGAGTATGAAGAGCCCAAGCTGGACGAAGCCAAGAATGAAGCGCTGCTTGACTATATCGCCCGACGAGAGCGGGAAATTCCGGCCGCTGATGAGCTGAACCAGAGCTACTGAACGCATTTCCCACCGCGTTGGGTTCCAAAAACGTATCGGTCAAACCAACCTGTCCACGGTGCCGACATAGTCGTTCGAATCTAGAGTTATTCTTTGCCCGAGCGCCACCCTTTCCAGGCCAGATAGGCGTTTGCGCCCAGTGACGCGAAAGGCTCGGGCGGAAGCCGAGGTGGCATTGGTTGCGCCAAGAAGTGATCGGCAATCTGTGACCCGCCCTGTGTCAACAGTTCGGCAATCCCCATACCCTGCAGAGTGCCGCGCGCGATGCCCAGCCCATTCTGGCAGCAAGCGGCGTACAGGCCGGTGTCCAATTCCCCAAACGCGGCAGAGCCATTGCGGCTGAGGCACAACATACCTGCCCATCGATGCTGGGCCTGCACGTCCGGCAGATGCGGGAAGCGTTCGCGAAACTTGCGGTCATGCACCAAACCCGCTTTGCGCAGGCGCGTTTGGCTTGTCTCGATAGAGGGGTGAAAGCTTGAACATGTTCGGATCAGGATGCGGTCCCCATAGCTGCCAGAGATCCGTCGAACCGACGTACCCATCGGATTGGCAGGCGTCACCGCCCATCGGGTCTGGCCGCCCAGCGTCTTGATCTGCTTTGGTGTCAGCGGCTTGGTGATTGAAGCGTACAGGCAGATGTGGATCAGCCGGTGCTGGTAAAACCCAAAACTCTCAAGATGGCCGTTATTGGCCAGAATGATGCGTCCGGTCGCTATCCTTGCTTTGGGTGTCTCAACGATCCAGCCACCGGCCTGTTTCTCAAATCCGGTGACGGGCGAGTTTTCATAAATGCCCGCAACCTCTGCCAGCCGTGCAGACAGCGCCCGGACATACGCAGCGGGCTGCAGCATCACAGTGCCCGGCGCATACAGCCCCGAAGTATAATGCGGGCTGCCGGTGATTTCATGCATCTGTTGCTGGTCGTAAAGTGAAAAAGGCTCGCCGAGCCGCTCAAGATGTGTCGCGAAATCGCGGTTGTGTTGGTCGCCTGCCTTGGTTGCGGCTGCATTAAACTTGCCGCAGGGGTCGAACATCTCTTGCGACAGCTCGCAGTCGGCCGCAACGCCTGAGGCAAACGCAATAGCCTGTCGGTTCAGCGCAATCGCGGCGCGGTCCGCATCCAACCCCGTTCCCGCGTAATTGTCCGATGACAGATCATGGGGCAGGTCGATCATGAAGCCCGAATTGCGTCCTGCCGATCCTTCGGCGAACCGTCCGGCCTCTAACAGCGTAATTTTCAGGCCGGCATCCAATTGCGCCAACCGTCTGGCGGCAGACAGACCTGCAAACCCGCCGCCGATGATCGTGACATCAGCGGAGTGATCCTCGGTCAGTTCGGGCAAAGCGATCTGCGGCGGCAGGATTGCGTTCCATCCCGCCGGGCCTGTCTGCCGAGGCAGACGTCTGGCCTTGTGTTGTCTCAATCGACGGCCTCATCGGCGTCATCGGCCAGATCAATCCAGATGGTCTTCAGTTGCGTGTATTGGTCATGGGCGTGAACGGAATTATCCCGCCCGCCAAAGCCGGACTGTTTATAGCCGCCGAAGGGCGTGGTGATGTCCCCTTCGCCAAAGCTGTTCACCGTCACGGTGCCCGCCCCGATCGACCGCGCGCCCCGAATGGCGCGTTTGACATTGGCGGTGAAGATCGACGCACATAGGCCATATTCGGTGTCGTTGGCTATCTTAATGGCCTCATCAAAGCTCGAGACCTCGATCACTGACAGCACAGGTCCGAATATCTCGTCCCGCGCCAACGTGGCATCGTTGCCCGAGACTTCGACCACAGTGGCCTCGACAAAGCCGTTCTCTGCCTTGCCGCCAAAAACCACGTTCTCGGCTTGATCCAGATAGCCGCAGACCTTGTTGAAATGCCCCTCGCTGACCAGCGCGCCCATACGCGTAGCTGGATCAAGGGGGTCGCCGGTGTTCCATTGTTTCGCGTGATGCGCGATGCGTTTCAGCAGCGCGTTTTTCACATCCTTATGAACAATTAATCGGGATGAGGCTGAACAGTTCTCGCCCATGTTCCAGAATGCACCGTTAACCACATGCGCTGCCACGCGATCCAGGTTTTCGGCGTCATCCATGACAATGGCGGGGTTCTTGCCCCCCATTTCAAGCACCACTTCCTTCGCGTTGCTTTCGGCAGAATAGGTCAGGAACCGCTTGCCGGTGATGGTCGAGCCGGTGAAGGACACCATGTCGATATCCATATGCCGCCCGATGGGTTCCCCCACTTCGGTCCCGCCGCCGGGAACGATGTTCAGTACTCCGCGCGGCAACCCGGCCTCCATCGCCAGCTCGGCCAGTCGCAGGGCCGTCAGCGTAGTTTCAGCCGCGGGCTTCACGATCACTGAACAGCCAGCGGCCAGCGCGGGCCCGATCTTCCACGCCAGCATCAACAAGGGGAAGTTCCAAGGCAGCACCAGCCCGACAACACCAATCGGCTCACGCACTACCATGGCGATGTGATCGTCGCTGGCAGGCGACACCTGATCGTAGATCTTGTCGATCGCCTCGGCATGCCATTTTAGGCAGTGGATCGCCTCGGGCACATCCACGGTTTCACAGTCATAGATGGTCTTGCCACTGTCGATGCTCTCAATCACTGCCAGTTCGCGCGCGTTGCGGGTCATCAGTTTGCATAGCCGGATCAATACGTCTTTACGGTCTGAGGGATGCATCTTGCTCCAGCGGCCGTCCTCAAAAGCTTCACGCGCCTTTTCGACAGCAAAATCCACATCGGTCGCGTCGCAGGCCGCGATATCAGCCAGCTTGGCACCTGTCGCAGGGTTTACCGTTTCAAACGTCTCACCTGAGATCGCCGGGCGGAACGCCCCGTCTATAAAAGCCCCTGTCGGCAAGGTCAGGCCCGCGGCGATGGATTTGTATTCGTCCCGTGTGAGCAATTCCATACCTTACTCCTCCGCCACAATGTCAGCGATTGTCTTCTTCAGTACGCGGGTCACCTGTTCCAGCGCGCGCTTGTCATCCTTGTTCAGACCTTTCAGCGGAGGTCGCATTGCCCCCGCGTCGATCCCGTTCATGGTGACGCCATGCTTGATGGTCTGAATGAACTTGCCACCCTGTTCCAGCACCCTCATCAGCGGCATCATAGCGCTCATGATCCGCCGACCCTTGGCGAAATCGCCTTCGACAACGCAAGCATGATACAGCGCCACGTGTTCGGCAGGCAGGAAGTTCGACCCGCCACAGACCCAGAACGGCGCGCCCCAGGCAAAGAACTCAAGCGCCTGGTCATCCATGCCGCAGCCCAGCTGGATATGTGGATAATCCCGCGCCAGCAGATGCACCCGGTTGATATCCCCCGAACTTTCCTTGATGCCGCAGAAGTTCCGGCTGCGGCCCACGCGGTCCAGAAATTCAGTGCCCATCATCGTGCCTGTGCGGTGTGGATAATTATACAGCATGACCGGCAGGTCGGCAGCCTTGTCGATCGCCAGCGCGTTCAGGGCATTTTCCCGATCTGTTGGTACTGAATAAGGTGGGCTGGCCAGCAAAATCGCATCCGCTCCAATTTCGCGCGCGCCAGAGGCCAGCGTCATCGAGTCCTGCGTCAGCATAGCTCCGGTGCCCACGACCAGCGGCAACCGGTGTTTCAGTTGCGTGAACGTAAACCGCGCGAGTTCTAGCCGTTCTGCAACGGTCTGAGCATAGTTCTCGCCGGTAGAGCCGCCCGAGATCAGGCCGTGCACGCCGCTTTCGACCAGGTATTCGATCACCTGCGCCAGAGCGTCCCAATTCACGCTGCCATCTGCGTGATAGGGTGTGACGACCGGGGTGTATATCCCCTCAAATCTGAAAATCGGGTTCATGCGATCCTCATGCAGGTTTCAAATTAGGTGCGGCGCCCAACGGGACGTCCAGCGCAGCCGGCATCACGAACATTTCGATTTGGTCGCGCGACAGGTTCCAGTGATCCTCGGCCAGCTGCGCAGCAGCCGCCTCATCGCCCGCCTCGATGGCGGCGATGATGGCGTCGTGCTGGCGACTGGCTTCGGACAGGTTATCGGGCATCTTCGCCGTTTGGGGCCGGTAAAAGGTCATCCCGATCCGCGCGTGATCGATCAGTAGCCGGTTGAATGAGGGCAGAAGGTAGACATTGCCCGACATCTCGCCGGTCACATCGTGGAATCTGTTGTTGGCCAGTGCCCGATCCTCACCCGACCCCGAGCGTAACGCGTGTTTGAATACCTGTTGCGCATCTTTCAGGTCGTCGATCTGCGCACGCGTGGCGTTCTGCGCCGCCAGCCGCAGAATTGCGCCATAGATCATTGGCGCGGCCAGAAAGAAATCGCGCAGCGTTGTGTAGGACATCTCCGACACCCGCGCGCTGCGATTGGTGCGCAAGTCCAGATAGCCTTCGCCCGCCATTTGGCGGAACACTTCGCGTAATGGAGTTCGTGACAGCCCGAATGCATCCGAAAGATAGACCTCATCCAGATCTGCGCCGGGTTGCAGACGCAAGGTCAGGATCGACTCTCGCAGGTGATCCCGAAGCGCATCTTTGCGGGATTTTGCGTCATCTTTCATCCTCTATCCCTTTTCCACAAATTCGAGTCGCACTCATCGCAGTTTGTTGTATTCTAAAAAAATACAATATGTATACAAAAAAGAATCGTGCAGCATAAGCTGTCGACTACGCCAAGCTGAATGGGACATTCCATGCGCAAACCGCGCCACATCACTTTCATCCTGATCGAGGAGTTCTCGCATCTCGCCTTTTCCTGCGCGGTTGAGCCGCTGCGGATCGCCAATCTCGTCAGCGGTAAGGATCTGTATGGCTGGACTTTCTTATCGGAACATGGCGAGCAGGCGGTGTGTTCGAACGGGTCAGTCACCCTGGTTCATGGCGGATTGGGGGATGTACCCAAAACCGATCAGGTATTCGTGCTGTCAGGTATCCACATGCGCAGCCATGTCACGCGCCCATTGCTGGCTGCGCTGCGGTGGGAGCGCGCACGGGGAACGCCCATAGGCGCATTGTGTTCCGGTGCCTGGATACTGGCTGAGGCCGGTTTTCTGGACGGGATGCAGGCTGCAATCCATTGGGAATATCACGACGCTTTTATGGAGGCCTTCCCCGAGGTGAATTTGGTCCGTAGTGTTTTTGTTGCTGATGAAAAACATATCACGGCTTCGGGCGGCACCGCGACTGCGGATCTCATGCTGCACCTGATCGGGCAGGATCATGATGAGGAACTGGCCGTCGCGGTTGCCGACCAGATGGTCTACAATGCGGTGCGCAATGCCACTGCCAAGCAGCGGGTGTCGCTGCAATCGCGAAACGGTATGAGAAATGCCCACTTGGCCGAGGCGATTCACATCATGCGGGACTGTATAGCAACGCCCGTTTCGCCGTCGCAGATTGCCGAGGACCTTGGAATATCGACGCGGCAACTGGAACGGCTGTTCGGCAAATACCTCAACGCCTCGCCCAAAAAATACTTCATGGAACTGCGCCTTGAGCGCGCCCAGAATCTGCTTTTGCAGACCGAGGCGTCGGTGACCGAAGTTGCCATGGCCTGCGGCTTTGAAAGCCCCGGCCATTTCTCGCGCGTTTACAGGTCCAGCTTTGGCGTCACGCCACATGGGCAGAAAAGCAAAATAGACTGATGAAAGGCGGCGGGGGAGCTGCTCTGTCCGTAGGCAAGTCTGGCTGGCCAGGCGCTCACCCCCCTCGTCCCGCTCGTACCCCCTCGTTAATTTGAAACTCGTAAACTGATCAGCAGGATTGATCCCTTGTAGTCAGTGAAAAAGGCACAACTATTACAACAACGTGTCAGATATAAGAATCTTTGGGTCGAAAACGCATCGCGTGCCGCATTTCGAGGTGTGTAGCGCCGCCTCGCTCAAACGGATTTTGAGGTTTTTTGGCTGCTGATGTTTGCGTTAAACCGTCGTTTGTGTCAGTTTTATTTAGCCAACAAAGGAACGATTTCAGCAAAAAATGGCGTTAACTCGTATTCGAATTTGTTTCAGAGTTTCCATGTCCTCGTCAGAAGTTATGACTGGAGGACATACATGAATTTGGAATCTCACGAAGCCGCTGTGCAGTACGCACCACGCGTGATTTCGATTGCCAAGCGCGAACAGCAAATCTGCCAGGCATCCAAAGCCGCCGAGGCCGCGTTCCAACAAGTGTCTCAGGACGCGATGCGCAGTGAAACCGTACGGGGCGAAGTGCAGGACCGCGTTTTCACAATCTTCCGCTGGTATTTCCTTTCAGCCTTTTGCACCCGCTTGCTGACGGATGCAAAACACCGGCTTGAACATCAGACATTGCAGGTTTCCGTTGATATCTTCAGTGCGGTGAAAATGGTGCTGATTGAAAGTGAGATCGAGCGCTCGATGGCTTTGGTGAGTACCGAGCGCACCTCTCCAACCGTTGCCCGGGTTAACGATATCGGAAGCCGGGGCCATGCCGTCGGCTGGGTAGCTGCCGGGCTTTACGAAAAGGGCCGGGATTTCCCGCAAGAGCTTCGGACCGCGCTGGCCGGTGCGTTGGCTGCGTCGACACGGATCAATTGATCGCGCTGAAAAGATGTTGTTTCCGTCCGGTTCTCACCGCGCAATCGTTTGCGCCGCCTGCCGTTATTGATCACGGGCAAGAAGGTTCTGCAACGCGACTGCTGCGCGAACCGGCGCGTAGTCGTGGCGCATGATCAGCGAAGTCGGAGAAGTACCGAATGGCTCGGGCAGGGGGGTGATATCAAGGTTCTGACCGACCAGTGACTTTGCAACGGCGTTTCTGGGTGCAACCGCACGTCCCATTTCAGCCGCCACGCACCCCATGATCCCGTCGAACGTCCCCATTTCCAGAAGGTCGGAGTCCGATTTTCCGATAGATCTCAACCACGTTTCGGTCGTCGCCCTGTAATGGCATCCAAAGCCAAACACCAGAATCGGAGCATTGTCTTTCAGGTTCTTGGCTGAAACGACCACGAGTTCTTCTTCAAAGGCCGGTATCGCTTTGAACCTGTTTTCATCCACGGGGCCCGCAATGAATGCTGCGTCAAGCTCACGTTTCCAAACAGCCTGTGTCAGCTGAGCTGTTGGGCCGGTTGTCAAAGACAGCTGTGCATCCGGGCAAACCTCGCGCAGGGTCTTCAGCAACGCCGGGAGCCGAGCTGAGGCCGTGGTCTCCATCGCCCCCAGTCGCAAGTGGCCAGACCCGTTTGAAATATCCTTCAGATTACTTTCGACGTATCTGATTTCCTTTGACAGCCGATCCAATTTGGAATGAGCAATTTCACCAAACGGCGTCAGTTGGGCACCGCCCCGACCGCGCGTGAACAGCTTCTGCCCGAACTCCTCTTCCAAACGGACAATCCGGTGCGTCACGTTGGATTGCACGGTTCCAAGTTTCAGAGCAGCAGCCGCAAAGCCGCCTTTTTCAACCACGGCGAGGAACGTTCGAAGCAAAGCAAAATCCATGTTCTAAAATTATTGATGGAAAATTCCTTATTCAATCATTTTTTCAGGAAAAAGAAAAATGCTACATTGTGGGAAACAACGGCTTGGGAAAAGAAAAACGTGGAACAGATACTTCATACGCGCCTGACCGAGATGCTCGGCATTGAACACCCCATCCTGCTGGCGCCCATGGACCTTGTCTCTGGTGGTAAGCTGGCGGGTGCCGTTACATCTGCGGGTGGTTTGGGCCTGATCGGCGGGGGGTATGGCGACTTTGACTGGATCACCAAGGAATTTGAGGAGGCTGGAAACCAGGCTGTTGGCGTCGGGTTCATCACGTGGAGCATGTTGAAACAGCCGGGATTGCTGGACAAAACCTTGGAACTGCGCCCCAAGGTACTGATGCTGTCCTTCGGCGATGGCACCGAAGCGGTGCAAAAGGCGCGGGCTGCGGGGGTGAAAACCCTGTGGCAAATTCAGCGACTTGAACAAGCAGACATGGCCCTCAAGGCAGGTGTAGACATAGTTGTCGTTCAAGGCCAAGAAGGTGGCGGCCACGGCATGGATCGTGGGCTGACCGCACTGTTGCCAGCCGTCAGAGACTTGGCGGGTCCAGATCAGGTTATTGTTGCAGCGGGTGGCATCGCGGATGGAAGGGGTCTTGCTGCCGCCCTTATGCTGGGTGCGGACGGCGTCATGATGGGAACGCGCTTTTGGGCCAGCGAAGAAGCAGTCGGACCGGACGCGGCAAAGCGACAGTTAGTGGACTCCAAGGGCGATGACACAATCAGATCAAAAGTGTTCGACGTGGTCCGAGGGCTGGACTGGCCGTGGCACTTTAGCGGCCGCGTGGTTGCGAACAAATTCGCTAGGAAATGGCATAACAATATCGAAGCGTTGCAAGAAAACGCCGATGCGCAGCGCGAAGTGTATGAGGCATCCGATCCACAAGACTATGCGACCCGGGTTCTGATTGCCGGTGAGGCGCTGGATTTGATAGATGCAATCGAAAGTGCCGAGCAGATTGTTGATAAAACCGTATCCCAGGCCGCCGCGCTGCTGAAAAACGGTGCGAATTTCCTGGCGCGATAGAGGCTTTTGCATCGTGCCGCGCTTGGCAAAGTGTATGTGCCCTGAATGATGCAGCGGCCAGATCAGAGTGTTCCTGCAACAAGCTGAAATCGCCGAGCCGGGTCATTCAAAGGGACGGATGATCCGCTCCGGGGTGATCAACAGACTGTGTTGATATTGACATCCCCCTTCCGTCAAAACGAAAACTCCGTATTTTCTGCTGTGGTGTTAATGGCTTAGTCGACCTTTCGGGCGATTTCAGGGCCGGAAAACACGAAGAGTAGAAGCCCAAGTATCAATGAACATCAAACATACTGCTATCGGCGCGTTGCAAAGACTGGCTCGCCGAACGTCCGAGCATCTCATTTTAAATATCGGGGATGACCTTTCAGAGGATAAAAAAGAGCTGACGCGCATCATGTCCTCCGCGTTAGACAGTCTTGATACTGCTGCCGGGCCTGTGAAGCCGCCTGACTGGACAGAGGTTCGGGCCCTGCGTCACGCGCCAAAGGTTTTCGGGGCCAGTGCTCCCCCGTCTTTGGCCCCGTTGCAACAAGCCGCCCTTTCGGCGTTTGGCTATGTTAATTGGGCCGAATTCTATGTCGAGAATAACTGGAGCCGCCCGTTCCTGTCGGAATTTGCAAACGGGGAAGGTGTTGGTCCGAACGGCGTTCTGAAAAGCCAAGACCTTATACTTGGTCTGTTTTTGCTTGGTCCCAATTCCTACTATCCGCCGCACGCCCATCCCGCGGAAGAGTTCTACGTCGTCCTGTCAGGGGATGTCTTTTTCCACGGGAGCAACGGAGCAAGTCCTATTCGGAAAATTCAGGGTGACTTCATGATATTCAGAAGCAACGAAGCGCATGCAATCCAAACCTTCGACACCCCTGTGTTCGCCGTCCACGGTCAGGTCGGTGCCATCAACGAACCCAGCTGGTATCGAGACGACATGAACGATTTTTCTGAACCAAAAAAATATCCGGAACTCAAAAAAGGCATAGTTGATGCCGCAGCCGCTGTGCAACATCCAGCCTAGTTTCTGGAGTTCCTGTCCCGCAGGATGGCGACCAAACCCAGTTCGGCCTTGCCGATACGCTCATGATCCAGCGGCCTGCCGGACAGGCAGGTGAAAGTGTATGGGCAGCGAAGCGGGCCAGATATTGATTTACGCGCAGCGTTGCGGGCTGGGTGAAGATGCTTACTGCGCGGATATCCTTGCATGGCCTTGCAAGACATCACGTTTACCGGCACCTATAAAGATACGGCCGAGGATCTCCGGCACACCCGAAACGCATTTTTGCGGTCGACAAGGTGCGCTTGACTGAACCGTGGGATGGGCTTTGAGCAAAGGGCTTGACGCACAGCGATTTGCGCATGGGGTCGTTGTTGCCCTGAAACCATCCTCGTGCCGTGGGTTTAGGCCCGGCAAAACGGAGGGGGTCATGTATAATAAAGTTCTTGTTCCAATGGCGCTGGATCACGGCATTTCACACCACACGCTTGAGGTGGCCCGCGCCCTTTCAGCGGACGGCGGCGAGATCGTTGCCTTACATGTATATGAAATGCCTCAGGGTTCGGTCAGCGCTTATCTGGACAAGGAATTGGTCGCGCGTGGGTTTCGCGCGGCCAGCATCATGTTGCGGGAGAAAATCGACGATATCGAAGGTGTTACGTCCGATATTGTCAAGGGACACACCGCCCGGACCATAATCGACTATGCCAATGGCAGGGATTTCGACTGTATCGTCATCGGCTCGCACAAGCCCGGCCTCAGCGATTACTTCCTCGGCTCTACCGCGTCACGCGTTGTCCGCCATGCCGGATGTGCCGTGCATGTGCATCGCAGCATCTGACCTTTCAATCGCGCCGACCGCGCCCCAAACAGGACTGACAGACCCTAAATGAACATTGATGAAAAGATCGCTGATGATCTCATCGACAACGATATCTCATTTGTGACCACCGTGCCGTGCAAGCAATTGGCCGGGGTGATCGATGAAATCGACAAGCGCGACGGCATCTATCATATCCCGGCCAACAAAGAGGATGAAGGAATGGGGCTGTGCGCCGGTGCTTGGATGGGGGGCAAACGCCCTGCGATCATTATGCAGAACACCGCTATTGGCGTGACGATCAATACTCTGGCGACGCTGATCCAGTATTATCGGATGCCGCTGCCCATGCTGATCTCATACCGGGGGGAACTGCGCGAACCCATCGCCTGTCAGGTGGAAATGGCCGTGCATACCAAGGCACTGCTGGCGCAGATGCACATCCCGACCTATCACTTCCACCATCAGGCGGATGTGGCTGAGCTGGACGCGATCCTGAAATACACCTTCATGTGCAACAAACCGGTCGCCATTCTGACCGACGCCAATTTTTGGGGAGGCTATGGCGACCAATGATACGCTCTGAAATTCTAAAGGAAATCGCCCCGATCCTGCGGGACCAACTTGTTGTCTGCAATATCGGTATCCCAAGTCAGGAACTTCATGCCATCGACGACCAACCGAGCAATTTCTATATGCTGGGTACGATGGGGTTGGCCTCGTCCATTGGCCTTGGGCTGGCGCTTTCGCAGCCCAAACCGGTAATCGTGATTGATGGCGATGGCTCGGTTTTGACCAATCTTGGCACGCTGCCAACAATCGCCAACAATGTGGCCGACAACTACATCTTGCTGATCATCGACAATGGGTCCTATGGGTCTACAGGGGATCAGCCGACCTATGCTGGGCGGAAAACCTCGCTGGCGAAAATGGCTGAAGCTGCGGGCTGCGACCGCGTCATCGAATGCCATGCCGAGCAGACCGGCCGTGTACTGCAAGAGGCGCTGGATGCCCGGCAGATGACCATCATCGTCAGCAAATGTGAAAGCGGCAATGCCAAGATGCCGCCGATCACAATGGACCCGGTGGTGATCCGCGACCGCTTTATGAAGGCCGTTCAGGCCTGATTGCGGTCAACGTCCGCCATAGGGTCGAAGACGCGCGCTTAACCGCTCTACGTCCGCTTCAAAAGCACTGGGGCAATCGCAATCAATGGTACGGAACACTCATGTCGCAATGGCTTTGATTTGAGTGGTCTCTGGTGCCGAAACAAAACGTGGCCGGTTTGTCACCTTTTTCGTTCCAGCGGTTGACCATAGCTTCAAACGGGCGCTGTTATACCCAGCAGGTGCAGGGCTTGAAACAGCATTGCCTGATTTGAGCTTATCACCGGTCTGCCAACCGCGTCCGGGTCGAACACACCTTGCCCGTCATTGTCCATCACCTGCGCCGTCGCGGGCTTTCATTTTGCGACAATGACATCAGCGGTTTACTGGCGGGCGCATCAAGTGCCGCCAGTGTGTATGTCGACATTCGCGCAATATAAGCTGCGGCTCTGTCATGCCTGCCTTTGGTATAGGTTTCTGCTCGACTGACCGCGTTCACCAGCAGGTTGTTGGTTGTGATGATTGAAAGATCGCCGATCGTTGCAACATGCATCACCATCCAACGACGCGCGGCTTTGTTGATTCAGCACAGCACAAATTCACACATATAAACTTTAAGCATAAAATATTTTAACTTGAAGCGATGGGCGACTCGGTCTAGCGTTTCAGGTATTCAAAGGGATGAGGGGAAGGGTGGCGATGCGCATTGCTTGCCTTGGCGGTGGACCTGCGGGCCTTTATTTCGGGATTTCGATGAAGCTTCGAAATCCGGGGGCAGAGGTTGAGGTGATCGAACGCAATCGACCCGATGACACCTTTGGCTGGGGCGTTGTCCTGTCGGATGAGACGCTGGACAACCTGGCGGCTAATGATCCCGTCAGTGCCGCCAAAATCCGCGACCACTTTGCATATTGGGATGACGTTGCACTTGTTCACAATGGCCAGCGTACAGTTTCTGGCGGGCACGGCTTTTGCGGGATCGGACGCAAGCAGCTTTTGCTGCTTTTGCAAGAACGCGCCCGCGAGTTGGGTGTTGAAATGCGGTTTGAAACCGAGATCGCGTCAGCCTCGGACTATATGAATGACTACGATATCGTTATCGCTTCGGATGGGTTGAACTCGAAAACCAGAACCGAGTTTGCAGACGTGTTCAAACCGGACATCGACCAGCGGCTGTGTCAGTTCATCTGGCTGGGAACGCATCAGAAATTCGATGATGCTTTCACCTTCATTTTCGAGAAGACCGAAAAGGGCTGGGTCTGGGCGCATGCCTACCAGTTCGACCCGGACACCGCGACATTCATCGTCGAATGCACGCAAGAGACCTTCGACGCTTACGGTTTTGCCGGCATGAGCCAACAGGAGTCGATTGCAGTCTGCGAAGAGATTTTCAAGGATCATCTGGACGGCCATGCCCTGATGACCAATGCCAACCACATTCGCGGTTCGGCCTGGCTGCGGTTCCCGCGTGTCCTGTGCGAAAAATGGAGTCACAAGAACGTCGTCCTGCTGGGGGATGCGGCCGCCACAGCGCATTTCTCGATCGGGTCGGGCACAAAGCTTGCGCTGGAAAGCGCGTTTGCGCTGGCCGAGTATATCCACACTGAAAACACGCTTGAGGCGGCATTTGCCCGCTATGAAGACGAACGCCGATTAGAGGTTCTCCGCCTGCAATCGGCTGCGCGGAACTCGGTCGAATGGTTCGAAGATGTGGAACGATACCTCGATCTGGATTCAGTGCAGCTGAACTATTCCATGCTGACACGGTCGCAGCGGATCAGCCATGAAAACCTGCGCGAACGCGATGCACAGTGGCTGGGCCGTGCAGAAGCCTGGTTCATGCAGCAGGCCGGGGCCGAATCCAACGCGCCCGCCCGCGCGCCGATGTTTGCACCGTTTCGATTGCGTGAGATGGCGTTGAAGAACCGGATCGTGGTTTCGCCCATGGCGCAGTACAAAGCGGTGGAGGGCTGCCCGACCGATTGGCACCTGATCCACTATGGCGAGCGTGCCAAGGGTGGGGCGGGGCTGGTCTATACAGAGATGACCTGTGTCAGTGCAGATGGCCGCATCTCGCCGGGCTGTCCGGGGCTATACGCGCCCGCGCATGAAACAGCATGGCGCCGACTGACCGATTTTGTACACGCCGAGACTGAAGCCAAAATCTGCTGCCAAATCGGACATGCCGGACGCAAGGGATCGACCCGCATCGGGTGGGAGGGTATGGATCAACCGCTGGAGGATGGAAACTGGCCGCTGATATCGGCCTCTGCCATTCCGTGGTCAGACGAAAACGCAGTGCCCAAAGCGATGGATCGCGCGGATATGGATCGCGTGACCGCGCAGTTTGTTGAGGCCGCGCGTATGGCTGATCGCGCCGGGTTCGACATGATCGAACTGCATGCGGCTCATGGTTACCTGATCTCGTCCTTCATTTCGCCGCTGTCCAACACGCGTGATGACGAATACGGTGGCAGTCTGGAAAACCGCATGCGCTATCCGCTGGAAGTCTTCACGGCCATGCGCGCGGTTTGGCCCGAGGCAAAGCCGATGGCGGTGCGCATCTCAGCGAGCGACTGGGTTGGCGAAAACGGCATCACCCCGGAAGAGGCCGTCGAGATCGCCACCATGTTCGATGCGGCAGGCGCGGATATCGTGGATGTCTCTGCCGGTCAAACCTCGACACAGGCGCAGCCGGTTTACGGGCGGATGTTCCAAACCCCGTTCTCGGACCGCATCCGAAATGAGCGCGGCATTAAGACCATGGCGGTTGGAAACATCTATGAGGCGGACCACGTCAATTCGATCTTGATGGCGGGGCGTGCCGATCTGGTCTGCTTGGCACGGCCGCATTTGAACGATCCTTACTGGACCCTGCACGCAGCCACCGCGCTGGGCGACCGGCAAGAGGTTTGGCCCAAGCCCTATGAGGCAGGACGGGATCAGGCCTGGCGACTGGCTGATCGTGAAGCGGAAATGGAAGGTAAGGTATGAGCCACGTTGTTGTATCCGGCGGCGGCACCGGGGTGGGCGCCGCGATTGCAAAACATTTCGCAGAAGATGGCGCGGCGGTCACGCTATTGGGGCGGACCGAAGCTAACTTGCAGGAACAAGGGCTGCCCTACGAAGTGTGTGACGTGACCGATGCGGCGCAGGTGCAAGCGGCTTTCAAGTCCGCCCGCGCAGATCGAGGTCCGGTTACCGCGGTCATCGCTAATGCGGGTGCGGCACAGTCCGCCCCGTTTTCAAAGATGACCGCAGATGACCTTCGGGCCATGACCGAGGTGAACCTTGTTGGCGTCTTCAATGTGTGGCAGGCCGGGCTGGCAGACATGCAGGCCGCAGGCACAGGACGCCTGATCACCATAGCGTCGGTCGCAGGGTTGAAAGGTTTTGCCTATGTCGCGGGGTATTGCGCCGCGAAACACGCCGTTGTCGGCCTGACCCGAGCGCTGGCGGTTGAACTGGCCCCCACTGGGATTACCGTGAACGCCGTTTGCCCCGGCTATGTCGACACCCCAATGCTGGACCGCTCAATCGCGAACATCGTCGAAAAGACGGGGATGAGCGCAGAGGACGCCGCTGCCTCGCTTCATCGGGGCAACCCTCAACGTCGATTCATTGAAACAGATGAGGTCGCAAGTGCTGTCATGTGGTTGTGTTCGGATGCAGCAAAATCGGTGAACGGCCACACGCTCAGCCTGTCCGGGGGGGAGGTATGACGCCAACGCTTGCGCACCCCCCGCTTGAGGAAGCCTCGAAAGAGCGACTGCGCCTTTGGTTGCGATTGCTGAAAACCACACGTGGGATTGAGGCAAAACTGCGCGAAAATTTCCGGGCCGAGTTCGATACGACCTTGCCCCGGTTCGACGTCATGGCTGCCCTGTCACGCTATGAAGATGGCCTGAAGATGAGCGAAATATCCGGTGTTTTGCGCGTCTCCAACGGAAACGTGACCGGTATTGTTGATCGGTTGGCTGACGACGGGTTGCTGGTGCGTGTTCCGGTGCCCGGCGACCGACGGGCCCATCGTGTCTGTATGACGCGGAAAGGGCGCGAGGAGTTCGCCCGGCAGGCCGCTGCGCATGAGGCTTGGATTGCCGACATGCTGGGCCAGTTTTCGGCCGAAGATGCCCGGACACTGACCACGGAATTCAATCTGCCAGAGGAAGCCAATGACCTGTAACGTCAAACATTTTCGGTGTGAAGTTCAGAACCGGGTTGCAACAATCGCTCTGGACAGGCCTGATCGGAAAAATCCGCTGACCTTCGACAGCTATGCCGAACTGCGGGACTGGTTTCGCGATCTGGTCTATGTGGATGATGTTGACGCGGTGGTGTTTGCGTCGAACGGAGGCAACTTCAGTTCAGGCGGGGATGTGCATGACATCATTGGCCCGCTGACCCGCATGAACATGAAACAATTGCTCGCCTTCACCCGCATGACTGGTGATCTGGTCAAGGCGATGGTGAATTGCGGTAAGCCGGTTATCGCAGCGATTGACGGAGTGTGCGTTGGCGCGGGGGCGATCATCGCTATGGCGTCCGATCTGCGCATCGCCACCCCACAGGCCAAATGCGCCTTTCTGTTTACACGCGTTGGCCTTGCGGGCTGCGACATGGGTGCATGTGCGATCCTGCCTCGGATCATCGGGCAGGGCCGGGCTGCGGAACTGCTCTATACCGGGCGGTCCATGAATGCGGACGAAGGGTTTGCCTGGGGCTTCTACAACAAACTGGTTGAGGCCGATCAGTTGGACGGTGCGGCGCAAGATATGGCCCGCCGGATCGCGGCAGGCCCGAATTTCGCGCATATGATGACCAAAACGATGCTTGCGCAGGAATGGTCAATGTCCATCGAACAGGCGATCGAAGCCGAAGCGCAGGCGCAGGCCATCTGCATGCAGACCGGAGATTTTGAACGCGCCTACACCGCCTTCGTGGCCAAGGAAAAACCGGACTTTATGGGGGATTGATGCCAGATCGCAGCTTTTTGACATGGCCGTTTTTCGAACCGCGTCACCGGGACTGGGCCGCGCGGGTGGAACAGGTCGCACAAGGGCTTGAGATCGACCACACGGACACGGATGCCGCCTGTCGCAGGCTTGTGCGAGATTTGGGGGCGGCTGGCCTGCTGCACCCTACGGCGGATGAAGGCGGTCAGCTGGATGTTCGGACGCTGTGCCTGACGCGTGAAATCCTTGCCCGCCATGACGGATTGGCCGACTTTTCCTTTGCGATGCAAGGGTTGGGGACCGGCGCGATTTCGCTTTTCGGAACGCCCGAACAAAAAGCCGCATGGTTGCCGAAGACCCGCAGCGGACAGGCGATTTCGGCCTTTGCATTGACCGAGCCGCAATCGGGTTCGGACGTTGCAAATTCGACCATGACCGCGACGCTAGATGGGGATGACTACGTATTGAACGGCGAAAAGACGTGGATTTCGAACGGCGGGATCGCGGATGTGTACACTCTGTTCGCCCGCACCGGCGAAGCACCGGGCGCCAAGGGGCTGTCTGCCTTCGTCGTCACGCCCGATCTGCCGGGTTTTGAGGTTGTTGAGCGTCTGAGCACCATCGCGCCGCATCCGCTGGCCACGCTGCGGTTCACCGATGTCCGCGTGCCGGCGCAGTCCATGATCGGGACAGGTGGGTCAGGGTTTCAGATCGCAATGTCCGTGTTGGATGTGTTCCGCTCGACCGTGGCAGCAGCAGCTTTGGGATTTGCGCGCCGCGCGCTGGATGAGGCACTGCAGAGGGTCGGCGCGCGCCATGTACAGGGCGCACCGCTGTTCGATTTGCAGATGGTGCAGGGTCACGTTGCAGACATGGCGTTGGATGTCGATGCGGCGGCTTTGCTGATCTATCGCGCCGCATGGGTCAAGGACAGCGGCGCGCCGCGTGTCACGCGTGAGGCGGCGATGGCCAAGCTGTTCGCGACGGACCATGCCCAGCAGGTCATCGATAAGGCGGTGCAACTGTTTGGCGGTGACGGCGTGCGTTCGGGCATGCCGGTCGAGACGCTTTATCGCGAAATCCGGGCATTGCGCATCTACGAAGGTGCCTCGGACGTGCAAAAGGTGGTGATTGCCCGCCAGACAATGGCCGCGCAGAGTGAGGGAAAGTAATGTTGGGACCGTCCGCGCATACCGATACGTTTACCCGAGACAACCTGCCGCCCGAGGATCAGTGGCCGGACTTTCTGTTGGACGGATTCGACTACCCAGACTACCTGAACGCGGGGTATGAGCTGACAGATGCGATGGTCGAAAAAGGTTTTGGCGACAACATTGCGCTGATCGGCAATGGACGCCAGCGGACCTATAAAGAGCTTACCGACTGGACCAACCGGTTGGCGCATGTGTTGGTCGAGGATTTGGGTGTGCAGCCCGGTAACCGCGTCTTGATACGGTCGGCAAACAACCCGGCGATGGTGGCCTGCTGGCTGGCTGCAACCAAGGCTGGTGCGGTGGTCGTCAACACTATGCCCATGCTCCGCGCTGGGGAGTTGACGAAACATGTCGACAAGGCAGAGATTCAGCTTGCCCTCTGCGACACGCGTTTGATGGAGGAAATGGAGGTCTGCGCCCGTGACAGTCGGTTCTTGAAGCGGGTTGTGGGCTTTGACGGGACATCGAACCATGATGCTGAGCTGGATCGTCTGGCGCTTCAAAAACCAGTAAAATTCGACTGTGTCAAAACCGGACGCGATGATGTGGCGTTGTTGGGCTTTACGTCCGGCTCGACGGGGGAACCAAAGGCCACGATGCATTTCCACCGTGACCTGATGATTATCGCCGATGGCTATGCGCAAGAGGTTCTGGATGTACAGCCCGAAGACGTATTTGTCGGCTCACCCCCGCTGGCCTTCACCTTTGGGCTGGGTGGTCTGGCGGTGTTTCCGCTGCGGTTCGGGGCCACGGCGACCTTGCTGGAACAAGCCTCGCCCTCGGGAATGATCGAGATCATAGAGACGTACAAAGCCACCGTTTGTTTTACCGCGCCCACCGCATATCGTGTGATGCTACGGGCGATGGAGGACGGGGCTGACCTGTCCAGCCTGCGCGCGGCGGTGTCCGCGGGGGAAACGTTGCCGAAGCCCGTCTACGATGAATGGATGGCACGGACGGGTAAGCCGATGCTCGACGGGATCGGCGCGACGGAAATGCTGCATATCTTCATCTCGAACCGGTTTGACGATCACCGGCCCGCGTGTACCGGGCGTCCAGTCAAAGGGTACGAGGCGAAGGTTTTGAACCGCGATGGGTCAGAGGCGGCGATTGGTGAGGTTGGCCGGTTGGCTGTGCGCGGCCCGACCGGCTGCCGGTATCTGGACGATGCGCGGCAGAAAAAATACGTCTTGGATGGGTGGAACATCACGGGCGACAGTTTCTACAAGGATGACGGCGGATACTTCCATTTCGCGGCCAGAAACGACGATATGATCCTGTCCGCCGGGTACAACATCGCAGGCCCCGAGGTTGAGGCCGCGCTGCTTGCGCATGAGGCCGTTGCGGAATGTGCGGTGGTGGGTGCACCAGATCCCGATCGCGGGGAAATCGTTCAGGCGCATATTGTCCTTGCCCAAGGCGTAACAGCCGATGATGCCCTGCGCGAGGCGCTGCAAAATCACGTGAAATCAGTCATTGCGCCGTATAAATATCCACGCTCTATCCGGTTTTGTGAGTCCTTGCCAAAGACGGCAACAGGAAAAATTCAGCGGTTCAAGCTGAAAACCCTCTCGACGAAGGGGGTATGATCGGTGTGAATAGCAAAACAACAAAAAAGAACACTCTGACAGGGGCATAGGTGAACGCGCAGAACAACGACACAAGGTGCGTTCAAAAGACCAACAAAGGGAGATGAAGATGAAAAAGTTTTTAGCAGCCGCTGCGGTTTCGGCGCTATGCGCCACCGGTGCGCTGGCTGAGGTCAAGGTCGGGATGATCACGACACTGTCCGGCGGTGGTGCCGGGTTGGGTATCGACGTGCGCGACGGATTCATGCTGGCGATCGTGCAATCGGGCCGCGACGACATTGAGGTCGTGATCGAGGATGACCAGCGAAAGCCGGACATCGCCGTGCAATTGTCCGATAAAATGATCCAATCCGAACGCGTCGACGTGATGACCGGTATCATCTGGTCCAACCTTGCGATGGCGGTTGTGCCGGCGGCGGTGAACCAGAACGTGTTCTACCTGTCGCCCAATGCGGGCCCGTCGCCCTTGGCCGGGCAGGGCTGTCACCAGAACTATTTCAACGTGGCCTGGCAAAATGACAACCTGCACGAGGCCGCCGGAGCCTATGCCAATGGCGCGGGCTACTCGAACAGTTTTATCCTGGCACCGAATTACCCGGCGGGCGTGGACGCGCTGACAGGCTACAAACGGTTCTTCGAGGGCAATCTGGCTGGTGAGGTTTACACCGAACTGGGGCAGACAGACTACGCCGCCGAGATTGCCCAAATCCGGGCCAGCGATGCGGACAGCGTTTTCTTTTTCTTGCCCGGTGGCATGGGGATTTCGTTCCTCAAGCAATATGCTGACAGCGGTATCGAGTTACCCGTGGTAGGCCCGGCCTTCAGCTTTGATCAGGGTATCTTACAAGCGGTTGGCGATGCAGCGCTGGGCGTGGTGAACACTTCGCAATGGAACAAGGATATCGACAACCCGACCAATGCGGCGTTTGTCGAAAGCTTCCAGGCTGAATATGGACGTCTGCCCTCGCTCTATGCAAGCCAGGGGTTCGACACGGCAAACCTGTTGCTGTCCGCGCTTGAGAAAGCCGACCCGTCGGATGCCGATGCCTTCCGCGAAGCGCTGCGTGCGGCCGAGTTCGACAGCACCCGTGGTGATTTCAGCTTTGGTCCGAACCACCACCCGATTCAGACCATCTATGCGCGCGAAGTGATCAAGGAAGGTGACGTGTTCACCAACAAAATCATCGGCGTTGCGCTGGAAAACCACTCTGACGCTTACGCGGCTGAGTGCAAAATGTAACTGACCTGCTGCCTGCCCCCGTTCGCGGGGCGGGCAGACCACCGGAGTTTCCATGTCCTCGATCCTGATTATCGAGCAGATCCTCAACGGGCTGCAATTCGGCGTCATGCTGTTCTTGATGGCGGCTGGCCTGACGCTGATTTTTGGCGTCATGGGTCTGATAAACCTGGCCCATGGCTCACTCTACATGGTTGGCGCGTTTGCCGCCGCTGCCGTGGCCGGGGCAACCGGGTCTTTCCTGTTGGCGCTGGTTGCGGCTTTGGCTGCTGCGGCGCTGGCTGGCGCGATTGTCGAAATGGCGGTGATCCGACGGCTGTACAACGCGCCGCATCTGGATCAGGTGCTGGCCACCTTTGCGCTGATCCTTATCTTTTCCGAAGGTACGCGTTGGGTTTTTGGGTCTTTCCCGCTGTTTCTGGACATCCCCGATGCCCTATCGGGGCCTGTTACGCTGCCCGGCGGGATCGAATACCCGCTGTATCGTCTGACCCTGATCGGCATCGGGCTGGCCGTGGCCGTTGGTCTTTGGGCACTAATAGAACGTACTCGGCTGGGCATTCAGATTCGCGCCGGAGAGAATGATCGCGAGATGATTGCGGCGCTGGGCGTCGATATCTCAAAACTCTACACGCTGGTTTTCGCGCTGGGTGCCGCGCTGGCGGGTCTGGCCGGAGCTTTGGTTGGCGCGATCCAGTCGGTTCAGGTGGGCATGGGCGAGCCTGTTTTGATCCTTGCCTTCGTTGTCATCGTCATCGGTGGCATCGGCTCGGTACGCGGTGCCTTTGTCGGTGCCTTGCTGGTCGGATTGACCGACACGCTGGGTGGTGTGTTCCTGCCCGAACTCTTCAAGCTGTTCATGGAGACGGGGGCCGCGCAGAAATCAGGCTCGGCGCTGGCGTCCATGGGCATTTACGTGCTGATGGGGCTGGTTCTGATCTGGCGACCCACCGGCCTGTTCGGAGCACGCGCATGAGGTTGAATGAAAGATATCTCAACGCCGTTATGATCGTGGGCCTGCTGGCGCTGCCGCTTTGGGCGGTTGTTGCGGATCAGCCGTTTACAATCACCTTAGTGACGCGAGCGGTGATCCTTGCCTTGGCCGCGGTGGGACTAAACATCATCCTGGGGATTGGCGGGATGGTCAGCTTTGGCCACGCCGTGTTCTTCGGGATCGGAGGGTACGCGATGGGCATCCTTGCCTATCACGCGCAGACCTACACGGCGCTTGACCTTGGGCTTTTCTCGATGGACGGAACGAAGTCCATGCCGGTGATCTGGCTTGTGGCTATGATCCTGTCGGCCATAGTGGCGGTATTTATCGGGTTGTTGTCGCTGAGAACCTCTGGTGTTTACTTCATCATGATCACGCTGGCATT
Source organism: Ruegeria profundi (assembly GCF_020171505.1). Classification (NCBI taxonomy): domain Bacteria; kingdom Pseudomonadati; phylum Pseudomonadota; class Alphaproteobacteria; order Rhodobacterales; family Roseobacteraceae; genus Ruegeria; species Ruegeria profundi. The sequence continues at coordinate 28,105 of NZ_JAIUZS010000009.1, read as the reverse complement.
CGGGCAGATGTTCTTCTACTTCGCGATCTCTTGGGCGCAGTATGGAGGGGAGGATGGGTTGTCGATCTACGTTCGCAACGATTTTCCCGGCCTGAACACACTGGCACCGATCCAGTTTTATGCCATCTGTTTCACGCTTCTATGCATAGTGCTGTTTCTGTTCGCACGCCTTCAGGCATCGCCCTTTGGTCTGGCCCTGAACGCGGCGCGCCAGACATCGGTGCGGGTTGAGACCGTGGGCCTGAACCCGATGCGGCTAAAGCTGCTTGCCTTTGTGATTTCAGGCGCGATCACCGGGCTGGCGGGTGCGTTGTTTGCGGACCTGAATCGCTTTGTGTCCCCTACGATGTTCAGTTGGCAGTTGTCGGGTGAGTTGATCGTTCTGATCATCATTGGCGGGGTTGGGCGGCTCATGGGGCCGGTCATCGGCGCCTGCGTCTTTGTTGCGCTTGAACATTTCCTTGGCGAATTGACCGACTTTTGGCACGTCTATCTGGGTCTGGTCTTGCTGTGTATCGTGTTGTTCGGGCGCGGCGGCCTAACTGGATTGCTGACCGGGAAAGAGGGCGCGCATGTCTGATCCCGTTCTTGCCACGCTGAACCTGAACAAAAGCTTTGGGGCGCTCAAAGCCACGGATGATGTGTCCATTGATCTGAAGCAAGGGGAAATCCACGCCATTATCGGCCCCAATGGCGCGGGTAAGTCGACGTTGATCCAACAGATTTGCGGGGGGCTACGGCCCGACTCGGGGCGGGTTATGCTGAAGGGCCAGGACGTCTCGGGGTTTAGCACCCAAGCGCGTGCGCGGGCCGGGCTGGGGCGCACGTTCCAGATTTCGCAGCTTTGCATGGAGGACACCGTTCTTGAAAACGCGGTGCTGGGCGCAATGGGGGCCGAACATATGGCCTGGCGGTTCTGGCGGCCAGCCTTGAAACGCTCAGCCCTGCGCGAGCGGGCCGAGGCCGCTTTGGAGCGGGTTGGTCTGACGGAAAACCGCGATACGCGCTGCGCTAATCTCAGCCACGGCCAGCGGCGGCAGTTGGAAGTTGCGGTGGCGCTGACCTTGTCGCCAAAGGCCTTTGTCATGGATGAGCCGATGGCGGGTTTGGGCGCCGAGGGTTCCAAACGGCTGACCGGGTTTCTTGATGGTCTTCGGCAAGAAGCCCCCATTCTTCTGGTCGAGCATGACATGGACGCAGTTTTTGCCTTGGCTGATCGGATCAGCGTATTGGTCTACGGCAAGGTCATCGCCACCGGTACAGCGGATGAAATCCGCTCAAGCCGCGAAGTGCGCGACGCGTATCTGGGAGATGAGGCATGACGCTTTTGCGGATTGAAAACCTCACCGCGACCTATGGCGTCAGCCAGGCGCTGTTCGGCGTTGATCTTGAGATGTCGGAAGGGCGGGTCACGGCCCTGATGGGGCGCAACGGGATGGGCAAGACCACCACGGTAAAGGCCATTTGCCGGATGATCCGGTCTGAGGGCACGTTGAAGTTGGACGGGAAGGATCTGCACGCATTGCCCAGCCACAAGGTCGCCCGCCAAGGCGTGGGTCTGGTGCCGGAAGGTCGCCGTTGTTTTGCCGATCTGACCGTGCGTGAGAACCTGATCGCCGCCGCGCGCCCGGGATACTGGTCCTTGGGCCGCGTGACTGACCTGTTTCCCCGATTGGCCGAGCGGCAGACCCAACGGGCGGTTTCATTGTCGGGCGGAGAGCAGCAGATGCTGGCGATTGGTCGCGCTTTGATGACGAACCCTCGGCTATTGATCCTTGACGAAGCGACAGAGGGTCTTGCGCCAATCGTCCGACAGGAAATCTGGACGGCGTTGCACCGTCTGCGGCAAGAGACCAACGTCGCGATCCTGCTCATCGACAAGTCGATAAAGGAACTGGCGTCTGTGTCCGACAGGGCGGTCATACTGGAACGTGGGCGCACCGTCTGGTCGGGTAAGATGGACGAACTGACCTCGGACATTTCAGAGAAATACGTGGGGGTTTGATGGCGTTCGAATTTCATCAAAAAGTGCTTTTCAAACATTGCGACCCTGCCGGGATCGTATTTTTTCCTCGCTACTTCGAGATGATCAATGATTGTGTCGAGGCTTTTTTTGATCAGGGGTTAAGCGCCCCGTTTCATGATCTGCATCGCAATGGGGCGGTGCCGACCGTTCAAATCCAGACTCAGTTTCCGGCTCCAAGCCGCCATGGCGATGAATTGGTTTTTCAACTCGAGATCACACAGGTCGGCCGCAGTTCGGCAGATTATAAGATGACCGCATGTTGCGGGGATGAGGTGCGCCTGACCACTTCGGCAACCTTGGTCAACGTCACCGCAAATGGCCGCCCCGAGGCTTGGCCAGATGTGATCCGCAGCAAGCTAACCGAATTCAAGGGGGGCGCTACATGACCCACAAAATCATCCAGCCTGACGGATGGCTTCCGGCAAAAGGCTATGCAAATGGCGTTCTGACCAAGGATGGGACACTTCATATCGGCGGGCAGATCGGCTGGGGCGCAAACAAGACTTTCGTCAGCGGTGGCTTCATCGGCCAGATGAAACAGGCGCTTCAAAACATCGTGGATATCGTCGAAGCCGCGGGCGGTCAGGTATCGGATGTGACCCGCCTGACGTGGTTTGTCACCGATAAAAGCGAATACCTTGCCAAACAGGCCGAGGTTGGTGCCGCCTATCGCGAGGTGTTCGGCAAGCACTTTCCAGCCATGTCGATGATCATCGTGGCCGGTCTGGTCGAAGACGAAGCGCTTGTGGAAATCGAAGCCACGGCGCACTTGTCCTAAGTCGCGAAGCCTGCCTAGAACCGATAGGTGGCACCAAATAGCGGTCTGGACTGATCAAAGCTGCAATCGTTGCCATTATTGCCGCGATCAAATGAAGTATACCGCTATTCGCCATGCAGCCCTCACCTGTCGCCAAAAGTATGATCGGCGCTCAGCAGAACCGACCACGCCTGACTGCCGCTGCGGAAACCGCAGTAATCAGCATATGCGGTGCTGCTCCATCTGAAACCACCCGCAGGACCTGCGCTACCAATAGTCAGGTTTGTGGAATTGGAGACCGCCAGCACTCTCGATTGTCTCTTTGTTTCGGACCGCGCACCCATGAAGGCGAAATCCAGGTTTTTCCACGCGTCGAGAAAGCTCAGCGTACCTAAGGGGGTTTCAATGCGGGTTTCGGTCTCGGGCATGGATAGATAAATCTTGGCCTCTTAGGACCAGTCGGACCGTTGCCGTGGTTCCGAACAAAGCCAATGCGATGAGGTTGAGATTTTCCCTTTGCATTGGAGGCATTCCTTCTCTGCCATGTGTTTCCCGAGTTGCGGACGTTTGTTTACTGGATACTAAGCCCCCTAACCTTTGGAGTGTTGCACGCTTGGTACTCGGCGCAATACGGGCAACCAGAACCAGTGAACCCCCTGAAATTCGGACACTGATTTGAGGTTTGGTTTGCTGCCTGCTGTTCTTCGATGAAGAGCAGATCAGAGTTGTTGAAGCTGACGGGTCACTTGCCCGACTTCAGGGTGCCCCAGTCCTGCTCTATTGGCTGAGAAAAGAAGAAATCCCGACCAATCCGCAGGAGAAGAGAGTAGCTTAATTCACGCCAAAACCCCTGCAAAAATTGAGAAGTAGGTTACAAAATTGGAAGCTGGATGAACTGTTGTATTTAGCAATACAAGACTGACGGGCGCACATTGCGAAGCTCAGTCACTGATCACCAGGTATCCACAGCACCTTTTTGATATTTTTGATAATTCTTGTCACTAGCCTGCACTATCAATAGTCAACTTTGAATGTGTAGGTGCGTAGCTGGAAACAAAATCTGGAAACAGAATCGAGCTTTATGACGCCATCTCAGGTGCAGGAATGCCAACGTATAGTCAAGGTCTGCACCGGTTGATTGACGGGAGGAACTCCATGACTGCTTCGAATATAGGAACCCCGGAGCAACTCCGTGATCCGAACTACTTTCCAGCTATTTACCGAGCCGTTCCATTGGGTGTTCAGCATGTTCTGGCAATGTTCGTTTCAAATGTAACCCCTGCAATTATTGTTGCGGGCGCTGCCGGCTTTGGTTTTGGGTCAAATAGCCTGGATTTTCCTGAATTACTGTACCTTATCCAAATGTCGATGCTGTTTGCAGGCGTCGCAACGTTAATGCAAACCGTTACTATTGGTCCTGTTGGTGCAGCCCTGCCCATCGTGCAAGGCACCTCGTTTGCATTTATTCCAATTATGATACCTCTGGTTGCGGGGAAGGGTGTTGACGGTCTAGCAGCACTTTTTGGTGGCGTGGTAATTGGCGGTCTTTTTCACGCTCTACTTGGCACCGTGATAGGTAGAATACGCTTTGCGCTGCCGCCTTTGGTCACCGGTCTTGTTGTCACCATGATCGGGCTCGCATTGGTGAAAGTCGGCATTGAGTACGCCGCCGGTGGTGTACCCGCAAAAGCCTCAGGGGCAGAAAGCTACGGATCTCTCTCGAGTTGGGCACCAGCTCTGATCGTTGTATTTGTTACCCTTGGCCTTAAGTTCTTTGCTCGCGGTATGCTGTCTGTGTCGGCGGTTCTGATCGGGATACTTGTTGGTTACGTGTACTGCATATTCGTTGGAAAACTCCCAATAGAGGCAATTTCGGGATCCTGGGAACGGTCCGCTGCTTTCGCACTGCCACAACCCTTCAAATACGGTTTTGAATTCTCATTGGCCGCCGTGATCGGCTTTTGCCTCATGGCTTTTGTTTCGGCTGTTGAAACCGTCGGGGACGTGTCCGGGATAACGAAGGGTGGTGCTAACCGCGAAGCAACGGACAGAGAAATCCAAGGTGCGACATACGCTGATGGCTTCGGTACTGCTCTTGCAGGAATTTTTGGAGGGTTCCCAAATACTTCCTTCAGCCAAAACGTCGGCCTGATTGCTATGACCGGGGTAATGAGCCGGCATGTCGTTACCATCGGCGCCATATTCTTGATCATATGCGGACTGATACCCAAGGTAGGCGGTATCATTCGAACTGTCCCAATCGAGGTGCTCGGTGGTGGTGTAATTGTCATGTTCGGAATGGTTGTCGCCGCAGGTGTTTCAATGCTGTCGGATGTGGCTTGGAACCGTCGCAACATGGTTATTTTTGCGGTCTCTCTTTCGATAGGTCTGGGTCTGCAACTAGAGGTAATGAACGTCGCGCCTGGCTCGGCAAACGCCCTGCAACACCTTCCTGACACACTGAGGATATTGGGTGCTTCAGGCATTTTACCTGCGGCTCTCATCGCCATTGTTCTTAACCTCATTCTGCCAGAGACGCTCGCAGATGAAGCAACCGAAGAAGTATCCGGGGGAATGGCAGGACACGGTCGTAGTGAAATGATGAAAGATGATCACGTCTGATACTGCATAAGCGGCAAACGCCCCTTCGCTTTGGAAAGGAATTCAGCCGAAACGTTGGGTTGAAAGCTCAGGGTTGCAATTTACTGACCCTGGAAAGGGCGTTTGCAAAAATAATCCGCGTTTCGATCCACAAAGTCCGCCGACGAAGACCGAGGAGCATTAAAGGTCAACGCTTCCGACAAAAACGCACTGACGTTGATTGGTGTCCGAATCATTGTGAGCAGGCAAACTTGTTGGCATCGATTTGCACGAACCGCGTGGAATTCGCACGGTTATGATAAATTCGCATTGTCATGGAAGATGGCTGTGCTTGCAGTCTGCGGCCATCCAGTCCGGGGCAATTCCATGTTCTTTAGGGAACAGGGAAATCGCCGAAAGACACTCGCTTCAAACTGGGCAAGTCTGGTAATCCAAAGGGGTGGCCCAGGGGATCAAAGAACAAACGTCAGGGCATGCATGAGGAGCGGATGAAAGATATCATTCTCGATGAGGCATACCGCGACATCACGATCCGAGAAGGGCACCGCAGCGTGACCGTTCCCATGGCGCAGGCGTGCGGAAGCCGGGATAGAAACCATGGTTGAGCCCATTCCGCATCCGGATCACATCAAGATCGACTTGCGAACTGGTAAGGTGCGCATTGTCGGACCAATGACCAAAGAAGAGAAAGAGAAATTGGACGACCAGCGTAGAAAACTCCCTGACCTCCCTGCCAACATCGACGATCTGCGTGAAGCGATGGTCCACGAAACTGACCCAGATGAGATCGCAGAGCTCGAATGCCACATCCGGACAGGTGAAGAGCTTTATGATCGGGTCAGCACCGCTTTGGATGTCGTGGATAAATCTCCGCCCAGGTGATTTGCAACTGACGGTGCCTTTGAAGTCGGCACAGCAACGCAAAGCGGTCATAAGGGGTGCGGTAACAGATGACTGCGTCGAGCTGATTCTGTTGAAAATCATCGTGTTGCGATTGGAAAATGTGGGTGCTGATTGAAGGTGAGAGCGCCTTTTATTGTTAGGTTGTTTTCGGTTTCTGCAGTGCAGGAAAGGTCTTCGCCAGTTTACGGAGGTATTGGGCGGTGGCGGCGAAGAGGAATTTGCCACTTACGCCGCATGGGCCACGTAATCGGGGGCCAACGATGCCTTTAAGGTGTTCAAACAGCATCTCGACCTTCTTCCTCAACCTCATTGAGATTTCGTATTGGCGGGTCTTAGCGATATTTCGGGCGACCTATCGCCCTCGCGCACCCAATCCGGTGAGCGTGATGTGCCCGGTGGCATTACCAAGGCAGGGGATGTCAATCTGAGGCGGGCGCTGTGCCGGGCTGCGACTGTCATGATGAACCGGGGACGCTCGACATGGTTGCGAACATGGGTGCCCAGCTTGCCCGACGCCGAGGTCGGAAAATAGCGATGGTCACCCTCGCTTGCCGCATTGCTGTCATCCTTCATCGGATTTGGGTCGCTGGCACCGTATTGCAGCCCCACGCGGCACCGAACATGGCCTGATCGCCTGTTGATCCACCCGTTGCCTGCCTGATCGCAGGCCTTCGAAGTCCCGCGGGGACGTGGGTCCGATGGTGCCGTGGTCTGGACCGTCGCTGAAACCAATCCAGCACGCCAATGAGATGGGCAGATCGGAACTAAATCATGTCGGCAGGCAAGGCGCTGAGCACGAACCTAAGCATGGACCCGAAGGACCCCAATCGAAGGCCGCGACAGAAAGCAGGGCGGGCACGAATTGATACAGCGGCATTGCCATCGCGGATCAATCATGCTGCGCAAAATAGCTTGACTCAGACACCCCCGCCACCGAAGTCCTGAGCCTAGACGATCTGACGGTCTAAAGACTGTTTTCCAGAGTTTGCAGGTCGATTTAACAGATGCAAAAGCTCGATCTGACTAGAAGCGCCGGTCTTAGAAAATATCGAACTCAAGTGTGACCGAACGGTTGTTGGGCAAACAGACAAAGTTTCAGATATTGTTCTGACAGTCATTCCTTCCTTCATCATCGCACAGATACGGAATTCGCTTCTGCTTAAAGCTGCTGGATTTCGAGCATCCAAGATCGGGACTATGCCTATTTCACGAATTTTTCTACGCTGGTGGCTTCGCGTCTGGTCAGATTGAGAGGAAACAACTCCGGGGGTGCGCTTGCTCCATCCAAATGCCAGTGTTGAAGCTAATAAAGAAAGAAAATCCAGATCTTCACGCGATGGTGCATGCCTATACTGTAATTCCAGATGATCAAGCTGGCTTTTACTAGACTCAAGCGGGATCACAACTATCTCATTGAATTCTTTTAGGGCAATTTCTCGACTTTGAGAAACGGATTCGCTGACAGACGGCAACATTTCCGACAAACGCCAAATTGAACCTGCCTTTGCGGATAAAATGCTGTCGCCTATTATCATTTCGATCTTAGTCTGAGGTTGCGAAGGCCAAATTTTTCCTTCATGGATATAGCGTCTTGCAAGATGCTTAAATTTTAATTCTTTTTTTGATGTGCGAACAATTAATGCAGCATCTGCATTAGCAAGTTGCATTATCTGGTTTAGGACAATCCGTATGGGCGCATTGCCACTTAATGCAAGCGTCCATTCCATAACTGTCTTCAAGCTATCATCCGCACGAGCGGTCTTGGAGAAATTTACACTCATTACTTTGTTTACCAACCCAACCGGAACAATCAGTCGGGCTCCTTGTTGCGGCCCCCACCGCTTTCAACAACTTGCGCCGCGATCTTTGCAGGCGGCAAGCGATATGGCGTCTGGGAAACCAAGGAGCTTAGAAAGTGTAGAATAATGGGAATCTTGTAAAATATTGTAAATAAACAAAAAAAATTAAAAATTTTCTGGAATCTTTCATGCGTTCCCAAGTCCTGCCTCCGAAATCAACGGCGGAACATTGTTCTTTAAAGCGCATCAATCACCTCTAATTTTGTAGCAATGTTTCCAAGGTCTGTGATTCGCGGCGAGTATGCGATTCGTCGAACATTAATGCTTTATTCATGTCGCATTAAAGTAAATCTCCTCTAGAAATATGGCTGATATGAAGAAACAACCAAAGATAGAAAACTTTGCATCTTTGACTGAAGTTTGAAACCTAACCCCGGGCTAATTTGATTCCTGAGCTTAGGCAAAGCGCCTGCTTCCGTTGCTCTACATAGATAGCGGCGTATTTTTAACTTAACCTTTCGGGGGAAACATGACTAAATTTATGAAGAAGTTCGTGAAAGAAGAAAGCGGTGCGGCAATTGTTGAGTATGGCCTCGCGCTTTTGGTTGTTGGCTCGATTGCGGTTGGCGCATTCAGCTTCCTGGGCACCGAGACTGCTAATAATGTTGCTGGCGCCTGCGATGCTCTGAACGCAACCAATAACTGCTAATCCAGCGACGATCCAAAATTTGAAAAAACAACAGAATTCTGCGCCGTCGCATCAGTAAAACGGCGCAGAATCCATCGCCGGGATTTTCGAAAACACTTGATTACAAAAATTTCGAATCTTTTGAGCGTAACTTTTGGAGAAAGAGATGCGTATCAGACCAGTTATTACCACGCTATTCGGAATCGCGATTGCGTCTGGATCCGTTTTCCTGGCGAAAGACTACATTCAGATTAATCCAAGCGCGTCTGGATCGACGACATCAAACGCCGATTTGGTAGAGATCTACGTCGCGCGATCGGAAATCGCTTTCGGTCAGACAATCGAAGCGCACCATGTCACAACTCATTCGTGGCCCCGCGAAGCTCTGCCAGCAGGAGTGTTCACGGATATTGACGCGCTTGTCCCGGAAAACCGCCGTCAGCTGCGTCGTGCCAAAGGGCGTTTTTATCCTGGCGAAGTCATGTTGCTTTCCAAGGTTTCTAATTTTGGCGAAAAAGTGACGCTGGTTCAAAAGTTGGGTGAAAATACCCGCGCCATGGCGATCGAGGTGGACGCTGGGACTGCCGTTGGCGGGTTTGTTACCCCTGGTGATACGGTGGACATTGTTTTGACCCAAGGGGCGAAAATGGACTTGCGCGCCGTAACTATTCTGCAAAATATCCGTGTGATCGGCGTGGATCAACAATCCGAAGAACTTACTGATCAGCCTGAGGTTGCCCGCACAATCACAGTGGAAGTAACACCTCAGCAAGGTCAGCGCCTGGCACTGGCACAAAAGGCCGGAACCCTGAGCCTTACGCTGAGAACGTTGGACAGTGTTGAGGACGAACCTATGGAGATGGTTCGTCTGCGCGATCTTCTGCAAGAAGAGGGGCCGGTTGAAAAGGTCGATGTACAACCCACGGTCAGAGTGAACCGTGGAACCGAATCTGAGGTCGTCAAAATCCAGAGAACGCCCCGTGAGGCCCCGGAAGCGACAAGCGGTGAACCGGTGTCTGAGGTGGACCCTAGCAATCAGACGGATGCTCAGCAGTCCCCGGCTGTTGTCAACCCTGACGCGAAGCCAAAGGCCCGTCCCAAGGCCCGTCCCATCGAAGTTAGTCAGAACTCTGCACAGTAAGCCGTAGCCATGCATCTGAAAGCCAACATATCAATCTTTCGTAAGGACGAGCGTGGAACGGTTGCGATCCTCTGGGGCACCGCGTTGGTAGCGTTTCTTGGCTTCTTTGCGATCACACTGGATGTGGGCCGGTTGAGCGCAACCCATTCCGAGCTTCAATCGTTCGCAGATAGTGTGGCTCTTGCCGCGGCTGGTGAGTTGGACGGGCAGCCGGATGCTATCACTCGCGCAACGGGTGCCGCGGCCAACCTGATCAGCGACAGTCAAACCTTCGCCAACGGATCCAATACGCTGTCAGGATCTGCGGATTACACCCTTACCTTTCACTCGGCTCTTCCCGCTTCGGATTTGACGCCGTTGGGTGCAGATATCACGACGAACCCACGCGAAGCAAAGTTTGCGCAGGTCGTGTTGACACCGAAGTCTGTCACCGTGAGTCTGGCGTCAGCTCTGGATAAAATTCTGGGTGGAGGCGGAATTACACCCGTCAGTATTTCAGCCGAGGCTGTAGCCGGATACACAAAAGCTGCCTGTGATATCTCGCCCTTGATGTTTTGCCTACCGCCCGATTGGGAGACGACTCTGACTGTGGGCGACCAAATTCTGCTCCGCAGCGGTGGTAACAATACCGCATGGGGTGCGGGTAATTTCGGGTTTATTGATCTTGATAGCTTTGGAGATCTTCAAAGTGGTGCCTGTGCGAATGAAGGTGGCAACAAATTGGCCTGCCTTATCGCTGCACAGGAAAACATTACTCAATGCGTTCTGACCAATGGCCTGAATACAGAACCTGGGCAGAAAGTTGGTATCACTAACGCTGCTTTTAATGTTCGGTTTGATATTTATCGCTCCACGCTTAACGGTGAAAAAAACAAGCCATTGTACGCGCCGGCGCCGAATGTCATCAAAGGAATACGGAAGAGCGGTGGTGGTTCCTGCATTCAAGGGAGCGAGGAGGTTACTCCTGACACTACGGCCCTTGGCCGCGATACCTGCATGGCCGCGGGCACCTGCGGTGGTAACAACCGTTTCGGTGACGGCACTTGGGATCGCACAGGCTATATAAATCGCAATCATGACCTGGCTGACGGTGTTGCGGATGGAATCGGCAGCGACGCTCATCTGCCGGCCCTCAGTGGACCAGATACGGTCTTTGCAGGTACGCGGTACGGAATGTACCTTAGGGAAATCGCGTACGGCAATACCAATCCGCATTCTGCGCCGAACGCAAATTCGATCCTCGACCCTACGCTTGCGGAAACCGGTCGACCAATCTGTTCGAACCAAATGTCCACCAATCCAGCGCGGCGTATCGTAAACGCAGCCGGTATAGATTGCACCCAAAACCCCGTTTCTGGAAGGACTACGGGTGTGCCGGTCACGAAATTCGTCTCGCTTTTCTTGACCGAACCGGTAGGCGACGACGGTGCGTCCCCTCCCAGCTTTGATATCCATGGCGAAATTGTTGGCTTTCCAGACGTCGCTGGCGTCGGCAGCGGTGGCAACGGGTTCGGCGGTATCTTTCGCGACGTTGTGCAGCTGTATCGGTGAGGGGGCCAAAGATCATGAAAAACCGTCTGACAGCCCCTTTCAAACGCTTCGCAAGAAATGACGATGGAGCGGTCATTGTAGAATTTGGCCTCGTCATGCCGTTCATGCTGCTGCTCTTCGCCGCAACGGTAGAAGCCGCGCATCTGATGTGGTCCTACCAGTCAGTCATCGCAGGCGTTCGGGATGCAAACCGCTATTTGTCCAGAGTTACGCCCGTAGATATTTGCACTTCTGGCGGGTCAGTCGCAGGGTTGGCCACAACTTTGAAGGACATCGTCGAGGATGACAAAGACGCCAGCATCCTGTTTCCGGCTAGCATCACCGTCAATTCGGTGACACCCAGCCTGTCCTGCGTTTCCGGAGCCTATCGAGTGAACCCAGCCCCAGTTGGAACGGTCAGCGCCAATATCACTGTTCAATTTCCTTTGGGCAGTATCCTGTCGCTCTTTGGGGACGGTTTGTCATCAGTGACGACCGATGTCTCGGACACATCGCGGATATTTGGACAATGAAGACTATGCTGCATATCAACGCGTTTTCGCGCCGCGTGATGGACTTCTTTGTTAGGCAAGACGGTGGTGTTCTTGTCGAGTTCGCCCTGATCGTTTCGCTGTTTCTTTTCCTCTTTATGTCATTGCTGGACTTCGGTCGGCTTTCTTACAGCGTTGTGAACGCCCAGAAAGCCTCGCAACTTGCTACGCGTATCGCGATTGTGCGACCGCCTGCCTGTCCCGGAGTTCCTGCAACGCACCAGCGCGGTACATCTCCGTCGTCACCACGTTTTGGCACGTCCTGCAGCGCCTCTGCCGGTGTTTGCGACGACCCGCAAACACCACCATGCGCTGGTGATGCGTCCAACCCTACGGCCTCGGAAATCTGGACGCGCATCAGTCCTTTATTGCCGCCGAGCGCCACAATTAACAATCTGCAGTTTCACTATGACTTCAATTCAAACTTGGGTTTCCTGGGTGGCCCTTACACACCCGTTGTCACAGTCGAATTGAACTTGGATGATTTTCAGTTCGTCTCACCACTGGGCGCGCTGGCAAATGCTGCAGGCGCGACAAACAGTACAATTTCTTCGACAGTCGGATACTCGAATTTCAGTGTTTCGTTGCCTGCTGAAGACCTTGCAATAGGAGAGTCAGGATGAAGGATCAAAACGTTTCCGCGATAAAATCACAAGCGATTATGCTTGTTACAGAAAACGAAGCCGTCACTCGGATGGTGGAGGAAGCCTTTCCTTCGGAATACGAGAACAAAGTCACTGAAAACACGACCACGTTCCGGGCGTTGAATGGAACCGCCCTTCAAATTGCGTTCAAACATGACGTGGTGATCTTCGAAATCGACCCCGATGACACCGGTGAAGTACAGGCCATTGAAGACGTGCTGGCACATCGCGATGACGACACGTTGTTCGTGGCGCTGACACAGAATGACCTCTCGATCTCCAAGGCCCGTGAGTTACGCAAGATCGGAATCGACGAAGTCCTCCCGCTGTCGATTGATGGCGAAGGCCTGAAAGCTGCCGTTGGTGAAAAAATCAGCGCACGCAGGGTTTCGCAGACAAATTTCGTGGGTGGCGTTGCGGCATTGGGCAAGGTGATCCCGGTGGCGAAATCGCGTGGTGGTGTCGGCGCTTCAACCGTTGCAGTTAACTTGGCTTGCTCACTGGTTGGCGGAAAGAGGTCTTTCTTCAGGAAGTCAGCAAAAAACCGTGTCGCACTTTTGGATTTTGACATTCAGTTCGGAAACTCGAACGTATTTCTTGATATCGAGGACAACGGCGGCTTCCTGCAACTTATTGAAAACTCAGAAGTTCCGGACGACCACTTTCTATCTTCGATCTTGCAAGAGCACGCGCTCGGCGTGGATGTCTTGTGCGCACCGGCTCCAATGGTGCCTCTTCAATCGATGCGGTCCGATGTAATCAAGGGCATGCTGGACCTGCTGCAAAGGCGTTATGACTATGTTGTCATTGATCTTCCCTGTGCAGTGGTTGACTGGGTTGAACCCATTTTCAAACAAGCCTCCCAGTTGGCATTAGTCACAGATACCACCGTTCCGTGCGTGCGGCAGGCTCGTCGGTTGATCGACTTCTACCGCGAGGTAAATGTCGGTCTTTCGGTTGAAGTCGTCGTCAACCGAGAGCGGAATACGTTGATCAAAACTTCGCATGTGCGCGAAGCGGAAAAGGTATTGGAGACAAGCCTTAAACACTGGTTGCCGGACAATCCAAAAGTCGCCCGCAATTCCGTGGATTTTGGAAGGCCGGTTGTTGATATGAAACCGCAATCGGATCTTGGAAAAGCCTTGGCAAAACTGGCCGCTGTCATGTCGGTGGATGCACAGTCATTGGCAACGAAAAAAGCATAATAAGGAGATTGTTGTGTTCAACGAATTCAGATCACGTAAGACCGCTTCCAAGTCGAATGTCCTGACACTGGAACGGCCAATTGAAATGCCCCTCAAGTCAAAAGAGGTCGCCGAGCCTGTAGACACTGATCTGCAGGCGCATCTGGAACTCAAGAGCCGCTTACACGGTGAACTTCTGGACCGGCTCAATCTTTCGGTTATCGACAAGGTCGAGCGGTCGGAACTGAAACGCCAAATTGCCTCTCTGGTGACTGGTTTGATCGAGGCTGAAAAGCTGCATATGCGGTCCGAAGCTTTCACGGGTCTGGTAGATGAGCTCATCCACGAAGTTATGGGACTAGGGCCACTGGAGCCTTTGCTGGAAGACCCAACCATCAACGATATTCTCGTAAATTCGTATGACCAAGTTTATGTCGAACGCTTTGGACTTCTCGAGGAGTCCACTGTCCGTTTTCGTGACGAACGTCATCTTCTGCGAATTATCGACAAGATCGTCAGTAAAGTCGGCCGGCGCATTGACGAGTCTCAGCCTTGGGTTGATGCACGCTTGGAAGACGGCAGCCGTGTCAATGCAATCATTCGGCCCTGTTCCGTCGATGGACCAGCTCTGTCAATTCGCAAGTTTTCTCGTAATCCACTGACAGTTGAGAAGCTTGTTGAACAGGAAAGCATGAATGATCAGGCGGCAAGACTCCTTGAAGCCCTCGTTGAAGCAAGGTTGAACATTCTCATTTCTGGTGGAACCGGCTCCGGTAAAACAACCATGCTGAACGCAGTGTCTTCATTTATTGATGGCAAGCAGCGTATTGTGACCATCGAGGATGCAGCCGAACTACAGCTTCAGCAACGCCATGTCGTTCGCCTGGAAACCCGCCCGCCGAATTCGGAAGGGCAAGGTGTTATCACGCAACGCGACTTGGTCCGCAACGCACTGAGGATGCGCCCTGACCGCATCATCGTCGGGGAGGTTCGTGGTTCGGAATGTTTTGACATGCTTCAGGCCATGAATACAGGCCATGATGGGTCGATGACGACCGTTCACGCAAACTCGGCGCGTGATGCGTTAAGCCGGGTCGAACAGATGGTCACAATGCTTGGCGCTGACTTGCCTATGAGAACTATCCGCTCTCAGATCGCTTCAGCCATACAGGTTGTGCTCCAACTCACCCGCCTAAGCGACGGCACCCGCAGGGTCGTCAGCATTTCGGAAATCACCGGCATGGAAGATGAAACGATCACCATGCAGGATATTTTCGTCTTCAAGCGCCGTGGCAAGTCCGAGGACGGTAAAATCCTAGGAGAGTTTATGCCAACGGGTATACGACCAAAGTGCTTTGACCAATTGATCGCCGCGGGGGTCGATGTGGATACCAACATGTTTATTCATAAGGCACCGTCATCATGATAGACCTACAGCCAAATACACTGAACATTCTGCTGTACATTTCGATTTTCCTAGGCATTCTATTGGTTTACGAGGGCGTGGCGCAATTTCTTTTGCGCGGGGAATCCTCTAACGAGGCCAGAAACCGCCGCATGAAAATGATCCAGGGCGGCGCTTCTACCGATGAGGTTCTGCAATTGTTGCGTGACCCAGCAATGATGGTTTCTGGCGAAAGACTCGGGCTGATCGCCCGGCTTCGTCGCCTGCTGGCTCAGGCTGGCTTAACGATCGGACCAGTGCCGGTTCTGTTTGCCATTGCCTTATTTGCAGCTGTAATCTTTGTTGCCGCTTCCCGCTTTATCTCACCGGGACTGGCGTTGGTTCTGAGCATCACTGTGGCCGTTGCATTTCCAGTAATTGTGTTAGTGGCAATAAAAGACGCCAGAGCCGAAAAGCTGACCAAACAGCTGCCAGATGCCTTAGATCTGATGGCCCGCGGCCTAAAAGTAGGTCATCCCGTCGCTGTTACGGTCGGAAATGTGGCGACCGATCTGCCGGATCCAATTGGCTCGGAGTTTGGAGTCATCCAAGACCAGATCAACTATGGCGACGATGTCGCAACGGCGTTTCGGGACTTTGCGAAACGCGTTGGAACCGAAGATGCCAATTACCTGGCTGTCAGCATCGGGATTCAGCATGGAACCGGCGGCAATCTTGCCCGCATTCTGAACATTCTGTCTCAGGTGATCAGAGACCGGCAAACCATGCAGAAGAAAATCAAGGCAATTTCTGCCGAGGGCCGGCTGAGTAGTCTTATTCTGACGTTTCTGCCGGTATTCATCTTCCTTTCGATCCATCTGACTACGCCATCATTCTACGGCGATATTCAAAGCGATCCGTTGTTCCCATACTTTGCAGGCGCGATCATCGGTCTGACTGTAATACAAGGGCTCATTCTCAGACGGCTCGTTAGTTTCAAGTTCTAATCTGGAGCGGAGATATGGAATTCATTCAAGACATTCTGGGCGACCAAGATCTTCCTCAGCAGTATCTATTGCTGGCCGGTATCGCCGTGAGCATATTCTTTGTGGTTATGGGCATCTCAGGGATGACCGCAAGCGACAACACTGCGGCTCGCCGGATGCGTGTCGGTTCTGTGGCCGGCGGGCATGGCGCGGATTTTGACCTCATCCAGGGGGATAACAGCGATCCGCATGGGTTGCTTAAGGCATTCATCCCTGCTTCCAAGCGTGAGCGCTCCAAAATTGGCAGGCAACTAAAACAAGCCGGAATTCAGGGTAAATTTGCCATTCGCTCGTTCTATTTGTTTAGGGTGGTATTGGGTTTCTTGCTGCCAGCCGCTTTTGTAATCGCTCTCGCGCTACCGCTTGAAACGCAGGTACAGTTACGCATTGCCAATTTACTGCAGGGCATCACATGGGTTAATGCGCTGCAGATTGTCACAGCTTTGATGGTGGCCGGCTTTTATGGACCTGCCATTTGGCTGCGGTACCGGATAAAAAAGCGGCGTCGGGCGATCGAACACAGCCTTCCGAATGCGCTCGATTTGTTGCAGGTCGCGATCGAGGCGGGATTGGGCTTTGACGCTGCCATGGTGCGTGTGTCGCATGAAATGGCCCGAGCAGCACCGGAAATTTCGCAAGAGTTCACCATTCTTCAACTAGAGCTTCAGGCAGGCAAGGAGCGTCAAGCCGCGTTCATGGATATGGCGGATCGCGTAGGCATTGAAGAGGTGCACTCCTTCGCAAACGCGCTCCTGCAGTCCAATCAGTACGGGACCAGTGTCTCGGTATCGCTACGCACTTTTGCAACCGAAATGCGCCAGGACCGCGAGCTTCGAGCTCAGGAAAAGGCCAACCGCCTTCCGGTTCAAATGTCCGGCGTCATGGCTCTGTGCATGATGCCTGTTCTACTAATGGTTTGTCTGGCGCCAATGTTAATCCGTTGGATCAACATGTATGGTTGATGTGCGAAGAAAACTATCGGGACCAGTTAGAAAAGTAGCGTTGAGGCTGGCAGGAGGCTTTCGTGGCCTATGTTCGTGACTAAACGATCGACAACCAAGTACTTTAAACCTGTCCGAGATCATTTGTCTTGCCGAGAAACCATGTTTCTGAGCGTGCCCGACTGAATTGGTCCACCGTAATGATCAGGAAACGGGAGTGATCAACCCCACCGGAGTGGTCCTTCTAAGTTGATAGTGAATGACCCGCCTTGGGTTCATCGGGGCGAACGGTTCCGGGGCTGGCGGGCGGTATCTTTGAATCTGTGGCTCAGGCTGTGGATGGTAAGCTCTTTCTTTCCGGTGCTTCTCTCAGTGTCTTCATCATAGAAGCAGAGGCTGCATCAGCGCCCCTATCTTGGCAACGTAAGGCGGGCTGACTTCGAAGAGCGGTCAACCGGATCTCTTGAAACAATCCGTTGAAACGTAGCAATACGAGATCACTGCCTAGGGGGGATAGCAGATTCGCAACCTCTCCTTTCAACTCGTTGATCTGAATACCCGTCGAGCCAAGCAAAGTAGGGTTTAAAACCTCTCGCGCAAAGCTTTCAATGTTGCCGATAGACTTCAGGATATCTTTCGTCTTCTCGTGCAGGATCACATGACTGGCCTAACATGTTTACCTCAATGTTTCATTTGTCAAAGACGATCAGCTATCGAGGCCCAGCATGGATTTTACAGCGGCCTCGACTTCATCGGTCACCGGTTTGTTAGCTGCGTTTTCCAGTGCTTCGCGCTCAATCTGCGGCTGGTTTTCGACAGCTTCGGCCAATTCGTCGATTTCTGCTGCGGCATCGTCGTAATCAATCGCAGCTTGTCTTTCTGCATTCAGATCATCTGCCGCATCGACAGCTTCCTGCAACTCGTCATTGGCGGTCTGAAGCTCTGCTTCAATATCGGGGTCTGTCCCTCCGGCATCGGCAAGAGCGTCCTCCAGTTCGGTCACGCGATCCTGCTTCTCCTGGACATCTGTCAGAGCCGCTTCGAGATCTTGTTCAATTTCGGAAACTGGCCGGTCCGGCGGCGTCATTCCATCAAGCAAGGCCTGCTTTTCTTCTAGCTCCATGCGCAACTCATCCCCGGCTAAGACCGCATCTCGATAGGCGGCGATGCGGCCAACGCGGGAATTCGGCGCGGCATTCTTCAAGGCGTTTTCGCTAGCGTTGGCAGCATTCAGCGCCCCTAGTTCTGAGGGGTGGGCACCCAACAAAGAGGCCATTTTATTCCCTGTTGGGCGCATGGCCGGGCGGGTCTTTTTGGTCACCTCAGGCTTTGGCTGGGCCGTGCGCGCCACGCGCACGGTTTTGGTCTTCTTCTTGGTTTTCTTGCCGCCAAACAGGTTCTTCAAAGAAAACGTTTTTTCTTTAGAGGACTTTGACTTTGTACCACCTGCGGTGGAAGATTTGCGGCCCAATTTTCCGGCTGCTTTCTTGCCGTCGTTCTTGGACGCGCCGGGTTCGCCGCCTTTGCCTTTACCTTTCCCGGCACCGTCGTTGCCTCCGCCTTTGCCGTTTCCACCACCATTACCCTTCCCGCCACCGTTTCCCTTGCCTTCCTTCGCGTATGCGGCATCTGGAAATGCGATCGTGCCGACAATCGCGGTGGAACCCAACAGGGCAATGGCAATGGCGGTCGCTTTCAACAGTCCAGTCGATTTGGTTTTCATAATGGTCCTCGATCGCTTGCAAGTTCTTCTGTCGCCGCGATGTAAAATCAGCTGACACGGAAACCCGGCGTCGGAAACAGAATCCAACGCACCGATCTAAACCCATCATCATTGAACGCACACGTAACTGGCTGTTCATCACAGGTTCACATTCAAATTGGTAGATTAGACAGGCATTTATGTAGTAAAGACTGATCGGGATGAAAAAGCTCATTGTCCTTGCGTTCCTTTTTGCCTTTCTCCAACCAGGTGAGGGGCAAGCCGCCGCGCGTGAGTTGAAGCAGTCCGAACTACGCAAGGCGACAACCTCCGGTAGCGCCATCCGGTTAAACAAAGTCATAAAAGGTGTTGAAAAGGTCTTTGGCGGAACGCCGGTAGACGCGCGCGCCTTTCAGGCTGACAAGTTGTATTATCGCATTCTGGTCAAGAAACCGAACGGTAAAATCATCAGTGTTATCGTCAACGCCCAGACCGGTGTGGTCGTTTCGAACCGGTCCAGCGTCGGGCGGCAAATTTCCGAAGCAGCGCGATCCGCTTCTGATAACTCTGTCAATGCCAATTCGCGGGGGAAATCCGCAAATCAGG
Organism: Ruegeria profundi; assembly: GCF_020171505.1. Lineage (NCBI taxonomy): Bacteria > Pseudomonadati > Pseudomonadota > Alphaproteobacteria > Rhodobacterales > Roseobacteraceae > Ruegeria > Ruegeria profundi. The sequence goes on along the minus strand of NZ_JAIUZS010000009.1, from coordinate 8,602 downwards.
GCAACAGCGGAAACAAAGGAAATTCCGGCGGCAACGGCGGTGGCAACTCTGGCGGCAATGGCGGTGGCAACTCTGGCGGCAATGGCGGTGGCAACTCTGGCGGCAATGGCGGTGGCAATTCCGGCGGCAACGGCGGTGGCAACTCCGGCGGCAACGGCGGTGGCAATTCCGGCGGCAACGGCGGTGGCAATTCCGGCGGTAAGGGCGGTGGCAAAAAGTGATGGTTAAACAACCATCCACGCGCTTATAACTCCAGAGTATGAGAATTCTACTGGCAGAAGATGAACCACACCTCTGCGATCAGATCAAAAAGCTTCTGAACGCCGAAGGCAGGGTGGTGGATGTTGTCCATAACGGGCTCGAAGCTCTGCATCTGGGTGCGACCGAACCCTACGACATGATCATTCTGGATATCGGCCTGCCTGAGCGCGATGGTGTATCGGTTCTGCGTGAATGGCGCGACTCCGGGGTCCAGACTCCGGTCTTGATCCTTACGGCTCGCGATGGTTGGAGCGAAAGGGTTGATGGTCTGGATGCCGGAGCTGATGATTATATGACCAAACCGTTCCACATGTCCGAGTTGGCTGCGCGCGTTCGCGCCATTCTGCGGCGGCAAAGCGGGCAGATGAATCCGGTAATCGAAATGGGACGCGTCACTCTGGACACCCGCAACGGGCGGGTTACGGTCGATGGCGTGCCGGTCGACCTAACAGCGCAGGAAATTGCCGTGTTGACCTACCTGGTCCACAATACTGGGCGCCTGATCTCGAGAACCGAGCTGTCCGAACATATCTACGAATACGATGGCGACCGGGATTCAAACACTATTGCCGTCTTCATAAACCGCCTGCGCAAAAAGCTGGGCTCCGACCTGATCAAAACGGTTCGGGGCCGTGGATATATGATTGATTCAGCCTGATGTTGTCACTGCGTCAACGGGCACTGCTGGGAGGGATCGCATCCGGTGCCGTGTCTGTGACTCTGGGCACACTTGCAGTGTTCTCCTATATCAATGACCGGGTCTCGGACCGGTTCGACACCGCTTTGCGCGACCGCCATACGCAGCTGGTGGTGGGACTGAGCGTCACCACTCAGAACCCCGATGCACTGCGCGATCTAATGTTCGACCCGGCCTACGGCACGCCCTATTCAGGGCGGTATTGGCAGGTCAGCAGTGACGACGGAGAGATTTATACTTCGGCGTCGCTGTTTGACGGGATCATCGCCGAACCACACGGCAGCCCGGATGTACAGACGCTCTGGAACACACAAGGGCCGGAAAATGAAACCCTGCGCAGCGCCTTTCAAAAGATCACCTACGAAGACGGTACGGTCTGGGGTGTCAGCGTCGCCGAAAGTCGGGCGCAGCTTGTGGCCGAGCGTCGTGCTGCGCAGAAAAGCCTGTTGCCTGTGTTTGCCCTTGTTGGTCTGATTGGAGTGGCCGGATCGCTGCTCCTGATGTCGTTCATCCTCGGTCCGCTGCAGAGGCTTCGCAGCGATGTGGCGCATCGCTGGGATCGGGACGACGACCTCGAACCGGGTGACTATCCTGAAGAGGTTTCTCCCTTAGTTGATGACTTGAACAAGCTTTTGCGTCGAAACCGCGACATAGTGGCGGGGTCGCGCCGACAGGCGGCGGATCTGGCACATGCACTCAAAACCCCCGCCGCCATTTTGCGTAACGAACTGGTTACCCTGTCCGAGGCCGGAGCTGCGACCGATATCGCACAGGAAGCACTGGATCGGATTGACGCTCAGCTGAGCCGGTCACTGGCCAGGCTGCGGGCGCTGCACACCGCGGACCTGACTCATTCCCGAACCGATCTGTCAAATTCCATCGATCGATTGGCTCGCTTGTTTACTACGATAGCGGATCGCGAAGGAAAGACGCTGGAAATCAACCGAGACCCCGATCTCTGGGTGCGCATGGACGCACAGGACATCGAAGAAGTTCTTGGCAACTTGCTCGATAACGCAGTCAAGTGGAGCAGACGGTCAGTACGCCTGAAAGCCAACCGTAGACAAGATCACATCCAAATCCGTATCGAGGATGACGGCCCCGGAATACCGCTACACGCTCACCGCGAGGCCCTTCGATCCGGGGGGCGGTTAGACACCTCTGTCACAGGCAGCGGTTTGGGATTGGCAATTGCAGTCGATCTGCTTGCTGCCTATGGCGCCCGCTTGGATCTACGAACATCCGCGTCGCTGGGCGGGTTGGAATGCCGGGTTGAAATCTCGACCTGAAGAAGCGCGAAATTAGCTTTTCAGAGCTTGCGAGACCTTTTGGCAGCGCAGGGTGTGATGGTCATTCGGAAAGCAATCCGGCTGCTGGTCAATCGATTTGGACATCATTTCTCGGACTGCCTGTGCCGGGATCGGCCGCGACCGATCGACAGGTGGTGCCTGGATGAAGTAGTGATTCCTTACAAGAAACACTGGCTGTGGCGGGCGATCGACGTAAATGGAGACGTTCTCGATATTCCCTTGCAAACGCGCAGGAATACAAAAGCGGCAAAGCGGTTGCACCAAAGACTGGTTTCACAGTTTGGCGAACCAAGGGTCGTCATCACAGATGAATTACGCAGCTATATCTTTCTGCCGCCCCCGCCGTTATCAACTCACCAACCACCACGTCCGCAACTATGCGTTTAACCTCTGGGCCAACTACGCTGCCGGGGTGGCAGTATGAACCAGTCTGTGCCAATATTTCAGTGGTTGTAGAAGACAACTTGGCAATTGCGCTTAGCGAACTCAAGATTGTTCATCTTGCGTTAACATTTGGTTCATTTTCAGTAATTTTGTCGCCCAATCATTTCCCAAAAAATAACGAAATTCTTTCCTAAGGTGTCTTCGAAACTTGGATGCTAGCCGGAGAGCGCCATGCTAGATTTTTTGCCCCCGAAAGGTACACCGCAGTTTGGTCGTGACGAGAGCGGTTCACTTACCATTTTTGCCCTCTTCATGTTTTTGATCATGGTCGCCACTGTGGGTATTGGCGTGGATTACATGCGTTTTGAGAACGAACGCACAAACTTGCAGTACACACTGGACCGGGCTGTTCTGGCCGCTGCGGACCTTGATCAAAAAGCCGAGCCAAAATCCGTCGTTCGTTCATATCTGGAAAAGAAGGGCCTTTTGGAAAATGTGACCAGCATCAATGTGGTCAACAGCGCAGGTTATCGCGAGGTGTCGGCAACTGCCATTTCCGAGTTGCCGACCCAATTCATGCACCTTTCTGGCGTCGATACAATGACCGCACCCGCGGCTAGCACGGCTGAGGAAAGCGTTGGTTTGGCCGAAATCTCAATAGTCACGGACGTCTCGACCTCGATTGATCTGCCAGCATTGAAAGAGGCTACGAAAAGCATCATCACGCAGATTGGAACGAAAAACGGGACTTGGAGCAACGAGATTTCATTTTCACTGATCCCGTATTCCAGCCAGGTCAACGCTGGCGCGGATCTGCTGAAATACTATAATCTGGACCGTTTCCATAACCACTCGCACTGTGTCAACTTTATTGATAACGAATTCAGCCAGCCTGAACTTTCACTGACGAGAGTGCTGGAACAAACGGCTCATTTTGACCCTTACACCGAGACAAAAGAGCCGATTGAACATCCCGTCTGCCCAATCCGCCCCGGATCGGCGATCCTGCCGTTTCAAAACGATAAAACGGTGCTTCATAACTACGTAGACGGCCTCACCAAGCTCAGCAATCCAGTGGCGGATGAGGACTCGGGCCTGGACAATGGCGCGAATTGGGGCCTTGTCCTGCTGGACCCGGGCACACGTCCGGTCATCAATGCCCTCGCCACCATCGACAATATCGTGCCGGATACATTCAGGGACCGCCCCGTGGCTTATAATGGCGACGTCCTGAAGGTTCTGATCCTTGTTTCCGATGGGGACAATACTGACCAGCACATGCTTAACCCGTCGATGCGCACCACTATGTCAGATATCTGGTACAACGCGGAAACTGATCGTTTCTCGGTCTACCAGTCGAACGGCAACCCCAACTACTGGTGGCCGCACGACAATAGCTGGCAGGACCACCCTTACGGAAATGGAGACACGCGTTGCACGGGTAAAAGCGAGAGTACGTGCGTGACAGAAGACGAACCCGGCAAAGCAGTACAATTGTCCTACGTTGAACTGCTGAACATGGTGTCTTTGGAACACATCGAAAACAACATCTTCACCCATTCGCCAAGCGCCTATGGTCAGTGGGAAGGCAAGGCATTCAGCAAGAAAAATGCGGTCGCCAAGGATCAGCGCACCAAACACGTATGCAAGGCCGCCAAGGATCAAGGGGTGATTGTTTTTGGTGTCAGCGTCGATGCCCCGGTGAATGGCCAAAAGGTACTGCAAAACTGCGCAAGCTCCGCAAGCCATTACTATGAAGCATCGGCCCCTGAGCTCAAAAACGCCTTTACTTCGATCGCGTCCTCCGTCCGTATGCTGAGGTTGACACAATGATGCGTAGGTTGATTTCCGCTTTGAACAGGTTCCGCCGCCAAGAGGACGGAAACCCGACCGTTGAGTTTGCTATCGTCTTCCCAGCGATCATGTTGTTGGTTCTTTCGGGGCTAGAGCTTGGCTTGGTAACATTGAAACACGCGCAGCTTGAGCGCGCCGTTGACCTGACCGTGCGCGACATTCGCCTGAACACCGGTGCTAATCCACAACACGACGACATCAAGGCTCTTATTTGCAGCCGCGCCGGTTTTATCAGCAATTGCGAAGCCAACATGCGGCTGGAGATGATCCGACAGGATCCTTTTGCCGCTATGACAGTGCCCACCAATCCTGATTGCACTGACCTCTCCGAAGTGGCTCGCCCGGTGCGGACTTTCCAAAACGGCCTAGAGAACGAGTTGATGGTTCTTCGAGCCTGCGCCAAGATCAACCCCGTTTTCCCAACATCCGCAATGGGCAAGGCTCTGGTCAACGAGGAAGGCCAGTACGCCCTGACCGCTACAACTGTCTTTGTACAAGAGCCGAGTTAGTATCATGATTAAGCGAATTCTGACCAATGGCCTAAAACGTTTCCAAGCAAAAGAAGAGGGCTCAATTTCTCTCGAGGCAGTCCTCATTACCCCAATGCTTTTTTGGACTATTCTTGCAGGGTATACGTTTTTCGAAGCCTACAGGCAGAGTTCTTTGAACATAAAAGCGACCCATACGATTGGCGACATAATTTCCCGCGAAACTAGGGAAATCAACAGCGTTTACATTGACACTATGGAAGAAATGTTCAGTTTGATCGTGACCAATCAGTCTGATCTGAAATTCCGAGTATCGTTGGTTTTATACGATGAGGCGTCCGACAGCCACACGGTGAATTGGTCAGCAATACGCGGTGGGTATACCGAGAAATTGACGAACGCCAATATTTTGCAATATCGGGATGCTCTGCCCCTGATGTCAGATCAGAATACTCTGATCCTGGTTGAGACGTCCAATACGTTTGTCCCACCCTTTAAAGTTGGCTTGGGCAACATCGAACTGAAAAACTTCGTTGTCGCCCGACCGCGCTTTGCAAATAACATTAAAGGTAACGTCTAAGGCGGTTTGCCGTTGGTGAAAGGCGTCGCTCTGCCAAAAGAGGCTGTCACGAGGCTCCCACAGAGTTAAAGCTGGGTGATGGTAGGCTCTGACATGTGGCATATCCTTTTCTCAGCAGAGAATTGCGGCGCGTGAACAACGCCATGATATGTCGCCCCTCAGGGCCATCACCAGCTTTCAAAAATTACTTACGGCTTTCGGGAGAGCACCCAATTCTGGCGTGAGTTGCTGCTCGACCTCACGTGGCGCAGCAAGGCCCATGCGCCCGATCTTGCCATTTGCTATGGCGCCTTGGGATCATGGGCGCCCTTTCGGGAATTTTTAGGCAGCGCGCGTGAACAACGCTGTTGGGTCCACAAAACCGGGACCCTGCTTACAGAGATGCCAAAATCGGCGCAGTCTAAAGTCAAGGGCCACATGCACGACATCTGGCAAGCCGGGACGAAGGCGGACGCGGCCTTCGATTTTTCTTCGTCGAGCCCTGTGGGGCGAAACACGATAAGGTAGCGGCCAAGCTGGTCGACGACCGAGACGTCCTGCTCGCCTACTACGGTTTTACCGCCGAACACTCGAAGCAAATCAGAACGATCATCCCAATCGAGAGCACCTTTGCCGCCGTCCGCCACCACACCGTCAAGACCAAAGGCTGTCAAAGCTGGAAAACCGGGGCGGATGTCCGAGATGCGGACTTAGCTGCCACTCGCAATACTGCGGGACGTTTGGTCCGGGTGAATGTCTGCAAAGCGGACATTTCTGTGTTTTTCTTTGTGTCCAACAATCCTTAGCCTATTCTGGCAGCAACCCGAAATGACCTTCATCGGCTACCCACTGGATTAAGCAAAATGACAAAGCATATCGTCTATCATATCCCTGTTTGTCCCTTCTCTCAGCGCCTTGAGATCCTGTTGGCGCTGCGAGGTCTGCAAGATGCTGTCGAATTCCGCGTTGTTGACATCACGAAACCCCGCGATCCGGAGCTCCTAAGAAAAACAAGAGGAACAACCGCTCTCCCAGTTCTTGAAACTTCAGAAGGTCAGATCATTAAGGAAAGCCTGGTTATTCTACGATACCTTGACGAAGTGCTTCAGGGGCCGAAACTACGGCGCTCTGACCCCGGCGAACACGCGGTGGAGTCGATGTTGATCGCCAAGGAGGGCCCATTCACAATGGCAGGCTATGTCTTTGTCATGAACCAAGACCAAGGGCAGATAGCCGCGCATAAAGAAAAGCTGCTTGCTCTATACCGCGATCTCAACGACTTCTTGCTTACACACAATCCGGATGGTGTATTCCTGTTTGATGATTTTGGATTGGCCGAGGCGGTTTTCACGCCGGTTTTCAAACGGTTCTGGTTTCTTGACTACTATGAGGGTTTCGAACTTCCGATTAGCGACGAGTACGCCCGGGTCCATAATTGGAGGGCTGCTTGCATGGCCCACGAGGCGACCGATCAAGTGTCGGAAGAAGAGATTATAAAACTTTACTATGATTACGCGTTAGGTGCTGGGAATGGCGCACTAGCGGAGGGTAGAAATGTTTCTAGCTTCACGTTTGAACCTCATTGGAAAACCAGACCCATGCCTCCGCGAGACAAGTATTCTGCATCGGCTTCAGACGAGGAGCTTGGCTTGGTGATTACGAATGCGGGCCATGGTCAATCCAACATAAACCAGATTTAAGTAAGCCCAAAGCCCTACTGACACTCGTCATTGTTGGAGACCCGACCTGCGCAAGTCGTTTTGGGAGTTTAGTGCAAGCTCTCCTGTTCGCTTTTCTGCCTGCGGATCAAAGGGATGGGCCGCTAACAAAACCGCAGTGGAACGGCGGAGTTTTTGGATTTGCTCAAAGTAATGTATGATTTGATATTGTTGGGACGCTAGACGGACTATTTCTTTGTTGATCGGTTCGCTCCCAACTTTTGGGGGGACAAAACATGCAAAAACTACTTGTAGCTATTTCTGCCATTTCTTTTCCGTTTGCCGTCATGGCCGAACCAAGTTTGGAACGAGGTGAATATCTCGTCCGAGGACCCGCGGCGTGTGGAAATTGTCATACACCACAAGGACCAAACGGACCTGATATGTCCAACGAGTTGGGCGGCATGATGGTTGAAAAAAACGACATGATGGAAGCCTGGGCGGCCAATATAACGCCGGGTAGTCGCATTGTGGATTGGAGCGATGAGGACCTCGCCCGTGCGATACGCGAAGGTATCCGCCCGGATGGCACAGTCATCGGACCGCCTATGCCAATCGGCTTGTATCGCGGACTGAGTGATGACGATCTCATGTCTATGGTTATGTTTCTAAGAACAATACCTGAAAGTGGAAATGAGACGCCGGTTTCAACGTATGGCTTTCCGCTTCCTCCTGACTACGGCCCACCGATTGATACCGTTTCGGCACCACCGCCAGGCGCAACTGTCGAATACGGTGAATACCTCGCCGGACCAGTCGCGCATTGTACGGAATGCCATACAACATTTGGACCCAAAGGTCCCATGTTTGAAACTCATCTTGGTGCAGGAGGGTTCGAGTTCCATGGACCGTGGGGGGTATCCGTCGCTCCCAATATCACGAGCCATGAAGATGGGTTGGTCGCATATACGGATGAAGAGCTGAAAACCATGATCGTTTCGGGTGAACGCCCAGACGGGACACAAATGCAACCGCCGATGGGTTACGCCTACTATGCAACAATGTCGCCCGAAGACCTTGAGGCTATCGTGATGTATCTACGCACCATTCCTCCTCTACCTAATCCTTAATTTTTCTTATGGAAAATCGCTAGGACTAGCACACCCGAACTCAGCTTTGCATTCGGCTTGCTAGGCCGCTGAACGGAATACACCTTGCTGTCCGCTTTGGGCTCGACTCGGTCATCCGAGTCTTTTTATCAGATGACGGCTTGTCTGCGTTAAGCGGCCATTATTCCACTGGACTTGTGGCCCAAACGGAGCGGTACTGTCTGTGTAGCGACGCACCTGTCGCCGCGTGCCGCCTTCTCCGCCCGGGCTTCCGGGCTCTCC
>NZ_JAIUZS010000008.1:0-234195 GCF_020171505.1 Ruegeria profundi | reverse complement strand
TTGAAGTCGCCGAAATACTTGGTGATTGCTGCGGTCAGCGTCGTCTTGCCGTGGTCAACGTGGCCAATCGTGCCGATGTTGACGTGCGGTTTTGTACGCTCAAACTTTTCCTTTGCCATTCCTCAGGCGCCCTTTTGCAATTTGGGGGACCCTTGGTCCCGTGGTTACATCTGCGCGCGCGGGATATTTGGTTCAAAGGGGGAAATCAAGCACATCCTGCATCGAAAGCGGGTTATGATGCCGGATTTTGCGTGACGACGCCGGAATCAAGCGGTTGGATCAGGTCCGGGCGACGGTCGAACCAGCCATTTGCCTCGTGTTCTTCGGCCAGCCATTCCTCAACCCGGTCGGCCACTTTCAACGCCAGGCCGTTCATTTGCTCTTCTCGGGTGCGGGCGTGACCAGACCCGGCAAGGGCACTTTCGCCGGTCGTGTCCTCAAGAACCTGAAATTGTTTGGCCTTTGCCAAAAACTCTTTTTTGCGAACATCGTAGACGTTCACAAGTACGATAGCCGTGCTTTTGGGGTTATAGATGACTGGCACACCCGGAGGTGCCAGCATGTAACCTTCGAGGCTGATGCCAATGTCATACTCCTGAGCACCGTCGTAACGACCCAAACGGATATCCACGGCGTTTTGAATGGCCTCCTCCCATTCTTTGGGGGTCGCGTCGCGGGAGACCGGACCCTGCCTGGCTTTCTCAGCGAACGCATAATTGACGCGCAGCTTGAATTCGCCCAGCGACTCGGGTTCTTCGTACACTTGTGTCTGCGTGCAAGCGCCCAAAAGGGCCAGTCCGGCGATCAAGGTCAGAATACGCAACATGTCATGTCTCGATAGGCTTGTTTTTTATGATTTAGCGCACTGATACGGCCTGTGCCAAGCCGTATCGGCGGAATTTCACCACAGACCCACGCGGTCATGAGAACTTGTAGTCGCGCGGGAAACCATAAGGCGGTTTTTTTCCGACGCTGGCGCGTTTGGCCAGCCATTGGGACATATCGGCCTCGTGCCGGGTCTTGTCACCGCCCATGGACCATTTCAGGCCCTCTTCCCAGTTAAACGTAGTGACGTCGGACAGGCCACCATCCAGTTCCAAAGTGCCCTGCCGTCCACGCGCCATGTTGTATTTCTGCAGACGCACACCTTTGCCGCGTGTCATCTCGGGCAGTTCCTCTGTTGGGAACACAAGGAACTTGCCGTTCTGCGATACAACGGCCACATGGTCGCCCTGAACCGGCTTACAGATCATCGCCGTTTCGTCCCCCTTGACGTTCAGCACCTGTTTACCGTTGCGGGTCTGGGCCAGCACCTCATCCTCGGGCACGATGAAACCGTTGCCCGCCCCCGACGCCACCAGCAGCTTGCGCCCGGGCTTGTGAATCAGGATGTCGATAATCTGCGCCTCGTTCGGCAGGTCAACCATCAGGCGCAGGGGCTCACCCATGCCGCGACCTCCGGGAAGATTGGCGGCACTGACCGTATAAAATCGCCCGTTTGAGGCAAAAACCACTAACCGGTCTGTCGTTTCGGCGTGGAATATGAATCTCGGGCCGTCGCCATCCTTGAACTTCAACTCACGGTTCAGGTCGATATGGCCTGTCATGGCGCGTATCCAGCCCATCTGAGAGCAAACGACCGTGATCGGTTCCTTATCGATCATCGCCTCAAGAGGAACTTCTTCGACCTGACCCGCCTCGGCGAAGCGCGTGCGCCGCGCGCCACCTTCGTAGTCTTTGCCGAAGGTTTTCTTGGTCTCTTTCAGCTGCTCAGCAATCTTGGACCACTGCAGGGTCGGATCGGCCAGCAAATCCTCAAGATTGGCACGCTCCAGCATCAATTCATCGCGCTCGCGGACCAGTTCCATCTCTTCCAGACGGCGCAGGCTGCGCAGGCGCATGTTCAGGATCGCGTCGACCTGAACCTCGGACAACTCGCCCTCACCCGGCTTGGGCGAGACATAGTCGGCCTCATCGGTCGCGCGAACATGATCGATGCCCCAATCCTCACGCATCAGCGCCGCCTTGGGGTCGTCGTCATAGCGGATGATGTCGATCACACGGTCGAGGTTCAGGAAGGCGACGATAAAGCCCTCTAACACCTCTAACCGGTGGTCGATCTTGCCCATGCGGTGGCGCGAGCGGCGCAGCAGCACCTCTTGCCGGTGGTCGAGGAAAGCGCGCAGCACTTCCTTCATCGAGCAGACCTTGGGTGTCACCCCGTCGATCAGCACGTTCATGTTCAGGCTGAACCGCACCTCAAGGTCCGAGTTGCGATAGAGCATGCCCATCAGCACCTCGGGGTCCACATTCTTGGAGCGAGGCTCAAGAACCACCCGGATGTCATCGGCGGATTCGTCGCGCACATCAGCGAGAATCGGAATTTTCTTGGTCTGGATCAGCTCGGCGATCTTTTCGATCAGCTTGGATTTCTGAACCTGATAGGGGATCTCGGTAACGACGATCTGCCACTGACCTCGGCCCAGATCTTCGACCTCGAACTTGCAGCGCAGACGGAAAGACCCCCGCCCAGTGCGGTAGGCCTGTGCGATATTCTCGGGTGGCTCAACAATTACGCCGCCAGTCGGGAAGTCCGGGCCGGGCACGTAGTTCAGCAGCGTATCGTCGCGCGCATCCGGCGTCTTGATCAGATGCAGACAGGCGTCGCATAGCTCGGCGATGTTGTGCGGCGGGATATTCGTCGCCATGCCGACCGCGATACCGCTGGCCCCATTGGCCAAAAGGTTCGGGAACTGCGCGGGCAACACGACCGGCTCGGTCAGCGTCCCATCATAATTGTCACGGAAATCAACGGCGTCTTCGTTCAGCCCCTCAAGCAGAGCTTCGGCCACGATGGTCATCCGCGCCTCGGTATAGCGCGAGGCCGCCGGGTTATCGCCGTCAATGTTGCCGAAATTCCCCTGACCGTCGACCAGCGGGTAGCGCACGTTAAAATCCTGCGCCAGACGCGCCATCGCGTCGTAAATCGCGGCGTCGCCATGCGGGTGATAGTTGCCCATCACGTCGCCAGAAATCTTCGCCGACTTACGAAACCCACCCGTCGCACTGAGTCGCAACTCGCGCATGGCGTAGAGGATTCGCCGATGAACAGGCTTCAATCCATCCCGCGCATCCGGCAACGCCCGGTGCATGATTGTGGACAGCGCATAGGTCAGATAGCGCTCGCCAATCGCGCGGCGCAGCGGCTCGGCCACCTCGCCCCCATTGTCAGGGGCCTCCATGTTGGGGTTGTCGATCGTATCATTCATACATGATGTGATACGCCGCAACTGCGCCTTGGTAAAGCGACCAGCACATATTTACTGGGGACAAGTGGCGCTTTTTGCAACAAGGGGAGGCGCCCCTGCAATTTCCCCCGTCTTTCGACAGGATGCATGAAATATGGTAACCTATTGGAATTAGACTGCTGCTTATTTCTTGTTTCTTACGATTGACCCGGGGGATGCGCCATGACGCGCCTTATTGTAATCTCATTCGCTGCACTCGGATGGTGCTTTTACATCATGAGCGGGGGGCCGGATTTCGAACCACGCGGCCTGCGCAGCGACCAGCCTCAACGCGAAATTGTAGCCCAGGCCACAACCGTCGCGCCTGCGCGCGCCGAAGAGCTTGTAACCAATGTTGCAGCCCGAGTGCCAACGAGTCACGAGCCGCCAAAGGCCAAACCCGAAGAAGTGGTTCAGATCATTGCCGACGACGCGAGTCTTGCGTCGTTTTCAAGCCTGACAATCTTTGCCGATCAAAGCGCCAACTTCACGCTGGCCTCGCTGGAAGACGGCGTAGCCGGGCTGAGCCAGGTCACGACAGAGGTGCAGAGCGATGTCGCTGAGGCACCCGCCCTGCCCGAGCCGGAAAAGGACATTCGCGAGATTTCGGGCACGCGTGTAAACATGCGTGACGGGCCCGGTACGATCTATCCCATCGTCGGAAAGGCAACCATCGGCCAGAAGGTCGAGGTTCTGAGCGAGTCCGGAACCGGCTGGCTGCGATTGCGCGTGTTGCCGCAGCAACAAATAGGATGGATTTCGGCATCGCTGGTTCGAAAAATCCCGGACTGACGCAGTGGTGTGATTGCCCTGACCACAGCCTCGCAATAGCTATGGGCGAGGTTCAGAGTCAGGAAGATCATGCAAAAGACCATTCTTATCACCGGCTGCTCTTCGGGCATTGGTCAGGATGCCGCTCATGGTATGCGCGCCCGGGGTTGGCGGGTGTTTGCGTCCTGTCGTCAGCAGCGTGACTGCGACCGATTGCGGGCGCAGGGGTTTGAAAGCCCACGCATCGACTATACCGATGCAGACAGCATCGCGTCGGGACTGACCTCGGTTTTCGAAGCCACCGGCGGCACGCTTGATGCGTTGTTCAACAACGGCGCACATGGTCTGCCCGGAGCGGTCGAGGATTTGCCAACGGACGGTCTGCGCCAGATTTTCGAGGCCAACTTTTTTGGATGGCACGAGCTCACCCGACAGGTGATTCCGGCGATGCGGGCACAGGGGCACGGCCGAATCGTTCAGAATTCCTCGGTTTTGGGCTTGGTGGCCTTTCCATGGCGCGGAGCTTACGTGGCGACAAAATACGCGGTCGAGGGCCTTACAGACACGCTGCGCCTGGAACTGGCAGATACCGACGTAAAGGTGATCCTGATTGAACCCGGACCGATCACGTCAAAAATCCGGGAAAACTCGATCCCTTTTTTCGAGCGGTTCATCAATTGGGAAAACTCGGCCCTGCGCGCGCGGTACGAGGCTTCGTTACTGAAAAGACTATACGAATCCTCGGGACCCGACAGGTTCGAATTGCCCGCCTCGGCAGTGACCGACAAGCTGGCCCGTGCCGTCGAAGCAAAACGGCCGCGCGCGCGCTACTACGTGACGACTCCAACTTACGTTGCCGGATACCTGCGCCGTATTTTGCCGACCCGCGCCATCGACCGCATCCTCTCGGACATCTGAGGCGAAATTACCCGTTCGCTTTTCCAATCTGCGAAGCTAGATGGTAGACTAACGAAACAAGAAACGCGGACGGTGTACCCATGGACCTTTTGATGGTCGTTTTGCTGTTGGCCATGGCGGCTGTTGTCGTCGTGCTGGCGATAGGCATCTCAAACTTCGGCAAAAGCGGCAAAGCGGCAGCGATGAAAAGCAACAAGATGATGCGCCTGCGTATCCTGTTTCAGTTCATTGCCGTGTTGCTGATCGTGCTCTATGTCTGGCTGCGTGGACAAGGAGCGCAGTAAATGGTCGTCCTGAACAAGATTTACACCCGTACCGGCGATGACGGGAAAACCGCCTTGGGCAACGGTGAACGGGTTGCAAAATATTCCGGTCGCGTGGCGGCCTATGGCACCGTGGACGAGCTGAACTCGTTCGTTGGCGTGGCCCGCACCGAGGCAGAGGGCGACGTTGATGCAGCCCTGTCGCGCATCCAGAACGACCTATTCGATCTGGGCGCGGATTTCTGCCGCCCCGACATGGAAAAAGACGCCGAGGCCGACTATCCGCCGCTGCGCATCGTTGCATCGCAGATCGACCGGCTTGAGGCCGAGATCGACGTCATGAACGAAACGCTGGAACCGCTGCGCAGCTTCATCCTTCCGGGCGGTTCTCGGTTGGCGGCCCATCTGCATGTGTGTCGCACTGTTTCGCGCCGGGCCGAGCGGTTGGCGGTTGAACTGACCAATCTGGAGCCGGTAAACGCAGTCGCAGTGAAATACCTAAACCGCCTGAGCGACTGGTTCTTCGTGGCGGCCCGCTGCGCCAATGAAAACGGCACTCAGGATGTTTTGTGGGTCCCGGGCGCCAACCGATAAGTTTTGGGACGCAGCGGCAAAAAACACGAAACGCGACGTCCCAAGCCCATGACGTGACGATTTTACTCTGTTGCAGAGGGAATTGAGACGCTATTCAATCCCCCGAAAGCATTGGTGGAGTCGCTTCGCGGCTTACCGTTTTTTGAGGAGAAAGCGCTAAAATGAAGGTACTCGTGCCTGTCAAACGCGTGATTGACTATAATGTGAAAGTCCGCGTGAAAGCGGACGGTAGCGGTGTTGATCTCGCCAATGTCAAAATGTCGATGAACCCGTTCGACGAGATCGCCGTAGAAGAGGCGATCCGCCTAAAAGAAGCGGGCAAGGCGGATGAAGTTATTGCTGTTTCGGTGGGCGTAAAGCAGGCGCAGGAAACGCTGCGTACCGCGCTGGCCATGGGGGCCGACCGCGCGATTCTGGTCGTTGCGGCTGACGATGTGCACACCGATATCGAGCCATTGGCCGTTGCCAAAATCCTTGCCAAAGTGGTCGAGGAAGAGCAACCCGGACTGGTTCTGTGCGGCAAGCAGGCGATCGACAACGACATGAACGCCACCGGCCAGATGCTGTCGGCACTGCTGGGCTGGAGCCAGGGCACGTTTGCCTCTGAGGTGGATATCGAAGGCGACAGCGCCAAGATCACCCGCGAGGTGGATGGCGGCCTGCAGACCATCAGCGTCAAGATGCCGACCATCGTGACCGTCGACCTGCGCCTGAACGAGCCGCGATATGCGTCGCTGCCCAACATCATGAAGGCCAAGAAAAAGCCGCTGGATGAGAAAACCGCCGCCGATTACGGCGTCGATGTCAGCCCGCGTCTGGAAATCGTCAAAACCGACGAGCCGCCGGCACGCGCTGCCGGTATCGTCGTGGGCTCGGTCGACGAGCTGGTTGCAAAACTCAAAGAAGCGGGGGCTGTGTAATGGCTGTTCTTCTTCTGGCAGAAGTCAATAATGGTGAGCTGTCGCTGGACGCCACCGCCAAGGCTGTCAACGCCGCCAAGGCACTGGGCGACGTGACCGTTCTGGCCGCGGGCGGCTCGGCTGCTGCTGCTGGCGAGGCCGCCGCCAAGATTGACGGTGTGTCCAAAGTTTTGGTGGCCGAAGACGCGTCTTTGGGTCACCGTCTTGCAGAATCAACGGCCGCGTTGATCGTGTCACTGGCCGACGGGTACGAGCACATCGTTGCCCCCGCCACAACCGACGCCAAGAACGTGATGCCGCGCGTGGCCGCGCTGCTGGACGTGATGGTGATCTCGGATGCGTCGGGCGTGGTTGACGGCTCGACCTTTGAGCGCCCGATCTATGCGGGCAACGCGATCCAGACCGTGAAATCGAACGACGCCAAAAAGGTTGTCACCCTGCGGACCGCCAGCTTTGACGCGGCGGGCGAAGGCGGCGCGGCCCCGGTTGAGACCATCTCGGTCCCGGCGTCCGAAGGCCTGTCGTCCTGGGTCGAGGACAAGGTGGCCGAAAGCGACCGTCCGGAACTGACCTCGGCCGGTGTCGTTGTCTCGGGCGGCCGTGGTGTTGGCTCGGAAGACGACTTCAAACTGATCGAAACCCTGGCCGATAAGCTAGGCGCCGCCGTAGGTGCCTCGCGTGCGGCGGTTGACTCGGGCTATGCCCCGAATGACTGGCAGGTGGGTCAGACCGGTAAGGTTGTTGCACCTGACCTCTATGTCGCTGTCGGCATCTCGGGCGCGATCCAGCACCTGGCGGGTATGAAGGACAGCAAGGTCATCGTTGCGATCAACAAAGACGAAGAAGCCCCGATCTTCCAGGTCGCCGACTTCGGTCTGGTCGCCGACCTGTTCCAGGCTGTGCCGGAGCTGACCGAAAAACTCGGCTAAGTCTGCTACGACTTTCAACTAAAGTACTCGAAGGCCCGCCAAAAGGCGGGCCTTTGTTAGATTTGCCTTCGGATTGGCCCCAACAGCGCGTCGGCAATTGTCTTGTGCGCCGCCGGGCCGATCATGTACTCGGCCATCGGCTGCTGTAACGTTCCGAACAACATATCCTCAAGCGCGTCGGATTGCCCGGATACAGGCACCGTAACTTCAATAAAATCCGCGCATAGGGGGCGAACAGCCTCAAACATTTCCGGTGTTATAGCTGTACTTTCATTTTGGCGGTCTCCATCTTTGTGTTGCAGCACTCTTAGCCCCAACAGAATGACCGGCACCTCCAGCCTGTGTAGCAAGTCACTGATTTTCCGAACCCAGTTGCGGCGCAACTCATCCACAACAACCTCGAAACGCGCATCTTGATGTCTTTGCAAAGAACTCATCAAATGGTGCACGAAATGAACATCGGTGAAGTCCAGTTCGGGATATAGATCGATCAAGTCCGATGTTGGTGTAAGAACCCGGTCATTGCGCCGGGGATGGACGCGGTAAAAGTGATTCGTCTGGCTGAGAACACCCGGCGCCTGAAGGATGCACAACTCGGCCATATTCAAAAGCCTGAACAAACCTGCGTCGCTGCACAGCGCCTCAACCCCGCAGAAAAGACTTCCAAGATTCAGGCAGCGCCGATCCAGCTTTTCTTCGAGAATCGTGGCAAAGGGACGTTCCACAAACCGCCCATAGGTTTCATCCCCGCCCGTGCAAACCATGTAGACGGTATCCAACGACCGCTCTGGCCCACGAAACCAAAGACGTGATTCACCGTATTGGCATACGGCATGCCCGGCACCTGCCGAGCCTGTTTGATGATAGCTCATAACACTCACCCATTTTTCACCCGGTTGCCATCTTGAAGCCGCAAGTCTTGAGAAAGTCCTAATGTGCGCATTTAAAGCAAATTGGATGCGTCTGATCCCCTTGCCGCCCCTACCGATCTGCCGCTAGTGTCCCCCCAACCCCGAGACTCAGAGGCATCAGAACATGGACGTAAAATCAGTCGGAGTGATCGGCGCAGGTCAGATGGGCAATGGCATCGCTCATGTTCTGGCCCTGGCGGAATATGACGTTCTGCTGAATGACGTGAATCAGGACGCGCTGAATGCCGCACTGTCTACGATCGAAGGCAACATGGCGCGCCAGGCCTCGCGCGGGAAAATCACGGACGAGGCAATGCAGGCCGCGCTCAAGCGGATCAAAACCACGCTTGCGCTGCCCGAGCTGGGGCAGACCGATCTGGTGATCGAGGCCGCAACCGAGCGCGAGACAATCAAACAGGCAATTTTCGAGGACCTGCAACCGCATCTGCAACCGCACACAATTCTGACCTCGAACACCTCGTCCATTTCGATCACCCGGCTTGCCAGCCGTACGGACCGGCCAGAGCGGTTCATGGGGTTTCACTTCATGAACCCGGTTCCGGTGATGCAACTGGTCGAACTGATCCGCGGCATTGCGACGGATGAACCAACTTTCAACGCGTGCAAGGCCGTCGTGGATCGTCTGGGAAAAACGGCCGCCAGTGCCGAAGACTTCCCCGCCTTTATCGTGAACCGCATTCTGATGCCGATGATCAACGAAGCGGTCTATACATTGTACGAGGGCGTTGGAAACGTGCAGTCCATAGACCAGTCCATGAAGTTGGGCGCGAACCATCCGATGGGCCCACTGGAACTGGCTGATTTCATTGGGCTGGACACCTGCCTGGCCATCATGAACGTGCTGCATGATGGGTTGGCAGACACCAAATACCGTCCCTGCCCATTGCTGACCAAATATGTCGAAGCCGGTTGGCTGGGGCGCAAGACCGATCGTGGGTTTTATGACTACAGGGGCGAGGTTCCGGTCCCCACCCGCTAATGCAGAGGGGCAAAGCCCCTCTGGCCCTTCGGGTTTGGGTGGCGTGACTGTCTAGCGTTTCAGCGTCTCGCCCAATGACATCGTGTGTTTTCTCAACCACGCCATAAAGCCGCGCGGATCACGCTCTAGCAGTTGCATATCTTCATCCGAAATCGGCTCTCCGATGACAGGTGACTGCGGTTTGTTGCACGAGCGCACGATCTCATGCAGCAAAAGCCCCTGCCGCAAAATCGGGGACAGCTTGTTGGCGATCTGGTAAGCGCGCGAGTTTCGGCCGGGGAAAAAGATGGGAACCACGCGCGCACCAGAACGGCGGATCATCTTGGCGGTAAACACGTTCCATTCCCGTTCTTGCGCGGGCCCAAACCAGTCGTCCGAGGACATAACAACACCCGACGGGAACAATGCCACGACCCCGCCTTGTTTCAGGTGATCCATCGCCTTGCCGCGCATTTCGAGCATTTTGCCTTGCGCCTCGGGGTCATGCGGGAACGGAACCGGGATCATGAATGATGTCGCCGCCTCGTCCAAACCGGTCAAAACAGAGCGGGTCAGGATTCTGTAGTCACTGCGGACCCGGCCGATCAACTCAGCAAGGATCATACCGTCGACCATACCGTGCGGATGGTTCGCCACCACGACCACCGGGCCTTCTTTGGGAATGCGGGCAATCTGCTCTTGCGGCGTGGTCAGGTCGATTCCCATAACCTCAAGCGCGCCGCCCCAAAACCTTTGACCGCGGTAATATTCGTTCTTCTTTTCGAATTTGTTGACCATACGCAGAATGGTCAGTTTGCCGGTGCACCATTCAATCGCGCGAATGGCGGTTGAGGTCCAAACATCGTCGAACGAGTTCGCGTAAGTCAGGGTTCTACGGTCGTAGATTTCGCCCTGATCTTTGGTCCCATCCAACAAAGGGCCTGTCTTGGTCTCGTGCGTAGTTTCCGCCAATTCCTGGTCATCCCGTTCTTCATCGCGCGGCCGATGAGGTCAGAACCCTTCCCCGAACTTGTCATTCACCAGGGTTTCCAAAGCATCAGCTAACGCCTCAGCATCCGGTCCGGACGTCTCGACGTCAATAGTCGTTCCACGCGATGCTGCCAACATCAAAAGGCCCATAATGCTGTCGCCCGAAGCAGAAAAACCGTCTTTGGATACTTCGGCTTGGGCATCAAAGCCCTCGACCACCTCAACCAACTTGGCCGAGGCGCGGGCGTGCAAACCCTTTTCGTTTACTATTTTCAAACTTCGGTTGGTCATTCTTAATCAGTCCGGTCTTCTTCTAATGTCACATTTTGCGCATTGATGTATTTACGTCCAGCCTCCATCGCCTGCCGAACGGCGTCTGCCACAGGCAGATGGCGGGTTTTGGCCAGTTTAATCAACATAGGCAGATTTGCACCATAAAGGATACGACGATCATGCGGGGCGCAGGCGCGTAGGCTTAGATTCGACGGGCTGCCCCCGAACAGATCGGTCACGACAACGACCCCATCCCCAACATCCACACTGTCAGCGGCCACACAAATTTCGGCCTGCTTTTCCTCGCGATTATGGTCTGCCTCAATCGAAATCGCTATAAGACCAGGTTGCTTTCCAACCACATGCTGAACGGCAGCCAGATACTCTCTGGCCAACCCACCATGTGCTACGATTACAATCCCGATCAATCCGGCCTCACATTCAACGATCGACGTTCCATTTCGCGGTGCCTAATTGCCACTTGCTGCCCCTTCTCTGCAAGAGCCTTTGCGACCGCCTCTGCCATGGCAACCGACCGATGTTGACCGCCGGTACAGCCAAAAGCCACTGACAGGTGTGCTTTGCCTTCTGCACGGAAGCTTGGCAGCAACAGGTTCAGCAAATCCACGACCCGATCGAAAAACGGAGCATAATTCGTATCAGATTTTACGTAGCTGGCAACGTCCGGGTTTCGACCATCTTCCGACCGCAATTCCGGCCGCCAATAGGGATTGGCCAGAAATCGGCAATCGAAGACCATATCAAGCCCACGTGGAAGGCCCCGTTTGTACGAAAATGACTCGATCGAAACCGCAAGGTGCCGCCCGCCCTGCGGAGCAAACCAGCGCTCGACCTCTTCGCGCAGTTGGTGGACATTCAGCGGGGAGGTGTCGATCAGCGTATCTGCAATCTCGCGGATCGGGGCCAAAAGCTCTTTTTCCTGCCGCACGCCAGTTTCCGGGCTTGCATCAGTGGCCACTGGATGTCGGCGGCGGGTTTCCGAAAAACGCCGCAGCAGAACCTCGTCATTGCAATCAAGGTAAAGCGTCGTCAAATCAACCTGCTCCATGCGCCTCAGGCGCACAGCCAGTTCGATGAACCCGATTGTCGAGAAATCGCGGTTGCGCGCGTCGATACCCAAGGCCATCGGCCGATCATCCTGCGGCCCGTCCAAAAGGCGCATCAACAGACCCATGGGAAGATTATCGATGGCTTCGAAGCCCAGGTCTTCAAGCACACGGATTGCAGTCGAACGGCCCGCGCCTGATGGGCCCGTGACCAAAACAATACGCCGTTGCGGTTTTAAGTGCTGGGCCATTCCGGGTCTAAACACCCCATTTTCAGAAGTTGCATCAGTATTGCGGACAAATTGGGGATGCCTTTCGCCCGAAGCAAGGGCACAGTTTGCCTCAGTACAACCGTGTTCACCGGCTCCGGTAAACGGGCGGGTTCGGATTGATCGAGATCCACCACGTAACAAACCGGCGTTGCCCCAGCGGTTTTTGCACGAAGCAACCCAACGCCCCGAGCCTCAATCACTCCGCGCAACGTCGGAACAGCATCCGCAATAACCGCTCCGTCAACCATGGTCAGGGCAACACGATCATCAGCAACCAGCGCTGCCCCATTTGCCATCATCTGCAACGCCAACGCCGATTTACCTGATCCCGAAGGTCCCACGACCAATGCACCGCGCCCTTCGACGGCCACGCATGTTCCGTGAACGATAGCTGTGTTCTGATGTCGAATGTCCAAGAGGGTCTGGCCACTCATGCGTTTACACCGGCAACCCCACCACAAATCGCGCACCCAGCGGATCCGATGTAATGTCTGCCTCGGTCGGGCGGATATTTTCGGCCCAAATCACACCGCCATGAGCTTCTACAATCTGTTTCGAGATTGCCAGCCCAAGGCCGGAATTGTTGCCAAAATGCTCTTCCGGTCGCTGCGAATAGAACCGTTTGAATATCTTGGTCAACGCCTGATCCGGAATTCCGGGGCCTGTGTCTTCGACTACGATCAGCACTCGGTTTTCTCGGCGACGCACCCAGACGCGTATGGCGTCGCTGTCTTCGCAGAACGAAATCGCGTTAGTGATCAGGTTGACGAAAACCTGCGCCAGACGCGCCTCAAGCCCATTCACGACAATCGGCTGACGCGGGAGATCGGTAATGTAATCAATGCCTTTGGCGCGGGCGTCTTCACCCAAATACTGCCCGATATTGTCCAGTAGCTTGAGCAGATCGAAAGGCTGTTCCTCTTCCTTTACCAACTCAGCATCCAGGCGTGACGCGTTCGAGATATCACTGACCAAACGATCCAACCGACGCACATCATGTTCGATCACGCCCAGCAATTTATCGCGTTGGTCGTCGCGCTTGACCACACGCAAGGTTCCAACGGCCGACTGCAAACTCGCAAGTGGGTTCTTGATTTCGTGCGCGACATCAGCAGCAAACTGTTCGTTTGCATCGATGCGGTTGTACAATGCCGAAACCATCCCCCGCAAAGCCTGGCTGAGACGCCCGATTTCATCTGGCCGCGCGCTAAGGTCGGGAATGCGGATGCGACCCGGATTGACACCTGCCCCCCGGTCTTTGCCCGTCTCAGCCGCAGCGGCGAGATCCGCCAGCGGGTTGGCAATGGTGGATGCCAGAACAAGGCTCAGGCCGATAGAGACCAAAAGTGCCACGACGAACATTTGCAGGATACGTTCCTGTTCGCGCCGGGCCAGCGCGTCGATTTCACCAGCAGGACCGGCCATTGCCACAGCCCCCATAGGCGCCCCATCCTGCAGGATCGGAGCCGCCGCAACGATAACCGTCTTGCCGGCTGCATCCTTTACCGCTTCGACTTGTAACTCTCCCCGCAATGCCTCAGGAATGAGATCTTGCACGCGCTGCGCCAAAGTCGGTGCTTCATCGATTTCCGAGCGTGTAAATACCCGGGACAATCCAGTCCAGACGGCGTTCAGCGCATCACTGATCAAAGTGCTGCCGGTCTGAACCTCGGAGCCGTTTTTAAGCAACGCAGTGTTCTGCGAAGGGGCCGCCACCCCGCGCGTCCAGCCAATCAGCGTGCCGTCTGCGTCGTATACAAAAACTTCGCCCCCGTCTGGCAGGCTGAGCCCAGCCAGCGTATCCTTGACGTCCAGTGCAGATGTGACCTGAGAATGCCCAATCAGGTTCTGCCGCAGCTGGGTTTCGAACACGTTGCTGACAAGCTGCGCGTCACCGATCAGGTTGCGCGCCGTTTGCTGGACCTGGTCCTCGCGGGAATCGTTGAGGTACAGCAGCCCCGTAACAAGGATAACAAGAGCAATCAGGTTGAAGGTGATAATCCTGCGCGCCAAAGGCGAGCCCCGCAACGAGAACATGTTGCGACGTTGGCGTGACGACCGCAGCTCGGCAGACTCCGGATCCTGCGGGATCACCCAGTCATCCCCCAGAACGACGTCGCCGTCCCGCAATTCGCTGGCTTGCTCTGTATCGCGCACGAGGTTCGGTTACCCCTTCTCAGTGGCCACGCTTATTCTTCGTTGTACCTGTATCCGATGCCATACAGTGTTTCGATTGCCGAAAACTCTGGGTCTGCGGCGCGCATTTTTTTACGCAGGCGCTTGATGTGGCTGTCGATGGTCCGGTCGTCGACATAAACCTGATCATCATAAGCGACATCCATCAGCTGATCACGGCTTTTGACGAAACCGGGGCGCTGCGCCAGCGCTTGCAGCAACAGAAACTCGGTCACGGTCAGTGAGACGTCCGCCCCCTTCCAGCTGACCGCATGGCGCAGCGGGTCCATCCGCAGGTCACCCCGTTCCATCACTTTGGTATCGCCCGAAGCGGCATTGGTCACATCGCCGGACGTAGCCTCCTGCCGGCGCAGCAACGCACGGATGCGTTCAACCAGCAACCGCTGTGAAAAAGGCTTTTTTACATAGTCATCCGCGCCCATGCGAAGGCCAAGAACCTCATCGATTTCATCGTCCTTCGACGTTAGAAAGATGACCGGCATCTGGGTTTTCTGCCGCAGCCTCTGCAACAGGTCCATGCCGTCCATGCGTGGCATTTTTATATCCAGCACGGCCATATCGGGCAGTTTTTTATTGAATGCGTCCAGGGCTGCTTGCCCGTCGTTATAGGTTTCAACCTCGAACCCTTCGGCTTCGAGAGTCATGGACACAGACGTCAGAATATTTCTGTCGTCGTCCACCAGTGCAATCTTCGACATCGGGTTTACCCCTATTCCTGCTCACTCATGCAATATTTCGCTTATTAGTAGGGCATCTTTGTCGTTTTTATGTCCGCGAATCAATCCGTATCTGCGAATCGTGCGTTTGTTGTCACACAGCTGCGGCAAAAAAGCCGTTAATGGCTTCAGAAACGCGCATTGATTTCCGTCAGGAAATTTCTGGTGGCGCTAAACCTGAATTTGGTTGCGCTAACTGCGCCAAACCGTCCTGTTCACGCCCTAAATGACCATGATAAGACCCGTCTGTCCGCCGGAACGATCCGGCAAAATGCCCCAAGAGCGCATGCGGCCCACCCGCCGAAGCGCCGCCACAGGAGAAGACACACATGACATCTGGACGGGTCAACCCGCAATTCCGCCTCGAAGATCAGGGCATCGGGGGTCTGGGAAATGTCTATTATAACTTCATGGAACCAGCGCTGATCGAAGAGGCGCTGAAGCGCGGCGAAGGCACCCTTGGCAATGGTGGGGCTTTTCTGGTCACCACCGGCAAGTTCACTGGCCGCTCGCCCGAGGACAAGCACGTTGTCAAGACCGACAGCGTCGCTGACACTATCTGGTGGGAAAACAATGCCGAGATGAGCCCCGAAGGCTTTGACGCTTTGCACGATGACATGCTGGCCCATATGAAGGGCCGCGATTACTTTGTGCAGGATTTGGTAGGCGGTGCCGACCCCGCCTTTTCAATAAACGTTCGGATGGTCACAGAACTGGCCTGGCACAACCTGTTCATCCGTCATCTGCTGCGTCGCCCGGATCGCGAGGATCTGGACGAGTTCGTCGCCGATTTCACCATCATCAACTGCCCCAGTTTCCAGGCGGATCCTGCAAAGCACGGCTGTCGCAGCGAGACCGTGATTGCGCTGAACTTTGACCGTAAACTCATCCTGATCGGTGGCACTGAATACGCAGGTGAGAACAAAAAATCCGTGTTCACATTGCTCAACTACATGTTGCCGGAAAAAGGTGTGATGCCGATGCACTGTTCGGCCAACCATGCCGTTGGCAACCCGGTCGATACCGCCGTGTTTTTTGGCCTGTCCGGCACCGGTAAAACCACGCTGTCCGCCGACCCTGCGCGCACCCTGATCGGTGACGACGAACATGGCTGGTCGGACCGCGGGACTTTCAACTTTGAAGGCGGCTGCTATGCCAAGACCATCAACCTGAACCCCGAGGCCGAGCCGGAAATCTACGCGACAACCAGCAAGTTCGCCACGGTGATCGAGAATATGGTCTTTGACCCAGAAACCAAAGAGCTGGACTTCGAGGATGACTCGCTGACGGCAAACATGCGCTGCGCCTACCCGCTGGAATATATCTCGAATGCATCCAGCAGCGCCCTTGGCGGTCACCCGAAGAATATCATCATGCTGACCTGCGACGCATTTGGCGTTCTGCCTCCGATCGCGCGGCTGACCCCGGCGCAGGCGATGTATCACTTCCTTTCGGGCTTCACCTCGAAGGTTGCAGGGACCGAACGTGGCATCACCGAACCCCAGCCGACATTCTCAACGTGTTTCGGCGCCCCATTCATGCCGCGCCGACCGGAGGTTTACGGCAACCTTCTGCGTGAAAAAATCGCTCAGCACGGTGCGACATGCTGGCTGGTGAACACCGGCTGGACCGGTGGCGCGTATGGTGTCGGGTCCCGAATGCCGATCCGGGCAACCAGAGCGCTGCTGACCGCTGCGCTGGATGGGTCGCTGCGCGACGCCGAGTTCCGTAAGGATGCCAATTTCGGGTTTGACGTGCCCGTGGCCGTACCCGGCGTGGCCGAGGTGCTTCTGGACCCGCGCCGTACGTGGGACGATCAGGCCGCCTTTGACAAACAGGCCGACAAACTGGTGCAGATGTTCGCAGAGAATTTCGAACAGTACCTGCCCTTCATCGACGAAGACATCAAAGCCGTGGCAATCGGCTGATCTGACATTGGGGGCATCTTGCCCCCAACGTCCTTTTGGGCAGCTTGCCAGACAATATCGCCAAAAAATCTCGGCAACATCACAATATCGTTGTATGTCACATTGTCTGCACAAAACGCGTTGCCCGAAACGTGCTATTCAATTAGTTTTTGCATCTGTCGAAATAAAAAATGCCCGAAGCCTTTTCTTCGGGCGGGACGTAAATACTGTTGGGTCGCTCGGGCAAACTCTCAAATCAACACATTTGCCACCCAATGACAAAATACGTCTGCGACAGAGGGGATGAGTGTCAACTTGCGACCTTTTGGACGCCGCCAAAGAATTGGCATCTCTGGTCGTGCCGCGGGGCGGCAACGGTTGGCACAAGTAAAGACAGGTAGACTATGACGGAAATCTCAAAACTGACTGAACTGCGTAAACTGATGCAGAGTATGGAACGCACGCTGGGCCTTGAGCAACTGTCTCCGGTGGAGCGCGACATATACTACGCGGCCGAAGAGCTTTCGAAGTCAGACGACGAGGTACGTACATTCGGTTTGATCGAGCATACGTTGGTGCGAAGCGTTTCGCGCCCGACCTTTTTTCGCGCGCTGAAATCGCTGGTTGAAAAAGGGTATCTGTCGCAAAGCGGCACCGCAAATCGAGGGCGGTACATCGTTCATGCCCCAAAGTAACACCGCAAATTCGCGTATTGGTGGCTGAAACTCGTGCGCAGGTGGGCTACGGACACGTTCTACGCCTCTTTGGCTTATATCGTGGCATCGCTGCTGACGTTCGAAGTTCTGACGCCGCTTCAGAACATGTTTTTCCCCGAATATCCCAGCCGGGCCAGCCTGCTGTTCCTGCCGCATGGTGTGCGGGTTTTGGCAGCTTGGCTGCTAGGGTGGCGGGCGGTGTTTGCGCTTTTACCCGGCGTATTTATCGTCTTCGCCCTTTTGGGTGGCAGTGATGTTTTCCTGCCAAGCCGATTGATGGCCATCGTCATTGCCGTCACGACCGTTCCGGCGGTGTTCTACATATGCAAATGGGTCGGTTGGGACTTGTTCCCCCGACCTGACCGCAAACCGTGTTGGGCCTGTGTGATGGCGGTGGGGATCATCACGTCTTTTCTTGTATCAGGTCTGACCAACATAGCTTTCGGCAGCGCACGCGCCGAGTATGTCGCTTTTTTAATCGGTGATATTTCAGGGCTTTTCTTCCTGATGCTGGCTTTGTACTTCGCCTTTCGTATTGCCGACCAGCGCGGTTAACCCAGCAATCCCCGTCGCAACAGGTTCAATCCAGTTACCAGCAGGACCAACAGCGTCACTTTCCGGAACAGCGCCTGATCGATCCGTGATTGCAATTGCAATCCGATCCACATACCGATCGCAGCGGGTAAAATCAAAGCTGCCGAAAACGGGGCGGTATCGGCCCGGAATATGCCTGATCCCACATGCGCCACCAGTAGCGCAACAGCCCCCAGTCCATAGATTACACCCTGAACCCGCATTTGCATCGCTTTGGGTGTGTTCAGCGCAGTCAGATACGCAACGGTTGGCGGCCCCCAGATGCCCGACATTCCTCCGACAAACCCCGCAACAGAACCAATGCCCAATTCAATCCGAGGTGACGGATTGCGAAGGACCAATTGCACGCCCAAAACCTGAATCAGGGCAAAAAACGAAACCGGGATGCCGATTATCAACAGAAACGTTGACGCGGGCAGCGAACTGACCACCTGAGCCCCGATCAACAAAAACACCAGCCCTGCGGCCAGGAACACGCGAAACGCCTTCATCGCGGATATGGCGGCCGGAATACCTTCACGAAGAGCCTGAAAGCCATTCGTTACCAAAGTCGGCAAAATCAACCCGGCAAGCGCCAAGTCCGGCGGCAGGAACATACTGAGCCCCGAAACCAGGACCATCGGCATGGCAAATCCGACCATACCTTTGACCCAACCGGCCACAAGCGCAACGCCGGCGGCCAATAACAGTTCGTTTGGGTTAAGCAAGGAAAGCAGTGTCATGGCCCCGTGATACCACTATTGACGCGCGCTGCACTGCAAAATTGACAAAGCAATTTTAGAACTATTTCTCGCTATAATTCGTATTTTTCTTGCGCTGCACGTGCAGCATGATATGACCGGACGACACCAGAAAAGGACGTGATTCATGGCCCCTGACGGACAAGATGTGACCCAGATGACACCATCCGCTATTCTGCCCGACCTTCTGGCACTGACCCGTGCGGCTATCCCGGCGGTGGAAACGGTGTTTGATCATGCTCGCTCGATTGTGCGCAACTCTGTGACCGAGGATGGGCGTGTATCTGGTGCGCTGATTGAGGCGCATCAAACGGCCGCTCATGGACTTGCATGGCTGGCGACCTACACCCAATCGCTGCAACAGATGCAACACTGGGCTGAAGCGCTGGAGGCCGACGGCAAGTTCGGCGAGATCGAACAGTTGCTGCACCAGATCGCCTTTGGCGAATATCTCTGGCAGATTTACGGCGGCATCCAGATGAATCAGGGGGAAATCGTCCGTCTTCAGGATCTTGGATTAGGCCAGGACGACATGCGTGTGCTGATGGTGCCCGAGGTCATGACCCTGACCCAAAACGGCAATACTCAGGCCGCACGCACCCGCCTTGTCGCGCTGATGGAAGATCAGGCCGGGGCCACCATGTTTGGTGCCTCGGGGCTAGACGAAGAACTGGAAATGATCCGCGACCAGTTTCGCCGTTACGCCCAGGAAAAGGTCGAGCCGAACGCGCATGAATGGCACCTGAAGGACGAACTGATCCCTATGAAAGTCATTGAAGAACTGGCTGAAATGGGCGTCTTCGGCCTGACGATCCCGGAGGAGTTTGGTGGGTTTGGCTTGTCCAAAGCCTCGATGTGCGTGGTCTCGGAAGAGCTTTCGCGCGGCTATATCGGTGTGGGCTCGCTGGGCACACGCTCGGAAATCGCGGCGGAACTGATCATTGCAGGCGGCACGGAAGAGCAAAAAGCAAATTGGTTGCCAAAACTGGCCAGCGCCGAAATCCTGCCAACCGCTGTTTTCACTGAACCGAACACCGGCTCTGACCTTGGCAGCCTGCGAACGCGGGCCGTGAAGGATGAAAACGGCGATTACACCATCACCGGAAACAAGACATGGATTACCCATGCCGCGCGCACTCATTTGATGACCCTGCTGGCACGCACCAACCCGGACAGCACCGATCACCGTGGCCTGTCCATGTTCCTTGCCGAAAAAACGCCGGGAACCGATGAAAACCCCTTCCCCACCCCAGGCATGACCGGCGGCGAGATCGAGGTTCTGGGCTATCGCGGCATGAAAGAATACGAGTTGGGCTTTGATGGCTTCCACGTGAAGGCGGAAAACCTGCTGGGCGGAGAAGAGGGCAAAGGCTTCAAACAACTGATGGAGACCTTCGAATCCGCCCGTATCCAAACCGCCGCGCGTGCCATCGGTGTGGCCCAAAGCGCGCTGGATATCGCCATGCAATATGCACAGGACCGCAAGCAGTTCGGCAAATCCCTGATCAACTTCCCCCGCGTCTCGGGCAAGCTGGCGATGATGGCGGTCGAGATCATGATCGCCCGTCAGCTGACCTATTTCTCGGCCCGCGAGAAAGACAACGGGCATCGCTGTGATCTTGAGGCCGGAATGGCCAAGCTGCTGGGCGCGCGTGTGGCTTGGGCCGCTGCGGATAATGGCCTGCAAATCCACGGCGGCAACGGGTTTGCGCTGGAATACAAGATCAGCCGCATCCTGTGCGACGCGCGCATTCTGAACATATTCGAGGGAGCAGCCGAAATTCAGGCACAGGTCATAGCCCGGCGTTTGCTTGGGTGACCGAATTCGGCACTCCTGTTTCCCCAACTAACCCGGCCTGCGCGCCGGGTTTTTTTCTTGCGAAACTGAAATTGCACAAATGACGGGCACGAAGGCTCAAGCGTCGGTGGTGATCCTCCGGCAAGTAAATTTCACCTTTGAACTCGGCCCTGATCCCCGATAGATCACTTACTGGCCCTGATACAAAGGATCGCAGCAGGAATGACCACACGACTATTCGCAGTCTGGGCAATCGTGACTGCCCTTGTGCTGGGCGGCTGCGCCACCACACAGCCGACCGCAAGCCAAAACGATATCGACACGCTGGCATATGCGATCCAATCCCTCGGACCCGATGTCGATCCGGTCGAAGCGCGAACGGCCGCCACCATCTCGTACACCTACTCACAGCAGCTAAAGCAGGATTGGAATGTCACGGACTCGGCCATCATCCACAATGCCAAGGTTATCAATGGCTTTCGTGAGCGCGGTTTGTGCAATGACTGGGCCGAAGCCATGACCAAGCGCCTGCGGCAGGAAGATTTTCGCACGCTGGATATCCATTGGGCGACATCGCCACCCACCCAATTCAGGATCATCCATCACTCGGCCCTAATCAGCGCCGAGGGAGATTCGATGTATGACGGAATCATCCTTGATCCCTGGCGGGCCAGCGGTGCACTGACATGGGCGCCCGTACAGGAAGACACCAAGTACAACTGGCGCCCCCGACTGGAAGTGCGGCAAGAGCTGCTGAATGGTGAGTTGCCTTTGTAGCAGCGGTTCCGTCCGTGCGCTTGGTGGGTTAAACCGGTTACATGATACGCCTGATCCTGACCCTGCCGATGTTGGCCCTGTTTCAATGCGACAAGGATGAGACCGTCGCCGCTTATGGCGCGGCCGACACGACCTGGGCGCTGCAGGAAATCGATGGTCAGCCTTACAAGGCCAGCGCCCTGCTACGATTTCCTGAGCAAGGCAGGATCGAAGGCAACGCCCCTTGCAACAGCTATAGCGGCACCCTGACCGCGCCTTACCCATGGTTCGAAATCGCCGATCTGACGGCCACCCGCGCCGCCTGCGCCGGGCTTGAAGCCGAAGGGTTCTACTTTGCCGCCCTGATGGCCATGACCCAGTCCGAGGTATCTGGCAACGTTCTGATCCTGCGCAATGATGCAGGACACGAGATGGTGTTCACAGCCGTCGAGTAAACTGATCCACGAAACGCGCCCGTGCCTCGGGCAGAGGATAATTCCCCAGCGACGGGGCCAGATGGTGTGCCAGAAAATATCCGGTTGTCTGAAGGCCAAGTACAATCTCAGCGTCGGGCGCGCGCCCCTCTCCTCGCAAGCACGGGGGCAGCGGCAACAGCCTGTCTGCCCATTCCCCTGCCCCTTTGGCACTGACCGCACGGCCGGTTTTGGGTGAGACATAGGCCAAACCGCTGGTTGAACCGGTCACTGCACAGGACGATAGATCAAGACCGAACCCCAACTCTTCCAACAAGGCCAATTCCCACCGCAGATAAGCCAGCGGCCAAATCTCATCCTGCCCGAGCAAGTCCATCAACCGTTCGGTTTGCGCATAAATCGCTGGATGAGGCTCCCGCTCTGGCAGACAGAACGTCAGCAACGCAACAACTGCGTTCAATCCCGCCAGGGCCAATCGGCCAGAGAATGCAGCCGCGGCACGCGACCGCAGCGGTTCAACCTGAAAGGTTCCGATATGTTCCTCAAGCCGGGCGCGCCAAAGCACATCCAGCTGCGCCCCCGGTTGCAGGATCGGGGCGATCTTGCGGCTGGTCCCGCCCCGCACAACACCGGCATGGCGGCCATGGCATTCGGTGAAAACCTCAATAATGGCCGCCGTTTCCCCGTGGCGACGCGTGGTCAAAAGGATACCGTGATCACGCCAGTCCAACTTGGGCTCCTTTTGCCTGCGGGTTTCCGGTTTCCCGCAACAGATCGCAAGGCGCCAGTATCCGCAAGGGCTGTGATGACCAGAATTTTGCGCGCTTAAAACCTGACCCTGAAGGCCGCACCCACCAGCGGGGCTGTGTCGTAGCTCTGGCGGCTAAGCTCTGTTCCATTTGCGTCATCCAGCGTCAAACGCCCATCAAGCTCGGCCCCCGCAAAGACATTCAGCGAAACACCCGGATTGGGGTTATACCCGAACGAGATCACCACGGGGATGCTTTTGTCTTCGCCCACGCCATTTGGCGCCAGCCCATCATCGTCCAGTCGGAAGCGAATACGCTCATACCGGGCCGACAGGGCAAGGTTCATCGTGTCACTGAGCGCATAGCTGAGCGTCAGACCCGGCCCCTGCGTGGCCCCAATCCCCGAGCCCGTATTCAGGTTCCAGCGGTCATTGATGTCCCAATCCACAAGCAGAGCCGGAAAAAAGTCGATATCATTGTCTTCAATCTGCGAAAACACCCCAAAAGCCGGTCCGATGGTCAGCCGCTCGTTCAGCTTCCAAGCGACGCCCGCAAAAACGCCATAGGTTCTGCCATCACTGGCCTCGGCCCCGCTTTGATAGTCCCACCTGACTTGCGGAGAGATGAAAACCGTGGTCGCGTTCCCAACACCAAACCGAAGCGGTACCGCAACGCGGATGTCCCGAATGTCTTCCCATGGTTGGTTATTGGCCTGACTGAAGTTGTAGTCCAACCTGCCAAAGCTCGCCGAGACCCCAAGCGACGTGTCATCTTGAAACGTATAAAGCGCTGTGGTGCGTAGGAAAATGCGGCTTGCAGAGAACTCACCACCCTCACTCAAATCTGCGTCACCCTGATACGCGGCGAGACCATCGATTTGATACCCCCATCCCAACCGGGGCTGCGCAAGCGAAGGTAACGCAAAAAAACCGGAAATCGTCGCAGCAACGCAGCATAGTCGGGCAATCGTTTTCATAGAGCTCAACCTCAATAGGGCGGGGTACAAGGACAGATAACACTTCGGTGCGAACGGTAGAACGTATCGCAGAAATAGAATGCCGAACTGTGTCAACCAGGGCTGGAAGCTAGTCCAACCCTTCATCGCCCAGAAGGTGACGGCCTTGTCTGTCCTCGACCTCAATCACCCAAAGGTCAGGATCAAAACTGCGCTGGCGCTGGATGGCCTGATCCACCTCGGTCTCTGGGCCAGAAGAAAGCTCGACCCATTTGCGTTCACCGCTCATCAGGTCAAAGCTGCGCTGGAAGGCAATCGCCTGCCCGTCCAGCGTGTTCAGCTTGACCAGTACCGCACCCGCCGTATCGTCGCCGTGGGTCACGACAAAGGCCGGGATTTCCTGAAAGCGAAGCCGCGCCAGATAGGCGTGAACCCAGAATTCGGCCGTCAGGCGGGTCATGCGTTGCCGTCTTTGAAATCCAAACCCATTTCCGAGTAGCGCTCGGACTCTTCCAACCAGTTGGGCCGGACTTTGACCTGCAGGAACAGGTGGATCTTGCGGTCCAGAAACTCTTCAAGTTCTGCTCTTGCTGCTTGGCTGACAGCCTTGATCGTCTCACCGCGTTTGCCGAGAACAATACCCTTGTGACCATCGCGCATGACATAGATCACCTGATCGATCTTGGCCGAGCCATCCTTGCGTTCCTCCCAGTTCTCGGTCTCGACCGTCAACTGATAGGGCAACTCCTGATGCAGGCGCAGGGTCAGTTTCTCGCGCGTCATCTCAGCGGCAATCATGCGTAGGGGCAGATCGGCAATCTGGTCTTCAGGGTAAAGCCACGGGCCTTCGGGCAGTTCCGAAGCCAGCCATTTGCGCAGATCGTCGACGCCGTGGCCCTTTTCCGCCGAAATCATAAAGGTTTCGGCAAAAGGGTATCGCGCGTTCAACTCGCTGGTCAGGGCCAGCAGTTTCTCGGACGGAACCTTGTCGATCTTGTTGATCGCCAGCGCGATCTTGCGGCCCTGCCCGATCTCTTGCAGCCCCTCAAGAATGCGTTCGACCCCTTCGGTGATGCCGCGATGGGCCTCGACCATCAGCACGACGATATCGGCGTCTGCGGCCCCGCCCCACGCAGCAGCGACCATAGCGCGGTCAAGGCGGCGGCGCGGTATGAACAGGCCGGGCGTGTCCACAAAAACCAGCTG
The DNA here is from genome assembly GCF_020171505.1 of Ruegeria profundi. Classification (NCBI taxonomy): domain Bacteria; kingdom Pseudomonadati; phylum Pseudomonadota; class Alphaproteobacteria; order Rhodobacterales; family Roseobacteraceae; genus Ruegeria; species Ruegeria profundi. The sequence goes on along the minus strand of NZ_JAIUZS010000008.1, from coordinate 209,254 downwards.
CGCGTCGCCTTCCATCGCGACGCCCCGGATGCGCGCGCGGGTGGTCTGAACCTTATGCGTCACTATCGAGACCTTGGCCCCGACCATGCGGTTCAGAAGGGTGGACTTGCCTGCGTTTGGCTCTCCGATCAGGGCGATAAATCCGGCGCGTGTGCTCATGTGTGTTGCGATCCTGTTAGCAAGTGCGCACCCCTATAGCAGAAACAACCCACGGACCAGAGGGATTTGTCGCATTGCTGCCATGCACCCCCGCTGCCACACCGCTATCACGCACTGTCAGCGATGGGTGTGATCCCACGGCCTGTTAAGGGCTCAATACCACCCGTCAACCTACCTACACGGAAGGTGCGTTCAGGTTAGCCGGTCCAGCAACGCCTTGGCCGCAGCCTGTTCGGCCTGCCGTTTGGACCCGGCGGTGGCTTGCGCCTCTGCACCGTCCTGCAAGCGGGCAGCGATCGTGAAAACGGGCGCGTGATCGGGGCCGCTGCGTTTGAGTTCGACGTAAGACGGCGGCTTTTGCCCGCGCGCCTGAGCCCATTCCTGCAACGAGGTCTTTGCGTCGCGCGCATCGGCTTCGACCTTGTGGATGCGATCACCCCATAGCCTTAGGATCACATCTCGTGCAGCTTCGAACCCTGCATCGCGATAGATCGCGGCGATGACGGCCTCCATCGCGTCACCCAGCAAAGCCTGCTTGCGGCGGCCGCCAGACAGCATCTCGGACCGGCCCAGCTTTAGCACTGCACCCAGATCGATCTGACGGGCGACGTCCGCGCAAGCCTCTTTGCGGACCAGCGCATTGAAGCGCGGGGCAAGTTGGCCCTCGGACGCCTTTTTGTCGGCCTCCAGCAGCGCTGTGGCCATGACAAGCCCCAATACGCGATCGCCTAGGAACTCAAGGCGCTGATTGTCTGGCCGCGTTGTCGATGAGACCGAGCCATGGGTCAGCGCCCGCACCAGCAGTTCCGGGTCAGAAAACTCATACCCAAGACGCCGCTGGAATGCCTTTATCTCAGCCGATAGCTTCAATTGATCGCCTTGAAAAAGCGATCGCTGCGCCATGTCCAGAAGAACAGCATCGACCGTCCCGCAGACGAGAACATGATCCGATCCGCACGACCAATCAGGTTTTCATACGGCACATAGCCAACGCCACCGGCGGATTGCGGCAGACGGCTGTCGCTGGAATTGTCGCGGTTGTCACCCATGAAGAAATAGTGGCCTTCGGGTACTGTGTAGATGCCCGTATTGTCCGAAGCCTGATTGCCGATGTTCAAGACATCGTAGGACACCCCATTAGGCAAAGTCTCGATCAGGCGGGATTTTTCGCAGGCACCACCAATGCCGACGGGGCCGTTTTCACAGCGCGGGCGCAGTCTTTGCGGCCCCTGCAGTTCGGCGGTTTCAGTAAAGACGCCATCTGGTTGTTGCGGCACCGGGGTCCCGTTCAGGATAACCTGTCCGTCGCGGATCTGAATACGGTCACCCGGCATGCCGATCAGTCGCTTAATGTAGTCGCGCCCGGTGACCGGATGGCGAAAAACAATGACGTCGCCGCGCTCGGGCTCTCCGCCCAGGATACGGGAATTATCTCCTCCTGGTATCCAGCCGCAGATATCTTCGGCATCAATGTTCAAACCGACACTGGGGATAATCAGGCTGGGGCAGGACGCATAGGAATAGCCATAGGCCATCTTATTAACGAAAAGGAAATCCCCGATCAGCAAGGTCTGTTTCATAGAACCGGAAGGAATCCAAAACGGCTGAAAGAACAGGGTACGGAAAACGCCTGCAATCAACAGGGCGTAGACGATGGTTTTGATCGTCTCCCATATGGGATTTCCGGTTTTGACGTCCTCGGCCATACTGCTCTCCGGTCCTTGAGTTGTTGGGGTGCTACATGCGGGGCCGTTGGGGGCAAGTCAAGACTGAGCGGCGTGATCTTGAAGCGGGCGGGCCTCAATCACAACGAAGGCCTGCGCCCATGGGTGGTCATCAGTCAGTGTGACATGGATAATGGCCTCGTGCCCCTCTGGCGTCATCTCTTTCAGACGTTCGGCAGCCCAGCCGGTGCAATGCATCACGGGCTGACCCGTGCGCAGATTGGTGACCGCCATATCCCGCCACGAAATACCCATGCGCAAACCGGTGCCCAAAGCCTTTGAGCAAGCCTCTTTCGCCGCCCAGCGCTTGGCGTAGGTTCCCGCGGTGTCGGCCCGGCGTTCGGCCTTGTTCTGCTCGGTTTCAGTGAAGACACGATTGCGGAAACGGTCGCCAAAACGGTCGAGCGTACCTTGAATGCGTTCGATATTCGCGAGGTCCGTGCCGATGCCAAGGATCACATCACACCTCCAGAACCACAGTGCCCATCTTCTCACCGGCTTCGACCATCTTGTGAGCTGCCGCAGCATCGGCCAAATGCCCCGCAGGCACGACCGCATGGGTCAAAACGCCCTGCTCCAACCATTCCGTCAGTTGGGCTTCGCCCCTGCGCCGCGCGACGGCGTCCAACTGATACACGATCAGCATGTGCAGGCGAATGTTCTTGAACATGAAGCCGTAGAAATCAAGCTCTGGGCGCATCTGCGACGCCGATGCATAGCTTGCGATGGTACCGCCGGGTCGGATCAAACCCAGCGAGGCATCCTGATTAGCTGCAAAATCGACTTCGACAATACGGTCAACACCGGCGCCATCGGTCATGTCCATCACAGCTTGCGTCACATTCTGAGTGCGGTAGTTCACAAACTCATCCGCGCCAGAATGTGCGGCCTTTTCCTGCGAACTCACCGTTGTGATGACCCGCGCACCACCAAGCGCGGCCATCTGGCAGGCGTAACGCCCCACGGTTCCCGCACCCCCGGTCACCAGAACCGTCTTGTCCGCAATCGGCCCGTCAGCATACAACGCGTACCACGCGGTCATCGCCGGGATTCCAAAGCAGGCCCCTTCGGCAAAACTGGTCGTCTCCGGCAGAAAAACCGCCTGCTCGGACGGCAGGGCGATATACTCTGCACCGGTTCCGAACGCGCGTTGCCATTGGCCATTCCAGATCCAGACCCGTTCGCCGACCCGAGCCGGATCGACATCCGCACCGACGGCTACGATAACCCCCGCACCGTCCGAATGTGGAATGACAACAGGATACTGCATGACCGCCCCGGGGCGCGCGCCACCGCGCAGTTTGACATCCGATGGATTGATTCCGGTGGCCTTTACCTGAACCACGACCTCACCCGGTCGAGCAACGGGGTCAGGCATGTCGACCAGTTCAAGCACATCTTCTGCCGTGCCAAAGCTACGATAAGTGATTGCCTTCATGGCGTCCCCTCTTGATCCGGCGTGTGTTGCGCAACCTGATCAGGCTCGTGCCTCATCCATCAGGCGACGCATCTCAGCTATTGCCGGGGTGAGACCACGGAAAATCGCCTCACCGATCAGGAAATGTCCGATATTCAACTCGCGCACCTCAGGGAAAGCCGCGACGGGTTGCACCGTTTCATAGTTCAAACCGTGCCCTGCGTGCACCTCAAGACCCAGTGAGTGGGCGAAGGCCGACATCTCGCGCAGGCTTTCCAGTTCGGTCGTTGCTTCCTCCATTCGGCCTTCGGCATGAGCGTCGCAATAAGCGCCTGTGTGCAGCTCAATCACTTCGGCACCGATGCGGTGCGCCGCCTCGATCTGGCGCTGATCGGCTGCAATGAAGATCGACACGCGACACCCCGCCTCGCGCAGCGGCGCGATATAATGGGCCAGCTTGTTTTCCTCACGCGCGACCTCAAGCCCGCCTTCGGTTGTACGCTCTTCGCGTTTTTCCGGGACAATGCAAACGGCATGCGGTTTGTGGCGCAAGGCGATCTTTTGCATTTCCGGCGTCGCGGCCATTTCGAAGTTCAGCGGCACCGACAGCACCTCCATCAGACCATCGATATCCGCGTCTGAGATGTGGCGGCGGTCTTCGCGCAAATGGGCAGTAATTCCATCTGCCCCGGCCTCTTCCGCCAGTTTGGCGGCGCGCAACGGGTCGGGATAGTCTCCACCGCGCGCGTTCCGCACGGTAGCGACATGGTCGATATTCACGCCCAGACGCAGGTGGTTTTCAGACATCGCTTGATTCCTTTCCCGAACTCTGGCCCGAGCCTAGAGGGTTTGATACCGGAACGGCAGGTTCGCTTTCGGCAAGACGTTTGATTTCTTCGAATTTCGCTTTGATCCGCGCACGGCGGCGTTGCTGGTAGGTACGAACCACCGGAAGGCTGAGGTGATAACAGACGAACCCGGCAATGAGCCCCGGAAAGATGCCCCCAATCATATAGGGAAAGAACACTTCGTCGTAAAAAATGCTCAACCCGCCCCAATCAGCGACGCGATCTGTGAACATGGCCATAAAGTTGTTCTTCAGATCACCAAGCGCCTGAACGAAACTGTCCGTCAGGCCGTGTGTTTCACCCTCTTCAAAATCGTCCCCCAACAGAAAATGACCCGTTTGCAGACAGACCACGGCGATTGGAACATAAGTCAGGGGATTTCCGAAAAATGTACCGCTCAGCGAAGCCAGCAGATTGCCGTTGATCAATCGGCTGATCAGCGCTGCGATAAAGAAATGAAACCCATAGAAGGGCGTGAACGCAGTAAACACGCCCGCCCCAACGCCGCGCGCAATACGTTCAGGTGAATCGGGCAGGCGCCGGATACGGTGTTTGACGTAGTGAAAGGCACGGGTCCATCCGCCGCGCGGATAAACGAACTCCGAAGCGATCTGAATGGGTGAGCGTCGGTCTCGGCGCTTAAAAACCACTCCTGATCACCCTCTCTCAAACAGCCGCTACAGCGGTTTTTTCCTTATCGCGATACCGATCAACCGCGGCGACGTCGCTTTCGGCCTCAAGTGTCAGCATCAGCGAATGCAATTGTTCAAGGTCGCGCAGCTCAACACTGATCAGAAGTCGGTAAAAATCCGGTTTGCGATCAACGAATTCCAGGTTCGAGATATTGGCCTTTTTCTCGCCAATCAATGTGCAAATACGCCCCAGTACCCCAGCGTCATTTCCGATGGTCAGATCAAGCGTCACACCATACACCGCCGGGTGCGTGCCGGAATGCCAGTGCAGGTCAACCCAGCGGTTAGGCTCGCTTTCGTATTCAGACAGTCGATCGCAATCGATTGCGTGCACCACCACGCCCCTGCCGCGATATGTGATGCCGACAATACGCTCACCAGGCAGAGGTTGGCAGCACGGTGCGCGTTCGAATTTCTGTCCGGGTTCCAGACCGATCACCGCACGGCGCGGGGAAATGGCATCGCCGTCATCCTGTGTCAGTTCGGGATAGACCGCGCTGACCACGTCATGCGCCGTCAATTCGGCACTTCCAAGGCGCGCCAACAACTCGTGACGATCCTTGAGCCGCAAGTGCTTGGCGGCAGTATCCAGGGCTTTGTCGGTGGCTTTGCGACCCACGTGGTCGAAGCCCGACCGGGCCAGTTCCTTGCCAAGCTTAATAAATCGCTCGCGGTCGACCTCGCGCAGCGCGCGGCGGATCGATGTCCGGGCCTTTCCTGTCACCGCGATCTCAAGCCACGTGACCTGCGGGGTCTGCCCATCAGCGGTAATGATGTCGACCGATTGCCCGTTCTTGATCCGGGTCCACAGCGGCACGCGGATGCCGTCAACCTTGGCACCCACGCAGGCGTGCCCGATCCGCGTGTGAATGGCATAGGCGAAATCAATCGGCGTCGCACCACGCGGCAGTTTCACCACGTCGCCCTTGGGCGTAAAACAGAAGACCTGATCCGAATACATCTCAAGCTTGACCGCTTCGAGGAAGTCTTCGTGATCCTCTTCACTATCGAACTGTTCGGTCAGATTCGCGATCCACTTGGCCGGGTCCACGGCAAATGGGTTTTCCGAACGCACACCATCGCGATACGACCAGTGGGCCGCCACGCCCGTTTCGGCCACGTCGTGCATCTGGCGGGTGCGTATCTGAACCTCAACCCGCTTACCATCGCGCCCTGAAACCGTGGTGTGGATTGAGCGGTATCCGTTCGATTTCGGCTGGCTGATGTAGTCTTTGAACCGCCCAGGAACGGCGCGCCAGCGCTGATGGATCGCGCCCAGCGTGCGATAGCAATCTTCTTCGGTCTGAGTGATGATGCGGAAGCCGTAGATGTCGGACAGGCGCGAGAAGCCCTGATCTTTTTCCTGCATCTTGCGCCAGATCGAATACGGTTTCTTGGCCCGTCCGAAGACCTCTGCGTCAATCCCGGCCTTTTCCAGCTCATGCCGCATGTCGCCGGTGATACGATGGATCACGTCGCCGGTTTCGCGCTGCAACGTGATAAAACGCCGGATGATTGACTGACGTCCTTCGGGATTGAGCACCCGAAAGGCAAGGTCTTCCAGCTCCTCTCGCATCCACTGCATGCCCATCCGGCCCGCAAGCGGTGCATAGATATCCATCGTCTCACGCGCTTTTTGAATCTGCTTTTCCGGGCGCATCGCCTTGATCGTGCGCATGTTGTGCAGACGGTCGGCGAGTTTAACCAGGATAACCCGCAGGTCTTTGGACATCGCCATGAATAGCTTGCGAAAATTTTCGGCCTGCTTGGTCTCTCGGCTGGAAAGTTGCAGGTTGGTCAGCTTGGTTACGCCATCGACCAGCTTGGCGACCTCTTCCCCGAACAGATCGGCCACCTTGCCGTAGCTGGCTTTGGTATCCTCGATCGTGTCATGCAGGAGCGCCGTGATGATGGTGGCATCATCCAGACGTTGTTCGGTCAGAATGGCGGCAACGGCAACGGGATGAGTGAAATACGGCTCGCCAGAATGGCGGAACTGCCCTTCGTGCATCTGACGTCCAAATTCAAATGCGCGGGCAATGCGGTCTGCGTTGGTTTTCGGGTTGTAGTTGCGGACCAGCGCAATCAAGTCGTCAGCAGAAATCATCCGGTCCGCACCTTGTGTAAGCTTGGGTTACCCCTGGCCTTGAGCCTCCATCAGAGCGCGCAACAGCTTCTCTTCGGACATGTCATCTTCGACAGGCTTGTCCGATTCCGCACCCATGAGAAGAGCCATCTGGTCTTCTTCAGGCTCATCAACCTCGATCTGCGTTTGGTTCGCTTCAATCAGGCGCTCGCGCAGTTCATCGGCGCTTTGCGTCTCATCGGCAATCTCGCGCAGCGACACGACAGGGTTCTTGTCATTGTCACGATCAACGGTGATCGCCGCACCGGCAGAAATCTCGCGCGCACGATGAGCGGCGAGCATTACCAGTTCGAACCGGTTTGGAACCTTGTCTACGCAATCTTCAACCGTCACGCGGGCCATTGGGCGCTCTCCGTTACTGAATCCATGTCAGGAAGACGTTTATCTATGCGCGAATCCCCGGCTTGACAAGCAGGAAATGGCATCCATCACACGGGGGTGACGGCCTTGATCTCATCAGCGTCCAGTTCTGCAAGCATCTCGGTGACAGTGCGCCCCAACACCGGGTGACGCCAATCCGGTGCCACGTCCGCCATCGGGACCAGCACAAAGGCGCGGTCCTGCAGGCGTGGGTGCGGCAGGATCAGCTCTTGCGGCGCCTGTTGTTTCTGCGCGTCAAGCGGCAAGACCCGCCATCGTTCGTATTCGGCCGCGTCCGGCAGGACAAGATCATCGTAGCAAATCAAATCCAAATCGAGCGTGCGCATGCCCCAGCGCTGCACCCGCTCGCGACCGAATTCATGCTCGACGTCGTGCAGCATGTTCAGCAGCTCGAGCGGGGTCTTGTCAGTTTCGACCACGACAGCCGCATTCACATAGTCCGGCCCGGCCCCGGCAGGAAAACATGGGGTCTCGAAAAAGCGGCTGATGGCGCGAATCACAAACCCTTGACGCGAAATTGCGTCAATTGCCCTTTCAAGTGTCACTCTGGGTCTTGATGCGCTCAAACTGAGATTTGCACCCAATGCTATCACCGCTTCTGACGAAGATTTGCGCATTTCATCCCCCATATTTGACAAATTGCCTGCTTGCGATACGTTTAAATTGCCCTAATTATAGGCATATCAGCGTGTTGCTCATTCACTAGCTCACTCACCTACCACTCGGCGCCGCTGGTTTGTACCGGAAGGATCTATTTATGTTTTATAAAGACGAACGGCTAGCGCTGTTCATCGACGGCTCGAATCTTTATGCAGCCGCAAAAGCACTGGGGTTTGATATCGACTACAAACTGCTGCGTCAGGAATTCATGCGCCGCGGAAAAATGCTTCGTGCTTTCTACTATACAGCGCTTTTGGAAAACGACGAGTATTCGCCGATCCGTCCCTTGGTCGACTGGCTGCATTATAACGGCTTTACCATGGTGACCAAACCGGCAAAGGAATACACCGACAGCATGGGGCGTCGGAAAGTCAAAGGCAACATGGATATCGAATTGACCGTCGATGCCATGGAACTGGCGCCGCGCGTCGATCATATTGTGCTGTTTTCGGGCGATGGGGATTTCCGCCCGTTGATTGCCAGCCTTCAAAGGCAGGGCGTGCGTGTATCGGTTGTCTCAACCATCCGCAGCCAGCCGCCAATGATTTCGGATGAATTGCGCCGTCAGGCTGACAACTTCATCGAGTTGGAAGATCTGCGCGACGTGATCGGGCGGCCTCCGCGTGAAATGCCGATGGAGCCGCGCAGCGTCGCCGCCGCCGGCGGTCAATAAGCCCCGGCTTCACACCAAACCAAATCAGGAATTCGGCGCGGTCAGAGTGTTTGTTCTGACCGCGCCTTCGCTATACCAATGAACAGGTGCTTAAACACCTATTGGCTAACATCGATTCGTGTCAGGTAAATGACACGGTCGCGTCTGGACCAAGGCCACGAAAAGACTTACCTGTGCCCTATGGAGATCGCGACATGACAAAGCCACGCCTGACCCTTTACCTTGCTGCCCCGCGCGGATTCTGCGCCGGAGTCGACCGCGCCATCAAAATCGTGGAAATGGCGTTGCAGAAGTGGGGCGCGCCCGTCTACGTGCGCCACGAGATCGTGCATAATAAATTTGTCGTCGACGGGTTACGCGCCAAAGGCGCGGTGTTTGTCGAGGAACTGGACGAATGCCCTGATGATCGGCCGGTGATCTTTTCTGCACATGGCGTACCGAAATCCGTGCCTGCCTCTGCCGCGGCGCGCGAGATGATCTACGTCGATGCCACCTGCCCGCTGGTCTCAAAAGTGCATGTTGAGGCACAGCGCCACGCCGATGCTGGTCTGCAAATGATCATGATCGGTCACAAGGGCCACCCCGAGACTGTCGGAACCATGGGCCAACTGCCTGAGGGTGAGGTGTTGCTGGTCGAAACCGTCGAGGACGTCGCGACGGTGCAGGTGCGTGACCCGGAAAAGCTGGCCTTTGTCACGCAGACCACTCTCTCTGTTGACGACACCAAGGATATCATAGCAGCGCTTGAGGCACGGTTCCCGGCCATCGTCGGCCCGCACAAGGAAGATATCTGCTACGCCACCACCAACCGGCAGGAAGCCGTGAAGGCCGTAGCTCCGAAATCGGACGCGCTGCTGGTTGTAGGTGCGCCGAACTCATCTAACTCGCGTCGCCTGGTCGAAGTCGCCTCGCGCGCTGGGTGCAATTACGCGCAACTGGTGCAGCGCGCGACTGAGATTGACTGGCGCGCGCTTGAAGGGATTTCGTCGGTTGCCGTCACGGCGGGTGCTTCGGCCCCCGAAATACTGGTGAACGAGGTGATCGACGCTTTCCGCGAACATTACGACGTGACAGTCGAACTGGTGGAAACCGCCGTGGAAAACGTTGAATTCAAAGTCCCGCGCGTCCTGAGAGTACCCGCATGAGCGGTATACCAAGGGCTCCGCTGTTCCTTGGGCTAGCTGGGTTGATCCCCTTTATCTGGGGCGCGCTCACTTACCTGAATGACGACCTGCACGCATGGGGGACGCAGGCGTTCGGATCGCGTTTTGTGGGACCGTATGTTCAACTGTTCTACGGCTCGGTCATCCTCAGCTTTATGTCCGGCGTTCTGTGGGGCTTCGCCACCAAGACGTCGGGCAGTAAGGCAGCGACCTGCTATGCCCTGTCCGTGCTGCCCGCGCTTTGGGCCTTTGTACAAACTGGCGGAGGACCGGTGAGTGCGGGGACCAACCTGATCTATGGATTTACCGGCCTTTTGGTGCTTGATGCCATTTTTGCATACTGGCGGCTGACCCCGACCTGGTGGTTGCGCCTGCGTGTGTTACTGACGGCCATTGTGCTGGCTTGCCTAGCTGTGGGGGTATATCTGTGACCGACGAAAGAACGATCAAAGCCTATTCCACCCGCGTGGCAGACTACCTGAAAATCCCTCTGCCGCCGGAACAGATCAAAGCCCGTCAGGCGTTTGCCAAAGCGGTCGGTGCTGGGCTTGTACTTGATTTGGGCTCTGGCCCCGGATCAGACAGTGCCTTTTTCATGCGTGAGAGACTTACGGTGCGGGCGCTGGACGCAACGCCTGAATTTGTTGAGCATGCGCGTAACAATGGCGTGGACGCACATCTGGGCACTTTCGACGATGTGACCGAAGTGGACACGTATGACGGCATCTACGCCAGCTTTTCCTTGCTGCACGCCCCACGCGAGGCCTTCCCACGCCATTTGGCCGCCATCCACAAGGCGCTCAAACCGGGTGGCATTTTTTTTCTTGGCCTGAAACTAGGCGCTGGCGAACACCGCGACGAACTGGATCGCGCCTACACCTATTTCTCGCAGACCGAGATCGAGGACGCGCTGGCACAGGCGGGGTTCTCAATCGACCGTATCACAACCGGCATGGGTAAAGGGCTGGCTGGATCCTATGACGGCTTTATCCTGGTGATGGCCCATGCCTGAGCTGTTCGCCTATACCGACGGCGCGTGTTCCGGCAACCCCGGACCGGGCGGCTGGGGCGTCTTGTTGCGCGCGATGGATGGCGACACCGTTCTGAAAGAACGCGAATTGAACGGTGGTGAGGCCAACACGACCAACAACCGCATGGAGCTGCTGGCCGCGATCAGCGCGCTGGAAACTCTTGAGCGTGCCTCGAAAATCACCATCGTCACCGACAGCGCCTATGTTAAGAACGGTGTGACGGGATGGATATTCGGGTGGAAGCGGAACGGCTGGAAGACCTCGAACAAGAAACGTGTAAAGAATGTCGATCTATGGCAGAGGCTGGATGAGGCGCAGATCCGGCACAAAGTAACCTGGGAATGGGTCAAAGGCCACGCAGGTCACCCCGAAAACGAAAAAGCAGATGAACTGGCCCGCGCCGGCATGGCTCCGTTTAAACCTCAAAAGGCAAAATCGTGAACGGTCTGGCCCTGCTGGATTATGCCTCGGTTCTGGTTTTTGCCTTGACCGGCGCATTGGTGGCCAGCCGGGCTCAGCTAGATCTGGTGGGGTTTGCTTTCATCGCCTGTCTCACGGCGGTGGGCGGTGGCACGGTACGCGATCTGTTGCTGAACAGGCATCCGGTGTTTTGGGTCGGTCAACCGGATTACATCCTTATCGGAACCGGTGCAGCGGTGCTTGTCTTCTTGACTGCCCACCTGGTTGAAAGCCGGTACAATTGGCTGATCTGGCTGGACAGTTTCGCCCTGTCTATCGCGGTTGCCGCCGGCACTGGTGTCGCCTTGTCGCTCGGGCAATCCGGTACAATCGTGGTGTTGATGGGCATTTGCACGGGGTGCCTGGGCGGCTTGATGCGCGACGTGGTCTGCAACGAAGTGCCACTGGTCCTCAAACAAGGCGAGCTTTACGTTTCATGCGCTTTTGCTGGCGCCATGACCGCGGTTGTCGTGCACCGCCTTGGGTTCGATGAATTGATCACTTTGGGGGCATGCGCGCTGGTTTGCTGGGCTTTGCGGGCCGGATCGTTGTTGTTTGGTTGGAAACTGCCGGTCTACAAAAGCCGCCCCCCTCGCACCTAGCGGGAGGTGACGCTTGAACGTACGCATATTCTGCGATTATCGCATGAACGGATAGCGTCTTGAGCGCTTAGCCGTCCGGCTGCGACCCTAACCACACTTAGATCACTTCCTCCAATGCGTCGGCACGATGATCAGCGCACCGATGGATGATAGGACAGCGTCTAGCCCCGGAGGGCCAAAGCTGATGCCGAACATGATCCGCACAAAGTAAAACAAGAACGCGCCACCCATACAAATGATGATCGAAGGCACATATCCGTTATGGGTAAAGCCGGTTTTCTCGGAAAGGTATCCAACGATCCCGGCGATCACGACAGTGCCCATCAGAACCATGAACATCTGACTTACTCCGAGCTCAGGCAGGTTCCGGCAGCGACCGTCCAGCCCCGCAAAAAGGTTTCCGCGTCCTGTGCGCCTTTGCCCGCCCGTTGCAGGCGTAACAGGTCAACCGCGCCCGTACCACATGCGACGCGGAGCCGTCCGTTCAGGACCATCCCTGGTGTACCCTCTCCATCTGCATGTTTTGAGGCCAACAGCTTGACCCTTTCACCGCCGATTTTGGTCCAGGCCCCGGGAAACGGGGAAAGGCCACGGATCTGTCGGTCGATTTCAACCGCAGGGCGGGTCCAGTCCACCTGGGCTTCGGCCTTGTCGATCTTTGACGCATAGGTCACGCCATCTTCGGGCTGAGGCTCGGGTGTCAGATCAGGAAGACGTCTCAGCGTCTCGACGATAAGCTCCGCGCCCATCTGCGAAAGACGATCGTGCAGCTGCGCGGTGGTTTCCTCAGGCCCGATATCCGTGGCCTGACGGAGCAGAACAGGACCAGTGTCCAACCCAGCCTCCATTTGCATGATACAAATGCCGGTCTCTGCATCCCCCGACATGATCGCGCGGTGGATCGGCGCAGCCCCACGCCAGCGTGGCAAAAGGCTTGCATGGATATTCAGGCACCCGTTCGCCGGTGCATCCAGAATGGGTTGTGGCAACAACAAACCATAGGCCGCGACCACCGCAACGTCAGCGTTTAGCGCAGCAAAGGCCTCTTGCTGCTCAGACGACTTTAGCGACACCGGATGACGGACGGGCAGACCCAACGCCTCGGCCCGTGCGTGCACCGGCGTTGGTCGGTCTTTCTTGCCACGCCCAGCGGGCCGGGGTGGTTGGCAATACACCGCAGCAATCTCATGCCCGGCCTCAACCAGCGCGTCCAACACTGGAACCGAGAAGTCCGGCGTGCCCATGAAAACGACGCGCATCCCTAACCCTGCTTTCTGGCTTTGCGCAGCAGTATATCGCGCTTCACCTTGCTCAGCCGGTCAAAATACATCTTGCCGTTCAGATGATCGATCTGATGCTGCACGCTGGTGGCCTCGATCCCTACAAAATCACGGCGATCCACAATGCCTTTCTCGTTCAGGTACTTCACCGTCACAGCACGCGGACGTTTTACCTTGGCCGAAACACCGGGCAGGTTCGGGCTGGCTTCGTCGTGTTCACGCAGTTCAATCGAGCTGTGCAGGATTTCAGGATTTGCCAACCGCACCGCCCGGCCGCGCTCGGTCGAGCCATCAACAACCGCCAACCGCAGCATGACACCAATCTGCGGCCCGGCAAGACCAACACCGGGCATCGCCTCCATCGTGTCGATCATATCGTCCCATATGGTACGAATGTCATCCGTGATTTCAGCTACATCTTCGGCCTTGGTCCGCAAGCGTTTATCGGGCCATGGCAGGCAGGGGCGAATCGTCATGTACGGGCCATCTCGCGTTTCAGCTTCTGCATCTTGCGCGTGATCATCTGACGCTTCAGCGGTTTGAGATAGTCGATAAAAAGCTTGCCGTTCAGGTGATCAATCTCGTGCTGAACGCACGTCGCCCATAGCCCGTCAAACGTTTCCTGCTGCAAGTTGCCGTCGCGGTCCAGCCAGGTAACCTCAACAACCTTTGGCCGCGTCACCTCGGCAAATTGCTCAGGTATCGACAGGCAACCTTCTTCGTAGACATTGGTTTCGTCAGACGAGGCGATGACCTCGGGGTTGAACATGACCAACGGGCGCGGCGCCTCACCCTCTTCTTTCACGCAGTCCATCACGATCAGCCGATCCAGAACGCCGACTTGTGGCGCGGCCAGCCCAATGCCGGGCGCATCATACATTGTCTCCAGCATGTCATCGGCCAAATTGCGCAGCTCATCCGACAGGTCGGTGACAGGGGCACAGACCTTTTTCAGACGGGGGTCGGGATGGATCAGGATATTGCGTTTCATAGGGTTGATTTAGGCCATCCCGCCCCCCGCCGCAACGCCCCCCTTGCACCTGCCGCGATTGTGACTAGCTTCGCAGCGGACAGATGGAGAAAACATGACTTTCAATGACGTGATCGACCGCCGGGGGACGAACAGTTCAAAATGGGACAAGATGGAAGACCTGTATGGCGTCTCGCCACAGGACGGGTTGGCCATGTGGACCGCAGATTCCGACTACCCCACTGCGCCCTGCGTAAGAGAGGCAGTCCGCAACGCAGCTGATCACGGTGTCTTCGGCTATTCCTGGGAACATCCCGCGTATCTGGCCGCGGTCCAGTGGTGGATGCAGAACCGCCACGATTGGTCGATCGACACAGACTGGGTTCTGACCTCGCAAGGGTTGGGCAATGCAATTGCTCTGTGTCTGGATGTCTGGACCGATCCCGGTGATGGCGTCGTAATATTCAGCCCCGTTTATCACGAATTCGCCCACAAGATTAACAAGACCGGAAGACGGGTTGTGGAATGCCCGCTGGTGCGGGATGGCGACAGCTATGGCATTGATTTCGAAGATGCGCAGTCGCGGTTGGACGGGTCGGAAAAACTGTTGATGTGGTGCTCGCCCCAAAACCCTTCGGGCCGGGTTTGGTCGAACGAAGAATTGCGCGCTGTGGCCGCGTTTGCCATGCGCAATGGCTTGATCCTCGTATCGGACGAAGTCCACCAGGATCTTGTTTATCCAGGCCAAACTTTCATACCTATGGCAAAGGCCGCGCCCGAAGCGCAGCCCTTCACGGTGACGCTGACCGCGGCCTCCAAAACGTTCAACATCGCGGGGCAGCGCACTGGAAATATGATCATCCCTGATGACAACTTGCGCGCCGCCATGCGGCATCGGCTGAAAACACTGGATTACATGCCCAGTGCGTTAGGCGTTTCTATGGTCACAGCGGCTTATACACCCGAAGGCGCGGACTGGGTCGATGCGCAAATGGTGCATTTAGATGGCAACCGCAAACTGTTCGATGCAACCATTGCCGAAATTCCGGGACTTTGGTCAATGCCCCTGCAGGCCACCTACCTGGCCTGGGTAGATTTTTCGGGCACGGGAATGACGCATGACGAGGTGATGAAGCGTCTGCGCATGGATGCCCGGATCGCCACATCATCCGGCCCGGGCTTCGGCACTGGCGGAGAAACCTTTGAACGGTTCAATCTGGCCACGCAACACGCACGGGTAGAAGAGGCCTGCAAGCGATTGAAACACGCGTTTTCCGATCTTCAATGACGGTCACGCGCCGGGCCTTGCTGAAATCCATCTTCCGATTTTTGCCCGGCGCAGCACGTTTTGGCTGGCATTCAAGCTGCGCACGTCTACACGAACAGCCAATGGTTGTGACCATCTTTCAAGGCATTCGGTGACCATGCACATAGGCCAACCACCTGCTGACGCGAGATATTCACTGCGCGTCAGCATGCTGTTCTGGTGCGTTTTGTGAACTACTGCGTCCAATCGATACCGAAGCAGGCAAATTTGGCTAGTCTTCGTACCCCAGCAACGCAATCGGCGCATCAGGTGGGCGATAGAAGTCGAGCGGAGCCCTGTCGGCGGCGGCTGTACTGCGTTTGAATTCGTACCGCATTTCACCAGCCTCTTCCTCATCGGCGATGATCAGGCATTGGTAAAGGTGGCGCGCCCCGTCGTAGATATCCACAAGGCCGCGCAGTTGCGGTGTTGTTTCAGCCTCAACCGTAAAGCCGTCTTTCCACAATCTGAGTATTTTAAATGTATTGTCGCCAAACTCGACGCGCAGGCGGCTGGTCTTTTTCAACCCCGCGATTCGCGCAGCATCCAATTCAGCGCTTATTTCCTTTGAAATATAAGTCGTCATGGCACAATTCCCCGGGCAACGGACTCTATTGTGAAGTCCGGATTGTAAAAATCCAGTAAAGTCGGCCGCATAGATTTGCGCATATCGAACCTGTTGCATCGAAATCTCAGGCCCCTCTGTGCGCAGGTGCAGACCATATGCGCGGCCTCTGAAGTGGGAAGGCCGCGTGCAACCTCCTATGTTTGAAGAAATCGCAATGCGGAGGACACCCAATGGGCCTGTTGGTCGACGGCAAATGGCATGACACCTGGTACGACACCAAATCCACTGGTGGCGCCTTTAAACGCAGCACTGCCCAGTTTCGAAACTGGCTGACCGCCGACGGCAGTGCCGGTCCGTCTGGCAAGGCAGGTTTCAAGGCTGAACCAAACCGCTATCACCTCTATGTCAGCCTCGCTTGCCCGTGGGCGCATCGAACATTGATTTTCCGCAAGCTGAAGGGGCTCAGCGATCTGATTTCGGTCTCGGTTGTGCATCCGGACATGCTGGACAAGGGCTGGACCTTCAAGACGGATGAGCACGGCGCGACCGGAGACACACTGTTCGGCCTCGACTATGCCCACCAGATTTATACCAAAGCTGATCCAAACTATTCGGGCCGCGTCACCGTGCCGATCCTTTGGGATAAACAGCAGGAAACGATCGTTTCGAACGAAAGTTCCGAGATCATCCGGATGTTCAACTCGGCCTTTGACGGCATTACAGGAAACTCCGACGACTATTGGCCCGAAGCGATGCGGGACGAAATCGAAGAGGTTAACGCGCGGATCTATTCCAACGTCAACAACGGCGTCTACAAATCCGGCTTTGCCACGTCGCAACAGGCCTACGATGCCGCCGTTCACCCCCTGTTTGAAACCCTCGACTGGCTTGAGGATCGAATGGCCCACAGCCGGTACTTGATGGGGGATCGCGTAACCGAAGCCGACTGGCGGTTGTTCACCACCCTGATCCGGTTCGACCCCGTTTACCACCTGCATTTCAAATGCAACAAACGTCGCTTGATCGACTATCCGAACCTATGGGCCTATACGCGAGAGCTGTATCAGTGGCCTGGTGTGGCCGAGACGGTAAACATCAACCACATCGTGCGCCACTACCACTATAGCCATGACACGATCAATCCCAACCGGATCATTCCGGTAAACCCTGTGTTGGACTACATGGAGCCGCATGGGCGCGGTCAACGATCCGCCGCGTAGTGCTGAACCATCGCCGCCAGGTCTTCTGGCGGCGTTGCGCTTTGCACATAAGCGCAGGCGTTTGGACTGTGGGCAAAGATGGACCCGTCCGAGAAAAAGGTCGTGTTGGTGACAAAGATCACCCGCGCTTCGGGCCTTCGGTAGCTGGCGAAATCCGCAACTGCCAATGCGCTGCCTTTTTCCAGAACCAGATCCAACACGATGATTTCAAATTCTTGCCCGTACAGGGCAAGAATAGCAGCCTCTTGCCCGGTCACCAACGTCACTTCGGCGCCGTACCGCTCCAGATGCCGCTTCCAAACCCGACCGAGGTCGGGGTCACTTTCAACTATCAAAACATTCATCGTTATAACCTGGGCACTTGTTAGAGAAGGAAATAAACATTCCCTTAATCGGTGATCACGTCATTTCGTTAACAAAGCGTTAACGCTGCCGGATGGCATCACCTGGATCACGCAGATTTGCTTGTGCAAACGGCGAAATTCCGCTTGAAAAGAGCCCGAACAGGCAATTCCAACGAGGTTCCGATGGCGGGCCAGAAGCAACACTTGACCCCTCGCACCACGCGCGATCACGGCGGTGGCCTGGACGGGGCGATAGCAAGTTTTGGCGGCGCGCGCTCAGATTGGATGGACCTGTCCACGGGGATCAATCCCGTACCTTATGTTGTAACAGGTTTGACGTCATCAGACTGGTCTGAGTTGCCCGATCATGGTGCATTCGAACGACTAAGTAAAGCCGCCCGCCAGTTTTGGGCCGTGCCCGAGGGCGCGGCCATATTGCCCGCGCCCGGTGCCTCGGCTGTCATCGCGCGGATTCCAGCGCTGGCCGAGCCGGGCCGCGTTCAAATCACCACACCCACCTATAACGAGCACGCCGCTGCCTTCGCTGCTCAGGGCTGGAGCGTTCAGGCAGACAGCCCAGCAGAGGCGCGCGTAATTGTGCACCCGAACAACCCCGACGGGCGGCTGTGGCAGGAAGCGGATGCAAGCGCCACGCTGACCGTGATTGACGAAAGCTTTTGCGATGTCACTCCCGAAGCGTCGCTGATACATCTCGCCGC
Source organism: Ruegeria profundi (assembly GCF_020171505.1). NCBI lineage: Bacteria > Pseudomonadati > Pseudomonadota > Alphaproteobacteria > Rhodobacterales > Roseobacteraceae > Ruegeria > Ruegeria profundi. The sequence continues at coordinate 190,892 of NZ_JAIUZS010000008.1, read as the reverse complement.
TCGACCCGGAGTGATCGTCTTAAAGAGCTTTGGTAAGTTCTGGGGGCTGGCGGGGTTGCGGCTAGGGTTTGCCATCGGCCAGCCCGAGCTCATCGCCAGACTGGACGACCTGATCGGACCATGGGCGGTCTCAGGTCCGGCGCTCAAGATCGGTGAACGGGCGCTGTGTGACACCAACTGGGCCAATGCAACCCGCCAACGATTGACCGCTGACACGAAGCGCTTGGATCGGCTTTTGACGACCAGGGGGGCAGACCTTGTGGGGGGAACCGCTCTGTTCCGGCTCTATGACGTGGACGATGCCAATGAGTGGCAGGACCGGCTGGCCCGCGCCCACATCTGGAGCCGTGTTTTTCCCTATTCCAAAACATATCTGCGACTGGGATTGCCGCCCGCGACGGGCTGGAACAGGTTGGAGGCCGCATTGTGAGCACCCCATTTCTGCTGGTGTGCGCCATGTGTCTGGACGCAGCCCTGGGAGAGCCGGATTGGCTATGGTCCCGTGTTCGCCATCCCGCCGTGATGATTGGGAACATTGTTGGGTGGTTGGACAAGCGCCTGAACCACGGAGGCAGTCGGCGCCTGAAAGGGGCGGTCGCACTCGTGCTGCTGGTCATCGGTGCATTTGTTTTGGGCTGCGGCCTGGCTCTGCTTGGACCATGGGTAGAAATACTCGTCTGCGCCATTTTGCTTGCGCAGAAATCGTTGGTTTCGCATGTGCGTGATGTGGGCCACGGACTGCTCCGATCCCTGTCTGAAGGCCGCGCCAGTGTCGCGATGATCGTATCCAGGGACACAGGCAATATGACAAGGGCGCAAGTCGCGCGGTCCGCCATCGAAAGCGCAGCCGAAAACGTAAGCGATGGCGTCATCGCACCGGCCTTCTGGTTTCTCGTCGCCGGACTGCCGGGGCTTTTGATTTACAAGACCGTCAACACGGCGGACAGCATGATTGGCTACCGCACTAAAAAATACCGTGAGTTCGGATGGGCGGCTGCCCGGATGGACGATGTGCTAAACCTCATACCCGCACGCCTGACCTGCGTCATGATCATGGGTCTGACCGGGCAATGGGCAAGTTGGCCCAACATAGTGGCCGATGCGCGCCGCCATATCTCTCCTAACGCCGGCTGGCCAGAGGCAGCGATGGCGCGCGCCCTGAATGTGGCCCTTGCTGGCCCGCGAAGTTACGACGGTCAGGTCCGTGATCTGGCATGGGTAAATGGCGCGGCCCGGAGAGAAATCGGCGCGGAGGAGGTTTTCAGCGCATGTAACATGCTTTGGACCGTCTGGGGACTTGCGGTTGGGATTTTGGCGGTTTGGAGCGGGATAGACCTTTTCTTTTGACCAAAGCTCCTTACGAGGCGTGCTACGTCACAAACCCAGACTCCAGCACCGAAAATTCAGCTAGCAATCCTGAAAGACGTATCCCGTCGCCGGAAAAGCCTTACTCGGGCCTGACGGGATAGCGATCCCCCTTTTGATCAATCAAAATGAGACGCTCTCCACTATGAACGTACAGGTCACAGCGGCTGAACCCGTTTCGATAGGCTATACAGACGCTGCCATCTTCGGCGATGGAATACGTCCCAAACGCAGATTCTCCGCTTGCATAAGTATAGGAATAAGCCCCTCCGACCGAAAATTTGGATTGCCCATCATCATAAAACGTCAGCGTCTGGCCCGCTAAAGCGTCCAGCTCTTGGGACGAAAGGCGGGTATCACCGGGTTTCATGGGCCAGTCGGCAGCCGCGACAGGGGCGGCCGTCAGCAGTGCAAGAATAACAAATCTGATCATGATGGCACCCTACTCCAGTTGGTGCAGAAGCGGGTGTCACGTTCCGGTGATGGATCAGGCAACCATCTGCTCGGCCTTCTTAAGATCGACCGATACCAACTGACTCACGCCCTGCTCTTGCATTGTCACGCCAAACAGCCGATCCATGCGCGCCATCGTCACCGCGTGGTGTGTGATGATCAGGAACCGCGTATCGGTCTGGCGGCACATTTCATCCAGCAGATCGCAGAAACGAGTGACATTGGCGTCATCCAGCGGTGCGTCAACCTCATCCAGCACACAGATAGGTGCCGGGTTGGCAAGGAAAACGCCAAAGATCAGCGCCGTCGCCGTCAGGGTTTGTTCACCACCCGACAGGAGGCTGAGGGTCGACAGTTTTTTACCCGGCGGCTGGCACATGATTTCAAGCCCGGCATCCAGCGGGTCATCGCTTTCGACCATGACCAGATTTGCCTCACCGCCGCCAAACAGATGCTTGAACAGCATCGCGAAGTTCGAGTTTACCTGTTCAAACGCGGTCAGCAGACGCTCGCGCCCTTCGCGGTTCAGGCTGGCTATTCCGCTGCGCAGCGCTTTGATCGCCTCTTCCAGATCAGCTTTTTCCGAGTTCAGCGTATCGAATTCTTCCTGAACTTCTTTGGCATCCTCTTCGGCCCGTAGATTGACCGCCCCCATCGCATCGCGCTGACGTTTGTGGCGGTTTACCTCGGCCTCCAAAGCATCCGCTGCGGGCATTTGATCAGGATTTACATCCAATCGATTCAAAAGCTGATTGGGCGTCAGCTGCTGATCCTCGGCAATCCGCTCAGCTGCAGCTGTCACGCTTTCCTTAGCAGCATCACAACGCGCTTCGGCCGCTGCACGGGCTTCGCGGGCCTCCGAGGCTCGCCGTTCGGCGTCGCGTTCGGCCATCACAACCTCGCGTTGCCGCGATTCAGCTTCGGCCAACCTGTCGGCTGCCTCGGCACGGCGGGCCTCGGCAGTTTCGATTAGCTCGTTCAGTTCTTCACGCGCCTCGGCGATCTCGCCGGGGGTGGCCATGGCTTCGGACAGATCCTCTTCCGAGCTTTCCTTGCGCTCGACCAGTTCCGCGATCCGCTTTTCGGCTGTTTCCAAACGGTGCTTCCAGCCGCTGAGGTCTTTGGTCACTTCCTGCGCGCGCCGCGTCCGGGCCTCACCCTCGCGGCGCAGTTCGTCATGGGTCGAGCGATGGGTCAGCATGGTGATCCGCGCGGCCTCGACCGTTTGCTTAATGTCCTCAACCTGCGCGCGGGCTGTGTCGAGATCACCCAACCCAGCCAATGCGCCTTCAGCCTCGCGCAATTGCCCGCGGGCTGACATCGCGTCCTGTTTGTGGCGGTCCACGGCGAGTGTCAGGGTTTCCAGCTTGCCCTCTGCCAAATTGCGATCAGCCTCAGCCCGGCTCAACTGGCGCGCGGTTTCGGCCATGCGCTGATCCGCGGCCCGGCGTGCCTCGCGCGCGCGGCGGTCGGCCCCTGTCACATCGGCCAGCTGCTGCGACAGCGTCTCATGCGCGGCACGGGCGCCTTCGGCCCGCGCGTCGGCCTGAGAAAGCTCCTGTTTCAAAGCTTCCAGCTTGTTCAACTGCTCCAAACGCAAGGCTGCGGCACTTGGCGCGTCTTCAGCCCAGGCGCGAAATCCGTCCCAGCGCCACAGGTCGCCAGCGCGTGACACCAGACGCTGCCCCGGCTTCAGCAGGGATTGCAGGCGGGCGCCCTGATCGGGATCAACCAGACCGATTTGCGCGATCCGGCGGCTCAGACGATCAGGGCCGGACACATGCAAAGCCAGAGGTTCGACCCCGTCCGGCATCGGCTGATCAGAGTCGTAGCTTGCGACCTGAACCCAACCCGACGGACCATCCCCTTCAACCAAAGGCGCGCGCAAATCATCAGCCAGCGCCGCACCCAGCGCCTTTTCATAACCCGGCTCGACGCGCAGCAGATCCAGAACTTGACCACCTTCGGCAGTATCACGTTCAACCAGCTTGGCCAGAGCAGAGGTTTCCGCGCGGATCGCCCCAAGCTCACCTTCGGCCTCGGACCTTTGCGCGCGTGCCTCGGCCTCGCGCGCTTGGGTTTCGTTGCGCAATTCGTCTGCGGCGGCCAGGGCTTCCTCGGCAGCTTCAGCGGCTTCGCGGGCTTCTTCTTCACCCTCTTGCGCGGCCTCAAAAGCGTCGCTGGCGTTATTCAACGCCTCGCGCGCCTGATCCACTGCGCCGCGCGCTTTTTCCTCTTCGGCCTCTGATCGGGCCAGTGTTTTGCGACTATCCTCGACCAAACGCTGCGCGGATTGGTGCCGGGCGACGAGGCGCGCCATGTCCTCGGTTTCCTGCGAAAGAAGATCTTCGCGGTCCTTCAGGACCGAGGCAGCCTCGCGCGCGATCTCGGCGGCTTCGGCCACCTTATCGCCATGCCCCTCGGCGGCCTTGGCAAGCTCGCGCGCCTCCCATTCCAGACGTTCGATCATCTGACCTGCGTCGCGGTTCAGTCCTGTTTCACGTTCGATATCGTTGCTTAACTGCTGAATGCGGTTGGTCAGTGTTTCTATCGTCTGGCGGGCTCGGGTTTCCTGATCCGAAAGCTGATCGCGTTGCACCTGCTGGCGTTGCAACACGGCTGCGGCAATAGCTTCTTCCTCGCGCAGGGGCGGCAAAGCCTCCTCTATCTCGGCGCGCTTGGCGGCAACGGCGCGGGCTTCGGCCTCGGCGCGGGATGCCTCGGTCGTTCTGTCGCGCAGCTTTTCTTCGGCCTGCTGACGGGCGATGTCAGCTTCTTTCCAACGGCGATAAAGCAGCATGCCCTCGGCTTGGCGCAACTGCTCTCCAATTTCACGGTAGCGCGCGGCTTGACGGGCCTGCCGGGCAAGCTGCGCCAGTTGCGTGCCCAATTGCTCAAGCACATCATCGACACGTGTCAAATTGGATTCGGTGCCCTTGAGTTTCAGCTCAGCCTCATGCCGGCGCTGATAGAGGCCCGAGATTCCGGCGGCTTCTTCCAAGATACGGCGGCGGGCGCGGGGTTTGGCATTAATCAACTCGGCAATGCGGTTCTGCCCCACAAGCGCGGGCGAATGCGCCCCGGTTGAGGCATCGGCGAACAGCATCTGCACATCACGGGCGCGCACATCCTTGCCGTTGGTCTTGTAGGCACTGCCCACATCGCGCGTAATGCGCCTTACGATTTCCAACTGATCAGTGTCATTAAACCCGGACGGCGCGAGCCGTTCGGAATTGTCCATGGTCAGGACAACCTCGGCGAAATTGCGAGCCGGGCGCGTGGCGGCCCCGGCAAAGATCACATCCTCCATCGCGCCACCGCGCATCGATTTGGGACGATTTTCCCCCATCACCCAGCGCAAGGCTTCCAAAAGATTGGATTTGCCGCAGCCATTCGGACCCACCACACCGGTCAACCCATCCGCGATGATCAGATCGGTTGGATCAACAAAGCTTTTAAAGCCGGTGAGTTTGAGTTTGCTGAAGCGCAAAGGTGACGGGTCCCGTGATTCCTACGTATCGCAAGTCTGCGCAACTGAGTGGGCCTGAGTCAACGTCGTAGCGCAGGATATGGGTCATCGACCCCAATTATCCACAATATCTTGCCAAAATACGCGAAATTCTGCGTATGTCAGTATGGCGTGCATTCAAATACCTGGTAGCCGAAGACATGCCCCAAGTTTTCATAAATGCCATAGTCGACACATTCGTAGTTCGGGGTTGAAATAGCTGTCAGCAACAGACGCTCACCAGCCTCACGATCGCACCCCAACACGCCGACCGTCACCGCAGCATCCCCAAGCACGTCCAGAATGGGACAGCCAGAAACCTGCGCCATTGCCAATCCGGCCCTGTCCCGGATCGGACCTAAGCGCGGTGCATATTGGGTGTTGATCCGCACGGCCTCAGCCAGATGTCCACGCACACGCACATCAAAGACACTGCCATTCACCGCAATGCGGGTGGCTGGTATGTCACGGAAAAAAGGGGTGCCAGCCGAACACCCGGCCAGCACCAACAGGAGGAGCAGAGAGCGGATCATGCCAACAGCTTTGCCGCAATTTGGTTAACCGATTCTTTCCGGCACTCAGGCCCGCAAGACATCCCCCAGCCGGCAGATGCCCTCACGGATCGTATCCTCATCCGAGTTCGAAAAGCTCAGGCGGATCGTATTGGACCCGGTGGCGTCCGGGAAAAATGCCTGACCGGGAACAAAAGCCACCTTGACCGTTTCAAGCGCCCGTTCCAACAGATCGGCCCCGTTCACGCCTTTGGGAAGGGTCACCCAGATGAACATACCGCCCTCGGGTCGGGTCCACTCCACTCCGTCCGGCATGTGCCGCTGCAGCGCGCCCAGCATTGTGTCACGACGTGCGCCATAGACGCGACGCAGCTTGGGGATATGCGTGTCAAAGCAAGCACGCGCCACGTCGTTGACCGCCATCTGGTTGATGGTGGCCGAGTGTAGGTCTGCGGCTTGTTTCATCAACACCAGTTGTGAGATGACGGGCTTCGCAGCCACAACCCAGCCCACGCGCAATCCGGGCGATAGGGTTTTCGAGAAACTGCCACAGTACACAGTCCGGCAGTCTTGTATTGAACCTTTGCGCGCCAATTCCAGCGCCAACACCGGCGGGATTGGCTCACCATCATAACGCAGCGCCTGATAGGCTCCGTCTTCGATCACCGCACAGTTCAAATCGTCTGCCAAATCCAGCAGATCTTCGCGACCGCGCAGGTCTACGGTTTCTCCGGTTGGGTTGGCGAAATCAGGTGACAGATAGGCGAATTTCACCGCGCCTTCACCGGCTGCGGCGGCATATTCAGACGCCCCCCGATTGCCACTCATATGAAGCCGGTCAAAGCGCGGTTCATAAGCGTTAAATGCGGCCAGCGCGCCTAGATAGGTGGGCCACCCAACCAGCGCAGTATCGCCCGGAGACAAGTACAATTTACCCAGGTAATCCAGCGCCTGTTGCGACCCCGAGGTGATCAGGACGTTGTCGACGCCGCACTCAACGCCGATCTGCCGCATGTGGTCGACTAACCATTCGCGAAGCGGAAGATACCCCTCGCTAACAGAATATTGAAGCGCCATGCTACGGTTGTCGGACCCAAGCGCGCGCTGGAAGGCTGCGGCAAACTCGTCCGCCGGAAACAGGGCCGGGTCCGGAATGCCGCCCGCAAATGAAATGATGCCAGGCTGGTCCAGCAGCTTGAGCAGCTCGCGTATCTCGGACGCCTTCATTCGCGATGTCCTGGTGGCGAACAGGTCTTTCGTCGACATGAGTCTCCTCCGTTCTCACATCGTCAGATTAGTCGGCTATCGATAAATGTCAATAATGCTGACCTTCTTGCTAAAAGCGGTATCCGCTTCCTTGAGCTAGCCACCGATACGTGGTCATATGATTTGACCAAATCGAGAAAATCCCACATGCCCTTTCAGAAAATCCGGACCGAAAAGCTGTCTATCGCAGTGGTGAAGCAGATCGAGTTGCTGATCCTGCGTGGCATCCTGCGACCGGGTGAGCGCTTACCGGCCGAACGCGAACTGGCCGAAAGGCTGGGCGTCTCGCGCCCATCACTGCGAGAGGCGATCTCGGACCTTCAGGGCCAAGGGTTGCTGACCGCCAAGGCCGGGTCCGGCATCTATGTCGCCGAGGTTTTGGGGTCGGCCTTTTCCCCGGCATTGGTCCGCCTGTTCGGTAGTCATGACGAAGCGGTGTTCGACTATCTTTCATTCCGGCGGGACATGGAAGGGCTGGCTGCCGCGCGCGCCGCGCGGCTGGGTTCGGACAGCGATTTGAAGGTTGTGCAGGCGATTTTTGACAAAATGCAGGCAGCGCATGAGCGTAACGCAACCGAAGATGAAGCCCATCTGGATGCCCAGTTCCACATGGCCATTATTGAGGCCAGCCACAACGTCGTGATGCTGCATATGATGCGGTCCATGTTCGACCTGCTGCAACAGGGCGTGTTCTACAATCGCCAAATGATGTTTCAACAACACACTACGCGCAGCGCAATTCTGGATCAGCATCGCGACATTAACACGGCCCTCCAAACACGGGATGCCGAAGGTGCGCGCAGCGCAATCCACCGGCATTTGGACTATGTTCAGCGCTGCATGGAAGATCACCAAAAAGCCGAACGAAACGAAGCCATAGCACGACAGCGCCTGCACCATGAGATTGGGAACCGCTAGTTTTGCGGCCCCCTAGATGTGATGCATTCGGCGCACAAGCGCATGTTTCCAGAGTTTGGTCCGTTTGAACGGCTTTGGATCACGTTTCCTTAAGCCCGGAAAGGTCGCTTCGGCCTCTTTGCGTTGGCGCAATTGAAGGGGTGCATCCAAAATCGTCTTGGTCAAGTCATTCGTTTCCGTTGCATTCCGTCGTTCGCGGTCGATGACTTTCAGCATCTCCGCGTGGTACTCATCAATCGCTTCGGACCTTTGTCCGCTGCGAACCCGAAACGCGCCGATTTGTTTGTGAACCGACGTTAGTTGGGCATACCGTGAGAAGCGCAACCAAAGCTCGCCATCTACGGCAAGACTCAAGGACTCGTCTAAATAACCACCCGCGCGCGTCCAAAGACTGCGCCGCCAAAAGGTCGATTCCTGCTGTATCCACTGATAGTCAGCCGCCAAAAACCTCTCATGCGTCAAAGGCCGGGGACGTACAGCACACTGGACCTGGTCGTTCTCGTCAATAACGGTCAATCGTCCGGTCAACCATTCCGTCTTTTGGTTGAGCGTGAACAGTGATCCAACAAGCGACAAGCTGTCGGGCAGCAAGATATCATCAGAATTGATCCACCCCATGATTTCACCGGTCGCGAAGGCAAAACCCTTGTTTAACGCATTGGCCTGACCGGAATCCGGCTCGGAAATGATGTGCGAGAAATGGGGTCGATATTTTTCAATGATTTCGAGTGATCCATCCGTGCTGCCGCCATCGGACAGGATCAGTTCAAGATTGGGATAATTCTGATCAAGGACTGACCTTATCGTGCGTTCAATGAACTTAGCGCAATTCAGATTGGGGATCACGAGGCTGATCCGCGGCAGCTCAGGCATGTTTCGCTCTATATCGAGAATAACCGCTGAGGTGGTAAACTATTTCAAAAAAACAATCAAACCGATAGTGAAAGGCGAGGATGCATGCACCCTCGCCTGTTTCGAATTCGATTAAGCCATGCAAAGCGTCCCTGAAACACTGTGGTACGCCTCACTTTGCACTGGTTTATCAATGCAGCTTTTCGCCTACATCCTCGATGGACGCATCGATCAACTTGTTCGCCTGCGCTGCCGTCATCTGCTTTGCCAAAACCGCGTTGGCTGCCGAAACAGCCACGGTGACAGCCTGATCGCGCACTTCTTTCACAGCCGAGGCTTCGGCTGACGCGATCTGATCCTGTGCAGCGGCCAAACGGCGTGCGATGGACCTTTCCAGATCGGCCTTGGCCTGCTCGGCCGCCAGAGCAGCATCGTCTTTCGCGGCCGCCACAATGGCATCCGCCTGAGACTGAACTTCGCGCTGTTTGCGCTCGTAGGACGCCAACAGGCTGCGGGCCTCTTCATGCAGGGCGCGGGCTTCGTCCAGTTCGGACTTGATGCCTTCGGCACGTTTGTCCAGCGCACCGCCGATCATACCCGGTACCTTGAAATAGAACAGAACCGCGATAAAGACGATGAAGCCCAGAAGAACGACAAAGTCGGTGTTGCCAAGCGAGAAGAACGGGCCTTTGGCTGCCAGTGCCGGACTGGCTGCGCCAAAGGTCAGGATAAGGGCAAGAGTGTTCCGCATGTCACTTATCCTTTCATCTGCGCGTCAACGGCACTGTCGATGGCTTTGGCATCTGCCTCGCCGCCCAGTGCGGTCACCAGTTCAGCCGCCGTATCCTTGGCAACCAATTGAATGCTTTCCAGCGCCCCGGCACGGATTTCGGCAATTGCCTTCTCCGATTCAGCCGCCTTTGCAGCGATTTCCGCATCCGCCTTTGCAATCGCGTCATCCAGACCAGACTGGATTTCAGCGCGGGCTTCCGCTGCGATACGCTGCGCTTCGGCACGGGCATCGGCCAGCGCCTTGTTATAGGCCTCTTCGGCCTCGACCGCCTTGGCCTTCAGATCTTCGGCCGCAGCCAGGTCATTTGTAATGGTCCCTTTGCGCTCGGCCAGGATTGCCGCGATGCGGGGCAAGGCCACGCGGGACAGGACCAGAAAGATGACGACCAGCGTGATGACCAGCCAGAAAATCTGGTTGGGGAACCAATCGAAGCAGAGCTGCGGCATCCCGATGGCAGAGCCACCAGCGTCGACGCACGAGCCAGCTACTTCTTCGTGTACGGGTTCTGTCGCCATGATGTCCTCCGTCGGAACGTTGTCTTTACAACAGGTGGGCCGCTATGGCTTGGGCCCACCTGCGCGTAAGGATCAGGTTCCGCAGATTAGACGGCGAACATCAGCAGCAGCGAGACCAGGAATGCGAAGATCCCCAGAGCTTCTGCAAACGCGATACCGATGAAAAGGGTTGCGGTCTGCGACGCAGCCGCCGAAGGGTTGCGCAGAGCGCCGGCCAGGAAGTTGCCTGCTACGTTGCCCACCCCGATTGCGGCTGCGCCGGAACCGATTGCTGCCAGGCCTGCGCCGATATGTGCGAGATCGCCTTCCATGATGTTTCTCCTTACGAATTGGAAGTTTCGATGTTGGGTTATCGTTCCTGTGCTCAGGGTCGCCCCTGATCAGTGATGCGGATGCAGAGCGTCCTTCAGATAAACACAGGTCAGAATGGTGAAAACGTAGGCCTGGATGAAGGACACGAGGACCTCAAGGCCATACATTGCGGTGATTGCCAGAACGGACACGGGCGAGATCGCGGCAATCGCGGCAAAGCCTGCGAACACCTTGATAACCGCGTGACCTGCCATGACGTTACCGGCAAGACGGATGGAGTGGCTGACAGGACGTACAAAGTACGAAATCAGCTCGATGATCGCCAGGATAGGGCGCAACGCCAGAGGCGCGCTCGACACCCAGAACAGGCTGAGGAAACCAGCGCCGTTTTTGACAAAGCCCAGAACTGTCACAGTCAGGAACACGGCCAGTGCAAGCGGGATGGTCACAGCGAAATGCGACGTGGTGGTGAAGGACATGGGGATCATGCCCAGGAAGTTCGCGCAGACGATGAACATGAACAGGGTCATCACATAAGGGAAATACTTAACACCCTCTTTGCCGCAGATGTCTTCCAGCATTTTATAGATAAAGCCATAGGCCAGTTCAGCCACCGACTGCATGCGGGTCGGAACAATCGCGCGCTTTGAGGTCGGCCAGATCAACAGCAGCACGATGGCCACAATCGCCAGGAACAGCCAAAGCGTCACGTTGGTAATCGTGAACATGCCCACCGCACCGTCTCCGAACAACGGCTTGACAATGAACTGATCCATCGGGTGAAAAACCAGGCTGCTGCCCTCTGCTGCGGTGGTCTCAGTTGCCACGTTCAGTCCCTCTCGTCCTTTTCGGCAGCCGTCGCCGCCGCTTGTTTCTCTTGAACCTCTTTGGCGCTGCGGAGCATAACCTTCACCCCGGCGACAAGGCCCAGCAATGTAAACAGCACCAGAAAGATCGGGATCGTCCCGAGCAGGCTGTCCAGCCCGTAACCGATGCCAAATCCGATCCCCAGACCGGATACCATTTCGATGACCATCCGCCAGGCAAGCTCGCCCCCGGACACGTCAGCATCTGCGCGGGTCTCGGGCTTTTTGGCCTTTTTCGCCGCTTCGATCTTGGCCTCAAGCTGCGCCATACGCTGCTTTTGGTCATCATCAGTCACGGGCGTTTTCCTCGCACAGTCTTGGGCTAGGTGCTAAGGTGCAAGACGCACAGAGTCAACGGCCTTAAAGGTCGGAAATGCCGCAGGTTAACGGACTGATTTTAATATGTTTTATGGCACTTCCGCCCAATCGTGAGTTCGATCGCCCGCAGGGGTATCACCTGAAAGGCAGGATTCAGTATATTCAACCAAATGGTTGACCAAACCGGGGCGCTGTGGTTCAGCGGTTGCATGTCCAATGATCTCGACACCGTGTTTGCGGCCCTCGCCGACCCTACGCGCCGCGCCATCCTCGCGATGCTGCTTGAGGATGACATGGCCGTTACAGACGTGGCCGAGCCGTTCGAGATGTCGCTGGCGGCAATCTCGAAACATCTGGTGATCCTGACCAAGGCCGGGCTTATCTCTCAGGAAAAACGAGGCCGTGTGAAATGGTGCAAGCTGGAACCTGACGCCTTACGCGCGGCCTCGGTCTGGATGCAGGGGTTCGGGCAGTTCGAACCGGTCAATCTGGACGCGTTCGAACGGTTTCTTGAAATCGAGCTGCCCGCCTCTGACGACCCCTAGCCCCAATCAACGCACCGCGAAGACTGAAACGCTGGCATGATTGGCCAGATACCCTGCGTGGCTTGAAAAGATATAGTCGGTGATCCGCGGGGCGTGGGTTCCGACAACAATAAGGTCAGCACCGATTTCCTCGGCGGTGCGCTTTAGGTCACCGTCCACCTCAACCGCAACATCGAGCGAATGGATATTGCGAAAATCAACTTCGGCTCCACTACTTTCAGCAAGCTGATCCGCAAACGCGTTCAACGCTTCGCTTATCGCCGTGTCCGTCAGGGCAGGATCACCGGGCTGTGTGCCGGTCACGGTGACAAGAGTAATCTTGGCGCCCTGCCATTTTGCAACTTCAGCCGCGACATCGGCTGCCTTGCGAACTTCGGGCGGCAGATGCAGGTCAACAGGGAACATGATATGGGCGTACATGGCGAAATCCTCCTTGATCCAGACCTAGGGGACTTCGCCAAAGGCGACCTTGATCTGTCTCAACGGTAGGGTCTAGTCCTGCACTGGCTCTGCTGCGGGCCTTGGTTGATCGTGGGACTTCAACAGCAGAACAAGCGCGATAACGGTCAGAAGCGCCCCAACGAAAACAATCAAGGTTGGCCATTGCTGACCCAGACCGACCTCCCACAGGATCACCCAACTGGGCGTCAGGTAGGTATAAGCCATCACCTTTGCCGAAGGCAGGCGCAATGCCGCGAACTGAACCAATACAAAACTGACTGCCGTGGCAAAGATCGAGACGTATAAAAGACCGACCCAGACGATCAATGGCAGGTTTGTCCAATCAGTCGCCCGTATATCGGACCAGCCATAAAGGGTCAGCAACACACACCCCGCGACCAGCGTTCCAAACGTAAATACGACAGCCGGTTCACCCCTGTTCAGTTTGCGCACCATCGGCGTATAGATCGCATGGGCCACGCAGCCCCAGAAATAGATGATCTCTCCGCCGCCGATCTCGAACGCTACAAACGCCTGCCAATCTGCACGGAAAATGACCCAAAGCGCACCAACCGCGCCAACGGTCAATGCCAAAGCCATCCTTGGTGTCGTGATTTGCCGCAGCAGCACCCAACCCGCCACGGCGGATAGCACCGGGGTCAGAGTAAACACAGCCGCCGCACTGACGGGTGGCGCGGTTTTCAATCCGTGGAACATCAGCACGAAGTAACTGGCAAACAGCCCACCAAGCACCACGTATCGCCACGGTGCCTTTGCCGCGCTGCGGGGCAGACCAGTGGTCATCCCGGCAGCCACCCCAATCACAACCGAGGCGATCAGGAACCGCGCTGCCGTGATCGCCTCGGGCGCGATCTGGTTGGCGATCAATGACCCCAGCGAAAAGCTGCCGGCAACCAGCGCCGAAAAGACCAGCATCGCAAGATGGCCCTGGGCTTGAGGTGTCAAACCACCCACTCTTTCACGCGGGTTTTCAAGAACGTCAGGAACGCCTGAACCTTTGTGGTCCGATGCAGGTCGACATGCGTCACCAGCCACAGCTTACCGGACCATTCAGGCAAACTGTCTATTACCTCTTGCAAGTCGGGACTGCGGGCCGCCTCCCATCGTTCCATGAACCCGATACCTGCCCCCGCCAATACCGCCTGCCGCATCGTAAAATTGTTCGAGCATCGGAAGGTAATCGCGCTCTCTGGCACATTTTCACGCAGCCAGCGAGAAAACGGCGCCCGACTGTTTTCATCGTCATTTCCGACGAAGTGATGGTTGGCGAAATCTTCGATGCTCGAAGGAACGCCGTGCCGCTTGATATAATCTTTGCTGGCGTATAACCCCATCTGCTGGGTCCAGAACGGTTGAACAACGTTGTCCGGTTGATCCGGTGCAGCCCCAGCGCGGATCGCCACATGAGCCTCGCCGTATTCCAGGCGGAACAACCGATCACCTGTCAGATAGCGCACGATTACACTGGGGTGCAGCTTCTGAAACTCGCTCAGCACAGGCACGACCAAAGGCGCCAGCGAAGACAGCGATGTCACGACCAACTCACCTGCAACATCATCTCCCCGGCCTTTCATACGGCCAACAAGTTGGTTGAACTGATCCTCGGTTGCTTGCGCCACACGCAGCAGATCTTCACCAGCTTCGGTGGGTGTGTAACCACGGGCATGACGCTGAAATAGCTTGACGCCCAACCGCGCCTCGATCGAGTCGATGTGGCGGATAACGGTAGCGTGGTGAACGCCCAGCACCTCGGCCGCGCCGCTAACGGTTCCCATGCGGGCCACTTGGTAAGCGGTTCTCACTTCATCCCAATTGTCCACGCCATCACCAACACTGTGCAATTTCCAACAATACCTGTTGATATATCCGACTTTTGTTCAATCGCGCAACATTCATATACGACCATAGAGTAAGTTTTGTTAACCCAAGGATCGAAGAGATGACCAAAACTATCCTGCATATCGACGCCTCCGCCCGCCGCGAAGGTTCCACCAGCCGTGACCTGACTGACCGTATCGTCAAGCATCTGGGCGCCGGTCGCATCATCCGCCGCGATCTGGCAAAGCCGCTGCCCCTTCTGACCGAGGACTGGATCAACGCCAATTTCACGCCGGCGGATCAACGCAGCGATGCGCAACGCGACCAGCTGGCATTGTCCGATAGCCTGGTGAATGAGCTTCAAGATGCCGACACGATCGTCATTGGCTTGCCCATCTACAACTTTTCAGTTCCTGCGGCTTTCAAAGCCTGGATTGATCTGGTCGCTCGCGTAGGTCTGACATTCTCGTACAGTGAAAATGGCCCCAAAGGTCTGTTGGAGGGCAAGCGCGTGGTTCTCGCCATCGCATCGGGCGGCACGGCAGTCGGGTCCGAGATCGACTTTGCCACCGGCTACGTCCGTCACATGCTTGGGTTCATCGGTATCACCGATATTGAAATTGTTGCCGCAGACTCGATGGCGATAGACGCCGAAGCCGCGTTGAGCAACGCTCATAAGGCCGTGACCCAACTGGCTGCCTAAACGAAATCTGGCCTTTGCGCCGGGAAACGTCCAGTCTGCGTCTGAAACAGAATTCGCAGGCTGGGCGTTTATCATGAAGAAAATTGGCATTCTGGGCGGCGTGGGCTGGGCCTCGACCGTGGATTACTATCGGGCAATCGCCCAGGGCGCAGGCCAGTACTTTGCTGAACGCGGGCATGGGTCTCCGCTGCCTGTCCCGCCGATGACCATCGAATCTGTAACACAAGCCAAAACCCGTGCGTTGCGCGGCGTGGCCGGGGATGAGGGCAGCTGGGCCGGGTTTGACGTCGTCTTTCGCGAAGCATTGCTGACACTGGAACGTGCCGGATGTGATTTCGGAATAATTGCCTCAAATACCCCGCATGCCAGGCTACATGCGATCAGGCAGGGTGTCTCGATGCCGATCCTCAGCATCTTCGACGCCACGGCCCGAGTTACTGCCGCAACGGGCGCGTCCAAAGCGCTGGTCTTGGGGACAACCGTCACGATGCAGGCGACCGACTACGCCGACCAACTGGCCCAAGAGGGCATTACAGCCAATGATCGCTTACCCGCGGCTGAGATCGCCGAAATGCAGGCCATGATCGACAGTGAGTTCTATGGCGGTGCCTCAGCGGCTGCACGCAACAGGTTGCTGACCTATTGCAACAGACATGCAGAGCCGGGAACCGCCATACTGCTGGCCTGCACAGAATTACCGCTGGCGTTTCCGGATCATCTCGACGACCCGGTTTTCGAAGCTGATAGGCATCTTTTCGTCAATCCATCGGCGGCTCATGTCGCAGCCGCCCTGAAAGAAGCACTTCAGGGTTGATCAATGCAGCCAGCGAATGTCGCAGCCGATCTTGTCGAAAAATGCCATTAGGTCTGTGCGCGCCAACGCCACCGTGCGGTCATTGACCAGGGGGTGCATGTAAATGACATCCGCCTGCTGCGCTGCCGCGTCCATGAAGAAGCTGACGTTGTTTTGCACCCCGTTGATCATGGCAAGCGGGCTGACCGCGCCGGGACGAATACCAAGGTTCTGCATCAACCGATCCGCCGAACCAAACGATAGATTGCCCACCCCGAGTTCAGCACCCAGCGTCTTGAGATCAATCTCGCGGCTCTGCTCCAATGTCACGAGGTAGTTCCGTTTTTTCTTGTTTCGCAAGTACAGGTTCTTAAGGCGCAGGGCATTTTCGCCCGGCACCATAAACTGATCTTCGGCCGCCTTTGACTCTTCAACCGTGCGCAGTGGAACATGGGTGTGCAGACGGTAGGCCAGCCCCCAGCTATCCAACTGCGCCAGCAGCGCATCAGAACTGAGCGGCAATGTATCCTGAAAAGTCGATGATGCGTCCATGGGAACCTCCTGCGTGTTCCGGTCGTCATGACGAATACGCGGCCGCGATGCAAGCAGGCTGCAGCGCACATGGTTGACTCTGACATCGATCCCGCCTAGAGACCCCTCAAACATCCGGAAGCGTCTGATCTTCCGGTCCCTTGAGTCGTTCAGGGATCGCCCCCCACCAGCGAGTTTCGCCCGTGGGGGCAATTCCATTTGGCTTTACCCCACGTCTAATTCTGTGGGAGGGGCAATTGTGTATTTAACCGGTGTTTCCTACCTAGGAAGTGCCACGAGATAACCGGCTAAGGAGGCCGAAGGCATGTTTGAAAATCTATCCGAACGCCTCTCTGGCGTCTTTGACCGGCTGACCAAACAGGGTGCTCTGTCCGAAGTAGACGTGAAGACCGCCCTGCGCGAAGTCCGCGTAGCTTTGCTTGAGGCTGACGTCTCGCTGCCGGTTGCGCGCGAATTTGTCAAGAAAGTTCAGGATCAGGCCACTGGTCAAGCTGTCACCAAGTCAATCACCCCCGGCCAGCAGGTCGTCAAGATCGTGCATGACGCGCTGGTTGATACCCTGCGTGGCGAGGAAGACCCCGGCAAGCTGAAGATCGACAACCCGCCTGCCCCGATCCTCATGGTCGGACTGCAAGGTTCGGGTAAAACGACCACAACCGGCAAGCTCGCCAAGCGCCTGAAAGAGAAAGAGGGCAAGAAGGTCCTGATGGCCTCGCTGGACGTTTACCGCCCGGCGGCGATGGATCAGCTTGCGGTTCTGGGCACGCAGGTCGGTGTCGATACGCTGCCGATCGTTCCCGGCCAGAAACCGGTCGACATCGCCAAACGCGCCAAACAGCAGGCGACGCTGGGCGGTTATGACGTCTACATGCTCGACACCGCGGGCCGTCTGCATATCGACGAAGTGCTGATGGACGAGGTTGAGCAGGTCCGCAACGCGGTTGATCCGCGCGAAACCCTGCTGGTCGTCGACGGCCTGACCGGTCAGGTCGCCGTTGAAGTGGCCGAGGAGTTCGACGCCAAGGTTGGCATCTCAGGCGTGGTCCTGACCCGGATGGATGGTGACGGGCGCGGCGGTGCGGCGCTGTCGATGCGCGCCGTGACCGGCAAGCCGATCCGCTTTGTCGGTCTGGGCGAGAAGATGGACGCGCTCGAAACCTTCGAGCCGGACCGGATCGCCGGTCGTATTCTGGGCATGGGCGACATCGTTGCGCTGGTCGAAAAGGCCCAGGAAACGATGGAGATGGAACAGACCGAGCGCATGATGAAGCGCATGGTCAAGGGTCAGTTCAACATGAACGACCTGAAAATGCAGCTGGAACAGATGATCCAGATGGGCGGCATGCAGGGCATGATGGGCATGATGCCGGGCATGGGCAAGATGGCCAAGCAGATGGATCAGGCGGGTCTGGATGACAAGATCCTGCGCCAGCAGATCGCCATGATCCAGTCCATGACCAAGAAAGAACGCGCCAACCCGCAACTGCTGCAAGCAAGCCGGAAAAAACGGATCGCGGCGGGTTCGGGCATGGAAGTCAGCGACCTCAACAAGCTGATCAAGATGCACCGGCAGATGTCGGACATGATGAAGAAGATGGGCAAGATGGGCAAAGGCAAGATGCTGAAACAGGCCATGAAAGGCATGTTCGGCAAGGGCGGCCCCAGCCCTGAAGAAATGGCCGCAGGTATGGACCCCAAGGCTTTGGAACAGGCAGCCAAGGCGATGGGTGGCAAGATGCCCGGCGGACTGCCCGGCATGGGCGGTGGCATGGGGTTGCCTCCGGGTCTCAGCGGGTTCGGCAAGAAAAAGTAAATGAACACCCTCACCCCTCATATCCCCCGGCTTGAGACCCAGCGCCTGATCTTGCGCGCGCCGTCCGAGGCTGATCTGGACGCGGACGCCGCGTTTTTCGCCAGCGATACTGCGAAGTATGTCGGCGGACCTCTGCGCCGGGATGAAACATGGCGGATCATTGCCCTGCATTTTGGTCATTGGGCTCTGCGTGGCTTTGGTTATTGGAGCGTCGATGAAAAAGACACCGGTGCCTATGTCGGCCGAATCGGGTTGTGGTTCCCAGAAGGTTGGCCCGAGCCGGAAGTGGGTTGGACCCTGATGACCCACGCCACTGGGAAAGGCTATGCGACCGAGGCGGCTCTGGCAGCACGCACCTATGCCTATGATATGTTGGGATGGGACACGGCAATTTCGCTGATTGACCCGGACAACAACGCCAGCAAGGCCGTGGCACAGCGTTTAGGTGCGCAGTTCGAGTATCACTATGACCACCCGAAATTCGGTAAATCCGAAATCTGGCGGCACCCTTCCCCGGCCGATCTGGTAAATGGCGGAATCGAGGCGTACGCATGACCACGTTCACCATCCCGACCATTGAAACCGAACGACTGATCCTGCGGGCACCTCATGCGGATGACCTGCCGCGAATGACTGCGTTTTACGCGTCCGAACGCAGCCATATTGTCGGTGGGCCGCTAAACCCTGCTGAGGCGTGGGGCTCGCTTAGCCGTCGCCTGGGGCATTGGATGCTGAAGGGTTATGGATTGTGGCACCTGAGCGACAAGGCAACCGGAGCCTTTGCAGGCTGGGCCGGCATTATCGATGTTCCGGGTTGGGATGAGCCCGAGATCGGCTGGACCGTAATGGATGAGGCCGAAGGAAAGGGGTTGGCGTTCGAGGCAGCAATCGCTGCTCGGAACTATGCCGCGCGCATTCAGGGTCTGAATGGCGTGATCAGCTATATCGCGCACTCTAATGACCGTTCGCGTAATTTGGCCGAGCGGCTGGGCGCAACCTACGAACGCGAAGGCGAAGTTGTAGGCGAGCCCTGCCAAGTCTGGCGGCATCCCAAGATCGACATTTCCGAACCTGCTTTGATCTCTGAGAGGACCGGCCAATGACCAACCCCGTGACACAGGCTGCCACGCTGTTGAAAGACCACCGCGACAGCATTGACCGGCTGGACGCGATCCTTGTCTATACGCTGGGCGAGCGGTTCAAGCACACGCAGGCTGTAGGCAAGCTCAAGGCCGAACACGATCTTCCCCCGTCCGATCCCACGCGCGAGGCTGCGCAGATCGCTCGGTTAGAAGACCTGGCGAAACAGGCCGATCTGGATCCTGATTTCGCCAAAGCTTTTCTGAATTTCATCATTCAGGAAGTCATCCGACACCACCGGAAACATCAGGAATAACCCGTCGTTTCCACGAATACCAAGAATACCCGGTCCGCGACCGGTCACGCCATTCAAAGGAGATACCACCATGGCAATGAAAATTCGTCTCGCCCGCGGCGGCTCGAAAAAACGTCCTTTCTATCGCATCGTAGCGGCGGACAGCCGCATGCCGCGCGACGGCCGTTTCATCGAGAAACTTGGCGTTTACAATCCGCTGCTGCCGAAAGACAGCGAAGAGCGCGTGAAAATGGACATGGAGCGCATTCAGTACTGGCTGGATCAGGGCGCACAGCCGACCGACCGCATCGCACGTATGCTGGAAGCCGCCGGCACCCGCGACAAGGCCGAACGTAACAACCCGCAGAAAGGCACCCCGGGCAAGAAGGCGCAGGAACGCGCTGAAGAGAAAGCTGCAAAGGCTGCTGAAGCTGCCGAAGCGGCGGCTGCACCTGCTGAAGAAGCCGCAGCTGAAGAGTAAGCAGGCGGGCGCGTGCAGGGTCAGGCTTTTACCGACGATTTCCGTACGCAGTTCAATCTGTTGATGCGGCTCCGGCGCGACGTGCGCCGGTTCCGCACCGATCCCGTGGACGAGGCTGTGCTGATGCGCTGCCTCGACACGTTTCGGCTGGCCCCGTCCGTAGGCCTCAGCGAGCCGTGGCGCGTTATTCGCGTCGATAGCCCAAACGCTCGTGCTGCGGCGCTTGAAAATTTCCAAACCGCAAACGCGCAGGCTTTGGATGGGTATTCAGGCGAAAAAGCAAGAATTTACAGCCAATTGAAGCTGTCCGGAATGCAAGAAGCGCCGGTGCAGCTGGCAGTCTTCTGCGACGATGCCACTGACAAGGGGCAGCGCTTGGGCGCCGGAACCATGCCCCAGATGCGGCATTACTCAGTCGTTTGTGCCGTAACTCTTTTCTGGCTCGCCCTTCGGGCAGAGGGGCTGGGGCTTGGCTGGGTGTCCATTCTGAACCCCGAACAGTTGGCGCGTGACCTGCGCGTAGCCGATAGCTGGCGCCTTATTGGCTATTTCTGCATCGGCTGGCCCGAAGACTTTTCCGACACGCCAGAACTGGAACGTGTCGGCTGGGAAGACCGGGAAGACGCACTGCCGATCGAGGTGCGTTGAGGATGTTTGGCCTTATTCGACTTCCCATACTGCTGATGATCGCATTTATTGTGGGCGTGTTCTTTGAACGCTCGAACCAACGTGAAGCATGCGAGCTGCGCGGTGATTGGCAAGATGGGCTATGTGTGACGGTGGACAAGCCAAATGAGTGATCTGATTTGCGTGGGCAGCATTGCGGGCTCTTACGGTGTGCGCGGCGAAGTACGTCTTAAAAGCTATTGCGCGATCCCGGAGGATATCGAAGCCTATTCGCCCCTGACGGATGAAAGCGGGGCCGAACGCTATCCTCTGGTTTTGACCCGCCCGATCAAAAACGGCTTTGCCGCTCGGATGGGCGGTGTTGAAACCAAAGAAGAGGCGGACGCCCTCAAAGGGTTGCGCTTGTTCGCACGTCGCGCGCAACTGCCATCGCTGCCGGATGACGAATTCTATCACACCGACCTGATCGGGCTTGAGGTTTATGACACTGGCGGCATTCTGTTGGGCAGGGTTAAATCGGTGCAGAACCATGGCGCGGCGGATCTGCTGGAGTTGCATGGGCCGGGTATGAAAGCCACCGTATTGTTACCCTTCACACGTGACGCCGTGCCAACCGTCGATCTGGACACAGGCCGCATCATCGCCGACCCGCCAGAAGGGCTGATCTGATGCGGCGGGTTTTGCTGCATTTGGGGCTGCACAAAACCGGCACCACTGCGGCGCAATCGTTCCTCTACGACAATCGGGAACTTATCTGGCCGCATTTTTCGCTGGCACTGCCCTATCGCACCCGAAAGTCCGGCCTGTCGCAAGCGGCGATCAGCCATTCCATCTATGGTACGGTTGGCACCCTGTCCGAGTTCGGCGCGCGGCTGCGCGCGTTTTTCGACACGCTGGATTTCGCCACCCGGCGCGGGTTGATCGTCAGCGAGGAAAACTTCGCGGGCCTACGTCCCAGCCGCAACATCGAACAGGGCTATGCCGCCACTCCAGAGCTTGCCGCTTGTCTGGTTGATGCGGTCCGTCACCGCTTTGCCGGGCAAGAGGTTCAGATCACCATCTACCTGTCTTTGCGCCAGCGCGGCAGTTGGTTGCGCAGTCTTTGGGCGCATGATCTGCAGCGCATGCGTCAGGTGCTGGATTTTGAAACGTTCAGGTTGCGCATGGATCATCTGCCCTCTCTGCAACACACGGTGGATCAGATCCGCGATAGGCTGCCCACCGTTACCGTAACAACAGGCTGGCTTGAAGACTTGCAATTGCAGCGCTTTGGCACTGGCACGCCATTTGCCGAGTTTTTGAACCTTCCGCGCGACAAAGCCAGACTTTTGGTGCCGCCGTCCAAGGTCAATACCCGCCTGCCCGAAGACGTTCTTCTAGAACTGCTGGATCTAAACCGTTCGCGTCTGGACGAGGCCGCCCTGATCGCGCAAAAGACGGCGACAATTGAACGCGCAAAAAAGGCGCTGATCGGCACGACATGACAGAAAAGCCCAGCAAATCCCACGGTCGCAAGGCGATCCGCCCGACCCTGAAACCGCGTGAGCTCTTGACCCCCACACCAGACCTGCACGGCGTTTGGAAAGCGAAGGTCATCACCCTGTTCCCGTCAGCCTTTCCCGGGGTCCTTGGCGAAAGCCTGACAGGCAAGGCGCTGCAAGAGGGGCTGTGGCAGCTGGAAACCGTCGATCTGCGCCAGTTCGGCATCGGCAAGCACCGCAACGTAGACGACACCCCTGCGGGCGGTGGCGCGGGCATGGTGCTGCGCGCGGATGTCTTGGGCGAAGCGATCGAACACACGATGGCCGGTGTGCAGGGGAACTGGCCGCTGATCTATCTCAGCCCGCGTGGTCGGCGGATGGACCAGCGTATGATGCAAAACCTTGCCCGCTGTGATGGCATGACCCTCCTGTGCGGCCGGTTCGAAGGCGTCGATGAACGGGTGCTGGAACATTACGGCGTTCAGGAGGTCTCGTTAGGAGATTTCGTCATGACCGGTGGCGAGATCGCGGCCCAGGCACTAATTGACGCGACGGTGCGGCTGATCCCGGGTGTACTGGGTAATCAGGCCTCGGCTGAAGAAGAAAGCTTTTCCTCGGGCCTGCTTGAGCATCCACAATACACCCGCCCCGCCGAATGGAAGGGCCGCGCGATCCCTGATATCCTGATGTCCGGTCATCATGGCCGCATCGCCGAGTGGCGGCACGAGATGTCGGAACAGATCACCCAAGAAAGACGACCTGATCTTTGGGATAGCTATCGCAAAACGCGGGGCTAGCCCCCCGCTTTCCAGCGCGCCCAAGTCTCGGGCTGTCCGTTGAACGTGTTAATATCCACCCTGCCCTGCACGCCCGGCACCAGCCCGGTGCCGGTATATTGCCAGAACCGCCAGGATGCCTTGGGGTAGACATTGCGCGGATGCCCCGCGACAGAGCGCAGCCAGAATTCGGTTCCGCGCAGCCGATCAATGTCTGTGTCGGCGTGGAAATCCACGGTCGTATAGACAATCGGACGACGCCCGTAATGACGCTCGAGAATATCGAGGAACCGCTTTGCTTCGGCGCGGACCTTTGCCCCGTCAGGGCGTAGCCGACAGGTCTTGGAGTGCGGCGTCCATTCCATGTCAAGCACGTGGGGCAGATCTGCGCCCTTAGGAACGTTCTTTATGAACCACCGCGCCTGTTCATGCGCAGGGCGGCAGAAATAGTAATAGTGGTATGCACCCCAAGGCACCCCAGCGGCCTGTGCGCCACGCCGATGGTCATCGAACATGGGATCGGCGACGTCGCCGCCCTCGGTCGCTTTGATAAAGACGAAACTGACACCCGAGGCTTTGGCCTTGCGCCAGTCGATTGGCCCCTGCCATCGCGACACGTCCAACCCGTGTACCGGATAATAGCCGGGGTGCCGCCCATCCCAGGCGTGCGGATCAGCGTCACCGAAGGCCGGGTATATGACTGCCGGGGACGTTGTGCGCAAAAACGCTTTGGCCTCGACCTGTTGTGGCGGAGGGGTGCCGCGACCGCAGGACAGCACGGCAAAGGCGATAGCTGTCAGTATCAATGCTAAACGCATGATCTGTTCCTGTTTTAAATGTCTGCTCTTATAATTGCTTTTCAGAATGCCTGATCAGACCAATAAGGCAACGGGCCAGAGTCCAATCGGCGCAATCCCACCGCCCAAACCTGAAAAACGTGGCTTTTTTGTCTTGATCACTGATCGCAAAGCCCGTAAATGAGCGCAATCCGGTGCCGCGAGACGCGACTCCGGTGTTTTGGTTTGCATCGTGGCGCAGCGCCCGGTTTTCTTCAGCCATGGCGTGTCAGGGCGAACCGAACCAAAGGAACATTCGATCTGACCTCTGGCGGGCTGTTCGCAGGACCCGGTAGAAGACCAAGAGCTCTCAGGCCGTGCTTAACTTCGTGAACAAACCACGAGCATATAGGAGTAACTGCGATGGACCTGATCGCACAGCTTGAGGCGGAACAGATTGCCGCCCTGGGGAAAGACATCCCCGATTTCAAAGCCGGTGACACCATCCGTGTCGGCTTTAAAGTGACCGAAGGATCGCGCACCCGTGTGCAGAACTACGAAGGTGTCTGCATCGCGCGCAAAGGCGGCAATGGCATTGCCGGTTCGTTCACTGTCCGCAAGATTTCGTTTGGCGAAGGCGTGGAGCGCGTGTTCCCGCTGCATTCGACCAACATCGACAGCATCACCGTTGTCCGCCGCGGTAAAGTTCGCCGCGCCAAACTCTACTACCTGCGCACCCGCCGTGGTAAATCCGCGCGTATCGCAGAGGTTACCAACTACAAGCCCAAGGCTGGCGCCGAGGCGTAAGGAGCGGAAAGATGAAAAAAGACATCCATCCCGACTACCACTTCATCGACGTCAAAATGACCGATGGCACCGTGGTTCAGATGAAATCGACCTGGGGCAGCGAAGGTGACACGCTGTCACTTGAAATCGACCCCTCTTCGCACCCCGCCTGGACTGGTGGCTCGTCCCGCCTGATGGACGCCGGCGGCCGCGTGTCCAAGTTCAAGAAGAAATACGAGGGTCTGGGCTTCTAAGCCTGACTTGGTTCAGATGCCAAAGGCCGTCCTTGTGGGCGGCCTTTTTTTATGCACCGCTCCCGCTCAGACATTGAATGCTGGCGCGGATACTGTGGTCCAATCCTATCGCGACACCATGGTGCGTCGGATGCTACACTGGCCTGGAACATCCCCTCAGCCTCACGGAGATCCTGAAGATGCCTAGGTACAATGATATGTTCGAGCTTTCCGTCGCAGATATGGACCTGATCGAAACCGCATTGCGAGATACGGCAGCGTCTTTGTCGCTTGGGGTGCTGGAGGAAGCCGAAGAAAACAGGACTGAACGCGAAGATAGGCTTCGCCAGGTTCACGAACTTCTGGGCAAGTTGCACGACCAGAAGGTGTTCTACCGCCCTAAAGACGGGGTCTACCTTGGAGGATAACGAAACCCGGTCCGAGGCACAGACCTACCTCAAAGTGAGGACGTATCAGCATCAGGAGTGTGGCAGTTTTCTGACCGATCGCTGCCAAAAGCTCCAACCGGTGCTCCAGCTACACCCTCCTGCGGCCAGCATTAAACAACTCTGCCTGTGTGTCATACATGCAGCCAAACCCGGTTCCGGGCCTTGGTTTTGCAACTAACAGCCTTAGTTCACTGCTTGAGGTCCTTCCCTTCCCGGCTTCCACAACATATAGTAGCTCACAACAACGTGTGGATAAACACGGCGGGACATGGGAATACAGGCATGGCACATATCATCGTAGTGGGGAACGAGAAGGGCGGCGCAGGCAAATCGACCGTCTCCATGCACGTGGCCACCGCGTTGGCGCGATTGGGGCACAAGGTCAGCACGCTGGATCTCGATCTACGGCAGCGCAGCCTTGGTCGGTATTTTGAGAACCGCGCCAATTTCCTGAAAAACTCGGGCCTGAGCCTGCCGAGCCCCCGCCACCACGACCTACCCGAAATTGATGCGACCAAGCTGAAACCGGGCGAGAATATCTATGACCATCGCCTGTCAGCCGCCGTGTCCGAATTGGAAAGCGACAGCGACTTTATCCTGATCGACTGCCCCGGGTCCCATACCCGTCTCAGCCAGGTGGCTCATTCGCTGGCGGACACGCTGATCACACCGCTTAACGACAGCTTTATTGATTTTGACCTGCTGGCGCGGATCGACTCAAAGGGCGAAAAAATACTTGGGCCCTCGGTATATTCAGAAATGGTTTGGAACGCACGCCAGTTGCGTGCGCAGGCGGGGCTGAAACCGATCGATTGGGTAGTGGTGCGCAACCGTGTCGGCACACAGCGTATGGTCAACAAGGAAAAGATGCAGCGCGCGATCGAGATGCTGTCGCAGCGCATCGGTTTCCGCGTGGCCTCGGGCTTTTCCGAACGGGTCATCTTCCGCGAGCTGTTCCCACGTGGCCTGACCCTGCTGGATCTCAAGGATATCGGCGTCAAGCAGTTGAACATCTCGAACATCGCTGCCCGGCAAGAGTTGCGCGACATGATGAAAGAATTGAACCTGCCGGGCGTGGAGATTGATTTTTAGGATCTTCTTGACCCGACATGCCCCTGCCCGGGCTGAGGGCCCCCCAGATCAGGTTGAAGGCACAGCCTGGCAACTGTCAGGAATACCAACTTTTATTGTCGGCCGTTATAGACCGTAAACAGCTCTTTCGGTTCCTGCACACCCCGAAGCATGTAACGCCCGACAGATACCAACTCCTGAGCGCACGGTTGGGCCGCGCGTGCCACGTCATCCGAGATCAGGATGCGCTGCCCCAGCGACCGGTGCATGCCGGCAATTCGCGCGGTCTGGTTTACTGCCGGGCCGATGACTGTGAAGTCCAACCGGGTTTCCGACCCGATATTGCCGTACAGAATTTCCCCCGCGTGCAAGGCAAGGGTAAAGCTGGCCACCGGCAGACCCGCGGCCTCACGCTGGGCATTCAGCGCCTCCATCCGCTGCTGCAGAACCGGCACCGACTTCAGCGCGGCGTGGGCGTCCTCATCAATGTCACCGACATCGAACATCGCCATTAGCCCGTCACCCATGAATTTCAGGATATTGCCGCCATTGTCATGCACGACACTGACAGCCACCGCCAGATAGTCGTTCAGCATGTCGATGATTTCGTTTCCCGGAAGGTCTTCTGACAGGCTGGTGAAACCTTCCAGATCAAAGTTCCACATCACGGCATCAATTTGTTGCAGCGAGCCGCGCCGGATTTCCCCCGACAATACCCGCCGCCCCGCGTCCCGGCCCAGATAGACCCTCATCAAGTCCTTTGACACCCGTGCACTGGCAGCGGATTTCAGCGCCAGCCCCAGATGCGGCAGTGCTGCATTGATAAGGTCCAGATCCGTATCCGCGAACCCATCGGGCGCATTAGACGTCCACGACATCAACACGCCGTCCACAGCCTTTTTTGCGGCTTTGGGTTCACTGTGTGTCGGGGCGTCAAAATTGACCCCAGTCGCGTAATAATCAGTCGCCCCGATCTGGCGCAGGTCGTTCAGCAGCGGAAAGCGGCTGGCCTCGTTTTGATCGATCAGACGTTCGCGGATGACCTCGATATCCTCGTTGAGGATTGCGTAAAGCGGGCTTTGCCGCCACTGTTCTATAGGCTCGTCAGAATACTCAAAAGACTCGGTTCTACCGCCCTGCCCCTGATACCAGCTAAACCCTGTGCCCCCATAAACCGGATGCAATGCGGATTGCGCTGCATGAAAACGCATCAGTGGCACACCCAAGTCCAACAATTTGTTGCAATACCCGTCCAGAAGCTCTTCTTTCGAGGCACCTTCCAGACCGCGTTCCACCAGCCAGTCACTTAGATCAATTGATTTTACCGTTCTGGCATTAGGGCTTGTCATGTTTTCTTTTCCAGTGTCCGCTCTGGGTGTCATCTGGGGACAGTATGCAGGAATTACCAGTCCCACCCCATGCGCGCCAGCTACCGCAAGCACGCCTTCATCGAATATGGAGCATCGGCACTCTTTCTACGTAAGCGACTTAGCCGCATCTTGGAATCAGAGACATTTTTTAAGAACAGAGAATTTCCACCGCATTTGATCCAGATCGTTTTCCGGCGGCTTTTTCGATGAAATTATAGGCAAAACCTCTGGCGAGAGGCTGCCAAGATCTTGCGCATTACCAGCGCCGGAAAATCAGGGGGGGGGAGCCGATGAACAAGATTTTCGAAGTCCCGGCTTATGCTTATGAACGCAGCCCAGATCAGGATTCGGCCAGTGCCGTACGCCACAAGGGAATCGTGATCGGCGCGGGTCCGATCGGGCTGGCCACGGCGATTGACCTTGCCCAACAAGGGGTCGAGGTCGTCGTTCTGGACGACAATGACAAGGTCAGTTTCGGCAGCCGCGCCATCTGTTTCTCGCAACGCACGCTGGATATCGCTGATCGTCTGGGCGCGGTACGGCCAATGGTGGACAAGGGTGTGCAATGGGATAAGGGCAAGATTTATTTCCACGACCGTCAGATTTATGAGTTCGATCTGCAACCGGATACCGGATATGCACATCCGGCTTTCATAAACCTGCAACAATACTATTTTGAGATGGCCCTTGTTGACCGAGTACGCGAATTACAGGCCAACGGCGCGTCGATCGAAATTCGTGGACGCAACAAGGTCGAAGCCATCGGCACGCATGACAGCCACGTCACGCTTGAGGTCGAAACACCCGAAGGTCCTTACAACATCGAGGCTGAATGGCTGATCGCCTGCGATGGGGCAAGCTCGCCCACACGGCGGATGCTTGGGTTGGATTTCGAAGGGCAAATCTTCGAAGATAACTTCCTGATCGCGGATGTGGTGATGGAAGCCGATTTCCCCTCAGAGCGTCTGTTCTGGTTCGATCCGCCCTTCAATCGCGGTCAGTCGGCGTTGATGCAAAAACAACCCGACAATGTCTGGCGGATTGATCTTCAATTGGGCTGGGATATTGACAGGGAACGCGAAAAACGGCCCGAGAATGTCATTCCTCGCCTCAAGGCAATGCTGGGCGACGACGTAGATTTTGAGTTGGAGTGGGTTTCGATCTACACTTTCCAGTGCCGCAGGATGGAGCGGTTCCGCCAAGGGCGTGTGCTGTTTGCAGGCGACAGCGCCCATCAGGTCAGCCCGTTCGGGGCGCTGGGGGCAAACTCCGGCATGCAGGACGCTGACAACCTGTGTTGGAAACTGAAGCTGGTTATTGATGGCAAAGCGCCCGAACTGCTGCTGGACAGCTACAGCCTTGAACGGACGCAGGCCGCAGATGAGAACATCACGAAATCCAGCCAGTCCACGAGTTTCATCACTCCGAAATCCGAAATGTCCCGGCTGCTTCGCGACGCGGTTCTTGACCTTAGTGCGCGGCATCAGTTCGCCAGGCCTCTGGTCAATTCCGGACGGTTGAGCACACCGTGTACCTACCACCGGTCGTCCCTGAATTCAGCGGATGCACTGAACGGGCCAGAATTCACACGACCCGGTTCAGCCTGCCCTGATGCGCCTTTGGGTGACGAATTCCTTTTGCCGAAACTGGCGGGCAAGTTCACCTTGCTGACGATTGACGCCGACGCGCCTGAACGAATCGAGGAAGACGGTGTCGAAGCCACGCGGCTTGCCCTTTCGGTCAAAGATGACGTGACACTGGATCTCAAGCGGCGGTATCTGGGCGACGCTACCAGCGCGGTCTATCTGATACGGCCTGATCAGCATGTCGCCGCGCGTCGCGATACATATGAAGAAAACGCATTTCGGCAGGCCATTCGTCGGGCCACCGGTAAGGAGTAGGCGATATGGCTGAACTGACCCTCATCCCAAATCTCGACGATGCCGATGGGTTTTATGCCCGCCTGCTGGCGGCCCATGACGGGTTGGAGAAATCAGACAGCGATGCGTTGAACGCGCGCCTTGTGTTTGTGCTTGCCAACCATATCGGCGACGCGGACGTTCTGGATCAGGCAATAAAACTGGCAACGCTTCGCGACGCATAGCCCGGTTGTCTTGATCTAACTCGCGAACCCTGCGGTTTTTTCTGATTGGAGGGTCCAGTACCGGAAATCGCAGGAGTATTTTGCGTGGAATAGCTGTAGGATAAGCGAAGATCATGCAGAACGGTTTGATGAGGTCGCCATGCCCGAGATCACTGGCTATCACGCCCATGTCTATTTTGACGCAGACACAGTTGATCTGGCGCGACAGGTGTGTGCCGAGGCCGCGCGCCTGTTCCCTGTTGAGATGGGCCGTGTGCACGAACGCAATGTCGGTCCGCATCCGCGCTGGAGCTGTCAATTGGCCTTTGCGCCCGATGCCTTGGATCAGGTCCTGCCCTGGCTGATGTTAAACCGGCGTGGGCTGACGATTTTCACCCACCCCGAGACCGGCGAACACCTTGAAGATCACCGGGACCGGGCCGTTTGGATGGGTGAGATGCTGGAGCTGAACCTGTCAATATTTGACAAGATGGGCGCCTAAGTCAGCGCCCGAGCCTGATCTCGCAGAACGAATTTCTGAATCTTGCCTGTCGATGTTTTGGGTAATGCCCCGAACACAACCGTTTTCGGGGCTTTGAAATGGGCCATGTTGTCCCGGCAAAAGGCAATCAACTCGGATTCGGTCACAGTCGCCTCTGGCTTGAGCTCAACAAAGGCACACGGGGTTTCGCCCCACTTGTCGTCTGGGCGCGCCACGACCGCGGCCTCCATCACGGCCGGATGTTTGTAAAGGACGTCTTCAACCTCCACGGATGAGATATTTTCGCCACCCGAAATGATGATGTCCTTGGACCGGTCTTTAAGCGCGATATAACCATCGGGATACATCACCCCCAGGTCGCCGGACGCAAACCACCCGCCCTTGAATGCCTTGTCCGTCGCGTCCGGGTTTTTCAGGTAACCCTTCATGACGACGTTGCCCTGCATGAAAATCTCACCCATGGTTTCGCCATCCGCAGGCACGGGCTCCATCGTCTCGGGGTCTGCCACCATCAGACCGGACAGCGCGGAATAAGGAACCCCCTGCCGGACTTTCAGCGCGGCACGCTCTTTCGCGTCCTTAGTGTTCCACTCGTCCTTCCAGGCGCAAACCACAGAGGGTCCATAGGTTTCGGTCAGGCCATATACATGGGTCACTTCGACCCCCATCGCCTCCATCGCTTCAATCACGGCAGCGGGCGGCGGAGCACCGGCTGTCATCACCTTAATCTGATGGTCGAAGTCTTTCAGGTGGTCCGGTGCATGGGCCAGCATGTTCAGCACAATCGGCGCGCCGCAGAAATGAGTTACCTTTTCATCGCGGAACGCAGCATAAATCGGCTCGGCCCGCACCGCGCGCAAACAGACTGAGACACCCGCATTGGCCGCCATCGCCCAGGGAAAACACCAGCCGTTGCAGTGGAACATCGGCAGTGTCCACAAATAGACGGCGTGTTTGGGCATGTCCCAGTCCAACAGATCGGACTGAGCGTTCAGCGCTGCCCCACGATGATGATAGACCACGCCCTTTGGGTTGCCCGTGGTGCCCGAGGTGTAGTTCAGCGTGATCGCGTCCCATTCATCTTGGGGCAAAGACCATGCGAAATCCGGATCGCCCTCTGCCAGCAGCGCATCATAGGTCAGGCTGCCCAGCTTTTCGCCCCCCTCAAAGCTGGAATCTTCGATGTCGATCACCAAAAGGTCGTGATCAACCTCTTTCAGCGCCTCTTTCACAACGCCCGAAAACTCGGGATCGACCATCAAAACCTTGGATTCCGCGTGTTTCAGGATAAAGGCGATAATCGGCGCGTCCAACCGCGTGTTGATCGCGTTCAGAACCGCCCCGGCCATTGGGATGCCAAAATGGGCCTCATACAGTTCAGGGATGTTTGCGGCGATGATCGACACCGTATCACCTCGCCCGATACCCCGCGCCGCCAATGCGCCGGCTAGTCGCCGACACCGGGTATAGGTTTCCGCCCAGCTATAGCGGCGATCCCCGTATACGACCGAAGGGTAATCCGGATACACCTGCGCCGTTCGCTCAATAAAGCTCAGCGGTGTCAAAGGCGTATAGTTTGCGCGGCATTTATCCAGATGACGCTCGTATATCTGCGTGGCTCCCATCCGCCGATCCTCCCAACTCGTGCTGTGCGCGACTTGATCATAAAGATGCGCGGGTGACAAATCCGTATTAATACGGCGCAGGGATGGACTGGTCATACGGGATGATGCAATCTGGCCCTATCTCCGGCAGGCCATTCGCGGTGATCTGTGCCATCGAAAACACCTGCCGGTTCGGGCATGAACCCGCATTCCGCGCACCGCATTTGACTGAAAGGACATGTCATGGACGGCACGTTCAACGAAAACGATCTTTCCCGCGTGGTCGAAGCCGACCGCGCCCACGTCTGGCACCACCTGATCCAGCATAAACCTTTTGAAACCAATGATCCCCGCATCATTGTCGAAGGCAAGGGCATGCGTGTCTGGGACCAGAAGGGCAAAGAGCATCTGGACGCCGTATCTGGCGGGGTTTGGACTGTGAACGTGGGCTATGGCCGCGAATCGATCTGCAAGGCGGTCTATGACCAGTTGATGAAGCTGTGCTATTTCGCCAATTCCGCGGGCTCGATACCGGGATCTATCTTTGCCGAGATGCTGATCGAAAAAATGCCGGGGATGAGCCGCGTCTACTATACGAACTCGGGGTCCGAGGCCAACGAGAAGGCGTTCAAGATGGTTCGTCAGATCGCACACAAGCGGTATGGCGGTAAAAAGACCAAGATTCTGTACCGTGACCGCGATTATCATGGGTCGACCTTGGCCGCCATGTCGGCAGGCGGTCAGGATGAGCGCAACGCACAATACGGACCGTTCGCGCCAGACTTTGCGCGCGTGCCCCATTGCATGGAGTACCGCAAGCACGAGCTGGACGGTGCGCCCAAAGAAAACTTTGGTGAATGGGCCGCAGATCAGATCGAACAGGTCATCCTGCGCGAAGGTCCTGACACTGTCGGCGCCCTGTGTCTTGAGCCGGTCACAGCAGGCGGCGGTGTGATCGAAGCGCCCGAGGGCTATTGGCAGCGCGTGCAGGAGATCTGCAAGAAATACGATATCCTGCTGCATATTGATGAGGTCGTCTGTGGCGTGGGCCGCACCGGCACCTGGTTCGGCTATCAGCAGTATGGCGTCAAGCCGGACTTCGTGACCATGGCAAAAGGCGTTGCCTCAGGCTATGCGGCGATTGCATGCATGGTGACGACCGAAGAAGTCTTTGACATGTTCAAGGATGATGCGTCCGATCCGCTGAACTATTTCCGCGACATCTCGACCTTCGGCGGTTGCACCGCCGGTCCGGCCGCGGCGATCGAGAATATGCGCATTATTCAGGATGAGAACCTGCTGCAAAACTGCACCGATATGGGTAACCGAATGGTCGGCAACCTGCAGGCGCTGATGGAGAAACACAAGGTCATCGGCGACGTACGCGGCAAGGGCCTGTTCCTTGGGGCTGAACTGGTGATGGATCGTTCGACAAAAGAACCGGTGGACGAAAAGATGGCGCAGGCTGTTGTTGCCGACTGCATGGCGCAGGGTGTGATCATCGGAGCAACCAACCGATCGGTTCCCGGTAAAAATAACACGCTGTGCTTCTCACCCGCGCTGATCGCAACTGCGGATGACATCGACCAGATCACCGACGCAGTCGATGGCGCGCTTGGGCGTGTGTTTGGGTAGACCAATCGTCGGTTTGATCTAAGAAACCGGTGCCCACCGCGCCGGTTTCAGTTTTTGTGAGTATCCCTTTCGAGGAAAAGGCCAAGCCAGGTCGACTGCTATAGCTTGCGACCGGTGATAACGAAATGCGTTAGCGAAAAGAAAAAGTTCCCTTTCTTTGCCAACAAGCTTTGCTCTTCCGCCCACTCCATGGCTTCCCGGTCCGGAACAAACCCGTTGGTTTCGGCGAACTTTTTCATCAAAATTATCATCATATTGGCTAGCCCATCTGGCCGGAGCTGGGTATCGCAAATTGTTATTGGCGTTACGCTTTCTACGGTGAACCCGGCCTCACGTAGAATTGGGGGCAAGACTGCAGGCACTGCTCTTTCTACAAAATGATTGTCCCAAGCTCTTATCATTCGCTCCATCCTCGCGGGGTCCTGGCTGAACCACACGAGGCTACCGAAATGGATGTCGCCTATGACAAGCCGACCGCCTTGCTTTAGGCTACGATAAGCCTCTGCCACAGCGCCGGGAATATCCTCCAAATATTCATAAACCTGTACTGATACAGCCTTATCAAACGCAGCGTCGTCCACAGGAAGTTGCCCGGCCTCACCGTCGATTATTTCGACCCAGTCATACGCGCGACAACGGCTTTTGGCCGAACGCCGCATGGGTTCACTGGGATCAATGCCCAGTATGCGACCAGTTGAACCTACCGCACGGGCAAGCTCAGCCGTCAAAAGGCCGTTTCCACATCCTATGTCCGCAATGACCTCTCCGGGTGCTGGTCTCAAGGCTTCGAATGATCCTTGGCGCCTCCGCGTGACGTCGGCACCTTCATATACGGTATCTAATAAACGAGTTGTCTCAGTATCAAATTCGAGCATGCCAACAACAAAGTACTAATTGATCAGTTTCGTACTTAGCATTTTTTAGCATGTATGTCTGCTTTGGGTTCCAAACCACAATTTTCGAATTTGCCAAAAAAAGGCCGCCCCAAACGGGACGGCCCTTCTTTCACTGTCTCTCTGAAAGAGGATCAGGCAGCCAGGGCGGCCTGTGCTTTGGCGACGATCGCGCCGAACGCTTCCGGTTCGTGCACGGCCAGGTCAGCCAGAACTTTGCGGTCTACTTCGATACCGGCCAGGTTCAGGCCGTTGATGAAGCGGGAATATGTCAGAGCCTCGTCATGGCTACGCACAGCTGCGTTGATCCGCTGGATCCACAGTGCGCGGAAATTGCGCTTGCGGTTCTTGCGGTCACGAGTTGCGTATTGGTTGGCCTTGTCGACGGCCTGTGTTGCAACTTTGAAGTTGCTCTTACGGCGACCATAATAGCCTTTTGCGGCTTTGATGATCTTCTTGTGACGGGCGTGAGTTACGGTTCCACCTTTAACGCGGGACATCTCTTAATCTCCTCTTAGCGGTCGTAGGGCATGTAGCCCTTGACGATCTTTGCGTCGGGGGCGGACAGTGTGGTGTTGCCACGGGCGTCGCGGATGAATTTCTTGGTCCGCTTGATCATGCCGTGCCGTTTGCCGGCTTGGCCAGCAAGGACCTTACCGGTTGCAGTCACCTTAAAGCGCTTCTTGGCGCTCGACTTTGTCTTCATCTTAGGCATTTCCGTCTCCTTTCAGGGTTCGGTACAAAACGCGACTCGGCATGCCATCTCGGCCGGTCACGCGATCAGATGCGCCGTTTACGCAAGTTCGTTCATACTGGCAAGGGGGTTTCGACCGGAATCTGCGCTTTTCGTACAGCGGTTGGGCGCCGGGGCAACCGCAGCTGCCCCGGTAGATTATTCTAGTGGCTGAATTTGCGGATCTCGCCGCTTTTCAGCCGCCCTGCATAGCTGGCCAGCTCTTGCCGCACCACTTTCATCAGGAAGTAAAGCGCAAAGACGTTCACAACCGCCATCGCAAAGATCGCCGCATCCGAGAAGTCGATGACCGGGCCAAGGTTGGCCGCCGCACCAATAACCACGAAGACGCAGAAGATGACCTTGAACACCAGTTCGGTAGTGTGACCTTCGCCAAACAGGTAGGTCCAGGCCTTCAGCCCATAGTAGGACCAACTGATCATGGTCGAAAATGCAAACAGAACGACCGCGACCGCCAGCACATAGGGGAACCAGCCAAAGGCGCTGGCAAAGGCGGCAGAGGTCAGACTAACACCCGAGTTACCATCGACGGTGGCAATCGCGTTGCCTGCTTCGTTCAGCATGTAATTGCCGGTTTCCGGATCAACGATCAGCTGTTGCGTAATGATGATCACCAGTGCGGTCATGGTACAGATCACCACCGTGTCAATGAACGGTTCAAGCAAGGATACGAACCCTTCGGTGATCGGCTCTTTGGTCCGAACGGCAGAGTGTGCAATAGCTGCTGAGCCAACGCCCGCCTCGTTCGAAAACGCCGCACGACGGAAGCCCTGGATCAGTGCGCCGACCATGCCGCCAGCAACTCCCAAACCTGTGAAGGCACCTGCGAAGATTTGACCGAATGCCCAACCGATCTGATCGGCGTGCATGATGATGATCACCAACGCGGCCAGCACATACATGATGCCCATGAACGGCACGACTTTCTCAGTCACACGCGCGATGGACTTCAGCCCGCCGACGATCACTGCAAAGACGATACCGGCAAAGATCAGACCCGTGATCCAGCCGGGAAAATCTCCAACAATGCCCGCAATCTGCTGGTGCGCCTGATTGGCCTGGAACATATTGCCGCCGCCCAGCGCGCCAAGGATACAGAAGATCGAGAACAGGACGGCCAGAATCTTGCCGCCTGGCAAGCCCAGCTCATTAAAGCCTTTGGACATATAATACATCGGTCCGCCCGAAACGGTGCCGTCTTCGTATTCGTTGCGATATTTCACGCCCAACGTGCATTCGGTGAATTTCGACGCCATGCCCAGCAGGCCCGCGACGATCATCCAAAAGGTGGCACCTGGTCCACCAATGCCGACAGCCACTGCCACACCAGCAATATTGCCAAGGCCAACAGTGCCCGACAGCGCCGTGGCAAGGGCTTGGAAATGGCTAACCTCTCCGGCGTCATTTGGATCGGAATAATCGCCTTTTACAAGGCTGATGGCGTGACCGAAAAAGCGGAACTGTACAAAAGCGAAATACAGCGAAAACACGGTTGCCGCGACGACCAGCCACCCAACGATCCAGGGAAAGCCGGTGCCCGGAAACGGGGCGAAGATAAAGCTGACAAACGGGCCGGTGAAATCGGCGAAGGCCTGATTGATCCTATCGTCCAGACCCGTCGCGTCTTGCGCGAGCACGGGGCTGGCGAACATGGACGCGATGGCAGCAAGGCTCAGATTGCGAAACATAGTCATTCTTGTCCCTCCCCTTAATTCACGACTGTGACGGGTACATCAGCGTGCATCACCAGATTCTGGGTTGAACTGCCAAACAGACGTTTCTTGAAACCGTCTGCAGAGGCGCGCCCAACGACGATCTGGTTGCCGCCATTTTCCACCGTGATTGCATTCAGCGTCTCGGCGACGTCGCCATGACGTACAATGCCATGAGCCGTGAAACCGGCGGCGTTCAATGCGTCCACCGCAGGGGTGACGATGCG
This sequence comes from Ruegeria profundi, assembly GCF_020171505.1. NCBI lineage: Bacteria > Pseudomonadati > Pseudomonadota > Alphaproteobacteria > Rhodobacterales > Roseobacteraceae > Ruegeria > Ruegeria profundi. The sequence goes on along the minus strand of NZ_JAIUZS010000008.1, from coordinate 153,693 downwards.
CGTTGTAGCCAGTTCGATTTCTTCTTCGCGCCGCTTGTGCCGCTGCGCGTTTTCTTCGGGTGTCTGGAAAGTGAATGGGGACCATTCAATCACATAAACCACAAGCAACTCACATGAGCTGATGCGCCCGGCCAAATCCTTGGCAAATGCGATTGCGCGTTCCCCGGTTTCTGTCCCGTCCAGTCCAATGACAATCTTGGTTGTCATGACGTTCCTCCGTTTTTGTAGATTATACCGGAGCCCGCACTCCGGCGGGGCAGCCGGAACCTGGAACTTGTTGAGTAGACTGCCCCTACGGCGCCAGTATCGGGGAAAAACGCCAAAAAATAGAGGTAAATCTGAATAATTCACCCACTAACATCATAATTTATTGATATTACTGTTTTTATTATGCCTAAATTTTAATCTCAGCCAAGATTCAAGAAACCAAACTGACCCGGCTCAACCCGGATCAGTGTTATAGATCAGGCGCTCATCGCATGGCGCGATGCGTAGAATATTGGTCGTTCCGGGAACGTTGAACGGCACACCGGCTGTGACCACGATCTGGTCGGTCTCGGCCGCGAAACCACCGGAACGGGCGGCGCGGGCAGCATTTACCACGGCGCCTTTGAAACGCTCAAGCTCGGGCGTCATCACGCAATGGCACCCCCAGCTTAAACACAGACGCCGCGCGGTTCCGGTGGCGGGCGTCATTGCAATGATCGGCACACCGGGCCTTTCCCGCGCAGTCAACAGCGCCGTGGTGCCGCTTTGGGTAAAGCAGCAAATCGCCTTGATGTCGGTCTTTTCCGCGATCTCGCGCGCCGCTGCCACAATGCCGTCTGCGATCGTTGTCCCCTGTGCCGTCCGCGACGCCGCGATGATCTGCGTGTAGGTCGGATCAGCCTCGACCTCGATCGCGACCTTATTCATGGTTTGCACGGCCTCAATCGGATAGGCACCGGCCGCAGACTCGGCGCTGAGCATGATGGCGTCGGTGCCCTCGTAAATGGCGGTCGCCACGTCCGAAACCTCGGCCCGTGTCGGCATCGGGCTTTCGATCATGCTTTCCAGCATCTGAGTGGCCACGATAACGGGCTTGGCGGCACTTCTGCATTTGCGGACCAGGCGTTTCTGGATCGGAGGCACGGCAGAAACCGGCAACTCAACCCCCAGATCGCCCCGCGCAACCATGATCCCGTCCGATGCGTCAAGGATGTCGTCAAACGCTTCGACCGCTGCTGGCTTTTCGATCTTGGACAAGATCGAGGCGCGGCCATCAGCCAGCGCGCGGGCCTCAAAAACATCCTTGGCGCGCTGAACGAAGCTAAGCGCCAGCCAGTCAACACCCAGTTGGCAGACAAACTCCAGATCGTCGCGGTCCTTGGCCGATAGCGCCGCTAAGGGCAGTACGACATCAGGAACATTCACACCTTTGCGGTTCGAAATCGTTCCGCCGACCTCGACCGTGCAGCTGGCGAAGTCATGGCCGCAGTCCTGAACAATCAGGCGGATTTTCCCGTCGTTAACCAACAGACGCGCGCCCGGCTCCAGCGCTGCAAAAATCTCGGGGTGCGGCAAACACACACGACCCGCGTCACCCGGCGCCGGATCAAGGTCGAGGCGGAAAACAGCGCCCTCTTCCAATTCTTCCGCGTCATTTGCAAAAACACCCACTCGCAGTTTCGGCCCCTGAAGGTCCGCCAGAATCGCAATTGGGCTGTCGAGGTCCTTTTCCACCTGCCGAATGATCCGATGCCGTTCACGAATCTCATCGTGGCTACCGTGGCTCATGTTCAGGCGAAACACATCGGCACCTGCCTCGTGCAGGGCGCGAATGGTGTCATAGTCATTGGACGCCGGTCCCAGCGTCGCCACGATTTTTACATTTCTCAGGCGTCGCATTGGCGGTGCACTCCTTGGGTGTTTTCTTGATTTTGCAAAATTGTTACCGCAAACATTTCTTCCTGCCGCTTATTGCGCAATTCCATTTTCGAAGCAACTGCCCTAAACCTGCGACAAACAAGATGACAGGCTTATGACGTATTCTCCGTTTTTTATCCATGGGGCTGATCGCCCTTCGCGTTGGCTCATCACCTGCGACCACGCTACCAACACGGTGCCACCCGAAGTCAATGGCGGAGACCTTGGCCTGCCACGCGAGGATATGGAGCGCCACATTGCCTATGACGTGGGTGCGTATGAAGTGTCAAAGCATCTGGGCGAGATTTTGAATGCGCCTGTGATCGCAGCCAATTTTTCGCGCCTTGTGATTGATCCGAACCGGGGTGAGGACGACCCGACCCTTTTGATGAAGCTCTATGACGGCTCGATCATCCCCGGCAATCGCCATGCCGATGCGGTTGAGCGTGAACGGCGTCTGAACATGTATTACCGCCCCTACCACGCGGAATTGGAGCGTATGGCAGGTCTGCCGCACGCGGTGATCGTTTCAATGCATTCATTCACCCGCCAATTGCGCGGCCGCGACCCACGGCCTTGGCATGTTGGGGTTTTGCACACCCGGGACGAACGGTTCTCGCGCCCTTTGGTCAACCGACTAAAGGCTGAACCCGATCTGTGCGTAGGCGTCAACGAACCCTATACAGGCGTTCTGCCCGGGGATGCCATTGATCGGCACTGCACCGCCCACGGGCGGCCAAACGCCTTGATCGAACTGCGAAATGATCTGATCGCCGACCACACGCAACAACGCGCTTGGGCTGAACGGCTTGCTGTTATCCTGCAAGACGCCTTGGCGGATAGCGGTCTATAAGCCGAGGTGCCGCCAAGGCCGAAACCGTTGAGATTCAGGTCTGGGCTCCCCAGATATCAAAAGAAAGGAGGCGACGATGACACAAGAATTACTGACCTCTTTCTTTGGTTGGATGGCCGTGCTCAACATCGCTGTTCTGCTGTTTAGCACAGTAATGATTTTACTGATGCGGGACTGGATCGCAGATGTTCACGGCAGGATGTTCCAGATGGAGCGTTCAGATGTAAGACGAACGTATTTCCGATATCTTGCCACCTATAAAATCCTGACCCTGATCTTCTGCATCGTGCCTTGGCTGGCCTTGAGGCTTGCCTAACGTGCTGATTATTGAAACATCGCCTCCGGACCGCTAGGTCAGGTGCAGACCCTAGCAAAATCACCCGGAGCCAGCCCATGGACAAGCAAACCGAAATCGAACTTCAGGCCGCCGCGTTCCGCCGGTTGCAAAAGCACCTGATGGAAGATCGTACCGACGTGCAGAATATCGACATGATGAATCTGGCTGGGTTCTGCCGCAACTGCCTGTCGCGCTGGTATCAGGAAGCCGCTAATGAAAAAGGCATCGAGATGGGCAAAGAAGAAGCGCGCGAAATTTTCTATGGCATGACCATGGATGACTGGAAAGCCAATTACCAAACGGATGTCAGCCCGGAAAAGCAAGCCGCCTTCAAGGTTGCATTTGAAGAGAATGTCGGGAAAGCCGACTGAAGCCCCAGAAGGAAAAAGGCCCGCTGATCCGCGGGCCTGTTCTTTAGATCGCCGCCTTGCGGCTTTCATCCAAATAGATTTCGCGCAGCCGTTTGGCAATCGGGCCGGGCGCACCGTCACCCAGCGTGACACCGTCAATTTCAATTACAGGCATGACAAAGGCGCTGGCAGAGGTGGTAAAGGCCTCATCGGCCTCTTTGGCTTCGTCGATGGTGAACAGGCGTTCTTCGATTTCCATCTGCGCTTCGGCTGCCATGCGCAGCACAGCCTTACGCGTAATGCCGTGCAGGATGTCGTTTGACAGCGGGCGGGTAACGATCTTTCCGTTCTTGACGAAATACGCATTGTTGCTGGTGCCTTCGGTGACATAGCCGTCTTCGATCATCCACGCGTCGTCACACCCTGCGGCTTTAGCCATCATCTTGCCTAGCGAGGGGTACAGCAACTGCGTTGTCTTGATATCCCGGCGGCCCCAGCGGATATCGTCGATCGAGATGATCTTGGCACCCGTTCTTGATGCCGCGCTGTCGGCCAGACCCGGCTTGTTCTGAGTGAACAGAACCATCGTTGGTTTGGTGTCCGCAGGTGGGAACACGAAATCCCGGTCGCCGTCGCTGCCGCGGGTGACCTGTAAATAGATAAGACCCTCGTCGATACCGTTCAGTTCCACCAGCTTACGGTGAACCTCTAGCAGTTCATCCTTGCTGCAGGGTTCGGCCATCTGAAGCTCATTCAATGAACGCTTCAGTCGCACTGCATGCCCGTCGAAGTCGATCAGTTTGCCATCCAGAACGCTGGTGACCTCGTAAACGGCATCGGCCATCAGGAAACCGCGGTCGAAGATCGAAACTTTTGCCTCGGTCTCGGGCAGGTATTCGCCATTCACGTAAACGGTGCGGGTCATGTATGTCTCCTCAACCCCAGAGCGCCGCACTTGGCGGATGCACTCCGGCGTCATCAAAAATCAGCGGGGTGTCGCGGTCTTCGGCCAACAGAAGCGGGCCGTCAAGGTCCGTTACCATCGCACCCTGCGCCAACAATGTCGCAGGGGCCATGGCCAGAGAACTGCCAACCATGCATCCGACCATTACTTTATAGCCCTCGGCCAATGCCTGACTGCGCAGGGCCAGCGCCTCGGTCAAGCCGCCAGTCTTGTCGAGCTTGATGTTAACCACATCATATTTGCCCTTCAAAGCGGGCAAGCTTGCCCGGTCGTGGCAGGATTCGTCGGCGCAGACAGGCACAGGGCGATCCATCCCGATCAACGCGTCATCTTCCCCTGCGGGCAAAGGTTGCTCGACCAGTTCGACACCCAGCCGCAAAAGATGGGGCGCAAGATCGGCGTAAACCTCTGCCGACCAGCCTTCATTGGCGTCTATAATGATCTTGGCGCCGGGGGCACCTGTCCGGACAGCTTCGAGCCGTGGCATGTCGTCTGGTGTGCCCAGCTTGATCTTTAGCACGGGGCGATCCGCATTTGCTGCGGCCTGAGCCTGCATCGCCTCGGGCGTGTCCAGCGACAGGGTGTATGCAGTAATCTCCGGGCCGGGCACCGGTAGACCAGCCAGTTCCCACACCCGCTTACCCGCGCGTTTGCATTCCAGATCCCACAACGCACAATCCACGGCATTCCTGGCGGCACCGGCGGGCAGAAGGTCCATCAGCGATTGGCGGGTGAATTCTTCGGGCAAACCTGCGATCTCGGCCTCGACAGACCCGAGCGTTTCATCGTAGCGCGCATAGGGAACACATTCACCCCACCCCTGATGCGCACCACTTGAGACTCGCACGGTCAGCACCTTCGCTTCGGTCCGCGACCCGCGCGAGATCGTAAAGACCTGCGCCAGCCGGAACACATCACGCGTGACGTCAATCTTCACACAACCGCTCCTTCATCATTCCCTAAAAAGACCGCCAGACACATGTCGGGCAGGGCCTTTTCATCACATCGCAGCCAGCGCGTCGACCAGTTTGCCCGCACCGAAGCGGAATGGATCGGTCGCAGGCAGACCCATGTCGGCTTCCAGCTTGGCCAGATAGGCGGTCGCATCCTCGTCGCTCATGTGCTGAGTGTTAACCGAGATGCCGACGACCTGACAGTCCGGGTTGGCGACTTTCGCCAACTCTAGCGCGGTGTCACGCAGCGCCTCCAGCGACGGCAGTTGATAGGTCGGCAGGCCGCGCATGTGCTCTCGCGTCGGCTCATGACACAGGATCAGCGCATCTGGCTGACCGCCATGAACCAGCGCCATGGTCACGCCCGAAAACGACACGTGGAACAACGAACCCTGCCCTTCGATCAGGTCCCAGTGGTCGTCGTCATTGTCCGGTGTCAGCCACTCGATCGAGCCAGCCATAAAATCCGCGATCACAGCATCCAGCGGGACACCGTCGCCGGTGATCAGGATGCCGGTCTGACCAGTGGCACGGAACGTGGATTTCATGCCGCGCTTGCGCATCTCGGCATCCATCGCCATTGCCGTGTACATCTTGCCGACCGAGCAATCGGTGCCGACGCCAAGGCAACGCTTGCCCTTGCGCTTGATGCCGTTTGCAATCGGATAGTCCACTTCGGGCACGCGTACATCATGCAGCTTGCGACCGGTCGCCTCGGCCACGGCAACCAGATCGGGCTCATCGCGCAGCAGGTTGTGCAAGCCCGAGGCCAGATCGAAGCCCTCCTCCAGCGCCATCACCAGAACCTTTTTCCATTCCTGGCTGATGACCCCGCCACGATTGGCCACACCTATAACCAGGGTCTTTGCCCCGGCCTCTTTCGCTTCGGTCAACGACATGTCCGTCAGACCCAGATCAGCCTTGCAGCCGTCCATCCGGTATTGACCCACGGCATTTTCGGGACGCCAGTCTTTGATGCCAATTGCCACTTTGGCCGCCAATTGGTCGGGCGCATCGCCTAAAAACAGCAGGTACGGTGTCTCGATCATCGCGGTTTGCTCCTTTGTTTCCATCGCAACCTATGGGACATACCCGACGAGTGTTTCGCGTTTTCCTCTGGCATCTCCGGGTCATGCGGGAAAATTTTGCGTCAGATTTGAGTCTTTTGAAATTTTCTCTCAAGTTTTCAGAGCGATTAATCTTTAATCACCAGCCAAACACTCACTTCGCCGCAAATGCTGCAATTGCATTGCCGCACCTGCATATAGGCGCTTGCGCATGGTCGCGCAATTTAATACCTCAATGAGTGACAAAATTGTAATTTCATGTCTCGGAAGAGGTCCAGATGAGTTTTCGCCTTCAACCCGCCGCACCTGCGCGCCCCAACCGTTGTCAGTTGTTCGGGCCGGGATCCAACACCAAGCTGTTTCCGAAAATGGCAGCATCGGCTGCGGATGTGATCAACCTGGACCTTGAGGATTCGGTCGCCCCTTCGGACAAGGACATCGCCCGCGCCAACGTGATCGAGGCACTGAACAGCGTCGATTGGGGCACAAAATACATGTCGGTGCGGATCAACGGCCTCGACACGCCTTATTGGTACCGGGATGTGGTGGACCTGCTGGAACAGGCTGGTGACCGTCTGGATCAGATCATGATACCCAAGGTCGGCTGCGCGGCGGATGTTTACGCGGTTGACGCGCTGGTCACTGCGATCGAGCGCGCCAAAGGTCGGACCAAGCCGATCAGCTTCGAGGTTATCATTGAATCCGCCGCCGGTATCGCCCATGTCGAGGAAATCGCGGCCTCGTCCCCCCGAATGCAGGCGATGAGTCTCGGTGCGGCTGATTTTGCGGCTTCGATGGGGATGCAGACCACCGGGATCGGCGGAACGCAAGAGAACTACTACATGCTGCGCGAAGGTGAAAAACACTGGTCCGACCCATGGCACTGGGCGCAAGCCGCCATCGTCGCCGCTTGCCGGACCCATGGCGTGTTGCCGGTCGACGGGCCGTTCGGCGATTTTTCGGATGATGAGGGCTATATCGCCCAGGCCAAGCGTTCGGCCACGTTGGGCATGGTCGGCAAGTGGGCGATCCACCCCAAACAGATCGCCTTGGCCAATCAGGTTTTCACTCCATCGGACGAGGCCGTATCCGAAGCGCGCGAAATTCTCGCTGCAATGGAACAGGCCAAGGCCAATGGTGAAGGTGCCACCGTCTACAAAGGTCGTCTAGTCGATATCGCGTCGATCAAACAAGCCGAGGTGATCGTCGCACAGGCCGAACTGATTGCTGCAAATGGATAAAAAAAGGCGCCCTGCGGGGCGCCTTGCTGCTAACGCCCGAAGACGTTGTTTGGTGTCCAGGTGAACCGTTCACCTTTCTTGCCCGACTTCATCATCAGGCAGGATGTTCCAAGCTTTTGAAAATAGTATATTTTCAAAGGGTACCATCCGGCCTGCGGCACCTCGACCTCGGTTCTTTGGTTGGCTTCGCATCCCTGAATGCCCCGGACAAGGCCAATCTGCTGGCCACCAACCCACGCCTCGATCCCGTCATTCGACCAGGTTTCAATTTCATAGACTCCGGGGGAGTCGAACTTCATGTAACCGGTAATCTCGGCCGCGACATTGTAGGGGTCAGTGAAGGTCAGGACCGGCTCACCCTTGTTGGTGTCCCTGTAGTCCAACCCAATAAGCGGTTGCCCCGGCTTAGCGTCAGACAGAAGGCTTTTTGCCTGGCTTAGATCGCGGATTTTTCGCTGCGTTCCCTTGCCAATGTACTTCACATCCAACCCGGCCTTTGGGTTAGGCTGCGGATTGGCAGGCTGCAGTTTAAGCGGCGCGGAAAAAACTGCCCCGGCCAATAACGAAATGGCTGCGGCAATCACTGCGGTCCTAACAAATGTCATGGTCACCTCCCTGTGTGTGGCGTCGGTGGGGTTTGTCCTTTTTCGCGAGCCCGTTGAGATGACAGTAAGACCTGAGGATTTCACCCGCAAGTCGGTTAAAGGCGACATTTCCAACCTTCAGGCCCGCATATCCTTGGGCGATCCCATCACCACGTAAGATGTGATCGAAGTCACATGCGGCAGCGTACCCAGCACGTCAGTATGGAACGTTTTATAAGCGGGAAGATCGGCACACTCCACGCGCAACAGATATTCAATCGTTCCGGTTATATTGTGGCATTCGACGACTTCCGGCGCACGCTGCAACGCGCGTTCGAACCCCTCCTGCGCAGCCTTGGTATGCTCCCCCAGACCGACGCCGATGTAAGCCACAAACCCCACGCCCAGCGCGGCCGGGTTCAGCACCGCGCGATACCCTGCGATAACGCCTGTACGCTCAAGCTCCTGCACCCGGCGCAAACAGGCTGACGGCGACAGGCCCACACGATCCGCAAGTTCAAGGTTGCTGATACGCCCATCCCGCGTAAGTTCACGCAATATTCGTTTGTTTATCGGATCCATCTTCGTCATTAATTGCAAGATTATCGCAATCATGCACTAAAACGCAATTTCATTTGGCCAAACAGCGGTAAGTATCCGCACCATGACCTATGATATCCTACTGGCCCTAATCGCCTTTGCTTTTGTCTCTTCGATAACACCGGGGCCGAACAACCTGATGCTGATGGCGTCAGGTGCCAATTTCGGATTCCGTCGGACCATCCCGCATATGCTGGGTATCGGGCTGGGGTTCAGCTTTATGGTATTGCTGGTCGGCACTGGATTGGCGCAAATGTTCGACCGGTATCCGGTAAGTTACACAGTGCTGAAGGTCGTATCGGTCGTCTACCTGCTGTATCTGGCATGGAAAATTGCGCATGCGGCCCCCGTAAGGGGCGCGAATACAACAGGCAACCCCATGACCTTTCTGCAAGCTGCTGCGTTTCAGTGGGTGAACCCCAAGGCATGGGCAATGGCGCTGACGGCCACCACGGCCTATACGCCGGATCACACGCTGCAGGCTATTCTTGTTGTGGCCTTGGTTTTTGGCGCGGTGAACCTGCCGTCGGTCAGCACATGGACTGTGCTTGGGCAACAGATGGCGCGGGTCCTGACAAACCCGCGCCGGTTGGTGGCTTTCAATTGGACAATGGCCGCCTTGCTTGTCGCCTCGCTCTACCCCGTTGTATTGCCGAACTGAATTACGCCAAGGGTGGGCAGAATTTGGTCCGATAGCTGTTTGCCGCTGGCATCTCATCCTTCTCTTTGCGCAATCGTGGTCGTATATTCCACGCGCACAAATCTTGCTGAGTTGCATCCCGGGCGACGTCAGGTCATATAGCAGGGTAATTCCGCGTTAAGAGGCGTCATGACCCAGTATCTGGATTTCGAGAAACCCCTGGCCGAGATCGAAGGCAAGGCCGAGGAGTTGCGCGCGTTGGCCCGTGCCAACGAAGAAATGGATGTGTCCGAAGAGGCTGCGGCCCTGGATGCCAAAGCTGCCAAGCTGCTGGACGAGCTTTACGGCGATCTGACTCCGTGGCGGAAATGCCAGGTGGCGCGCCACCCGGAACGCCCCCACTGCAAGGATTATGTCGAGGCGCTGTTTACCGAGTTCACGCCCCTTGCGGGCGATCGGAACTTCGCCGACGATCTGGCAGTGATCGGCGGCTTGGCCCGGTTCAATGACCAACCTGTCATGGTCATCGGACACGAGAAAGGGTCAGACACGAAATCGCGCATCGAACGGAATTTCGGCATGGCCCGACCCGAAGGCTATCGCAAAGCCGTACGCCTTATGGAGATGGCCGGGCGTTTTGGCCTGCCCGTGATCACCCTGATCGACACGGCAGGTGCCTATCCCGGCAAAGGTGCTGAGGAACGCGGCCAGTCAGAGGCCATCGCACGCTCGACCGAGATGTGCCTGAAGATCGGTGTGCCTTTGGTATCAGTCATCATCGGCGAAGGCGGTTCAGGCGGGGCTGTGGCCTTTGCCACAGCGAACCGTGTCGCGATGCTGGAACACTCGGTCTACTCTGTGATTTCGCCCGAAGGCTGCGCATCGATCCTGTGGAAGGATGCAGAGAAAATGCGCGAGGCCGCCGAGGCGCTGCGCCTGACAGCGCAAGACCTGCACAAGCTGGGTGTTTGTGACCTTATCATCAAGGAACCAAAGGGCGGCGCCCATCGTGATCGCCCCGCCACTATGGACTCTGTCCGAGACGCAGTTACCCGGATGCTGAAAGAGTTGGACGGCAAAGACGCGGCGGCCCTGATCAAGGACCGCCGACAAAAGTTTCTGGATATCGGCTCAAAAGGGCTGGCGGCGTAACCCGTCAGCCGCCCAAACTGCGCAACAACGCGACCGAAGGTTCGCCAGTCACCGGAAGACCGGAGGCACGTTGATAGGCGCTGATGGCCGATTTGGTGTTGTTACCAATCACCCCGTCTGCACCCTGCGTGTCATAGCCAGCCGAAGTCAGGCGGCGCTGAAGGTCCTTACGATCTTCTAGCGTCAGACCCGTCGCATCCGGTCCGAACGAGGCTTGAAACGGCGGGCCACCGGCGATGCGGTCAGACAGATGTCCGACGCCTATCGCGTAGCTGTCCGAATTGTTGTAGCGCTTTATCACCTGGAAATTACGGAACACTGCAATGCGTGGCCCGGGCTTCTGTGGTTGCAACACTGCGGCAGGCGTGCCCGAAACCGTACCAACCTCGCCCCCCCAGGGCTGTCCGCGCACCCAACCCGCGCGGGACAGATAGGCGGCGGTCGAGGCCAGCGAATCTGTCGGGTCCTCAGACCAGATGTCGCGCCGCCCGTCACCGGTGAAATCCACGGCATAGGCCAGATAGGATGTCGGAATGAACTGCGTGTGCCCCATCGCCCCGGCCCAGCTACCGGTCATGTTCGCGGGGGTGGTGTCTCCGTCCTGAATGATCTTCAGGGCAGCCACCAACTGCTTTTCGAAAAACGCACCGCGCCGCCCATCATAAGCCAGCGTCGAAACTGCCGATACCACAGGCACATCCCCGCGCCGGGCGCCATACCGGCTTTCCAAACCCCATACGGCTACGATCACCTCTTTGTCGACGCCGTATTTCGCCTCGATCTGCGATAGGGTTCCGGCATGCCGCACCAGCATTTGTTTGCCGGTCTCGATCCGCTCATCCGAGGCCGCGATGGCCAGGTAATCCTCAAGCGATCGTTTGAATTCGACCTGATTGCGGTCCCGCTCGATCACATCGGGCAAATAACCAGCGCCCCGAAAGGCGGTGTTGATCGTTGTTTGCGAGATCCCCTGCGCCGCGGCCCGGCCCTTGAACCCGGCCACCCAAGCGTCCCATCCGGCGTTGGGAACGGCCTGCATCCGCGTGGCTGGTGTATTGGTTGAGCTTCCGGTGGAACAGGCGGCCAACAGGGTCGACCCAAGTCCCAAAGAAAAAATCCGTCGATTGATCATGGCTGAAATCTGCTCTTGTTTTGATTTGGTACAGCGTAACTCAGACCCGGCCTTCAAACCAGAACCACGACGCCAAACAGACGCAATCTCAGAGCTTCGGCAACAAGCCGCCTAGCTGACCAGCAAGCGCAGGCCCTGGGTCACGTCCGAACGGACCGCCAGACGCAATCCGGGCTCATCCCCGGCCTGAAGGGCGGCGATGATCAGCTTGTGGTTATGCGGCGGTTCGGTACGCCGCAACCGGCCGTAAAGAGCGCGCATCGTGGGGCCAAGTTGCAGCCAGACAGTTTCCGCAATCGCCAACATCGCTGGGGCTTGCGCCCGCAGATAAAGCGTGCGGTGAAACTCCAGATTGCTGCGGATATAGCCGACGGCATCCCGTTTGGTGACCATCTCAGCCACGGTTACGTTGATGCTTTGCAGGCGATCGATCAAAGCCATATGCGCCCGTGGCAGGGCACGGCTGGCCAGTTCGACCTCAAGCAGCGCGCGCAGGGCGGCAAGTTCTTCGATCCGGTCATTGGTCAACTCGGGCGTCGAAACACGGCCCGAGGAGGACAGGAACAGAGCCCCTTCGGCGGCCAACCGACGCACAGTCTCACGCGCCGGGGTCATCGACACGCCGAATTCCTTGCCGATCCCACGCAGCGTCAACGCCTGCCCCGGTGCAATCTCACCATGCATGATACGCGCGCGCAGGGTGCGATACACGCGGTCATGTGTGGCGGTCTGGGATTCAGAAGTGCGCGTGGTCAACATCCGCTTATGTGATCACAAATGACGGCAGGGTCAACTCATGACCGCGTCGAATCTGTATTGATGCAGCTTTGCCCCGTTGTCGCGCAACCATCGCCGCTGGGTGCTGTAGTCGCCGAAAAGCCGCTCGACCTGCGCCCAGAATGCGGGTGAATGATTCATCTCAATCAAGTGCGCGACCTCGTGCGCCGCCACGTAGTGCAGGATCTCGGACGGTGCCAGGATCAGACGCCATGAGAACATCAGCCCCCCGGCTGAGCTGCAAGACCCCCAGCGCGATCGCGTATCGCGGATGGTCAGGCCAGAGTAGGACCGGCCCAGCATTGCCGCATAGTCATCGCAGGCCCCGGTTAGACGATCCCGCGCCAATTCCTTGAGAAAACGCGCCAGACGCCGCGCTTCCGCGCCTTTCGGAACCGCAATCTCGTCGCCTTGCAGTTGGACACGTCGTCCCTGTGCGGGAACGATTCGTCGCTCCAGACCCTCAATGGGGATGGTTTGACCGAACTGAACCACAGCCGGGTCGGGTCGGTCGTCCAAATGTCTGCGTATCCACTCTTCTTTCGTGCGCGCAAAACTCAACGCTTCTGACTCAGGAACGCCTTGCGGATAGGTCAGCGTAACCCGCCCGTCCAATTGGGAAATCCGAAGGCTGATCCGCCGCGCTCGCGCCGATTTACGCAGCGTCAGCGGCACCGGAGGCGTTCCCGGCAATGCGTGATCTCCCATATGCCTGTTTCTCCTGCTCAAAGGCTTTGACAGTGCCCGCCGCATGTGGCACGTGACCTGAATCATTATTACGACTCACCTGATATCAAGGGGATTTGACATGCCCAAGGAAGAATGGGGCGTAAAGCGCGTTTGCCCGACCACTGGCAAGCGGTTTTACGACCTGAACAAGGACCCGATCATCAGCCCCTATACCGGCGAGATCGTGGAGCTTGAGACCGGCAAAAGCCGGATGATCGCCGCTGACGCGGAAGACGCCGCATCGGCCAAGGCGCGCAAAGAATCATCGGACGACGATCTGGTTCTGGATGATGACGACAATGTTGATGTCGATCTGGACGACGATCTGCTGGACGATGATGACGACGACAGTGACAACGTCTCGCTGGACGATATCACCGACATGTCGTCGGAAGACGAGAACTAAAACCGGTCAGAGGCGGCGCCTTGCCGCCTCATACCCACCCACGGACGCACAGCGGAAAGTTTTGCGGATTTCCATTTTTGGACTTGCACTCGTAGCCGCCGTCTCATAAACGTCCGTCCACTGCTTCGGCAGTACTTAAATGGGGCCTTAGCTCAGTTGGGAGAGCGCTTGCATGGCATGCAAGAGGTCAGGGGTTCGACTCCCCTAGGCTCCACCATTTTTCTCCTCAGTTCGAATTCACTCGCAGTCACAGGGCTTTGTAAATAAGGCCTTTGACGTGCCAGTCTTTCTCAACCCCAAGGAAACTTGGGCTTCGCCTGAATTCCCATTGTGGGGGTCTGTGTGGGGTTCTCCAATGAGAAAGTATGCAAGATGACCAAACTGACAGACAAACAGATCAAGGCTGCGAAACCCGGCGACAAGAAGATCAAGCTGGCAGATGGCGGTGGCCTGACGCTGATCGTTCACCCAAAGGGCAGCAAGACATGGGTCTGGCGCTACAGGGTCGACGGCAAGCAGCGTGAGATGACTTTGGGCAAATATCCCGCTATCAGCCTAAAAGCAGCGCGCCAGCGCGTCGAGGCGCAGAGAAACCTGCTTGAAGACAACATTACCCCTGACGTGGCAGAGATGCGCGCAGAGGTACAGGCTCGGTCAGGTCTGACGGACACCAACTTCACCGGGGTTGCGCGTGCATGGCTGGCAGAGGAGCGTCCGCACTGGGCAGAGAAGACTTATGTCCGTGCCCGCAACCGGATCGAAAAGGATGCCATCCCTCTACTGGGAACCGTGGAGGTCGCGGACATAACCGCAGTCGATATCAAGGCCGTTGCGCTCAAGATCGCGGATCGTGGGAGCCATGAGACTGCGCGCCGGGTCATTCGCATCCTGCGGCAGGTTCTGGGTTTCGCGGAGGCCGAGGGCCTGATCTCTGTCGTGCCGGGTGCGAACGTGATCGACCGCTTCAAACCCCAGCCCAAGAAGCATCACCCCGCCATCGTTGAGCCGGAGCGGTTAGCGCTGTTCCTGCAGGCGCTGGATGCGTGGCCACATCAGACGCTGGGTAAGCCTCTGGTGCAGATCATTGCGCATACGGGCCAGCGTGCCGGTGAGGTGCGCCGAATGAAGTGGAGCGACATCAAAATGGGCGAGCGGGTCTGGAACAACGTGGTGACCAAGACAGGTATCACGATTGCCATACCCCTTACGGACCCAGTGATCGATATCCTGAATGAGATGTACAAGTTGAACGGCCACCGCGAGTTCGTTTTCGCATCGGAGAACGGACCAGTGTCTGAACCCGCCACAATGAACATGATCCGCAGGATCGGATTTGCCGGTGAGACTGACGCCCACGGCCTGCGGGCAACGCTGCGCACGCTGGTGACCGAGCATCTCGGGTTCGAGGAAAAGCTGGCAGAGGCACAGTTGAGCCACGCGTCGAAGGAACAGCATGGCCGCGCATATGACCGCACCAACTTCCTCGCCCAGCGCCGCGCGATGATGGAGGCCTATTCGCAGTTTCTGGTTAAGCTTCAGGAGGGCCGTGCTAACGTGGTGCCGATGATTGCGGGGACCAAGTTATGAGCAGTGAAGAACTGATCCGGAACGTACTGGGAAGCAGCCAGATACAGTTGGTCCACAGGCTCATAATGATTGAGCAGAACAAGGACATGTCGGCAGAGGCACGGCAGATTGCCGCGTTAAAAGCGGTTCTCGCGCACCTTCATGACATCCCCATTCTCAATGCCCGAGGAAGTTTGCTCAATCCACTGCAATTGATCCTGAACAGCTTGGTCGGAAATGTTGTTTCGGGCGGCAAAGACGCACCACATTACGAACTGAAAATGATGTCCGAGGCTGTTGTGAATGTTATGCATGCCAACGGTACGACCAAAAAGGAAGCGCGAAAGTTTGTGGCGGATACACTGACGACAAATGGCAGGCCGGTCACACCCGAGACAGTGCGGGACTGGGCGACCGGGGGGAAGTCAAGGGACCATATTGTCATCGTCAAAGGCTACGAGGCCGTAATGGTGCAGCACGTTCCTCTGAAGCAAGATCCCGACCTGACGCCGATGGGTCGCGCAAAGGACTTCTTCACCGAACAGGCCGCGTTCTTCGCAAGGTAAAGCGGTAACGCGCGACTGGTATGAGAAACCTCGGATTTCGTATCCGGGGTTTTTTTTCCGAATGATGCAGAATGCGGAACCCCCCCTATTGCTTTCCGCACACGAGGGGTGATCGTTATTTGAGCCAAAGAGATCACCTGCTCGGAGGCCCGTATGTCAAGTGCCCAGACATTGCTGGATCAGAAGCCGTACATCACTGGCGGACGGATCATTCCTGATCGCTTCTACACCCATCGTGAAGCCGCCATCATGTGTGGCCTGAAGGGTCCGGAGTACCGCGAGTTCATGATATATGCTGGAATTGAGCCGACTGTCGTCAAAGGCCGCGAATACTGGCTTGGCCGGGAAATCCTGCTAGCACAAAACGTGGATGTGCTGAACGGCCTCATTCTTAAGGTGCAAGAATGAGTGTAGCCCGTATGCCCATCTCACCTGACAGCTTCCCGAAGACAGGTCTCGTAACCCTGAAGCAGCTATCCACCCACAGCGGTCAGTTGGGCATGTTCCCCGGATCGCCCAGCACGTGGCTGAGGATGGTTGATAGCGGCGATGCACCTGAGCCAACCAAGATCGGTCGGCAGCACTTCTGGCGCTGTGAACACATCCGCGCCATCGCAGCAGGGATCGATTGGCGGCTGGTTCGGATCGACACGCCCGGTCTTAAGGCTACTGCAGCGGAATAGCCAAAAGAGAACCCCCTTCGTACGGAGTGCGCAACGAGGTGAGCATGGCAAGATTTGATAACGACTTCCTGTTCCAGCGCGTCAACGATGCCGCGCTGCCAAGGATCACGGTCATACTCGACCGGCTAGGTATCACGTACCGGCGGCGTGGTGCAGAGATCGAAATGCTCAACCCCATCCGCAACGACCAGAGTTTTGGGTCATTCCTGATGAACATGCGTACCGGACGCTGGTCCGAGTTCGCCACCGAAGACAAGGGTGGTGATGTGATCAGCCTTGTTGCCTACCTGCGCGGATGCAAGCAGATCGAAGCTGCCACGGACTTGGCCGAGATGCTGGGGGTGATCGTCAATGGCTGACTGGAATAATGCGCCCATTACTTGTGAAGAAGAGGCCCGCGCTTCACGTGATGCAAAAGACGTCGATGACCACAAGCGCTGGGCGCGGGATGAAGTTGTCGAAAACTGGAACAAGGCCAGTCTGGATCGCGGCCTTCTCGCCAACGGCTACATGGAGCAGCGTGGTCTGGATATCAGTCTGATCGACACGGACGAGATGCGAACAGGACATCACCAGTCCAACAAGAAGGCCCAGAAACACTCGGCACTGTTCTTTCCCGCAACCAATGATGAGGGTGAGGTGACGCGGGTGCAGGCGGTGCGGTTCCGCGCCAAGGCACTGGCTGAGGGTGTGGTCGAACGCTTCGCGCCCGAGTTCCAGCCCAAGATCACCAACGGTGGAGGCTACGACCCGGTTCGGTTTAAGGCGCTCCGCGACAACACCGATGATCGCATTCTGATCTGTGAGGGACCGGAGGACGCTCTGACGCTACGACAGGTAACCGGCTGCGAAACTTGGGCCAGCCTGTCAGTATCCTGCCTGAAGTATATGCCGGTGCCGGAAGGGCGCACGGCCATCGTATTTGCAGATCGTGGTTCAGAAGACGAAACTCTCAAAGCCTGTGCAAAGTTGGCTGATGCCGGTGCAACGGTCTTTGTCGCTCAACCCCCTGAGGGGCACAAAGACGTCAACGATGCCATGCGTGCAGGTGAGGTTGAAAAGATCAAAACGGTCATGGATCAGGCCGAGCGTGTGCAGTCGGTCTATGACACGTTACCCAGCGGATACATCCGAAATGATGGAGGATGGGTGTGCAAGATCGACAACCCTGATAAAAACCACAATGACCCTGAAAACCAGACACCCATCTGCAAGGGTCTCAAGATACTCGGCCTTGCCCGCAGCCGCGATGGCGGCGGATGGGGCCAACTTGCAGAAGTAGAAGCCCCTGACGGACGCATCCTGCGATGGGTAATCCCCGCACGCGCATTGATCGGAACCAGCATGGAAGCGATGAAAACGCTCGCAGACATAGGGCTAAGGATTGCCATCAAACGGGAAGAGGAATTGCGCGTCCTGCTGGGGTGCTGGCGTCCGACAGAGAGGTATATGAGCGTGGACAAGCTCGGCTGGACATCACAGGACTTTACTAGCTTCACCGTTCGCGATGGCAGCCTTATCACTTCCGTTAAATCCGAGCCTGTCACGCTTGCCGACACCGTGCCCATATCGACAATCCAGACGTCGGGATCGATGGAGGGATGGAAGGAAGAAGTGGGTGAACGCGCACGCGGCAACCCTCTCTTGATGATGGCCATCAGCACGGCACTCGCAGGGCCGTTGCTGGAGCCGATGAACGAGGATGGTGGAGGCATTCACCTCGTGGGAGAAAGCAGTCGCGGCAAGACAACGGCCCTGCGGGCCAGTGTATCGGTCTGGGGTATGCTGGACCTGATCGAGACATGGCGGGCAACGTCCAATGGACTTGAGGGCCGTGCCGCCGTCGCCAACAGCACCTGCCTGTATCTGGACGAGATGTCCGAGGTCTCGGCAAAGGAAGCAGGCGAAACCAGCTACATGCTCGGCAACGGTCAGGGCAAGGCTCGTGCCAATCGTGCTGGTGGGTCTCGCCCCATCCAGCGCTGGAAGGTCATCTTTTTATCGACAGGTGAAATCGCGCTGGGCGACAAGCTGGCAGAAGGCAAGTTGCGAAAGCGTGCAGGTCAGGGTGTTCGCTTGCTGGATGTGCCTGCTACAGGTCAAAAGTACGGTCTGTTCGATAACCTTCATGGCGAGGAAACCGCGTCCAAGTTTGCAGACCGGGTCAACTGGGCAGCGCGAGACAACGCGGGACACGCAGGCCCGGCCTTCGTTCGCATGCTGATGGGGGATTTACAGGCGGCAACAGACGCCGCTCGGGCAACCATTGACGGCTTTACCAAGATGGTCATCAGCAAACACGCGAAGATAGACGGTCAGGTCCAACGCGCAGCCAAGCGGTTCGGCCTCATACTGGCAGCAGGCAAGCTGGCCATCGGCTGGGGTATCCTGCCTTGGAAGGAAGAGGAACTGGGCGCGGCCATCATCATGGCCTTCGATCTGTGGATCGGTAAACGCGGCGGTGTCGAAGCTGCCGAAGAAGCCGAGGCCATTCGCATGGTGCGCAGCTTCATAACCAAACATGGCGGGTCACGGTTCGAAGAGATTGAAAGATCACAAAACGGACAGTGGATGATCACGCCAGATCAGCCGATCATTCGCGACCGAGCCGGGTGGATGGTAAGAAAAACACAAGCCCAGTCGGGAATGTTCATGATAGCAAAGGACGTATGGGAAACCGAAGTTGTTGCAGGGCTGGACCCAAAGCGCGCCCTTCAGGTGATCAAGGACATGGGATGCTTGGATACAGAACGAGACCGCCTCGACAAGAAAGTCCCTCGCTGCATTGATCCTAGCCGAAATATGAGGGTCTATATGGTGTCTGAAGACGTTTTGGGGCTGAAGACATGATGCTGGGCCAAGGGAAAACGGCCAGAATTTGGGGGCTGGGGCCAGCCGGGGCCAGCACTGGGGCCAGCTCTGGCCTCGCGAAAAACCCTTCAAAATCAATGCTGGGGCCGTTGGGGCCACTGGGGCCAGCAAAACAAAGTCTGTCGGGAAAATGGAGGGAAAATTCGGGGCCACTATAGTGGTTAATATGTAAGGGTAACGATACACAACCTATAGTAAGAAAAAATGAAAGACGGTAATCACCTTTACTTGTATTCCGTGCTGGGGCCACCAGCCGACACACTAAAATACATTGGCCCCACCGGCCCCACTGGCCCTACCGTTGAAATCATTGAACTTTTCCACTGTGGAGGGTTGGCCCCACTGGCCCCAGCGTTTAGCCCCGGCCATTCCGTTGGTGGGGTATCATTTTTTTATGTGGGGGATACCAACGGCCCACGCGCCGCCCGCCGCCACCGCCAGCAACCACTGTTAGAGGAGGATTGAGCATGCCGCAGACCTGACAAAATGGGGTTTGATGGAGGCGACCTCTACCCAACCCCACATGCCACTGCCTTTGTTTCAAAGGGCCTTTGTATTCAGCGATAGGTATAACCCCCACACTCACCCCCACCGACACCCAGATGAGGAGGGCTGACGATGAGCAATAAGCAGCAGGCAGGCGGCGCTATGCGGCGGTTTCCTCGCAAGATCGCTCGCACAGACGGTCAACTCGACGACCTAGAAAGACAGCTCATCGACGCAACAAAGGTTAACTTGTTGCTAACCGAATTGGTTCGTAGGTTTTCACTGTAGTTGGGGATCGTGTCACTGTCGGGAAACTGCTCGAACGTTAGGACCGTTGACTTGGAGCCACAGCAAAACGGTCTGCATGGCGTTTCTTTTGGCAATACCACGCAGCTCCCCATTTGAAAGTCGCTCGTAAAGTTGGTTGATTTCCAGTGTTGGACGGCTCACCCTCTCAATGGCCCTTCGACGGTTGTTGTCGGTCTTTCGGGCGCAAGAACCTCGGCGGGAACAGAACATTGCGTTGGCTTGACGATCTACCGGTATTGGTTCGCCGCAGACCACACAACGCCTACCATCAAGGTCTAATCTCAATTGGATAGATGCGGCTCTTTCACGGCGGTGTTTGTGCAGATGAGCTTTAGAAGGATTGCCGTTTGTCTGCTCGCACTTTGAGAGCGGGGAAGCGACAAAAATCATTCCATCGAACTTAATAAGTCCATTTGGGTCGGGCCGGGCCATAATGCGATAATAACTGAAAATCATGCTTTGGCGACCACGAGGTAGTCAAAACTCGCAAAAGCTACTGGATGCGCGCGACGCGGCTACGGGCTTGATCAGAAACTAGCGCTCTGAATGCGATCCAAAGCCTCCAGACTATTCTGAACTAGGTTCATAAGAAACGCTTGCTGTTGACCTTTTTCCCAGCACAGGAAATGGTAACGAAAAACCGCGACCCTGAAGTTGACTTTTTCTGGCGAAGTAAGGCCAGCGGTTGCAGAAAAAAGGCTTAAGCAGTGAACCCAATAACCCAATCTGAAATCAACAAAGCCGCATGGGGCGCTTGTGATACCTTCCGTGGCGTGGTCGATCCGTCGATTTACAAAGACTACGTCCTCACGATGCTATTCCTGAAATACGTCTCTGACGTATGGAAGGACCACAAGGCGGGGTATGAGACGCAGTACGCCGACAACCCCGAATTGGTTGCCGCCATGATGGAGCAAGAGAGCTTTAAACTGCCAGAGGATGCCTCATTCGATGCAATCCACTCCCGTCGTCATGAGGCTGGCAACGGCGAGCGTATAGACAAAGCTCTTCATGCTGTTGAAGAGGCCAATGGCGACAAGCTGCGGGACGTGTTCCAGGACATCAGTTTCAACTCCAACAAGCTGGGCGATGAAGAGCAGAAAAACGATATCCTCCGCCACCTGATGGAAGATTTCGCCAAACCCGCGCTCGACCTGCGTCCATCCCGTGTGGGCAACCTCGACATTATCGGCGGGGCGTACGAATACCTGATCTCACGCTTCGCCGCGACGGCTGGGAAAAAGGCAGGTGAATTCTACACCCCCGCCGAAGTGTCCGAACTCATGGCCCGTCTGGTGCATCCTCTAAAGGGCGACGACATCTGCGACCCAACCTGCGGCTCTGCATCCCTGCTAATGAAATGTGGCCGCCAGGTGCGCGAGGCCACCGGGACCAAGCAATATGCGCTTTATGGGCAAGAGGCGATTGGCTCCACCTGGGCCTTAGCGAAAATGAACCTCTTTTTGCATGGGGAAACCAACCACCAGATCGAATGGGGCGACACCATCCGCAACCCCAAACTGCGCACCTCTGATGACATGCTGCGCCACTTTGATGTGGTGGTTGCCAATCCGCCGTTCAGCTTGGACAAATGGGGTGTTGAGGCGGCCGAGGCAGACAAGTTCTCTCGCTTCCGCCGAGGCATTCCGCCAAAGACCAAGGGCGATTACGCCTTTATATTGCACATGATAGAAACCCTGAAACCCCGCACGGGTCGCATGGCCGTTGTGGTGCCTCATGGGGTTTTGTTCCGTGGCTCGTCTGAGGGCAAAATCCGCCAAAAACTGATCGAGGAAAACCTGCTCGACGCAGTTATCGGACTGCCAGAAAAGCTGTTCTTTGGCACAGGTATCCCCGCCGCGATCCTGCTGTTCAAGAAGGCCAAGACAGACGACACGGTGCTGTTTGTGGATGCATCGCGCGAGTTCGAGGCAGGAACCAACCAAAACACCCTAACCGAGGATCATCTAACCAAGATTATCGCCACCGTCACAGCCCGCGAAACCGTGGACAAATACGCCTACGTGGCATCAGCGGATGAGATCGCAGAGAACGACTTCAACCTCAATATTCCCCGCTACGTGGACACGTTCGAGGAAGAGGCCGAGATTGACCTGATGGGGGTACGGGCCGAGCGTCAGGAATTGGTATCAGAGATGGCCGAGCTGGAAACCCGCATGGCGGCATATCTCAAGGAGTTAGGCTATGGTGCCTGAGGGGTGGGATGTCTCAAAGCTGAGTGATCTCTGCCAAAAGACGATTTCTTATGGGATCGTACAGACTGGCGAAAAGGGAATTGGAAAGATACCTTGCGTTCGAGTGGTTGATCTTGCCAAGTCGAAAATGTCGGCTGAAGCCATGATCACAACAACCGAAGAGATTAGTGCATCTTACAAGAAGACGGTCCTTGAAGAGAATGAGATCATGTTTGCCCTTCGTGGGGAAATCGGATTGGTCCGCATGGTTCCCGCAGACTTGGCTGGAGCGAACCTAACCAGAGGCTTGGCACGCATTTCTGCAAAAGTGTCCGCGATTACACCTGAGTTTCTGTTCAGGCAAATTCAATCAGAGGACTTTCGTCGCGACCTTTTGAGAAGGGTAAACGGTTCGGCACTGCAAGAAATCCCCTTAAGCGAACTTAGAAACGTTCGTGTTGCTGTCGCCCCCCTCGCCGAGCAAAAGAAGATCGCGGAAATTCTGTCCACATGGGATCGGGCGATTGAGGTGGCTGAGGCTCAGTTAGAAGCTGCCCGCACCCAAAAACGCGCCCTTATGCAGCAGTTATTGACTGGGAAACGGCGCTTTCCTGAGTTCGAAGGGGACGAGTGGAAAGAGGTCAAGTTGGGGGATGTGCTAGGCCTTGTTGCAGGTAAATCCAAACGAGAGTTTCTGGACGATGAAGGCGACAAAATCGTTTTAGATATGGGGTCCGTTTCCAGGGATGGCGGAGTAATTGGCAAGAAACGCACTTTCGTTGATTTCGATGTTTTAAAAGTCGGCGACTTGGTGATGCCTAAGGACGACATTGGTGGAGGCAACATCATAGGAAAAGTCGTCCTTGTTGATCAAGAGAACGCCTTTGTCTTGGGTGATCACGTTTATCGTTTGCGTGTCATACCGGGTGTAGCGGCTAATCCTTCATATCTACGGTATGCGATCAACGGGACGACAATAAATCGTTGGTTTCGGCGAAAGGCAAATGGAACTGCCCAGTTGGGCCTAAACAGAAAGGATGTTGAGCGGCAGGTCGTTTTTTTGCCCAGCATTGAGGAGCAAAAAAAGATTGCAGCCATTCTCTCTGGGTCAGAAGCTGAGCTTGCCCAATTCAA
Organism: Ruegeria profundi; assembly: GCF_020171505.1. NCBI lineage: Bacteria > Pseudomonadati > Pseudomonadota > Alphaproteobacteria > Rhodobacterales > Roseobacteraceae > Ruegeria > Ruegeria profundi. The sequence continues at coordinate 130,193 of NZ_JAIUZS010000008.1, read as the reverse complement.
AGCCCAAATCCAAAAACTCAGCACCGAGAAGAAAGCCCTGATGCAGCAACTCCTGACCGGCAAACGGCGAGTATTGGTTTGATCTGTGAGAAATAAAATTTGAGGGTTTACTTGGATGGGCAGCTATTGGGAAGATCGCAGAGATAGTTCATCTCGCGAAGATCATCGGACACCGTGGGAACGCGACTATGCCCGCGTGATACATTCAGCTGGGTGCCGTAGACTACAAGCCAAAACTCAGGTTTTGGGTATGGGTGATGGAGATTTCTACAGAACGCGCCTGACACACTCGCTTGAAGTCAGTCAGATAGGTGTTTCGATCACGAAGCGTTTGTATCGGCTGGCCAAAGCAGCCAAAGAGCGCGGGAACCAGACTAGTCTTGATGAAGCTGCGCTGAATTACCTGCCTGATCCAATGCTCATGAGTACGATCTGCATGGCGCACGACCTTGGCCATCCGCCATTCGGCCATGGTGGTGAGATTGCGTTGAACCGGTGCATGCTTCCTTACGGAGGCTTCGAAGGTAACGGCCAGACGCTTCGGATCATGACAAAGCTGGAGAGGTACCCAGAAGGTCATGGAATGAACCTGACGCGGCGGGCTATCTTGGGCGTCATTAAGTATCCAGCCCCCTATCGAGACGTGGTGGACTGGGACATCGTTCCAGCCGGTGAACCAGCGGAACCTATGGCAGAACTGCTAAAAAATGAGCAGCCTATTGATGCGCCCTTTAAACTAGCACTCCCCGAAGGTTCGGTCTTTGTAGCGACTGACTTCAAGCCACCGAAGTGTTATATGAATGAGGAACATGACGACGTTGTCATAGGCTGGATAGCCAAAGAACTGGATGATTGGGAAACCATCTCAACTGCCCGGAAGGAGCGAGACCCCACGAAACATCCAAAGACCAAATACAAATCCCTCGACACGTCAATCATGGAGTTGGCGGATGACATCGCCTACGGCGTTCATGATCTAGAAGATGCAATCGGTTTGGGGCTAATTCGTCGCAAGGATTTCGTGGACTGGTTTAAAAAAAAAGAGGGCAATATGCGTATTTCAGCCATCCAACCACTCTTGGATGTCTTTTTTGATGGTAGCTTCGATACGTTTCAAAAGCGCCTATTTGATGAAGGTTCAGGTACACGAAAGCACGCTATTGGACGTATGGTTGGGTTCTGTGTAGAAGGGACGCAGTTCGTCGAGAGCAACCCCAATTTCTCTGAACCATTGTTCCGATATCAAGCTATCTTCGATCACGATGCTGGCGTGAAGAGTGCCTTGGGTGTACTTCAAGAAGTCGTCGTTGATCTTGTTATTAAGAGCACTCCAGTCCAGCAACTTGAATTCAAAGGCCAAAAAATGGTCACAGAATTATTCAACGCGTTCGCCACTGATCCGAAGAGACTGCTGGACCCGAGAGACTTTGCTCAGACGATCCAAGACGGTGGAGAAACAACAACTGCCCGCGTGATTTGTGACTACATCGCTGGGATGACCGACGAGTATGCCACAAGGCGTTATCAGCAACTGTTCGAACCTAGGGTGGGTTCGGTTTTCGATAGACTGTGAGCCATGGCAAGTCATACCCCAGATACCCGCGAAGAAGCAGCTGCCAAACTGCCTGCGCTGCACGTGATGATGGCGATGGGGTGGCTGTACTTGCGCCCGTCTAAGGCGCTGACACTGCGTGGCTCAGAACGTGGGGTGCTTCTGCTCCCTGTGCTAAGGGAATGGTTGGAAAAGCATCGCTTCTACTTCAAAGGTAGGGAACACGCCTTGTCACCGGCTGGCATCGATGCGGTCATCCGAGAAGTCACATCAACGGGGCTGAGCGAGGGTCTGCTCGCAGCCAACCGTGCGCTCTATGTCAAACTGACCAAGGGCGTGACCGTCACTGAGTTTGTCGATGGTCAGAAAACATCCGTCACCGTACCGCTGATTGATTGGTCGAATGTTGAGGCCAATGCGTTCCATGTAACCGAGGAAATGTCGGTTGAGCGTCCGGCCAGCAAGGGAATGTACCGACCCGATATTGTGGGTTTTGTGAACGGCATTCCGCTCACGGTAATTGAGGCCAAACGCCCGGTATCTTCAACCAAAGACAAGGCGATGGTTGACGAGGGCATCAGTCAAAGTCTTCGTAATCAAATGGGTGATGGCATCCAAGACCTTTATGCCTATTCCCAAATACTCTTGTCGATCTCGGCCAGCGATGGGCGCTATGCGACGACCAACACACCCAAGAAGTTTTGGTCGATCTGGCGGGAAGAAGGTCTATCAGATGCTGAGATGGCCGCAATCCGCAACACTCCCCTCACAGAGGCTCAGAAAGCCGATCTGTTCTCCGATAGGGCACCGCATGAACGTCGGGGCTACGAAACCCTACACAGCGGTCCTGTGGCGCTCACAGAGCAGGACAGGTTGATCATCGGATTGCTAAGACCGGATCGTCTGCTCGATATGGTTCATCGGTTCATCTTCTTCGATCAGAAAATCGGCAAAATCATTGCTCGGTATCAGCAGGTGCAAGGCACAAAGTCCATCGTGGACCAAGTCTCGAAACAGAAATCTGACGGGAGCCGTGAGGGCGGAGTGATCTGGCACACCACAGGATCGGGTAAATCCAACCTGATGGTGCTGCTGACCAAGGCATTGCTGCTCGATCCATCCCTTGCAGACTTCCGCATCATTATAGTCACTGATCGCGTCGATTTGGAAAAGCAGTTGGCAAGCACTTTCCTGACAGGTGGTGCCTTTGGATCAGCTGTCGCAACGAAGAAAGATGGCGAAAAGGCCAAGGTGCAATCGGGGCGTGATCTGGCACTGCGGATTGGTCAAGGAAATGACCGCATCACGTTCACGCTGCTGCAAAAGTTCAACTCTGCGACCAAGCTGCCAGAGTGCTACAACCCATCTGACAAGCTTTTGGTGCTGGTCGACGAAGGACATCGCTCCCAAGGGGGCGAGAACCATGAGCGGATGCGCAAGGCACTGCCCAACGCCGCCTTCATCGCGTTCACGGGAACGCCGCTGCTGAAAGATGACAAAACCCGCAACAAATTCGGCCCGATCCTGCACGCTTATACAATGCAGCGGGCTGTGGAAGATGGGGCCGTTACACCACTTGTCTATGAAGAGCGAAAGCCCGTCGTTGATATCAACGACAAGGCCATTGATGCGTGGTTCGACAAGATCACCGCAGGTCTCAGTGAAAAGCAGAAGGTCGATCTCAAAAAGAAATACTCGACACGGGGGCAGATTTACGGCGCCACCAATCGAATTGATCTGATTGCGTGGGATATTGCCGAACACTTCAACACCAACTTCAAATCACTGTACTTGGGCCTGAAGGGGCAATTGGCGACAGACAGCAAACTATCAGCGATCCGCTACAAAGAAGCCCTTGATGCCACTGGAATGGTCTCAAGTGCTATTGTCATTTCCGCCTCTGACACCCGTGAGGGGCATGAGAGCACCGATGAGAGCAAAATCCCCGAAGTGCAGGCTTGGTGGAAGGAAAACGTTGGTAGCGACGAGGAGGGCTATCTGACCCGCGTTATCGAAGGCTTCGCCACCGATGGTGATCCAGACATCCTGATCGTGGTCGACAAGCTTCTGACTGGTTTTGATGAACCGCGCAATGCTGTTCTCTACATCGACAAACATCTCAAGAGCCACAACTTGTTGCAGGCGATTGCACGGGTGAACCGATTGCATGAAGCCAAACAACACGGCGTACTGGTGGACTATCGCGGTATTCTTGCTGAGCTGGATACTTCGATCCAAGATTACCAAGACCTTGCTGCCCAAACGCAGGCTGGTTTTGACATTGATGACCTTACAGGCACCATCACCAACGTTTCGACCGAGTACAAAAGGCTACCATCCCTGCATGACGCGCTATGGGCCATCTTCGCAGATGTGAAAAACAAGGCTGACATGGAACAATATCGTCAGGTGCTGATCCCCTCATTCAGGACCGACGACAGTGGCGCGAGTGTCGATGATCATCAGAAGATCAGAGAAGACTTCTACGACGCGCTAACTCGGTTTGGTATGTGCTTGAAACTCGCCCTGTCATCCCGTGCATTCTTTGAGGATGGGTCGTTCGATGAGACAACCATTCAGAAGTACAAAAGCGATCTGAAATTCTTCACCCAACTTCGTGCCCAAGCCAAACAGGATGCGCAGGAGACTGTGGACTTCACCGTGTATGAAGAACAAATCCGCAAACTTGTGGATAAGCAAGTCGTCGGACAGGACATCACGGACCCTGAGGGTGTGATACTCGTCAATACTCTGGGTGGCGATGACCCTGAGGATTGGTCCGAAGAGAAAACCCGTTCAGAGGCGGATGTCATCAAAACTCGTCTGCGCAAGACTATCGAACAAGACCTGATTGATGACCCTCATGCCCAGAAGGTATTCTCGGAGATGTTGAAAGAAGCCATTGCAAATGCTGAAGCTTTTTTTGATCATCCGAACAAGCAATACACCCTTTTCAAAGACCTCGAAGAGATGGTGGACGCTCGTGCAACGCCTGACGTACCGGATAGGTTCACGGATCGCCCCCGTGCTCAAGCCTACTTTGGGGCATTTCTTGATCATCTAGGGGACAAGGCAGGTGAGCGGTTAGAAGATGATTTGGTCACTGAAGCTCTGTGGATCGATGATGCGGTCAATGATGCTGTGCAATCCCATTCTATCAATCCCGCCAGTATCGAAGAAGAAATCCGAAGAACCATGTTGCCACGATATTTCAGTTTCTTTGGCGGTCTCGACAATGCCGAAGGTTTGATTGAAGGTGTAATTGGGATTGTGCGCGCGGGTGCATCCAAGGGTGGGTCGTGATGACCAAGCATAAGATCACCTATGGTGATCAGGTCATACCCTACACAATAAAACCTGACCCAAAGCGTCACACAAAGATTGCGATCCATGTTGAACCCAATGGCACAGTCGTTGTGGATGCGCCACCCGAGTTTGATCTCGCTGTAATTCACACAGCAGTCCAAAAGCGTGCCAGATGGGTGGTGGCGCATGTGGGGGAGGCATTGACCCGTTTCGCGCATGTGCGGCCCCGAGAATACGTCTCAGGCGAGCAGATCATGTATCTCGGCCGCCGCTATGTTTTGAAGGTGATCACGACGTGTCAGAAGCCCCGAGCGGTTCGGTTGAAAGGCAGCAGATTAGAGGTTGAAACGAAGTCCGGTGATGCTGATGACATCAAAGGTCGGATACGCGCTTGGTATCGGGTAAAAGCCCGAGATTATTTTGCGAAGAAAATTGCGGAAACTTCTGATCGATTGCCATGGATCACAGAAGCACCACCCTTCCGGTTGATGGACATGACTAAGCAATGGGGCAGTTGTTCACGCGAAGGGCAAGTGATCCTAAACCCACATCTCATTAAAGCTCCTCGGAACTGTATTGAGTACGTCATCATGCACGAACTGGCTCATCTGAAGCACCACGATCACAGCGCTGAGTTCTGGAGGCTCATTGATATCCACCAACCTAAGTGGCGGAAGGCCAAATCAGAGTTGGATGCGTTGGTTGAGATATTGACTGCGGAGTGAAGAATACTGCCGGATCATGCGCTGCTTTGGTCTCAACGTGATCTGATACGCTTGATCACGGTGCACCGAGCGCGCTACTTTGCGATCAAATCGGTTTCGTTTGACCTGTAACGCGAGGTTTTCCCACTGCAGTCAAACCAGCTGCCATACGCCTTTTTCTTAAGGCTGTAACGCGAAATTTGCTCCCGCAGTATGTCTTGCGGGAACCACCTAAAAACGCTGCGCCACAGTTAATGCAGCTTGCCATCAAACACCTTCCGTTACATGCTCCTGAAACGGAAAATGTTCGACTAGAGCACTAGCAACCAGTCTAAATTCTGTAGTCAGCAAAGAAGGTGAGATTGGGCAGCAAACGTGAAAGAAGACATGGCGTCCTCCTCTTGACGCGCCCTGAAATCTTTAGACCGAGACAAGATGCTATAGACTTGCTCAAGCAACAAGATGTCTGGAATGAGCAGTGGCACTAAACGAAGAGAACGACGGGCGGATTAGCAATATGAGTAAGAAGGGAAGCTACATCGGCGGGGGTAGCATCATAAACGTTGGTGTCGACACCAGCCACTACGGTAGAAACACCTCAAAAAGCAAAAAGACCAAGAAGGGACATAAAGGGGGTAAAGGGCTAGAGCCGGGGTACGAGCCGATAAGAGACCGCAAAACACAGAAATGGTTACAGGAGGCTAACAAACGAAAAGGCAACAACGCCGGAACGCCTTTCGGCACTTTCTCAAAACCGAAAAGATCAAAGAAAAAGAGCGGTATATCGTGAATAGACGTAGCAGATTGACCACAAACGCAGAGCTAATCGCCTTCTACATGCAGACCGTGAAAGACTAAAGCCAATGGACTGGCTTGGATGGATTGAGTGGAAGTATATAGCCACGGTTGTGGGCTTTTTGGGAGTGATCCTAGTTTTAGGACAAGCGCACGCTGCATTGCAGTGGTGGGGAAAACAGGTCCTGAGAGAGATGATAGACATCAAAAACGAACTTCAAGAAATCAAAGAGGCACTAGAGGGAACACAAGAGCAGTGACCATCAAGGGTTGCCCTGATCTGATCACCGTCAGCTTGGATAGGATGCAATAGTTCGACACCCGTCAATTGGGTGTGATCCTCTATCGTTGGACGAGGCGACATCGCGGCCCGCATTCCCTCAAACAGTGGTTTCCACGATATGGCTGTTACTCCAGACACGTATTAGGCGAGCCATTTGCGACGATTGCTTGCCATTCAGGTCCAAGCGCAGCACGTGCGTCAATTGCGTTGGCAGCTTCTGGGTCGCTCGCTTTGAACATCACAGCAACGATGGCTGCATCCTGCGATCCGCCTATAATGGGTGTTGAGGTGGTATATCCAGAGTATGAGGCGGTATTGCCAAAGGTACTCACTGTACCTGTAGTGTTGTAGTTCGCGCCAATTGCGCGGACGTTGTTTTGGGCGTCCATACCGGCAATGTAATACTTGTCATAACCAAGCCGAATTGTTTCAACTGCAGCCATCTTAGTAACAAGTTTTCTTGCTCCCGAAGCGCCACAGGCTGGTGCCGCGCTTGCGTCAATACGAACGATGTTACTTACAAGTTGCGTGGTAGATGTTGAAGCACATGCACCAAGAATGGCAAGCAGCGACAATCCGGCGACAAAGCCAGCTGATTTCATTGTTTTTCTCCCGTGAATACTGCGTAGCGGTTTTCAATTGGATGCTACTCGTGGTTGTGGAATTTGGCCAAAGTTGGGTGAAATCTGGCCATGGCGGTGTTTGTGCTCGTAAACCTTCTGTGTAGTTGGCATCTGTTGAACAAGAGACACGCCGTCAAAGAAGAGGTGAAAGGTTCAGCTGCTTCCATGCCTCCGGGTTCGCCGCCTCCAGTTGCATCAGGTATCCCTGCTGCGCGGCGGTCACTGTTTCGTCTGCTTGCGCCTCGGTCAGGCCGAAACGTTTAATTAGTACAGGCACTATCTCGTAGCGGCGATCATCCCACAGGACCGCTGCCTGTGCGTACTCGAATGGTGTTTCTAAGTTGGTCATTTCTCTTTCTCCTTAGTTTGGTTGTTTCAAAAATACGGAAGGCCCGCGCATTGCAGGGCCTCAACACCCTTCCATTTAGGGGCTGGAGAGTTTTCAGCTCGGCCTTCGCTCAAAGGGGAAGGATTTGCGTAACTCAGCGAGAAAGCCCTGTGGCAGCGGGCGATCCATATAGGCTCCTTTTTATTCGGAGTGCTTTCTTCCGAGTGGTCAGATTGTTTGATAACTGGCCCCTTCAAAGGGGTCCGCTCACGGGACAGACCGCTTTCGTCAGGTGCCCAAAAATTAATTCGAGCAGTTCGCTCAATATAGGTGCACGCCAGTCTGTGGTCATATAGTTGGCAGTATTATGCTCTTTGGTCGAATAGCTATGTACTTAAGGTTTTTTTTGCCAGCGAAACCTTCGGTCAGCTATGAAGCTCAATTATCGGATTTAGGAGTTTGGAAGATGTTCGCAAAGTCTATTGGAACCGCGTTGCTTCGTTGCGCTGCATTAAGTATTGCTCCACTTGCTGTGTGCTCGTTCTCCACTAAATCACATTCTGCTGAGATAACAGCTGTTAGTTATGAAAACAGCGACATAGCTGTGTTTGTCTTGATCGAAGGTCCGTTTGAGGCGGGAGACGCAGACTTTTTAGAAGCAACGATCAAACGCCAAAATTCAAGAAACAGATTTGTGCCTACGGTTGGCCTCAAGTCGCCCGGTGGATTGGTTGACGAGGGAATTGCGATTGGTCGAATACTTCGGAAGTACCGCATTCATGTCGAGGCCCCAGTGGACGTTGGCGAAGCGGCTGGCTTTTGCGGAAAGATGGATCACTTAAGTAGGCGAAAACAGCTTCAACCGGGAGACGATCCTGAATGTATGTGTAACTCTGCCTGTGCTCTTGCGTGGTTTGGTGGTGTAACGAGGAGTGGAAGGGTCGGGCTTCATCACAGTTACTTAAAATCAGACAGCGCTACAAACTTGGACGATCTTGAAGAGGTATTGGTTCATTCACGTCAAAAAATCAGCGATTACCTCCGAGAAATGAGGGTTCCGTTGGAGGTCAGCGAAAGAGTGTTTGCGACGCCTTCCGCACAACTTGATTATATTGATGCTTTTAGGGTCAGGACTCATAACCAAAATATGACGCTCGCGGCGATGCAGATTGCCGACAGGAACAGTTCACCACATCGGTCATAGCGGGTCGCGATGCGACGCCAGTCTTTTAGTCGAGCAAACAAGTTCTCGACCCGGTGCCGCTTGCGATACAGTTTGGTATCATGATCGGCAGGGTTTCGTCGTCCTCGGCGCGGCGGAATACACGCATTGATGCCGCGCTCGGCCAGTGCCTCCCGGAACCAGTCTGCGTCATACCCCTTGTCCCCTAAAAGCACCTTGGCCTGTGGCAAGCTGCCCAGCAAAGCCAACGCACCTTTGGCGTCACTCATCTGCCCGGCTGACAGGAGGAACGTCAGCGGTCTTCCCCGGCCGTCACAAACCGTGTGCAACTTGCTGTTCAGGCCGCCTTTGGTTCGACCGATGGCCCTCGGGCGAGTCCCCCTTTTGAGAGGCTTGCCGCCGTTCGGTGCGCTTTCAGGTGGGTGCTGTCGATCATGATGGTTTCGCCGTCCGGTCCCGGTTGTGCCAGTTCCCGGAAGATACGAGCGAAGACACCAAGTCGGGACCACCTGACAAACCGATTGTAAAGTGTCTTGTGCGGCCCATACTCAGCCGGAGCATCTCGCCAGCGCAGGCCATTGCGAATGACGTGGATAATACCACTGAGAACCTTACGGTCGTCGGAACGCGCCACCCCGCGCGGTTTGGGGAACAGGTGCTGGATGCGTTTCAGGTGCTGTAGGTCGAGCCAGAACAAGTGCGACATAGACAATCCTCCTGCCGCCCTTGAATCACGACGGTGTTGCGGATGGAATCGGCCAATGCAATGGCCGCTCAGAACGGCGAACCGGTCATCCGACGAAAAGCCTCAGATGACCGAGTCGAGCCCATACCGGAAGTGCAGCGCGCCGCTTTGCGACTGGCTTGGCTGAAAGCCAAAGCCTCAGGAGATGGCACGGTCGGTGTCGTCGGCATTTGGGCTGGTTTTCTTGTTGAGCTTTACTTTCGGGGTTGCAACGCCCGTGCAACCGGTTTCGATATCCCGTTGGGAACGTGACGCTGTGTCCAAAATGTGAATTCGATCAATTCAGGTTGGCATTTGGGTGATCCAAGTCAGAGGCCCGCAATGGATCGCGCGGAACGCTCGGAGCACTTGTGAAGCGTGGCGCTGCCATCGGCGTAACACTCAACGTATCCAGTCGCCACAGACTAAGCATCCGGACCTTGCCATCCAACAAATGAATGGTTTCATCGTTGTTTTCCGTTCGCAGCGTCCCGGACAAGCGGACCGGCATATACATGGTCTCCTTCATCACAGCAGAATCGTAATGGACCCGAACCAATTCATTGGGCGGGGGCGCTGGTATGTGGCTGCACATGCCAACGACAGGCACGAGGTACCCGATGGCTCGTCCGTCCGCGCTGGACTCGGTCGGGATTAGATAGCCTGCGATTTCCACCTCGGCGCCTTCCAGGACAGGGTTTGTCGCGATCAGCGCGCGCCTGCGCTTTTCGGCAACCTTCCAGCGCTGGGTCAGTAGTTCATCGATGTCGAAGCCGCTCTCCGTTAGCGACTGGCGCGCGACGTCACGGCGCGCTTCAAGGCGCTGCCGGACCTCCGGGGACAGGTCGGCCTCAAGCCGCGCGTCGATCCGGACGACCGTCCTGAGGTCGTTTAATCGCTCCGGCTCCATCTCCAGGTACGGGTCGACGAAGGCGCGGGCCGCAGGGTCCGCCAGATCATCAAAGCCAATCTTGGCCGGCTCGGAGGCAAGCCCGGCCATTCCCACAGAAATGGCCATGACAGTTACGAGGATCAGACGCATGCTTTGACTTCCCCGTGTTGGTTCAATTTCCGCCCTGGGGTGGCAGGCCGGGGGCGACGTCGGGCATACCGGTGGAAAACTCGAGGTTCCAAGCCTCTTCGGTTACCGGCTCGAAGCGCGGCACGGCCTGGGGCTCGAAACGGATCGGCTGGCCCGGAAAGACGCCGAGCAATTCATCGTCCCGCACCGTGACGGTACCGTTGACCACAACCGCCTTGAACCCGGTGGACGGCACCAGCCCCTCGGCATAGGTCGAATTGTCCGTCACCGTCTCAGGATCAAATACGACGACATCGGCGACCATACCTTCCTGCATCCGGCCACGCTCCTGCATTGCTTTCAGCCCGGTTTCGCCGAGGTGCTTGGCGGCGTTGTAGCTGAGGATCGACATGATCTGCATCAGCGGGATGTCGTTCTCGCGGGCCAGCCGGATCGCCTTGGCACGCGCGCCCGAAGTGCGGGGGTGGGTGTTGCCAATCTGGTCGGCTGGCGTGTCCCAAGGGCCGAAAATCGGTGTTCCGGCCATTGCGTCGCTTGCCATCGTCGTGCCGCGCAGCGTCAACCAGCGCGCCGAGTCCTCCTCGGGCATCTTGAAAAGGATGATTTCGCGGGTTGGGTCGTCCTTCAGGGCCTGTTCGAAAGATGCCGTCGTGTAGAAGTCACCGGTGATTGGGTCCTGGACCGTGTCCTCGTATTTGTGACCCAGCCTGTCTACCCAGTTTTCAGGCTGCATGAAGCCGGCGTTCAACGTTGTTGCCCCTGCGGAGTACGGATAGATCTCGCCCCAGACGTTATGACCCTGTTCGGAAAGCCGTGTCAGCAACTCATGCGTCAGGCGCCAGCCGGGATTGTTAAAGTGCAGGATCGAAACTGGTGCGCCAAGCGCCAGACCGTTGGTCAGGGCCTCCTGCGCGCCGATATTCTCGTGGGTCGCATCGTCCGGGGTGAAGCGCGTGTGCACGCCTGTGTGTCGGCCGTAGCGGGCGGCGACCTTCTGCACCTCGAAAAGCTCGCGCGAGGTGACACCGTTGCGCATGTAGCCCAGCGTGCTGCCGATGCCGACCGCGCCGTCCTGAAGCCCCTTGTCAAGGATACGCAGGATCTCGTTCCCAGTGTCGTAATCTGCCTTGGTCTCACTCCAGCCCGACTGTTTGCGGGTTTCGAGAACGGCAACCGGGCCGCGCAGTAGGTTGTCTCCGCTGGCCCCGTCGATGGCGATGGCACGCGCGATCTCATGGCTCGCCGCGCATCCGTAGTTGGACTGCGTGACCCCTTCGCGCGCCGCGTACCATTCGGGTATGAGGGTTGCGGCACAGCCCATCTCGAGATCCATGGGCGTGGTCAGTCCGTCGCGCAGCCCGAACCTGTAGCCAAGCGGTGCCTGCCAGTGAAAATGGGTGTCGATGAAGCCGGGGGCGACGACGTGGCCCGTGGCGTCAATCTCGTCCGCGCCGGTCAGTGTGTCCTTCGAGATTTCGACGATCCGCCCGTCTTTGATTCCCACGTTTGCAATGCTGTCATAAAGTGTCTCGGGATCCATAACCCGGCCATTGCTGATGACGAGATCATAGTCCTGCGCTGAGGCTCCAGTTGCCGCAAGAAGGGTTGCCGACAGGCACGCCGCAATCGCGTAAGTAGATTTGAACTTCATTAACCGTCCTCCCTATTGTGATGTCCGGTTTCGCAGCCGACATATCCCAAATGTAAATGTTTGACCCGTTGACCGTTCGTTCCTGAATGACCCTCGTCAAGCGTTTCGTAGCGCGCAAAAGCACGCGCTTGCCGGCCGATCTTGCGTTTCCCAAGTGGATTCAGCAAACACGCTTAGGACCAATTCTTCCCGCCCTGAGACTCATTCTTCCCAAACCGCTTGAGGCGTCAAGATATCTCCAATGCAAATGACGTGGCTTGAAAATTGCATACATGACTGCTTCCTTGACCAAATGCCCGTCAAGCCAGCCGAAGTCGTTCAGATTGCACCGGGTTAGATGAACTTTCGCACGATTGAGATTTGGCGCCGCTAGGCTTTCATAAACGGCAGAAAAGTCCGCACTGTGGTCCTTGCCCCGTTTTCGGCCAACGTCCGCTGTTTAGAGAAGCGGTCGTTCGTTTATAGGTCCTGACCCTAGTACTGGTCTGGATAACGATCAGGTGTTTCTGGAGTGGCTTTTGCAGCGTTGTGGTACGGGGCTTTCAGCTGCTCAGGAGGAAAAAATGTTGAAACTCCTTTATCAAAAAGAACTCGGGAGATTGGATCGAACGGAAGAAAATGAGCTGGAAGCTCTGCGAAGCCAAGATCAAAGTCATTTTAGTTGTAAACGAATAATGCAGTGGAGCAGTGCTGACGATGCCCAATTGCGGAGGGACTAATTTCCCTTTTTAGTTACAACGCACAACATTTGATCTGACGTTGCTGCTCTTATGGAGCGCAAGCAACGAGGGTCGATCAATGACAAGCATTCAGGAAAGGAACATCAAACCGAGGCTGGAGTTTCTGGAACTGGCCAAGCAGCTTGGCAGCGTTTCGCAAGCCTTCAAGGTGATCTATTCGAGCCAGCTACGACAGCAGTTGATATCACTCGAAGTCAGCATTATGTGGGGTTACATGTGGGGGTGAGATGTCCCAACTGGCAGAAAGCGCAGTGATTTCAAAGAGGGTATGGTGGCCCTAGGCTCCACCAGAACCCAACAATACAACTAGATAGCAAGCATTAGAGCGGTGTGACACACAGGTGTGACACAAAATGAAGCTGCATGCGTATCTTTCACTGTCCCGACACGGCATCTACTACTTCCGTTGGCCACTGCCCGACACAAGACCAAAACCCCACACTAGACCAAGCACCACACGTAGGACCCTTCGGGTGTCTTTGCATACGAGATGCCCTAAAGAGGCTGGTACTCTGGCACGGCGTCTTGCAGTGTGCGGCGACACAATAACAAAGCACATAGAAGCATCGGGCATGAACCACGGCGAACTGCGCACCAAAGTGCGTGAGCACTTCAAGGCAATACTGGAAAAGGCAAAGGCAAGTAGGGATGAGATCGGCCCCTATACCGAGCTAGAGAAGGAACGCATCGTTGACACCATCCGCCTTCATGAGACGAACAACGAGGACTTCTGGAACTTGCTCGGCAGAGACTACGCGCGCTCGGAGCTCGATAAATTCTGCAGCTGTACCGGGGTTAAGCAGCCCAAGACGCGTGAAGACGCCTTTCTGATCTTAGGGGAGATTAAAAAGGCACAATTGGCTCAAATCAAAGCCCTGCTGGAACACGATAAGACTTTTGAGACATACGATTTTAGCACGCTGCCCAGCGCGCCTGTGAACGTCACAGAGAGGCCGGAAACTACTTCCGGCAATAGAGCCACCAAAGTTGAAAGGAAGCCTCCAGAGGTGCCCTCCAGCCCACTCTTATCCGATCTGTTCGCCGAGAGAAAGGCTGAGGCGGAACAGACCGGCCAATGGTCAGCCAAACTGGTGAACGACTATCAGACTTGGACCGACCTTTTCATCGAATTGCAAGGCGACCGTCCTGTTCTAGACTACAATAAACCGGACGCGCGCGACTTTAAGAACGTGCTGCTTGAGCTTCCTAGCAACAGGAATAAACTGCCGCAAACGATTGGCTTATCTCCGAGAGACGCCATACAAGCTGCCAAAGACCACGAATTGCCAACGCTATCGGTAAGTACTGTCAACAAAGCGTTGGGAAGGCTGCAAGGGATATGGAAGTGGGCTGACAAACAGTTGGACGAAGAGGTTGCAGACATCTTTGGGCCGATGAAGGTAGATGACAACAACAAAGCCAGAAACCAACATGACCCGTTTAGCAAAGAGCAACTTCAAACAATCTTCAAAAGCCCGCTGTTCACCGGATGCAAATCTAGACGGTTCCGCACGATGCCGGGAGATACAGACCTGAGCGATACCAGTTGGTTTTGGCTTCCACTGCTCGGCTTATGGACTGGCGCACGACTGAACGAGTTGTGCCAACTGAGCGTTGAAGACATCGACCAAGAAGAGGGCATTCCCCTAATCCGGGTCCAAGAGGGGGACGAAGACCAACGTGTCAAGTTCGGCAAGAGCAGGATCGTTCCTATACATCCCGAGTTAGTTCGACTTGGTTTCTTACAGTTCGTTCAGGCGCAACGAGATGCAGGCGCGACGCGGGTGTTCCCAGAACTAAAAGTCGGGGCCATGGGCTACCACTCAGAGCAGGCCAGCAAGGACTTTAGCCGCTACATCAAAAGTATAGGTGCAAAGACGCGTAAGACTTCGTTCCATTCTTTTCGCCACACCTTCAAAGACGCCTGTCGTCATTCTGGCATGCAACCAGACATCAATGACATCCTATTAGGCCATACGTTGCCCGGTATGGCGGGACGCTACGGCGACGGCAATGTACCCGTTCAAGTGCTTTTCGAGGCAATGTGCAAGGTTAAACATAAGGACCTGTCCCTGCACCACATCAAGGGTTATCCTTAGAAATACCCCGGCTTTCTGCATGCCTTCTTAACTGTATGGAGGTCTGGTTACGCTGTGACGCTTGCAGCGGGCTCGTTGGGAAACTCATCCCAAGTCCGCCCTTCGAGAGTGCGACCAGCCTTTTTCTTGTTAACACCGCCCCACTGTTTGAAATGAAAAGCGACTGACGCACTTGTGCACTGGTCTCTAATCTCTGTAACCCAGCCCTCTTCCATGGCACGCGCGCCGGGACCACTTTCGCCTCCAGCTATGACCCAGTCGATCCCGTCCAAGTCCAAGTTTGGTAAGGGGCCAAGCAATGGCTCTAAGCTCAAGAACTTTGTTCGGGCAGGCGACGCCCTCAGCAGATCAATACGAAAAGCATAGTCCACACTCTCTACACTGACACCCATCCAAACATTGTCAGGCCAGAAAGCTTCGTCGGAAAACTCAGATAGTCGCTCAGGGCGCTTGGTAAGGACTTGGTAGGTATGCTGCTGAGTGTTGCGCATCGTTTCAAACACTGAGGCGATAAACTCTGCAGGCACATCTTCGTGAAACAAATCCGACATTGAGTTAACAAAGATCATACGCCCAACTTTCCATTTTTGGGGCGCCTTGAGCGAATTTTGGTCCACTCTTATCTTACCATTCCACTTTGCTCGCCCCCCAGTCACTCTGGTCAGCCCGGCGTATTTCGGTTGTCCCATCGCCTCAAGCCTTCGCGCCATGCGCATAGCATAACAATTTGTGCAGCCTGGAGAGATCACCGTGCAGCCCGCCACCGGGTTCCAAGTGGCTTCTGTCCATTCTATTGAAGAGTTGTTTGCCATCATGTCACCTGTGGAAAGTGTATTGTTACGTGCTCTGCGTAGGTCCCAGGCCTGCGGTTGCTCTTATTTGTGCTCACAGTTATTTGCCCGTCTGCCTCCAACTCCTTCAAAATCAGCCGGTAGTGTTTTTCCATATAGGGCCTATCAACGCTATGCTCCTCGTAGAGCCCTTTGAACTTAATAGAACGGCCTGCAAAGTAGCGTGGTAGCTCAGTCTTGAGCTTGCTCATAGGCTGGTTCAAGGAGAACAAAAGCGGCATGGAAGCATCTGCCAGAGAATAGGCAAAGGACGCAACACCTTGGTCTTCCGTGGAACTGGCGCTTGCCATTATTGACTTCATCACATTGTAGCCCCGAAAGTGCTTAGACACGAAGATGAGTTTGTGTGTTGTCCTGTTCCCGGTCTCGTTGCGGAAGGTGAATGGCAGGACGAAGGTGCCTCCCAAACTCTTTATCTCGTTTGCCAGTTCTTCGAGTATCGCCGCTTCCCTTAAAGCGGGCTCCATTCCCGGCAAGATACTACGCAACTTGTCAGCCCTTGCTTCGCTAAAGAGGCTGTCCATGTGCTGTTTGACTTTAGCATTGGTGATGCCAGCGTTAATCCGCGCGTAGTTAAAGAAGAAAACGCAGTCGCAACCCCAGTCTTTTATTACGCCCCTGATAATGTTGCGCGACAAACCCCGGTATCCGAACGGATCAATGAATGAAAAAGTCGGCTCCAGCTTTACTTTATTGTAGTGTTTGGCTGCTTCCTCATCGACATCGCCACAGGTAATAATCGGAGGGTGGCGAAGTTTCTGGATGCCGGGGAGCTTTCTGATCTCCTCAGACAGCGTTGTCGTGTTACCGACCTCCACATCATTAAAGAATGACACCAGATTGGCCGCAATTTTGTGATCCTTGATTGCCGTCTCTAGCACCAATAACGGGGTTGACGCAGCGCCGTCTCTGTACCGGCCCGGTCCGGCGTAAAGGTCAATGTAGTTGATATTGTTGCCAAACTTTTGAGCAGAAGGGATGATCACGTTTGCCCAAGCAGCAAAGTAGCTCGACACAATTTTAGCCTTTATCTCTGACGCCTCGCTACGCTCTTCAAAAAATTTCATTCAAAATACCCTATATCTTCTTTCATTTGATGTTGGGACAGAAGGGGAACAAACGCAACCCTCGGATGGTATCGATTTGGAAGCAATCTACTTTTTCGGGATGGAATTTTTCGGCACATTTTTTTGAGCAGATACTTACCTATTACCCGATTATCGTTTCCCCCGTGGGGGTGGCCTTTGAAAGCTTCGACCAAGCCTGCACTCGCGCAATATCAGTTGCCGTACCAACCGCTGGTATCTACTCCGAAGGACACTTCTGCGTCTGCAATATTGGAAGGGTCATCAACTGGAACATCGAAGGTACATACAAATGGAAAGCTGTGTCCTAGTTCCGCTCCATCGCCTTTACGTCGATCAGAGTTCGATCCCCATTGCAGGGTGACCTCAATGTCGCCGGAAACTCTGTAGTGAACAGTCGCGTGATCAATGCTGTCGACTGTCGTGCTCATCGGGCATATGTCATCTATGGTGTGGTGTGTGGCGAGCTCATCGACATCTAAGATAGTCTCCGAGAGCATACTTTGCACCGCACTCTCATCTAGGCTGTCAACTAACGGCACAATGAGTGCGCGGCGGCTTTCATGGTATGTTGTTAGTAGTTCCTCGACTGCGTCCAGCGTAGCTTTGGCCTCTGCCTCTTGCGCTGCGATGTCGACTATCAGGGTGTCGGAGCGACCGTGTACATGCTTGCTAAGGTTGTTGAACGCTTTGACTAACCGAGCACGCATTTCCTGTGGCTTCAGTTGGAATTCTTCCGTTACGTATTCATCAGACAGACCTCCCTGTAACCAATATTGTATTCGTTGCGCTCGCACTGGCCCGTTCGTGTTTGGTACCGGTTCGTACCAACTACAATTCACTACCTCTTCTTTTGGCGCTAGCGGTCCCATGATGTGTTCAAACAGCATGCGTACACTTGTTGAAAAAAGGTTGAGACGCAGCGGGTTATTGGTGTCGCCTAAAACCCCTGCGGCCCCTTCTAGCGTAACGTGAACAAAGGGGTCTGGTGCGATGGCCTTTAGACCAATCAGTCGCTGCTCAAGCGTTCGAGAGCCCCAATCCGACCCGTTAACACTGCCGCTCATATCTGTGCCTCTATTCCGATTTTCTGTTGATAGCCGACCAGCAGGCCAACTTTCCGATCAAGTCGCACACTTGGGTGAGGAATTGAAGCCGCAGTCTGCCAATAGTTGTGCAAATGTTCTCCGAATACTTGCGTCCCGTGGTTCGGACCCACGTCCGTCTCACTGAGCCCTGCCTCAGCGACACGACTGGCGCACATGCAAATTTTGTCTCACAGATATTGACTTTGCTTTTTGAGACAGTATGTATCCCAATATTTAAAACTTTGTGAGACGGGGCAGATCATGCTTGTTGGCTATGCTAGGACTTCCACTTTGGATCAAACGGCTGGGCTTGATGCTCAACTACGGGAACTGGAAAAGGCCGGGTGCGAGAAGGTATTTACCGAACAGGTATCCTCAGTGGATGTGAGAGCGCGTGAGAAGCTCACAGAGGCGCTCAACTTCATCCGAGAGGGTGATCACCTAGTAGTCACCAAACTGGACCGTCTGGCGCGCTCTATGGCCCACCTGATGGAAATCCGCAGCCAGCTTGATGCCATTGGGGCGCACCTAACGATCTTGGGGTTAAGTCTCGACACTTCCACTGCCCAAGGCAAGCTGATGTTGAACCTGCTGGGAAGCGTGGCCGAGTTTGAGCGTGAGATTATGCTGGAACGTCAGCGTGAAGGAATTGCCAAGGCCAAAGCTGCTGGGAAATACAAAGGGCGTAAGCCAACCGCGTTGGCGAAGTCGGGCGAGGTGCTTGCTCTGGCAGGTAATGGCATAGGCGCTACAAAGATAGCTCAAGACCTCGGTATCAGCCGCGCATCGGTTTACCGGATATTAAGTAAAGGCCCACGCTGACGGCCTGCATTCCGGGGCAAGATTGTCCCGATTTTTTATGGGTGGACTATTGCCCATCTGAAAATGCAAATGTGTGCGCTCATGTAAGATAATCTATCTTCTTTGTAATCTTGTGTGAATTTATGCTTACCTTGGCTTATCCCTCCCTCCATTGACAATAAAACCGGACAGATTGCATTTACTGAATGTGTCATCTGTCTGCCGCTGCACGGTTATGTATTAGATTATATCAGATGTATATACAATGCGGTCCGGTATAGCTTGTGTATATACTTAGTATAGATGCTTAGTTAATACCTTAGTATAACCCTTAGTATGCTGTACTTAGTATATCATCTGTATTCACACTCTGTGGCTCTGGATAGATGATCTAAAGTTGATACATGGATACATACAAAAGCTGTGCAAAGAATAACTTGGCGTACTGTACAGCATGATACCTAGTATGCTTTCCAGAGCATAGCACATTAAGACTTTCATAGTATGCTTCGTAGTAAACTATCCGGTGTGTTATCCGGTATATTATAGATTACCAAATCACTTGATACTTGCCGTTCAGTTACTGAATAGGTTAGCTCAGCAACAAATAAGTTTCATTGCATAGTACGTACACCTTACAGATAGTTAACTCATCTATCTGTTTTTATTAATATTAATAGTACACCCGATAATGAATTGCAGTCAAAGACGCGCAGTCATCAGCAGCCTCCCAACCACACCAGATTGTCTGCATTGAGTATGATCCTCGGTGTCCAGTACGTCACTCATCCTCCTCGCCATTGTTATCTGCCTGATGTGCACTGAGCCGCTCTGATAGAGTTTGACAGTCTAATCCCCAGTATTGCCAGAATTGCACACACATTAGATAGCTTAGTGTAGCTAGACAGATATCTGCAGAGAGCCTGTACACCAGTATACGTAATTCAATGAACTATGCGAGTTGACGTGTACCCTTACACATTGGGTAGCGTGTGCAACCCAAGAAACGCTCGCCCGTTCGGCGGTTTTGCCGCTCTACCATGGGACTGCGACAACGCGGGCAGGCGTTTTCTACGACTGCCAGCTTCTTCTTTATGTGTTTTGTGTGTTTGACGTGGGTGATTACACCCGGCTTGAGGCGTTTGCTGTCGAGTAGTTGAGCGAGTTCATCTACTTCACTTTGGCTAAATACTTCGATGGTTCTGAAGCGTATCAACCCGACAATCGGACGAACACCGCTGACGACATTCGCTGGCATTGCTGTTTTAAACGTGCTGCTACCGACGAAAGCCACGATACCGTGTATCTTGTATTCCTCGATATTCAGTGAACTTTGAACTGCTTTTATGTGAGCATGGTTCTGGCGAAGCGGGTTCTGTATGCGCCATTTTTTACCATAGATTACTTGGGTCCATCGAGCTTGGTCGGCATCTCCGAAAATCCAACCCTTTAGATTTTTCGTCTCGATTACAAAAACTCCAAAACGAGACAAGACTAGATGATCGATCTGCGTCGTTCCGGAACGTGTCGGCAGGGTAACATTTTTTAACACTCGGTATTCGTTGGCATCCAACATGCGCTTCAGCACTAAATTGACTTGAAATTCTCCAAACCACCCCTTGAACCTTGCCGAGGTTAGGAGCCAATAAACGAGAACCAGTGCCAGCGGCCACAGGTTCAACAATTCAGTTTGCGAAGCTTGCATTCACCACACCTTGTGTCGTCGCTCACGCACCCGATGATAACGGAATGTTTCCTGCGCCACCACATGACGTGATAGGGCACACATGGCACCATGATAGTCAGCTACTGTTCGATTACACCAAACTGGATGAGGCAGACGCGCTTGCCGCACACTGCACCAAAGGCTTCAACAGTGGTATGCCGGGCTTGGAGCGCACCCTGACCAATGAAGACATATGGCACGTACTCGCCTATATACGCTCCACTTTGCCCGACGGTGTTCAGCAAATGCGGACCAGTCGCAACCTTCCCCAACAGTAGAAGGCTGTAGGCCTATTGTAGGCTTGGATATACACAGTGCAACGTAGGAGGTTGTGCACTTCAAAGTGTGACACTATGGTGAGGCACACTACAAACCAACACACTACAATAGCGTTTACTATCAGTGCATTAGGTGCTCGGCGGCGTTTCCCCTAGGCTCCACCAAAACCTTTCACGATACTATCGGCGTAGTTGACGTAAGACTTCGATATGCGGCCAGATGTAGTTGCGCGCACATCAGAGCGACAAGTCAGGCGCAGTCCGCGATACTTCATGAGAACTGCGGTGACCGGATCGATTGAAATCAACAAGCAGTTTTTCAACATTCGGGAAGCGATCAAAGAATGCAAAACGCATGGTCTCGACTGCTTGGATGTTCTGGCATCGTACCTGGTATTCAGCCTGAAAATCGTTTTGGTTTCCACTTAAATCCTGCGCGGTGTCATTGGCCTGCCCCAGCCCGACGGCTGACAGCGTGACATTGGCCACCGCAGTGAAACATCCCGCTTCATCAGCAACCACAAACAGTTTCAGCGGTTCGGACAGATCGGAAATCGCCACTGCAATCGACGTCTGGGCTGCACTATTTTCTGATGGGTTTTCAGGCCCGAGAATCTCTGTGGCTGGCAGGTTTAGTGACACCGAAAAAGCCGTATCTGAAAACACGATTTCCATGCGGCCTGTGCCGGTTTCCTGCGTAAAAGCCTCATCGGGAAGCGACAAAACGACCCCAGACATCAGGGTCAGATAGACAGCAGGACTTCTCATAATCGGACACCGCCCAACAAGGAATCACGTGTTATTTACTACGAAGTTTAAGGTCAGGCACAGTCTTGGCCCTTGCGCGCAATCTTAGCTCAATTTGGCCGAAAAGCCGAGATTGAGAAAAGCGATTGGGCGGGTCGTTCCGAGTAAAAAAACTTGGATTGACATAACTGACTAATTCACTCAGTTATTGCGCCGGACGCGTCGCCGACGACGCCTGTGAATTTGTTTCTGACAGGAAGATGTCACCCAAATGACCCGATTTTTTACCGCCACCAGCATTCTGACCTTCGGCATAGCCTCTGCAGCCAGTGCAGCGGATGCGCCGTCGAAGGCTGATGTTCTGAACACCTACGCCAACATCGCCGAAGCGAAATACGATGACAGCCTGATCGCGGCCAAAGCGCTGCAAGAAGCCGTGAACGCCCTGATCGCTGAGCCGTCGGATGCCACGCTGAATGCAGCCCGTGCAGCCTGGATTGCCGCTCGCGTTCCGTATCAGCAGACCGAGGTTTACCGTTTCGGCAATGCGATCGTCGATGATTGGGAAGGCAAGGTGAACGCATGGCCACTGGATGAAGGGCTGATCGACTATGTCGACGCCTCGTATGGCGGTCCGACCGATGAAAACGAATTCGCCGCGCTAAACGTGATCACCAACCCCTCGTTCGAACTTTCAGGTGTAGCTATCGACGCCAGTCAGATCACCCCGGAATTGCTGGGCGAGACATTGCACGAGGCCGACGGGATCGAGGCGAACGTTGCCACGGGCTATCACGCGATTGAATTCCTGCTGTGGGGACAAGACCTGAACGGCCACGGTCCGGGCGCAGGCAACCGTCCTTACACCGACTATGTTCAGAGTGACGACTGCACCGGCGGCAACTGCGATCGCCGCGCTCAGTACCTGAGTGCCGCAACCGACCTGCTTGTCAGCGATCTGGAGTGGATGACCACGCAATGGGCCGAAGGCGGCGAAGCACGCGCAGCGCTGACCGCTGATGAAACTGCGGGCGTCTCGGCCATCCTGACCGGCATGGGATCACTGTCTTATGGTGAACAGGCTGGCGAGCGCATGCGCCTCGGCCTGATGCTGAACGATCCCGAGGAAGAACATGATTGCTTCTCGGACAACACCCATAACAGCCACTACTACGATGGCTTGGGCATTCAGAACATTTATCTGGGAAGTTACACGCGCATCGATGGCACCCCGGTGTCCGGTGCCTCGTTGTCTGACCTGGTGATCGCATCTGACCCGGCACTGGACGCCGAGATGAAGACCAAGCTGGCCAACACGATGCAAGCTTTGGGGCGGATCAAGTCAACCGCCGAGGCCGGTTTTGCCTATGACCAGATGCTCGAGCGCGGCAACGCAGGCGGCGAACAATTGATCATGGGTGGTGTCAACGGTCTGATTGATCAGACCCGAAGCATCGAGCGCGTCGTGACCACTTTGGAACTGGATCAGATCGACTTCGAAGGATCCGACAGCCTCGATAACCCAGACGCGGTATTTCAGTAAGGACCACGTAGGCGCTACTAAGGCCGGATGCATAAGCAAAATCATGCGTCCGGCCTGCCGGTCACTGCAATTTCGACTGGACCCGGATTATAAAACTGACTAATTAAGTAGGAAATATTCTGAGCACAGATTCGCCATGATCGTATGCCACTGCACAAACATAACTGATCACGATATCCGGGCCGCAATCGACTGGATGCGGACCTCGGACTCGGAGGCGATCATCACCCCCGGCAAGATCTACCATGCCCTTGGAAAATCAGCGGATTGCGGCGGATGCATGCCGCTTTTTCTGGACACGATGAGATCGAACGATAATCTGGAAGTACCCATCCAGCTTCGTGCGTTGCGCACCGAGGCATCACAGGAGAGTGCAGATGAAGGGCGATCCCAAGGTCATAGACTATCTCAACAAGTCTCTGCGGCATGAGTTGACAGCCGTCAGCCAGTATTGGTTGCACTATCGCTTGCAGGAGGACTGGGGCCTAGGCCATATGGCCCAGAAAAGCCGCGAAGAATCCATCGAAGAAATGGGGCACGCAGACAAGCTGATTGAACGCATCATCTTTCTGGAAGGCCATCCCAACCTGCAGAAACTTGACCCTCTGAGGATCGGTCAGACCCCCAAGGAAACGCTGGAATGTGATCTTGCCGCCGAACATGACGCGCGAACCCTGTATGTCGAGGCACGCGAATACTGCCGTGAGGCAGGTGACTATGTATCGATGTCCCTGTTCGAGGAACTTATCAGCGATGAAGAGGGCCATATTGACTTCCTCGAAACACAGCTCGACCTGTACGAAAGGATCGGCGAAGCCAATTATGCGCAACTCAACGCATCGAAAATGGACGAGGGCGAGTAGTCTCGTTGCCCTATCGGTGGCCGCTCTTGCGGCCACGCAATCCCCCGCAGCAGAGCTGCAAGATCTCCACCTGAATTTCGAACCCCGCACCAAGGATGAACGCGCGCGTATCGCCGGCGTCGTCGCTGCGCCCACCGATTTCAGCACTCCGCAACCCTACGAGGAACTGTCTGCCGGGGCCGCCACCGTTCGCGCCCGGACCGATGCGGATGCGTTCTCTCAGCCCTCAGCCAACCTGAGTTTTGAGCAAGAGCTGGACTTCAAGGTCGGCAACGGATTGTTCAAGAAAATCTGGGTATCTTCTCCGGCGTCGACACTCGCGTCGGATGGTCTGGGGCCGCTTTACAATGCGCGATCATGCCAGCGCTGCCATATAAAGGACGGGCGCGGGCATACGCCCAACGGCCCGAATGAGAACGCGATCTCGATGTTCCTGCGCGTGTCGATCCCCGGTGGCGCAGACTACGCCGAGATCGAAGATTACATCGCCACACAACCCGAGCCGACCTATGGCGGTCAAATGCAGGATTTTGCCCTGCCCGGCCACCCGGCCGAATACCGTTTGGACATAGTGTACGAAGACGTGCCCGTTACCCTTTCAGATGGTGAGGTCGTCACACTGCGCAAGCCGACCTACACCGCGGCTGACCTGGGCTACGGCCCGCTGCACCCCGAGGCGATGCTCAGCCCGCGCGTGGCGCCTCAGATGATCGGCCTTGGGTTGCTTGAAGCCATCCCGGTTGAAGATTTGCTGGCTAATGCCGACCCCGAGGACGAGGATGGTGACGGGATTTCAGGTCGTCCGAATATAGTGTGGGCGATCGAATATGGCGCGCCGATGATCGGGCGGTTCGGGCACAAGGCGGGAATGCCCACGATTATGGATCAATCTGCCTCGGCTTTCGCTGGCGATATCGGAATCTCCAACCCGCTTTATCCTGCAGCCCATGGCGATTGTACCGCAGCACAGATTGAGTGTGTTGACGCAGTGCATGGCGATGGTGATGACCGCGTGTTTGAGATCGGCCATGAGGGGATGGACCTTGTCGCCTTCTACAGCCGCAATCTGGGTGTCCCGGCGCGACGTGATGTGGATGACCCGCAGGTGCTGCGTGGAAAGCAGGTTTTTCACGACTCAGGCTGCGCATCATGTCATACGCCCGCCTTTGTCACCCATCGTATGCCGGACCGGTCGGAACACAGCTTTCAGCTGATTTGGCCCTATTCGAATCTGTTGCTGCATGACATGGGCGAAGGATTGGCCGACAACCTCCCCGAGGGCCGCGCGACGGGCCGCGAGTGGCGCACACCCCCGCTGTGGGGCATTGGGTTGACCAAGCAGGTCTCAGGTCATACCCAGTTTCTGCATGACGGCCGCGCGCAAACGCTGCTGGAAGCCATTTTGTGGCACGGTGGCGAAGCACAGGCAGCCCGCGACAAGGTGGTTGCCATGCCCAAACCTGACCGCAACGCCCTGATCCGTTTTCTGGAAAGCCTTTGACCTATGCCCGCCCAGCGTAAATTCGGCAAATCCTGTCACATAGATTACACTTGGAAGAATCAAACTGCTGCCGTATTGGCGGGCGCTGAATTGGCACCCTCACTTTAAGGACCAACTTGATTGAAACAGACGCCCGACGCACCGCATTCCATCTACGGGGTTGATAAATGGGGCAAAGGCCTCATTGAGGTAACCGAACATGGGGAAATCGGTCTGCGCAATCCCATGGCACCCGAAGCGGCGGCGATCAGCCTGCCCGGTATCCTGCGTGATCTGGACCAGCGCGGCATCAAGGCACCAATGGTTTTGCGTGTGTCATCCTATCTACAACACGAGATCGCACACCTGAACGAAAGCTTCAGCGACGCCATCGCGCGCGTCGGCTACAAAGGCAACTATCGCGGCGTCTTCCCGATCAAGGTGAACCAGCAGGCGCAGGTCGTGGACCGCATCGTCGAATTCGGGAAAAAGTACAATTACGGTCTGGAAGCTGGTTCCAAACCCGAACTCGTGGTTGCGCTGGCCCACCGTCTGGCCCCTGAGGCGCTGATCGTGTGCAACGGTGTAAAGGATGCCGAGTTCATCCAACTGGCAATCCTCAGCCGCAAGATCGGTTTCAACACGGTCATCGTTCTGGAAAGCCCGAAAGAGGCCGATACGGTGATCGAGGTCTATAATGAGCTGGGCATCGAACCCCTGATCGGGGTACGAGTGAAGCTGACCAACCAGATCAGCGGTAAGTGGGAAGAAAGCTCGGGCGACCGTTCGGCCTTTGGCATGAACACAGACCAGCTTGTCGCCACGATCGACAAGCTGCAAGCAGCAGGTCTGCTGCATTGCCTGAAATTGCAGCACTCGCATCTTGGGTCTCAGGTGCAGGACGTCAACGATGTGCGCCGCGCGGTGGGTGAGGCGTGTCGCTACTACACCGAAATGACGCGCGAGGGCGTGCCGCTGACGCATCTGGACCTTGGTGGCGGCATGGGTGTCGATTACACCGGCGAGAAAAAGGCGGCCGAGAACTCAATCAACTACACGGTCGAGGAATACTGCGCCAACGTGGTCGAAACCGTGGCCTATGCAATGGATGAGGCCGAAGTGGACCATCCCACGCTTGTCACCGAAAGCGGGCGCGCCGTGGTGGCGACATCTTCGATGCTGGTCTTCAACGTGCTGGAAAGCACCCTTTATGATGCACCAAACGGCCCTAGGGTGGAGGCCGAAGATCATCATCTTGTTTCCGATCTGGCGGCTGTTCATGGGTACCTCAGCAGCGACCGGCTACAGGAATGCTGGAACGATGCCACTTTCTATCGCAACGAATTACGCGCCCTGTTCCGGCGAGGATACGTAGACCTGCGCCAGATGGCCCGCGCCGAACGCATCTACCTGTCACTCATGGCCCGTCTCAAGGCGCTGGCTGCAACCGATGGTCTGGAAACCGATGTGGACGAGCAGCTTGAGAAAGTGGCCGATATCTACCACTGCAACTTCTCGCTGTTCCAATCGCTGCCCGATGTCTGGGCCATCGACCAGTTGCATCCCATCGTGCCGCTTCAGAACCTGAACCAGACACCTGATCGCCGTGCAGTTCTGTCCGACATCACCTGCGACAGCGATGGCAAGATCGACCGGTTTATCCTGGCCGACGGTGTGTCGCCCAGCCTGCCGGTGCATTCCCTGCCCGAAGACGATGAATACTTCATGGGCGTCTTCTTTGTCGGCGCCTATCAGGAAACGCTGGGCGATCTGCACAACCTGTTCGGTGACACCAACGTTGTCACCATCGACCTGCGCCCTGACGGTGGCTTTGACCTGCTGCATGAACAAGAGGGCGACACGATCAGCCAGGTCCTGTCATATGTCGAATTCGACCCACAGGACTGTGTTGCAGCTTTCCGCAAAATGGTGGACGAGGCGATCTCGACCGGTACTCTGATGGCCAAGGATCGCAAAACCCTGATGGGCGCGTATCGCGACTCGATCAACGGGTACACCTATTACGAATAACCCCGGCGAAAGGAGATTTTTCCCATGGGTAAAACACTGGTTGTCGGCGCGGGCGGTGTATCGCACGCCGCCGTGCATAAGATGGCGATGAATTCGGACATCTTTACCGAAATCACTCTGGCAAGCCGAACCAAGGCAAAATGCGACGCGATCGCCAAATCGGTGAAAGAGCGCGTGGGCGTGGATATCAAGACCGCCGAACTGGATGCCTACAAAGTTGCCGACACGGTCAAGCTGATCAAGGAAACAGGCGCCGAAATCCTCGTAAACCTCGCCCTGCCCTATCAGGATCTGGTGCTGATGGACGCGTGCCTTGAGGCCGGCATCCACTATCTCGACACCGCGAACTATGAGCCCGAGGATGAGGCCAAGTTCGAATACCACTGGCAATGGGCCTATCAGGATAAGTTCAAGCAGGCGGGCCTGACCGCCATCCTAGGGTCGGGCTTTGATCCGGGCGTTACATCCGTCTTTGCGAAATGGCTGAAAAAACACAAGCTGGACACGATCCGGCAGATCGACGTGCTGGACGCCAATGGCGGCTCGAACGATCAGGAGTTTGCCACCAACTTCAACCCGGAAATCAACCTGCGCGAAGTTCTGGCCGAGGTCCGCCACTGGGAAGGTGGCGAATGGAAACACTCCCCCGCCATGACCCACAAGGTCGAGTTCGACTTCCCCGCCATCGGCCCCAAAAACATGTACCTGATGTATCACGAGGAACTGGAGTCGCTCTCGACCCACTTCCCCGAGATCGAGCGCGCCCGCTTCTGGATGACCTTCGGGGACGCCTATATCACCCACGCCAAAGTGCTGCAGAATGTTGGCATGACCCGCATCGATCCGGTGATGCATGACGGCAAGGAAATCATTCCGATCCAGTTCCTGAAAACCCTGCTGCCTGATCCGGGCGATCTGGGCGCGGAAACCAAGGGCAAGGCCTGCATCGGCGATATCGCCACGGGTCAGGCCAAGGACGGCTCGGGCGAGAAGACCTATTACATCTACAACATCTGCGACCACGAAGAATGCTATGCCGAAGTCGGCAGCCAGGCCGTCAGCTACACCACCGGCGTCCCCGCTATGATCGGCGCGGCGCAGGTGCTGAAAGGCAACTGGACCGAACCAGGTGTGTGGAACATGGAACAGCTCAACCCCGATGATTTCATGGATATGCTGAACGAACATGGTCTGCCCTGGCAGGTCCACGAGCTCGACGGCCCGGTCGAATTCTGATCGCCCAGGACGGTCTGCACGACCGCCCTGTTTCATCTGGCCAAAAATATCCCGGGGGGTTCGGGGGCAGAGCCCCCCGGCCTTTCCACAATCGGAGACGCCGGACATGTCCGACAT
Organism: Ruegeria profundi; assembly: GCF_020171505.1. Taxonomy (NCBI): domain Bacteria; kingdom Pseudomonadati; phylum Pseudomonadota; class Alphaproteobacteria; order Rhodobacterales; family Roseobacteraceae; genus Ruegeria; species Ruegeria profundi. The sequence goes on along the minus strand of NZ_JAIUZS010000008.1, from coordinate 101,317 downwards.
GATGACCACACAGGCCGGAGACGCCGGCGCCTTCCGCAATTTCGACCTTGGCCGCGTGCCCTCGCCTTGCTTTGTGGTTGATGAGAAAGCTGTCGAGCGGAACCTACGCATCCTTGCAGATGTCGGCACCCGCTCCGGTGCGGATGTCCTGAGCGCGCTCAAGGCGTTTTCGATGTATTCGCTGGCCCCTTTGGTGCGCCAGTATTTGGGCGGAACCTGCGCCAGCGGCATCTACGAGGCTCGCTTGGGTCGCGAAGAATACGGTGGCGAAGTCGCAACCTTCTGCGCCGGGTACAAAGACGCCGATATAGATGAAATCCTGTCGCTGTCTGACCACATCATCTTCAATTCTCCGGCCCAGAAGGCGCGCTTTCAGGCCAAGGCGCATGCGGCGGGCGTTCAGGTCGGTCTGCGTATCAATCCGGAACATTCCGAGGGCGAGATTCCAAAATACGATCCCTGCGCCCCATGCTCACGGCTTGGCACACCGGTCAGCCAATTGACCGCCGAGGTGATGCGAGGCGTCGACGGTCTGCACATGCACACGCTTTGTGAACAGGGATTTGACCCCTTGCAGCGCACGTGGGCGGCCGTTGAACCCAAAATCGCGCCTTATATCGGACAGTTGAAATGGCTGAATTTCGGCGGCGGCCATCACATCACCCGAGATGACTATGACCGCGACGGGCTGGTCGCCTTTATCCAGACCATCCGAGAGAAATACGGCGTCGAGGTCTATTTGGAACCCGGCGAGGCCATCGCGTTGGACGCAGGCATTCTGATCGGCGAAATCCTCGACCTGCCGACCAACGGCATGAACCTTGCGATCACCGACATTTCGGCAACCTGCCACATGCCCGACGTGATCGAAGCCCCTTATCGCCCCGCCCTGATGGATGAGGCCCACGCGGGCCACACTTATCGGTTGGGTGGTCCATCCTGTCTGGCGGGCGACGTGATCGGGGATTACACATGGGACAAACCGCTGGAAATCGGTCAGCGCTTTGCCTTCCTAGATCAGGCGCATTATTCGATGGTCAAAACCAACACATTCAATGGTGTTCCCTTGCCAACCATTGCGCTGTGGAACAGCGAAACGGACGAACTGAAAATCGTCAAACAATTCGGCTACAACGACTTTAAGGTCAGACTCTCATGAACACCTTCCTCGATAGTGAACTGACCGCATCTGAGCGTACCGAAGGCGCCCGGTTCCGGGTGATCCCTGTGCCGCTGGAGCGGACCGTCTCTTACGGGTCTGGCACCGCCAAAGGCCCAGGCGCGATCATCGAGGCCAGCAATGAACTTGAACGCATCACCGGCCATGCTGAACCCTGCGTCGAGGGGATATTCACCGAAAAACCGCTGGATTGCACCGGCCCCATGCCCGACGTGATGGCCCGCCTCGCCCAGCGGACCGAGGCTGCCGTTCGTGCGGGCAAAGTCCCTGTAACACTGGGTGGAGAGCATTCGCTGAGCTACGGTGCGGTAATGGGCGTTGCGCGTGCCCTGACTCAACCGATTGGTATTGTCCAGATCGACGCCCATGCCGACCTACGCAACGCTTATCAGGGCGAAAAACACTCGCACGCATCGGTGATGCATCTGCTGGCCGAGGAAGGCTTCCGCCTGGCCCAGTTCGGCGTCCGCGCATTTTCAGCCGAAGAGGCACAGAGCCGCCTGAAAAACCGCGTCTTTAATGTAGATGCCGAAGAACTGGTCACAGGCAGCATCCATGCCATCGACCTGCCCGAGGACTTTCCCAAGCTGGTTTACGTCAGTTTCGATGTAGACGGTTTGGACCCGTCACTGATGCCTGCCACTGGAACCCCTGTACCGGGCGGCTTGGGGTACTATCAGGCGCTGCGATTGGTCGAACACGCTCTGAAAGGCCGCACATGTGTGGGCTTTGACGTGGTCGAACTGGCCCCCGACGGCAATGCCGCCTGGGACTTTACCGCAGCGCAGATCGTGTATCGCCTGATGGCCGCCTGTTAATCTTCGGCCGTTTCGTTCAACTCCATATGCCCCTCGCCCTTGTTCAGGACGCGGCGGAGCATGGGTTCGAAGAAGTCCAGCGGTTTGGTTGGATAGTTCGGGTCAAAGGCTTTCTGATCGTATTCATGGCAGAAATGGCGGCAATCCTCCCAATAAGGACTGTCGCGATACTTGTCGCGGGCGTTGCGATCACCGCCCAGATGATGGTTGTAGTAATACCCCTGAAACACGCAGTGGTGCTTTAGAATCCAATAGGTTTTCTCGCTGACATACGGCTTCATCATCGCCGCCGACAGTTCGCCGTGATTGTAGGGTGAAAGGATGTCGCCAGTGTCGTGGATCAGGGCTGCGACAACCAGTTCCTCATCCGCACCATCCTCATAGGCTCGCGTGGCGGCCTGCAAGCTGTGTTGATAGCGGTTCACCGGGTAGGGCGTCCAGTCCTCATCCAAAGACCGGATCGCGTCCAGAATTCGATCGGGCAAAGCGGCATTGTAAGCCTCTTCATACTCCATTACGGCGTCCCAATCGGCCCTCGTTGCCTCTTCAAAACTGGTCCAGGTGGGTTTGTGGCTTTTGTCCAGCATGGCGTGGTCCTTTGGCTAGTCTGCTGGCGACAGCATAATGCAGATCGAATACTCAAAAAAATGAATTGATTTTATCAGAACGATGAAAAAATACTTTCAGTATGCAACTCAAAGCAATTGAAACCTTTCTGTGCGTCGCTGATACGGGCGGTTTCCACGCCGCCGCGCGCAAAATGAACGTAACTCAGACAGCGGTCAGCGCGCGTATTCGGCAGATCGAAGAAGAAACCGGCAAGCCCCTGTTCACCCGCGGCGCAGGCGGTACCAACCTGACCGAATTCGGCAGGCAGTTCCGGCCCTATGCAGAGCAAATGGTGTCGCTGTGGTCCTTTGCAGCACGCGATCTGCCCGCGCAGACACAGAACCGGGTGGCTTTACGCCTTGGCGCACAACTGAGTATCTGGGACCCATTGCTGGTCGATCTTGCCGTGCAGTTTGAACATAAGCTGGGCCAACTTCTGCTGACGCTGAACTTTGATCACGACCTGAATATGATCGACGCGGTTGCCACCCATGTTCTTGATGCCGCTCTCACTCACGAACAACCAAATGACTCGCGCATTGAATCACATGAACTGAACCCCGAGCGTCTGTTGCTTGTGAAAACCCCGGCGACGGACGATCCCGTTTTCGTCAATCTGGAACTGGGCGAGGTCTATCAGGACCACGTGCGCACTGCCGCGCGGCAGGCAGCCGGCCAAACCGTGTTCTTGGGGAACTGCCTGATGGCTTTGCGCTATGTTCTGCGCCGGGGTGGCACCGGCTATTTCCCCGAATACGTGATCAGAGACCACTTGCGCTCCAACAATCTGATCCCTGTGGCAGGCAGCGTCGACCTCATGCTGCCGCTCCACCTCGTGACGCGACGGGGCAGTTCTACCAGCAACGATATCCTGACCTGTCTGACCGACCTGCGTTCAGGATCCTAAACCTGCGCAACCGTACCTTGCGTGTCCCGGTGGCGCCTTCGCATCAAGGGCCGCCCGGCCACCAACAAAAACAGGCACGAGATGCCAATGCCCATAGCCGCTGGCAGGTACAAAAGCATCCATAGCTGCGGTTCATCAATCACGACCGGGGAAACAAAGCCCCGAACGCCTTCAAGCAAGACGAGAATGGTGAAGGCCACAAGAACCTGCGGCCAGAGGCCAAAGCGTGAAAAGCTTCCCAACATCAGGGTTGCATAACCGACAAGCGCCACGGCGACGCAAATGGCAACCCATGAGAACCGCTGATGCAATTCATCGACCAATTCGCCCGTGGTAAAGCCTTCGGCCGTACTAATCGCATCACGATCCCGCAGGAGTTCGATAGTTGGGATCGCCTCAAGGCTACGCTCGGACATTGTATTCGTTTTGGCAAGCGCGGAGATGTCATAAGACGCGTCTTCGAACAGGGTCGAGGACAAGGTTCGGTCTTGCCGATCCAGCCGCAGTGCGATCCCGTCCAGCATCACCAGGTGAATACCGGTTTCATTGTTCACCAGATAGGCCGTTTTCGAAGAATAGCTGACCGGGTTCAGCGCGTCCCGCCGATCCGAGACAAACACCTCGGACAGTGTACCATCCAGATCTATGCCACCGATATAGACCGTCACGCCGAAGGTAGGGTGCAGGAATTCCCCTTCGTTGAGTAGTTGCGCCGTTACGTCCCCGGCGACCTCGGCTTGACGCTGTTCAAGCTGCTCAACCGATGCCGGGCGCAGAAAGACGCTGATGACCGCCATCATCAGGCCCGCCACAAGACCGAACAGAAACACCGCACGCGCCAGACGCCAGGGGCTGGAGCCGGTGGCCAGCATCACCGTCATCTCGCTTTCGCGGCTGAGGCGGTTGGTGGCATAAACAGCCGCGGCGAAAACCGCCATGGGCATTACGGTCCGGATCAGCGTCGGCAGGGTCAGCGCCGAAAACTCAAGGAACACCATGGCGGACTGTCCGCCACTGATGACACGGTCAAACAGGCTGACGGATCGGGTAATCCAGAACACGCCGACCAGAACCAGTGTGAAAAAGCCAAACAGAATCAGCAATTGCCGCAGGAAATATCCATCGAAGCGCGACATGGGTCCTCTTACGCGTGTTCGTAATACACAGAACCATATGCCATTCCGCCGCCGTAGGAAACCGAGATCGACCTATAGGCTGGCGCCGATTTTTGTGATTGGTTGGAATGGCAGGGGCAGCAGGGTTCGAACCCGCGACCTACGGTTTTGGAGACCGTCGCTCTACCAACTGAGCTATACCCCTAAGATGCGCCTCAGATATGCCAGCCGCGCGGCGGACTCAAGAGGCTTTTTCAGATTCTGCCCGACTTCTGCATGTGACAAACAAGTTGCGCCGCGCGTTGAGTTCTATAAGACACGGTCCGGTCAGTACGAGGGACCAATCTGTGAGTATCCGTAAAAAGATTGCCGACAGCGAAGCCGTTCTGAACTGGGCCGCGCGCCGGATTGCGGGCTATATCCGGCTGGTCAATCGCAACACCAGTTGGCAGCGTATCGGCTATGAAGACCTGGACCAGCTTGTTGAACAGGGTGAACCTGTCATCGTGGTGCTGTGGCATCAGCGACTGGCGCAGTCGCCCTATTTCTTTCCGCTGGATAAAGGGCGCATCTGCTCGATCACCTCATCCGCGCGGGCGGGCAGTATGGTGGGGCGGGTGCAGAAACTGTTCGGCATGGACACGATCGCCATGGCCAGCAAACACAAAAGCAATGTTGCTGTGTCGCGCGAAGTTCTGGGCAAGATGAAAGAGGGGATTTCCATCGGGATCGCCGCAGACGGACCACGCGGACCTGAACGGGTACTGTCCACGGTGCCTCTGGTTTGGGCGCGCACCTCGGGCAAACGCATTTTCGGGATCACGTTTTCTGCGCAGCATGCCAAAGAAGCCGGGACATGGGACCGTTTGCTGTTGCCGCGCCCGTGGCGGAACAAAGGTGTTTTTCTGTGCCGGGAATGGACGGAAACCGTACCGCGCAAGGCGTCAGACGAGCAGATCGAAGAGCTGCGCCTCAGCCTTGAGCAGCATATGAACGACATCACCGCCGAAGCCGACCGTATGGTCGGCCGCGAGCCGTGGTCACCAAAGGCTTAGCCGCCTCGCAGCCGCTGCATAAGATAGACTTCGCTGCCTTCGGGGATGGTTTCCGTCAGCCCGCTGGCAATAACGCGGCCGTCGATCGCTATTGAGACGCCCGCATCAATCGGCCCTTGCAGTTGCGGATGCGCCCTTACCAGCTCGCGAAGCAACTCACCGGTGGTTTTGGCCTCAACCTCCACCACCTGCTGGCCCCCGGTCAAAGACCGGAGACCGGACCAAAGGTGGACCTCAACCATTGTCCTTGAGCGCGGCCAGAATACGCGGCGGCGACATTGGCAATTGCTTCATCCGAACGCCCGCCGCGTTGGACACCGCATTGGCGATGGCGGCCAAGGGTGGCACGATGCCCGTCTCACCCACGCCCCGCACACCAAACGGATGGCCGGGGTTTGGCACTTCGACTATAACCGTGTCGATCATCGGCAAGTCACTTGCGACCGGGATGCGATAGTCAAGGAAGATCGAGTTCTGCAGTCGACCGTCTTCGCCATAGATGTATTCTTCATTCAGCGCCCAGCCGATGCCCTGCGCGGCACCGCCCTGAAACTGACCCTCGACATAGGTCGGGTGAATCGCCTTGCCTGCATCCTGAATCACAGTGTAGCGCGTGATCGAGGTTTTGCCGGTTTCTGGATCAACCTCAGCATCGACGATATGAGTGCCAAAGGACACGCCCGCACCTTCCGGGGTGGCCTCAAAATGGCCCGAGATCGGACCCCCGGTGCGGCCCATATCGGCCGTAATATCCGACAGCGGCATTGGATCGAAATCGCCTGCGTTGGGGCCAGAAGGCACCGCGCAGCCATTTTCCCACTTCACCGCTTCAACCGGAATATCCCATTTGGCGGCCGCGCGTTCGCACAGTTTCTCAACCGCGTGTTTCGCAGCCTTGATCGTCGCCAGACCCGACGCGTATGTCACGCGTGAACCGTGCGAGACATCGTTGTAGCCCAGCGTCGCGGTGTCTGCGATGGTGACGCGGATGTTTTCGTAGGGAATGCCCAACACTTCAGCCGCCATCAACGCCATAGAGGCGCGCGAACCGCCAATATCAGGCGTGCCGACCATCAACTGCGCCGAGCCATCCTCGGACAGTGCCAGTGAAACAGATGTCTCACCACCATGGTTGAACCAGAACCCGCATGAGATTCCGCGCCCCTGCCCCGGTTTCAGCGGTGCCGTGTAATGGGGATGCGCCTTCGCGGCCTCAAGCGTTTCGACCAGACCGATCCGCTCGTATCGCGGGCCATAGCTGGCCTTTGTACCCTCATGAGCCGCGTTTTTCAGGCGGACGTCAACGGGGTCAAGGCCCAGCTTCTTGCACAGCTCATCAAGCACGGATTCCACCGCGAACGCCCCCATCGGCGCGCCGGGTGCCCGGTATGCGGCCTGTTTTGGGCGGTTCGACATGACGTCATAGCCAATCTGCTTGACGTTGGTCAGGTTGTAAGGCGCAAATGCACACATCGCGGTCATGTCACCCGGCGCCCCTGGAAACGCCCCGCCCTGAAGGCGGAACACGCCTTGAGCCGCCGAGATAGTGCCATCCTTCTTCATGCCGATTTTGACATCCATCGAGGCAGACGCGGTCGGGCCGGTTGCCCGGAAGACTTCGGACCGGGTCATGACGATCTTGACCGGCCGGTTGGCCTTGCGGCTGAGCGCTAGCGCGACAGGTTCTATGAACACGGTTGTCTTGCCGCCGAAGCCACCGCCAATTTCCGAGGCCGTCACGCGCAGTTGCGACGTCTCGATCCCCAGCAATGCAGCGCAGGTTTTTTGCGCAATCCAGTGGCCCTGAGTGGTGCACCACAGCTCCCCCTTGCCATCATTGCCCAGCATGCCGAGACAGGCGTGTGGTTCGATATAGCCTTGGTGGGTCGCCTCAGTGATAAAGCTGTCTTCGATGATCAGGTCAGCCTCGGCAAAGCCCGCCTCAACATCACCGTGGCCGCTTTCGTGATAGCGAACGACGTTTGGGTGCATCCCTTCGGGGACAGAGTAATCTGCCGCACCTTCGCGGATCACCGGCGCATCGGGGGCCATCGCTTTGTCAACATCCGTGACGTGCGGCAGGACCTCATATTCAACCTCAATTAGCTTTAGCGCATCACGCGCCGCCAGCGCAGAAGATGCCGCCACAGCCGCCACCGCGTGCCCGTCATACAGCGCCTTTTCGCCTGCCATGACGTTTTCCAGAACGTTCCAGAATTCACCTTCCAGACCGGGTTTGAAAGGCACGTCAGCGAAATCTGCGCGGGTGACGACGGCTTTGACGTCCTTATGCGCCTCGGCCTTCGATGTGTCGATCTTAACGATACGCGCATGCGCATGAGGCGACCGCAGGATCGCACCGTGCAACATACCGGGCGCGGACATATCCGCCCCGAACTTGGCGCGACCTGTGACCTTGTCCAGCCCGTCAGGACGGTCGGGACGGGTGCCAACGAATGTGAATTCGGATTTGCGATCGTCGAGTGCCATTACGAAGCCTCCCGCAGTTCTTCCGCCGTTTCCATCACGGCGCGAATGATCTTGTCATAACCGGTACAGCGGCAAAGGTTTCCCGCCAGCCAGTACCGGGTTTCTTCCTCGGTCGGGTTGGGGTTTTTCTCCAACAGCGACTTGGCCGCCACAAGAATGCCCGGCGTGCAGATACCGCATTGAAGCGCGGCGTGTTCGATGAACTTCTTCTGCAGCGGATGCAGGATGTCGCCGTCCGCAATGCCCTCGACGGTTTCGATACTCTTACCGTCCGCTTCGACTCCCAGCACCAGGCAGGAGCAAACCAGACGGCCATCAACAGTGACCGAGCAGGCACCACAGTCGCCGGTGCCGCATCCTTCTTTCGCGCCAGTCAGGTTCAGCTTGTCGCGCAGGCAGTCCAAGAGGGTTTCGCGCGGATCGCATAGGAATTCGACCGCGTCGCCGTTGACGGTGGTGGATACATGGAGCTTGCTCATGCTTGTTCTCCCTTGGCGCGGGCATAGGCGATTTTCGCGGCGCGCTTGGCCAGAACGCCAGCGACCTCGGTGCGAAATGCGATCGTGCCGCGCTTGTCATCTATTGGATTGCAGGCGGCAGAGGCCGCAGCGGCCAACGCATCCAGCGCGGCGTCATCCAATGCGCTGCCAATGATGGCCTTGGCGCAGTCTTCGACCAGCAGAACGGTCGGCGCGACCGCCCCCAACGACACGCGGGCTTCGGTGATTATGTCCCCATCCAGACGCAGGTTCACAGCAACACCAACGACGGCGATGTCCATCTCGGTCCGCGGGATGAAGCGTAAATAGGCGTCGCCGCCATTCTCGCCCCGCGCGGGGATATTGATGGCTGAGATCACTTCACCCTTTGCCAGTGACGTTTTACCGGGGCCGGTTGGAATGTCTTCTACAGCCACCTCGCGGTCTCCACTCGGCCCGGTCACCGTGACAGTCACGCCTGCCGCAATCATCGCAGGCACCGAATCTGCCGCCGGAGAGCCATTGCACAGGTTGCCGGTCAGCGTTGCGCGCCCCTGCACCTGGGTCGATCCGATCAGGTCCATCGCTTCAACCAGACCGGGCCAGTCACGGCCAAGATCGGCATGCTCGGTCATCTCGGCACCGGTGGCGGCAACACCCAGAGTCCAACTGCCATCGGCGTTACGGGTGATATCATGTACACCGTCAATTTTCTTGATGTCGATCAGCGTATCAGGCGTCACAACGTCCGAGCGCAGCTGCACCAGAACATCTGTGCCGCCCGCCAGAAACCGCGTGATGCCCGTCGCGTTCGCGGCCAGAGCCGACGCCTCGGCAAAGCTGGCTGGGCTGTGATAGTTCATGAATTTCCTCGCACCTGTTAATCAGGGTTCACTGGGTCCAGGGGGACGTTAGAGCAGCAAGCTACCGGCGTCCATGGCAGGAACGACCAAATTTTGCGTTTCAGAATGTCGTTTCCAAACCTTGCGTCAAAGGTCAAGCTCAATCACGCCATCCGGCTGTGCTGCACGGCTCTGACACAGGATGACTGCGCTTTCGCGTTGCTTGTTGGACAGAACAAAATCGCGGTGTTCGATTTCACCGGATAACACACCACATTTGCACACACCGCAAATACCGTCTGCGCATTTTACATCCACGTGAATACCTGCATCGTTCAGGACCTGTGCCGCATCTTTGTCGGCAGGCACCTTCAATTCCCGGCCCGATTTCGCCAGTTTCAGAATAAACGGATGGTTTTCATAATCCGGCTGTTCCGGAACCGAGAAATACTCCAGATGTCGCGCATCCTCGGGGAAGCCCTGCCGGTCTGCAGCCTGCATCACACCGTCCATGTAACGGTCCGGGCCGCAGGTATAGACGTGCCAACCCGCCCGGTAGCCCGACAGGATTTGATCCAGATCGGCCCGTGTCCCTTCGTCCGAGACGTGGAAGTGCACGCGATCTGCCCAGGGCATCGCGACCAGATCGTCCAGATAGCCAGCGCCGGCGCGGGTGCTGGCAGAATAGTGCAGCTCAAACTCTTTTCCCAAACTGTGCAAACGGTGGGCGAAAGCGATCATCGGGGTGATGCCGATTCCACCGCCCATCAGGAAGGTTTTGGTGGCCGTCTCATCCAACTCGAAATGGTTGATGGGTTTCGAGATGAAGACTTTGCGCCCTTCGGTGAAAATCCGGTGCAGCAGGGCTGAACCTCCGCGCCCTTCATCCTCGCGCAAGACGCCGATTTGATAAACGGACGGATCAGACGGATCGCCGGACAAAGAGTATTGCCGCAGAAATTCCGGGGCAACCAGCACGTCCAGATGTGCTCCAGCGGTCCATGCGGGCAAGGGCGCGCCATCCAGGGTCGAGAATTCATACTTGGTCACATCCGCTGTCATCTTGTCGACCTTGGAAACGGCAACCCTCATGACTGGCGCGTCCCCGGCGATGGTATAGCGGTGGATGACCGATGAATCCCCGGCTGCCTTGCGGGCTTTGTACTCCTTGGCTGACACCATCGCCTGATACGCAGCAATCCCGGCCTCGCGGTCCATGGCAAATGGATAGGGCCACGGGTGCGGCGCCAGATAGGCAGGATACACGGCCAGTGTCTGGTCCTCGTATTTCAGATCCAGATCCTTTTGCAGATCACGCCGGTTCAGCGGGTGAGTTGTCGGGCGGTATGACCCGTCTGGCTGAAGCTCGATATCCCACCACCATTTCTTGGTGTCGTTCAGCCCACCGTTCCCAACGGCATCGTCCAGCCGCGCCAAAGCAGGTGCAGCCTGCGGAATGTTCATGGCCGCCCAGCGGAAGGGACGTTCCTTGAAGATGCCCTCAAGGTTCCAGGGGCATGTCTTCATGCACCGGCCGCACATCGCCCCACCTGGTGTGGTCACACGGTACGTCGCGCATTTCTGGCTATCGGACTTCCAGATTTCATAGCCGTTGAACATAAGCTTCGGCCCGGCAGTGATCGCGCCCGAAGGACATTCCCGCGCGCATTTGTTGCAGCTTTCGCAAAAGCTTTGCAAACCAAAGTCAATCGGCTTGTCGTGCGCCATTGGCATATCGGTCGTGACCGCACCGGATTTCAGGCGCGGGCCAAAATAGGGGTTCAGGATGACCTCTCCGATCCGGCTGACCTCACCCAACCCAGACAGCAGCAGCAGGGGCGGTTGCAACACCTCTCCGTCCATCACGGTATGAGCTTTGGCCTTGTACCCAAGGTTGCGGATCTGCTGCGCGATCACCCCGCCCAGAAGCGAGAACCGCAGATAGGCGCGCATGGATTGGGCGACGCTGATCCAGTCGTCACCGCTGGCGCCCTCCATCGTTTCATACCCCTGGTCGATGATCATGCTTATGGCCTGATCATGTGGTGGAATGATCTCTTCCCCCGTGGCATCGTGGGAATACCATGCCCAGTCCGGACACCGGCTGAGACCCACGGCGTCGACGCCCAGAAAATAGGTTGCTGCCTTGATATTCGCCGCGTTGCGTGCGGCGTCAGACGGGCGCGCGGTGTCCGCACTCTCTCCGTCCTGCAACAGAACAAACGCGCCCAGCGCGCGGCGCTGTGCAAAACTGGGGGCGGCTTTTCGTACGTAATACCCGCCCTTGGCGGCGTTCTGTAACGGCTTGCCCATGTCACCGAACTGCGCGCGGGCGAACATATCCGCGCGCTTGGGAACGCGCGCAACATTTTCTTCGTCGATATAGGTTGTTGGGCTAGCAACACGCTTGAGCTTTTCGAACGGATGCGCCCCATCCATATAGCGCCGCTTGGCATAGGGATCGCGATTCAGCGCGTTCTTGGCAAAGCCTGCCCCCACCCACCACGCCGGCCCCTGCGTGCGAAACCACTTCTGTTGCGCCATAGGCTGCAAAGGTTGATCATGCGCGATGTCCATCTCGGTCGTCACAGCAGCCAGTCCGAACCGTTTGCCTAGCCAAGGCGCGACGATGTCGTCACCCTCGACCGAGGCGAGACCCGCCGCCACAGCCAGCCGACCCAGATCAACCTCGGACGACATCACCGTGTGCGCCCGCGCGTCAAAGCCCAGCAAGCGGATATAGTTTGCGATCACCACCGCGTTTTCAGCGGCCAGCAAACAGGCACGGTGATCCTGCGCGTCCATGATCCATTCGGCTCCGGGCTCGTCCGGGTCCGGGTCGCGGTTGTGTTCGTACAGGAAGACGATGGCATGCTTATGCGCTTCCATCGGCCTGGGCGCGGCCTCCATGCTTTCCTTCAGGTCGGCCATGATCAGATCAATCCCCGAGGCCAGCGTCTTGGTCTGCCGCGTTTTCAACGCGTACGCCAAACGGTCGATATCAGGGTTGCGGCGCGGTTCCGACAACAACGCCTGAGGCGGAACGGGGCCGCACCCCATCATGGACGCGTCGTTGAAGTAGCCAAACGCCTTAAGGTGATTGGAGCGTTCGGACGGGTCTTGCGGAATTTCCGAGACGACCGGGTTCACGAACCCATCGCGGATCGTGTCCAGCATCGCCTGAAACTCACCCATCGCGTTGACAATGCTATGCGGTTGATCCGGTCGGTGAAAACTAAGCTCTGGCATGGCGCGCGCATGAGACAGGTCTGGCATATGGGCCTGTCGCGCCAACCGCTCTAACGGATACTGGCCCATATGGACCGGCCGGTTCTTGTCCGAGAAAAAACGGACCCCCATCGCGTGCCTCCTGCTTGCTGAATGTCACCTAATGCGCCATGAACAGTAAATCCACTCATGAATAGTCATAGACGGTATGAGCAAAATTGATTTCACTGACCTGGACGGCAAGGTCTTGCGCACATTCCTGATCATTCTTCAGGAAAACTCGGTTTCAAAAGCTGCCGACCGGCTTGGTGTGACGCAATCGGCGATAAGCCACACGCTGGCCAAGTTGCGGCGGGTGCTGGGTGATCCCCTGTTTGTACGTTCGGGTCACGGGTTGATGCCAACCGAGCGCGCCTTGTCGCTGAAAGAGCCGGTACAGATTGTGCTGGACGGGATGCGCGGCCTTACCGATGACCGCCCGTTCGACCCGCTGGCAGAAGAAATCAACATTCAGATCGCAGCCAACGACATGCCGCGCGAGCTAATTTTTCCATCGCTGTTGCAAACAACTCGGCGCGAAGGCGTGCGCCTGCGGTTGAGCTTTATTCCGTCGGGTGTTCCCCATGCGGACCTGCTGCGCAATGACCGGTGCCAGTTGATGTTGACCCCGCTGCCGCCAGACGGGCCGGATATCTTTCAGAAACGCGTTCTGATCAGTCCACTCATGATCTATTACGACGCCGATCAGCGCAGCCCGCCAGACAGTTGGCGCGCCTATTGTCAGGCAGATCATGTCGAGGTGCGCTTTGCCGACGGGCGCAGTTCCCGCGCGGTCATGCGCGGTGTGGATCAAAGCCAGATCAGGTCACCCACCGTCATTCTTCCTCATTTCAACGCCATCCCGTCATTTGTGAAAGGCAGCGACCTGATCTCAACCGACACGGCGCTTATGAAATGCGGGCCGCTAGCGGCGCTGGAGTGTGCCCCACTGCCGTTCGAATGTGAGCCCGTTGCGATCTACATGGTGTGGCATCAGCGCTCGGCCAATGATCCGGCCCATCGCTGGTTGCGCAATCGGATCGAGGCTATCGCGGGCAAGCTTCAAGAGTAAACGCGCGGCTAGTCAGAAGCGCGTTTTGACAAGATGCATCAATGTGGCACCCGCCTCGAAATAGGCACGGCGCAGGCCGGTCCAGTTTTCGCGATATTCTGATGCCACAGGCACGGGCAGCTTGGACAGGTCGTTTTGCAACAGGCTCTCGGCCATCAATCGGCCAAAAACGGTGCCGGGCGCAATTCCGCGACCGGAATAGCCGTGCACCGACAAAGCACTGGGACCGATTTGCGTGATCTTGGGGATGTGGTCCAAGGTCATGGCAATCCGCCCGTGCCAGCCCTCAGTCAGCGGCTGCGCTGCAAGCTGCGGATAGAGCTCGGCAAGTTTGCGCCTGATCCATGCCCTATGCACAGAACGGCCTGCATGCCCCAGATCGCCCATGGCTCCGATCACCAAGCGTCCCTCGGTATCCAGACGGAAAGAAGTCATGATCAGCCCGGTGTCCCAACACCCCTCACCCCCCGGCAAGATGCCCGCGCGTATTTCTTCCGGCAGAGGAGAGGTTGCAAATTGGAAATAGTAAATTGGTACATAGTCCGGGGATGAGGCCGTAAGACCCTGATGATACGCGTTGGTAGCCTGGATCACGGATTTGGCGCGGACTGTACCCTGCTGCGTTTTTAGCGTCCAAATCCCTCGGTCGAATTGCATGGTTTCAACCGGGCAGTGCGAAATAATTTGCGCCCCTGCCCCAGCAGCGGCACGCGCCAGACCACGGACGTAGCCAAGCGGTTGGATCGTACCGGCGCGTGGATCGAACAACGCTCCATGGAATGCTGCGCTGCCGGTACGTCGCCCCGCCTGTGGCGCCGACAGGAGTTCAACCGGTGCGCCGGTCGCACTGAGTTGTCCGTGGCGTTTCTGCAAGTCACGCAGCCCCAAAGCGGAATGCGCTAGGTTCAGTGTCCCGTTGCGCACGGGCGCACAGTCGATGCCGTTTTGTTCGATCAGGTCAAAAACCTCTGCCGGAGCCGTTGCCAAAAGGGCGATCAGACGATCCCCGGCTTCATCACCCAGCCGCGCGCGAATATCGGCAGGCGGCAGCCACAGCCCCGCGTTCACCAAGCCAACATTTCGACCTGACCCGCCATGGCCGATATCCTGCGCCTCAAGCAAACACACCGATGCTCCGGAGCGCGCCGCCGTCAAGGCCGCAGAACACCCAGTGTAGCCGCCGCCGATCACGGCCAGATCAACCGTCAGATCATCGGTCAGGGGGTGGCTTTCCACATGCTCTCGGCAGGTTTTCAACCACAGGGATTGGTCGTGGTCAGGCACGCTGAACTCCTTGAATTGGCGCGGATCATCAGGGCTGGATCAGCCGGTGGCAAGGGCTCTTTGATCCTCGCGCCCCATCGATATCAGGAAGGGCTCTGCCTCTTGCAGCGCCTGAAAAGCCGGTTTGTCGGACATCCCGCGCCAATCAGCCAGAACCAGAGACTGCGCCACCGCCCCGCCCAAAGTCGCGCCGGGACCGGTGACGATGAACAGATCTGGCGCAAACTCGCGCGCGGCCGTCTGAATGGCGCGCGTAAAGTCATATGTTTTAGTCACTTGATGGCCAAGCGTATAGTCCCAAAGCGCCCCCGTATCCGTCGCGCCCGGCCACCAGATTTTGCCGCGCCCGTCGATCAGGGGAAGGTCAGGCTGACCAAACATATCGGGCTTCAGACGCGATCGGCCTTTTGCCGCAACCGGGGTCTGCAATGAGGTGTGGAATGCTGCGTGGTTGGCAAGCCGCATCGGAAAGCGATCCTGCACCGTGGGGTGCGCGGCCTCAAAGGCTTTCAGCCCCGCCTCATTCCCGGCAAGCACAAGCATCCCGCCCAAATCAATGGACAGGGCCAGATCACACCCATCGGTTGCGTCTATATCCGCCACATTTGCCAGAAGTTCGGCCTTTCGGGTGGCATCCGCCTGCCAGGTGTCGCCAACGAAGGGATAAACCAATTGCCCGCCGATCAACTGCTCTTGCATCAGCGTTCCCATTGTATTCACAACACGAAACCCGTCTTGCGGAGACAAGGCACCGCCTGCCGCCAGCGCGATGTACCAGCCCATCGAATTGCCCGTGACAGCGACCACATCGATATCTTCGCCCAGCGCCTGAGCGTCCGCCAGCGATGCCGCATAGATCAGGGGTGAGGCCACATCCCCGCGGGAATACTTGCTCACCGTATAACGATCCGCACCATCAAGCGCGGTCACGGTCTCTTGCCCCGCCTCGGCACGGATGGCGTCGAAGCTTTGGAACAGGTCCATCCGCTGCGCGTGATGGCGGTGCAGATAGCCAAGTTCGCGCTTGTTGTAAGTGCCCCGACCGGGACAGATGACGACGGCAGTGCGGGTCATGCGCGGCCTCCGGTTAGCGTGAGCGCGGCCGCGACGATGCTGTCCTTGGAGGGCAACGGGGCGGCATAGGCCGGGCCGGTTGCGATAAAACTATCCTCGGCCACGACACGCGCGATGGGGGTCGATGGGTTTTCTTCCGTAAAGAATGTCATCAGCGCCTCGGACTGACTGCCGGTTCTACGGCATTCATCTACGATCAGAACATGCGCGCAGGGCTTAACGGCCGCACGCAGAGCATCAACCGGCAGCGGCGCAAGCCAGCGCAGGTCAATAACACGGGCTTTTACACCGGCCGCTTCCAGTTCAGGCAGCGCCTGCTTGGACAAGTAATGCCCGTTGCCATAAGTCACGATGGCCAGATCGTTTCCGTCTGCGTGCACGCCTACCTCGCCCAACGCTATACGTTGATCCGCCGAGGGATAGGTCGTCATCCATCCACCATCCTGCGCCTCATGCAGGTCGCGCATCGGATAAAGGGCGATGGGTTCCAGAAACACCACAACCCGCTGCTCCTCACGTGCCAGCCGCACGCATTCACGCAGCATCCGGGCGGCGTCCGCGCCAGTCGATGGGCAGGCGATGACCACACCGGGAATATCGCGCAGCACTGACAGAGAGTTGTCGTTGTGGAAATGCCCGCCGAACCCCTTCTGATAGCCCAGCCCGGCAATCCGCAGCACCATCGGGTTGGTGAACTGCCCGTTCGAGAAAAACGGCAAGGTCGCGGCCTCGCCCCGGATCTGATCTTCGGCATTGTGCAGATAGGCAAGGAATTGGATTTCGGGGATCGGGATGAACCCGTTGTGGCCCATACCAATCGCCAGACCCAGAATGGACTGCTCATCCAGCAGTGTGTCGATCACCCGGTCCGGGCCAAACCGCTGTTGCAGTTTCTGGGTTACGCCATAAACGCCGCCCTTGCGACCAACGTCTTCGCCCATGCAGACAATCTCTGGGTGTTCCAGCATCAGATCGGTCAGAGCCCAGTTGATGAGGCGGCTCATGGATTGAGGGTCGTCCATCGCGCGCATGTCTCCGCCAAAAGCCTTTGCGCGCGCCTCGGGACTTGGGCCGTTGGTCGGTTGACAGGCGCGTTTTGGTGGGATCAGGCTTGCGATCACCTCGGCGGCATTGGCCAGATGCGGGCGTTTTGCTGCCTGCGCCGCAACACGATCGGTGCGTGTACAGGTATCCTCGTAGATTTTCAGCGCCTGCTCGGGCGACAGCGCGCCTGCTTGATCCAGAAGGCGGACCGAGTGCAGCAGAGGATCATTGGCCTCATCGGCCTCGACCTCCGCCTTGGAAAGATAGGTGGTCGGAACATCCGCGCCAGCATGGCCGTAAAGCCGTACGGTTTTCAGGTGCAGGAACGCGGGCTTTCGGCGCGTCCGCACATATTCGGACGCCTCACGCGCAACGGCATAGGTTTCATAGATGTCCAGCCCGTTGGCCTGAAAGTACTTTATCCCCGGTCGATACTCCATCGACGCCTGTATCCAGCCTTTCGGTGTTTTGACCGAGATACCAATCCCGTTATCTTCACACACGAACAGAAGGGGCAGCGGTGTCGACTGCACACTGGTCCAACCGGCGGTGTTGATCGCCCCTTGGGCCGTCGAATGGTTGGCTGATGCGTCCCCAAAAGAACAGATCGCAATCCCATCCTCTGGCAACTCCCGATGCTCGGGGTCATGCCTCCGGGCCGCACCCAGACTATAGGCCGCACCAACCGCCTTGGGCAGATGACTGGCGATGGTCGAAGTCTGCGGTGGGATCATCAACGCTTTGGACCCCAGCACCT
Source organism: Ruegeria profundi (assembly GCF_020171505.1). NCBI lineage: Bacteria > Pseudomonadati > Pseudomonadota > Alphaproteobacteria > Rhodobacterales > Roseobacteraceae > Ruegeria > Ruegeria profundi. The sequence goes on along the minus strand of NZ_JAIUZS010000008.1, from coordinate 83,324 downwards.
TGTGCCGTCCGCCCGAGGTTGGGTCTTCTTTCGAGCATGCAAAACTCAGCAGCATGTCCCATGCAATCTTCTGACCGGGCACCTGTTCGGCCCGGGCGATCTGGAACGCCGCATCCCGGTAGTGAAGAAATGCTATGTCCGTGGGGCGCAGCGCATGCGCGACCGCGGCCATCCCCTCATGCCCGGATGAGCCGATCGTGTAAAACCCCTGCCCCGCTTTTTGCATTGCGCGGCTGGTGCGATCCAATGCCCGGCTGAGGACCTGAGATCGATAGAGCGATACTGCATCCGGGTTGGTCAGACCCGGCCTTGGGGCAACTCCGTCCGGGAAATCGCGTTTTGCGACACGGGTCAGGAAGTTTTCGTGAACGATCTGAGCGCGATCCATGGCCTGTCCCCCGTTCTACTACGGCATGAGTACGGCAATTCTATCTTGGATACCGCCTGCATTCTCAACCGGCCAGCCAAAAGAAAAACCTGTGTTTGTATCGGGCTGGCACCCGGCAATTGCCAGTGATATTCCATTCGAAAGGTATGAGGATTCATCATATGATTGCCCCCCGTCGGTTTCTGCCTTCGATCCCCTCTTTGCTCGCCCTTGAAGCCGTTGACCGCCTTGGTAGCGCCTCAGCTGCCGCCGAAGAGCTGTCGCTGACACAAAGCGCGATCAGCCGGCAACTCAAGTCGATGGAGGAACAGTTGGGGGTGGATCTGATCCAGCGCAGCCAGATGCGTCTGCATCTGACCCCGGCAGCGAAGGAATATGTACAAGTCGCCCGGACAGCACTGACCCAGCTTGCGCAGGCTTCACTGAAACTCAAGGCCAACCCGACCGGCGGGTCCTTGAACCTGTCGATCCTGCCCGCATTTGGCATGCACTGGCTGGCCCCGCGTCTTCAGGATTTTGCCCGCCGCCACCCCGAAGTCACCGTAAATCTGAATACAAGGCTTCGGCCTTTCGATTTCGAATCCGAGCGTTTCGACGCTGCAATTCACTTTGGTCAACGAGACTGGGCCGGAGTGAATTACCTTCCGATAATGCGTGAAGATGTGCTGCCGGTCTGCTCACCCGAACTGCTGCCTGATAACGCGGATGACATCGGCTGGCTGACAACAGCCCCCCTGCTGCACCTTGAGACACGCCCAGACGCCTGGGAAAAATGGTTTGCCGCACAGGGGCGCGCGGTGAGCGGAATACATGGCATGTTGTTCGATCAATTCTCAACCATGGGGCAAGCCACCATCCACGGTCTGGGTGTGGCGCTTCTGCCCAGCTACCTGATTGAGGCCGATCTTGCAGCCGGACGGCTTGTTCCCGCATGGCATGGTCCGGGCGTCAGTCTAGGGAATTTCTATCTTGTCTGGCCACAATCCCGCGCAGAATCCGAACCGCTCCGCTCTTTCCGCACGTGGCTGCAAGGTCAAATTGAAAAGGCCTTGGTCTCGTAAATCTAAGATCGCCTAAAACACTGCGCGGCCTTCGGCCTTTCGTCCTGCGGACGGCAGGCGGGCCAGGCAGGCGCGGGCTTTGCCCGCGCCTGCCTGGCCCAACGGGAGGAGGTGTTTCGCAAGAAACAGTGACGACGGGCGGGAGCATCACCCGGCTTAATCACGCATCCAAGGACCGGGCGATAAGCTCTTTCATGATTTCGTTCGTACCGCCGTAGATCATCTGAACGCGCGCATCCGCATAGAGGCGAGCAATCGGGTATTCCATCATGTAGCCATAGCCACCAAAGAGCTGAAGGCACTCATGCATGATCTCATTCTGCACCTCCGACCCCCAGTATTTCACCATCGACGCCGTCGCTGCATCAAGCACTCCGGCCTCAAGCCGCGCGATGCAATCATTGACAAAGCTGCGCAGGACCTCCGCCTTGGTTTTGCATTCTGCCAGTTTGAACCGGGTGTTCTGGAAATCCATCACCCGCTGCCCGAAGGCCTTGCGCTCTTGCGTGTATTTCACCGTCTCGGCAATTGCGAAATCAATTGCGCCCAGCGCGCCGATGCCGATGGTCAGACGTTCCCAGGGCAATTGGTTCATCATCTGATAAAAGCCCTGACCCTCTTCTGCGCCCAGCAGATTGGTCATCGGGACCTTCACGTCCTCAAAGAACAGCTCGGCGGTGTCATTGGCTTTCATACCCAGTTTCTTCAGGTTGCGCCCCTTACGGAAACCCTCAGCACCTTCGGTTTCGACGGCGATCAGCGAAACACCCTTAGAACCCAGCGTCTTGTCGGTCTTACACGCCACAAGGATCAAGTCCGCGGATTGTCCATTGGTAATGAAAATCTTGGACCCATTTAAACGGTAAGAGTTGCCATCTTTGTCTGCGGTCGTACGAATGGCTTGTACATCCGAACCGGTTCCGGGCTCGGTCATGGCCAGTGCGCCGACCATCTCACCTGATGCGAGTTTTGGAAGCCATTTCGACTTTTGATCCTCGCTGCCATAGGCATTGATGTAGTGGACGACAATGGACTGGATCGCGTATCCCCAGCCCGAGTCGCCGTGAGAAGACTGCGCGTACATCGTGACAGCATCAAAGCCGATTCCGCCGCCTACACCGCCATAGGTCTCGGGAATCGCACCGGCCATCAGACCCATGTCACCGGCCTTGCGCCACATGTCGCGGTCCACCGCTCCGTTTTCGATCCAGCGGTCGATATTGGGAACCAGTTCATCTTCCATGAACCGGTCTGCCATTTCGGTGAACATTCGGTGTTCGTCGGTCACCCAACTTGCGGTCGCGGTAAACAGCGTCATACGGCTTTCTCCCCAAAATCTTGTTGCGGTCAAATTAGCGTTGAAGGCGGCGCAATCCAATCCAACCAACGCCCGGAAACGCAACGTTCTTTCAGAGATATTATCCGGTTCAGGCCAGGGCGGCGTTCAGCAAAACCTCAGCGGCGGCCTTCGCATGCTGCGCCGGTTCATAGGACTTCAGAAAAACCGCCGTCACAATTGCGCCTTCCTGCAACAGAAAAATCTGGCAGGCCAAGTCGTCCGGGTCGCGCGCCCCGGTCTTGCGCGCCAGATCAGTCAAATAATTCAGAATAATTTTCTTATGCTCAGCCGATTGCTTGTGGATCGGATGAGCCACATCCTGAAACTCTGCTCCGGCCTTGATGAACATACATCCGCGATATTCTTTCTCGTGGAACCACTCGTTCAACGCGTCAAAACTGGCAAGCAACTGACCGGCAGGCGTGTCCGCAAGCTCGTTCACGCGGCGGAAAAGGTTTTCGCAAAACTCTTCATCGCGCAATTTCAGAACCGCGAGAATCAGGTCCTCTTTGGTGCGGAAGTGTTTGTACATCGAGGTTTTGGACACGCCCGTTTCAACCACAAGTTTATCCATGCCGGTCGCGTGAAAGCCGTACCGGTAAAAAACCTTCAAAGCCTTCCTAACCAGTTCATCACGTTTGTTTGGGCGCATTTACGGGCTCCTGAGTGTACAGATCAGTACATAATACGCTAGGGCCGTTTAGACAACCTTCAAGGGAACACGGAAATACATCCAAATAAGACTTGCAAAGGTTTACCGATCTGTACATATTAATACCAGGATGTACCGATCTGTTAACCTTGGAGCGATCAGATGAGACGACATGCCAGCCTTTTCTCCCCTCAATACGTCCCCTTTCTGCTGACCGTCGCCATGATTGCCGCCGCACTCACATAAAAGACCACAGGATGACTCGCCCCCCTCTCCCCCCCTCCACGTGGGACGGTGCCATGCAAAGGGTTCGCATGGCAGAAACCGCGTGGAACGGCCGCGATGCGGATGTGGTGACACCGGATGTTTCGGACGACAGTGAACTGGGAAACCGGACCGAATTCCTAAGCGTGCACAAGGCCGCCCAAGCCCTTTTGCCCCGCGTTTGGAACACGGAACAAGACGACCGGTTGATCAAGGAACTGTGGGACAATTCCGGTAACCGCATCGCGGCACGTATTCTTTACGAGTTGCCCGGTAAGAACGAACAGCGGTTAAGGCATTGCGGCAGTGAAGAGTGCGAACTTGCTGCGAAGGGCCGCCCCCACCACTGGACGCAAAATCCCAGACCCGAAGACCGCCCCAGCTTTCATGCGCTGGGTCACTAAAAGGAAACTACATGCCGCGCGCTTTCTCGGAACTCACCTTCACTCCCGCCGTCCGGGCGCATCAGGAAAGGATGGGTTCGGCCAGAACCTACGCAAAGTTCATCGAGGGCGGCCCGCAACAGGGTCACCAGATCGGTGCGGCAGAAAAGGCATTTATCGAAGCGCGCGACGGGTTTTACCAGTCTACCGTTTCTGAAACGGGTTGGCCGTATGTCCAGTATCGCGGCGGGCCGGTTGGGTTTCTCAAGGTTCTGGGTTCGCAGACCATCGGGTACGCTGATCTTTCGGGAAACAAACAATATATCTCGCGCGGGAATCTGGACGGCAATGATCGCATTGCCATGATCCTGATGGACTATGCCAACCAGCAGCGCCTCAAGATTCTTGGGCGCGTGGAATTCACCGAAGGCGAAGCCGCGGCGACCAGCCTTTACCCCGAGGGTGCTGAAACCCCCGCCGAACGCGCCGCGATCATCCGGGTCGAAGCCTTGGATTGGAACTGCCCGCGCCACATCACGCCCCGGTTTACCGAAGACGAACTGCGCCCTCACCTGAATGCGCTTGGACAGCAACTGCAACAGCTTCAGGTCGAGAACGAAAAACTAAAGCAACAACTGGCACAACGGTCCTGACCCCATCACGCCTTCGGGAAACGGCCACAACAGACAAAAGGAGCCTCATCATGCTGCGTTCTGCGATAAATGCCGCCAGCCTCTTTCTGATTGGATCGTTGCTGACGGTGGCTGCCCTGATGGTTGCGTTCTTCGCCTCACCCGAAGCGGTGCGCACATCGCCGCCCATTCTGTATGACTCGCTGTTGCTCGACCAACTGACACAGAAATAATCCGCAACCACATTTGACAGAAAACTGACGCGGCCCCTTGACCTTCCTGTGACTGGAACCCCCATGTGGAGGGTGAACGTGACAATAGGATGAGTCGGATGGCCGCGCCGCAAACAACGCAATTAAAAATCTCCGGTATGGGCTGCGCCTCTTGCGTGGGGCGGGTGGAGTCCGCATTGCAGACTGTGCCCGGTGTGTCCGGCGCATCGGTCAATTTCGCGACGGAAACCGCTCAGGTCACCCATGACGGTCAGATCAGCGCCTTGATTGATGCTCTGTCGGGCGCGGGCTATCCTGCGGCAACGCGGCAAACGACCCTGAATATCGATGGGATGAGTTGCGCCTCGTGCGTGTCGAGGATCGAACGCAGCTTAAAGGCCGACCCGGCCGTGATTGACGCCCGTGTCAACCTGGCCACGGAAAGCGCCCAGATTACCTTTGTTGAAGGGGCAACAGAACCGAAAGCCCTCGCGCAACGTTGTAAGGATGCAGGGTATTCGGCGCGCGTGGCAGAGGGTGCCGATGTCCAGACTGATGACGCCAAATCCGAAGAAGCCCGCGCGCTGAACCGGTCTACGATAATCGCCGCCGCGCTGGCCTTGCCTGTGTTCGTGCTTGAGATGGGCGGCCACATGATTCCCGCTTTCCACCACTGGATTCACGCGACCATTGGCACTCAAAACAGCCATTTGATTCAATTTGCGCTGACATCGGTGCTGTTGCTGGGGCCGGGGCGTGTGTTCTACGAAAAAGGCATCCCGTCCCTGCTGCACAGATCACCGGATATGAACGCGCTGGTGGCGCTGGGGACCGGGGCGGCTTACCTGTTCTCGGTCACCGCAACCTTTGCGCCGCAGATCTTGCCGGAAGGCAGCGCCAACGTGTATTTCGAGGCCGCCTCGGTCATCGTCGTCCTCATCCTTCTGGGCCGCGCGATGGAGGCCCGGGCGAAAGGCCGGACCGGGGCCGCGATCCGCAAGCTGGTGGGGCTGCAGCCCAAGTCCGCGCGGGTCGAGGTGGACGGCGCGTTTATTGATCGTCCAATCGCTGACATCTCGATCGGTGACATCCTGCAAATCCGTCCCGGTGAACGGGTGCCCGTGGATGGCGACGTGCTGGAAGGTTCCTCCTATGTTGATGAAAGCATGATCACGGGTGAACCTATTCCCGTCGGAAAAGAGCGCTCGGATCAGGTCGTCGGCGGCACTGTAAACGGGACCGGCGCATTGCGGGTCCGCGCCACGCGGGTCGGGGCTGATACAGTGTTGGCCCAGGTCATCCGCATGGTGGAACAGGCGCAGGGGGCCAAGCTGCCGATCCAGGGGCTGGTCGACCGAATAACCGCGTGGTTCGTGCCAATCGTAATCGCCATATCTCTGTTGACGCTCATGGTTTGGCTGGTCTTTGGCCCCGCACCAGCGCTGCCAATGGCGCTTGTAACCGGAGTTTCCGTTCTGATCATTGCCTGCCCCTGCGCGATGGGGCTTGCAACACCAACTTCGATCATGGTCGGAACTGGGCGCGCGGCAGAGCTTGGGGTCCTGTTCCGCAAGGGCGACGCGTTGCAACAGTTGCAACAGGCCAGAGTGATCGCGCTGGACAAGACCGGAACCTTGACGCTGGGGCGGCCCGAACTGGAGCATGTGTCCCCTGTCAATGGATTTAACCGCGAAGACGTCCTGCGATTGGCTGCCGCGGTCGAGGCCCGGTCAGAGCATCCCATTGCCACGGCAATCACTCGCGCAGGACCAGCGGATTTGCCCAACGTGTCGGAATTTGAGTCCCTGACCGGGCTGGGCGTCCGGGCCAAGGTCGCAGGGCGCGACCTGCTGATCGGCTCGCCCCGCCTTATGGCACAGAACGGCATTGATCTGGCCGCATTGACGGCGGAGGCCGATCACAGGGCCAGCGAAGGGGCGACCCCCCTGTTTGTTGCCATTGACGGTAAGGCGGCGGCGCTGCTGACGGTATCGGACCCGATAAAACCCGGTACACGGGACGCGCTGGAACGGCTGCACGCGATGGGTCTGAAACTGGCGATGATAACAGGTGACAACGCACGTACTGCGCAAGCGTTGGCAGAGAAGCTTGGTATCGACGATGTCACGGCCGAAGTTTTGCCAGATGGCAAGCTGGCCGCAATCACTGCGTTGCGCGACAGGTTTGGTGCACTGGCTTTTGTCGGCGACGGGATCAACGACGCCCCGGCGCTGGCAGCGGCAGATGTCGGTGTGGCCATCGGCACCGGCACTGATGTTGCGATTGAAACAGCGGATGTCGTTCTGATGTCCGGCGATCTTCGCGGCGCAGCCAATGCGGTTGAAATCAGCCGCCGCACGATGCGCAACATCCGCCAAAACCTCGGTTGGGCCTTTGGCTACAACATATTGCTGATCCCTGTGGCAGCTGGGGTGCTTTACCCGCTCAGCGGACAGCTTTTGTCACCCGCGTTAGCCGCCGGGGCGATGGCGTTGTCCAGCGTTTTCGTGGTGTCCAATGCGTTGCGTCTACGTCGTGTCCGGGCCACCTTACCGGTGGCAAAACAGGACCAAGCTTCGCAAGCGGTGGCGACATGAATATTGGAGACGTTGCAACCCAAACCGGCCTGCCCGCCAAGACCATCCGGTATTACGAGGATATCGGTCTGATCAAACCCCTGCGCGACGAAAACGGCTATCGTCGATTTCGCGAACAGGATGTGCACAAACTGAATTTCCTGGGCCGCGCCCGCGCACTTGGGTTCACGATCGAAGATTGCCGCACCCTGCTTGCACTCTACGAGGATGAAACCCGGGCCAGTGCGGATGTCAAAAAGGTTGCCCGGGCGCATCTGGCACAGATCGAAGCCAAGATTTCCGACCTGAACGCCATGCGCGACACGTTGGGGCATCTGATCGACGCCTGTGCTGGCGATGACCGTCCCGATTGTCCTATCCTGCAGGATTTGGGCGGCAAGCCATAACGCGGGGTTGCTCTTTGCGCGTGGCTTTGATTTGTCTCGGGCGGAAAATCTAGCCTTCTTAACCAGATGGGCTTCGGATAGCAAAGAGGATCGACAAATGGCAAAAGTCGCGTTTTTGGGTCTGGGTGTCATGGGCTATCCCATGGCCGGGCACCTTCAGGCCGCCGGTCACGACGTAACCGTGTACAACCGCACGACCGCGAAGGCCGAAGCCTGGGTCGCGGAACACGGTGGCTCCATGGGCAAAACGCCAGCCGAGGCCGCCCAGGGTGCTGAGATCGTTTTTGCCTGTGTCGGCAATGATGACGATCTGCGCGCTGTGTGCACGGGCGAGGCAGGGGCTTTTGACGCCATGGCAGAAGGCGCGATTTTTGTCGATCACACCACGGTTTCCGCGCAGGTGACGCGGGAGCTCTATGCTCAAGCCAAGGCACAGGGGCTGGCGTTTGTAGACGCCCCGATATCCGGCGGACAGGCCGGGGCCGAGAATGCGATTCTGTCGATCATGTGCGGTGGTGATCAGGCGACCTATGAAGCGATAGAGCCGGTGATGGCGGTTTATTCGAAAATCTGCCGTCGGATCGGCGAAAGCGGTGCCGGGCAGCTGACCAAAATGTGTAATCAGATCGCCATCGCGGGCGTGGTTCAAGGTCTCAGCGAAGCGTTGCATTTCGCCGAAAAGGCCGGGTTGGACGGCCGCGCGGTGATTGAGGTCATCAGCCAGGGGGCCGCTGGCAGCTGGCAAATGGTAAATCGGCACGAGACGATGCTGGACGACCATTTCGACCATGGCTTTGCAGTGGACTGGATGCGCAAGGATCTTGGAATTTGCCTGGATGAGGCAAACGAGAACGGTGCGTCTCTGCCGCTGACGGCGCTGGTCGATCAATTCTACAAAGACGTGCAGAAGCTGGGCGGCGGACGGTGGGATACATCCTCGTTGATCAAACGGCTGCGCGCGGTGGGGTGATGGCACTCGGGGCGGTAAGGCCCCTGAAGTGCTCACAGTAAGGTTCAGGGCCAAAAGAGGACAGCAAAGCGTATGAGCGACATGACTGCATTCTGGGCGGATGCTCTGCGCGCCCATTGGGGGCTGGACGCCAAATTGACGCGGCTGGATGGCGAATATGACCTCAACTATTTGGTTCGGGCCACCAACGGCCAGGACTATGTGCTGAAGGTCATGCGCCCGGGATGCGCGGAAGAGGTCGTCGACCTGCAAATCAAGGCCTTGGCCCATATCGCCACAGAGGCGCCGGGTCTGCCGTTTCCCCAGGTTTACCCGGACCTTAACGGATTATTGCTGCCAGAGATTCCTGATGCCGAGGGACAGACGCGGTTGGTCTGGTTGCTCGAATGCTTGCCGGGGCGGTGCTATGCCACCGCTGCGCCAAAGTCTGAGGCATTGATCCTGAAACTAGGCCGCGTCTTGGGTGCAACCGACAAGGCGCTTGAGCGGTTCGCGCATGACGGGTTGCATCGCGCCGATTTCAAATGGGACCTGACGCAAGCGGGTTGGATTTCTGATCATCTTGATGCGATCAACAATCCTGCCCGCCGGTCTCTGCTGTCAGACATTTGCGACAGGTTCAATGCGATTTCGGATGCGTTGGAGGGATTGTCCAAACAGGCCATCCACAATGATGCCAATGATTACAACATCCTGGTTGACGGTGAACTGGGTCAGCGCCAAAGCGTGTCGGGCCTGATCGATCTTGGTGACATGTGCGCCGCACCGCGTGTCTGCGAACTTGCAATTGCGGGGGCCTACATCGTTCTGGATCACCCCAAACCGGAACGTGCACTTGCCGCTTTGGTGCGCGGATACCATGCCGCCAATCGGCTGCGACCTGATGAGGTCGACCTGATATGGCCGCTTCTGCGGATGCGGCTGGCGGTATCCGTTGTGAATTCGACCCTGATGGCGGCAGAGAACCCGGACGACCCATATGTGATTGTCAGTCAGGCCGCAGCTTGGCGCTTTCTTGAGAATACGGGTGTGAATGGCGACCTCATGGCGGCGCGGCTGCGCACGGCCTGTCATTTGCCTGTGACGGACGGTGCGCAGCGTATCCACGCCTATCTGTCCGAGCATCGTGGCCAATTTGCCCAGATGTTCGGTCAGGATCTGAATGATGCGCCAATGGGTTCCCTCTCTGTCGAAAACTCAACCTGGCCGCAAAACCCGTTCCACATGCCGCTGGACGAAGCCGCACACGTGGGTGAGGAATTCGGCGACGGTCTGTGGCTGGGCTATTACAATGAACCGCGACTGATCTACACCGAAACCGGCTTTCGCAAGGGGCCGTGGAAGGCCTCGGACCGGCGCACCGTTCACCTGGCAGTGGACGTGTTTGCGCCCGCAGGAACCGTTCTGCACGCCCCGATGAGCGGTCGCGTCGAAGCGGTTGAGAACCGCGATGCGCATCTGGATTATGGCGGCGTCGTGATCCTGCATCATGAGACGCCGGAAGGTGATCCTTTCTATACGCTCTATGGCCACCTTGACCCAGAGGTCTGCGGCAGGCTGAAACACGGTGATCCGGTAGCGCAGGGTGCGGCTTTTGCCCAGCTTGGGGATGCCAGTCAAAACGGAGGCTGGGCACCGCACGTACATTTTCAACTGGCGCTGACCACAGATGGAATGCAGGCAGATTGGCCGGGTGTTGCTGATCCGGATGAACTGGACCTGTGGCACGCGGTTTGCCCCAATCCGGCGGCGTTGCTGAACCTGCCGGACGACAAAGTGTTCTATCAGCCGACCGACAAACAGGCGATCCTGCAAGGGCGGCGGGACCATTTCGGCGGCAACCTCAGCCTGACCTATGACGAACCGGTCATGCTGGTACGCGGTTGGAGGCATCACCTGTTCGACGAATGGGGTCGACCTTATCTCGACGCCTATAACAACGTCCCCCACGTGGGCCACGCACATCCGCGCATTCAGGCGGTGGCGGCGGATCAGCTAAAGCGGATGAACTCCAACACCCGGTATCTGCACCCCGCGCAAACGGCCTTTGCCGACAAGGTGCTTTCCAAACTGCCCGATCACCTCGAGGTCTGCTTCTTTGTCAACTCCGGGACCGAGGCGAACGAGCTGGCCCTGCGCCTGGCCCGCGCCCATACCGGGGCCAAGGGGATCGTTACACCGGATCACGGCTATCACGGCAACACCAACGCAGCCGTTGCGATTTCGGCTTACAAATTCAACAAGCCGGGCGGGATCGGTCAGGCCGACTGGGTCGAACTGGTTGAGGTCGCCGATGACTATCGCGGGTCGTTCGAACGCAACGATCCGGAACGCGCCGAAAAGTTTGCGAACCTTGTGGATCCGGCGATTGCCGCATTGCAGGCCAAGGGGCACGGGGTTGCGGGTTTCATTGCAGAAACTTTTCCTTCGGTCGGCGGGCAGATCATTCCTCCGACAGGCTACCTGCCCGCTGTCTACGAAAAAATCCGTGCCGCTGGGGGTGTCTGCATTGCTGACGAAGTGCAGACAGGACTTGGACGTTTAGGCGAATACTATTTTGGCTTCGAACACCAGGGCGCGCTGCCGGATATCGTTGTTTTGGGCAAACCCATTGGCAACGGGCATCCGATGGGCGTGCTGGTTACAACAAAAGAAATCGCGCGGAGTTTTGACAACGGGATCGAGTTCTTCTCGACCTTCGGCGGTTCGACCCTTTCCTGCCGGATCGGCAAAGAGGTTTTGGACATCGTGGATGACGAAGGCTTGCAGGACAACGCATGCATTATGGGTACGCGCCTGATGGACGGGTTGCGCCAGATTGAGGCCGATTTCGGATGTGTCGGCGATGTTCGCGGGATGGGTCTGTTTCTTGGGGTCGAATTGATCAACCCCGATGGATCAGAGGGCTCCGAGATTTGCAAATACGTCAAAAACCGGATGCGCGATCACCGCATTCTGATCGGCAGCGAAGGGCCGAAAGACAACATTCTGAAAATTCGACCGCCCTTGACCATCGAGAGCGAAGATGTGGATATGATCCTTTGGGCCTTGCGTGACGTTCTCAGCGAGGTTGGTGACTACGCGCCCGCCCCGGCCTGCGATCATGACCATCACCATTCAGGTTGTGGATGTTGCTGAAGAACAAACCCACCCCGCGAGGAACGTGCGCTTACTTTGTCAGGATCAACTTACCGGCGCGGGTGATGCGCAGGGTGTACAGCTGGTCGCCCAGTTCAATATGGGCCAGCTTGCCGCCTTTGGTCAGATCTTCTGCTTTGTGGGCAGGCAGCATTGATACTGCATAATGTTGGCCGGGATTCGGGTTCTGTACATTCATCAGGACAACTCCAGAGATTCTCAGGCGAAATGCCTTGGTCTGTTCGCGTTACTGTTTCTGGCTGACCCTGATGGGTTGGCTGCGGTTTGCCGCTAATCTGATTAAATTAGTCAGGTTAGTCAAGACCTGCTTCTGATAATTCCCACGCCCAGTGCGATTGTGCCGGGATATCAATCAGGATACGTCTTGGCCCGAGCAAAATTCACGAGGACTCTGATGACTGCAACAATCATGTTCGATCTGGACGGTACACTTGTCGACAGCCTGCCGGACATCGCGGCAGCCGCAAACAGTATGTTGCAGGATATTGGTGTCGAACCCCTGCCGCAGGACCGTATCAAGCAGTTTGTAGGCAAGGGCCTGCCCAACCTAGTGGAACGCGTAATTCACCATTGCGGGTTGCCGATGGAAAATCACGGCGATCTTACCCAACGAACCCTGGCGCATTACAACGCCGTCTCAAGCGATAAAACCGTCACATATCCCGGGGTGCTGGAAGCCCTTGGTCAACTGCGCGACATGGGTTGTGTTATGGGAATCTGCACCAACAAACCCGAGGGCCCGGCGCGCCACGTGCTCGACGCGCTGGGGCTGGCCCCGCATTTCGATACTGTCATAGGGGGGGACAGCCTGCGTACACGCAAACCGGACACTGCCCATCTTGAGGCCAGCTTTGCGGCAGTCACGTCTGCCGGCCCCAGGATATTTGTCGGCGACAGTGAGGTGGATGCCGAAACTGCGCAGCGCGCGCAGGTGCCGTTCCTGTTGTTTACAGAGGGGTATCGCAAATCTCCGATCTCCGAGATTCCGCATACCGCAAGCTATAGCGACTCATTGAAACTGCCAGCGCTTGTCATGCAAATCCTCGCCTCGACAAAGTAAAACGCACAGGCATTTTCGAGGGGATATCGAAACGGGTCTCGGCCGGTAACTGAGGGGCTGGCCGAGGGGGTAAGTAGCCAACCCCTCATAGGGGAAAAGTGATATCGTCCGATATGACCCGTTCGATAAATTACAGTTAATGGCTCCTGCCAGGACGCGATATAGGGGGTTTCCCGTAGCCCGGCAGATAAGCTTGAAATCAAAGAATTTTTTATTGCCTCGATGAGCGGGATCGGCCAAAAACGCGCCAAATATTTCCTACCAAGCCAACAATCAACGTCAAATTCACCAAGTGGCACGATCACTGCACGGATCGGACGTGGCCCTGGCGAAAAGACCAGGCACAGGAATTCGCATACCCGGCCTATCTCGCTTAAATTTCGCGCAACCTGGGCGCATTTGCTTAAAATTTGATCATAACAGCAGGAAATCCCATCTGTCAGCACGTTGAAGAATAGAGTTCCAACGCGGCACCGTTGAAACAAAAGGCACATCACATACGCCGCAGGTCCGCCATCACCCACCTTGCCTCGATATTGCCCAAACAGGGCGACGCGCCCCCTCGTGCACACGGCACCGTACGCTTAAGCACGAAGATCAGGGGTGGAAGGACGGTACTGGATGGATTTCGCCAGTCAGGTTCATTCAAATGCCTCTTTCCGCGCACTGACGAAAACGGGTTGGACGCGGTTCTACTGAACACCGCAGGCGGGATCACTGGCGGGGACGCGTTTCGGTTCAGTGGTACTGCCGCTGAGGGTACAACCCTCACCTTGACGACCCAAGCCTGCGAACGGGCCTACAGGGCACAGCCAGGCCCATCTGGGCACGTCATCAATCAACTGCGCGTCGACTCCGGTGCTCGGCTGAACTGGTTGCCGCAGGAAACCATCTTGTTCAACGGCAGCGCGCTGGAGCGACGCCTGATCATTGACCTTGCACCAACCTCATCTGCACTGATGGTTGAACCGCTTGTCTTTGGGCGCGCGGCTATGGGCGAGACGCTGGCCGATATCCGCCTTCACGACCGGATCGAGATTCGCCGCAACGGCCTTCCTGTTTTCCTGGACGCCACCCGTTTCGCGGGCGACCTTACCACGCACCTGTCCAAACCGCACATTGCTGATGGTGCCGGTGCCATGGCGCTGGTCGTATTCGCCTCGTCCACGGCTGCGGGACATTTGCGCCCGGTTCGGCAGATGTTGCCTGATAACGCTGGCGCAACGTTGATCCAAGACGACCTGCTTGTGGTCCGGATGCTAGCAGACAACAGCTTTGCCCTGCGCCAGGCGCTGATGCCGGTTTTGCACCACCTTAACAACTCTTCTCTGCCTCGATGCTGGATGATCTAAAATGAACCTGACCCCCCGCGAAAAAGACAAATTGATGGTCGCTATGGCTGCGGAGGTTGCCCGCAAGCGGCTGGCCCGTGGCGTCAAGCTGAACCACCCGGAAGCGATCGCGCTTATCACCGATGCCGTGGTCGAAGGCGCGCGTGACGGGCGTTCGGTCGCTGACATGATGCAAGCCGGGGCCGAGGTAATTACCCGCGCGCAATGCATGCAGGGCGTCCCCGAGATGATTCACGAGGTCCAGGTCGAGGCCACCTTTCCCGACGGCACCAAACTGGTGACCGTCCACAACCCCATTCGCTGAAAAGGAATCCCGAAATGACCCGCATGTTGTTCCCTGCCCTGATCCTGGCTGGCCCTGCGACGGCTCATACCGATACGCATATACATGCGCATGGGTCTGACTACGGCACATTGGGCGTTGGCCTTGCGGTGATCGCCTTGATTGCAGCGACCTTCGTTTTGAAGCTGCCAAAATGATCCCAGGAGAGCTTTTCCCAGCCAAGGGTGAAATCACCCTGAACGCGGATGCTGTCAGGGTCACCTTGATGGTTGCCAACACCGGCGACCGACCGGTGCAGGTGGGATCGCATTATCACTTTGCCGAGGCCAATCCGGCGTTGGAGTTCGACCGCACTGCGGCCTACGGTCTGCGTCTGGACATCGCGCCTGGCACCGCCGTGCGCTTTGAACCCGGCCAAGCCCGCGAAGTTTCGCTGATCCCGATAGGCGGGGCACGCAAAATTTATGGGTTCAATCAAAAGGTCATGGGGCCGCTCTGATGCCAGCACGAATCAAACGCTCTGACTATGCCGCAATGTTCGGCCCCACCACCGGCGACAAGCTGCGACTGGCCGATACCGATTTGATTATCGAGGTCGAGCGGGACCTGACCACCTATGGTGAAGAGGTCAAGTTTGGCGGCGGCAAGGTGATCCGCGACGGCATGGGGCAATCACAGGCGACCCGTGCTGAAGGTGCTGTGGATACTGTCATCACCAATGCCCTGATCGTGGATCATACCGGCATCTATAAGGCCGATGTGGGCCTGAAAGACGGACGCATTGCCAAGATCGGCAAGGCCGGGAACCCCGACACGCAGCCAGGCGTCGACATCATCATCGGCCCCGGCACCGAGGCAATAGCTGGCGAAGGGCGTATCCTGACTGCGGGCGGCTTCGACAGCCATATCCACTTCATCTGCCCGCAACAGATCGAAGATGCGCTGCATTCCGGCCTGACCACCATGCTGGGTGGTGGCACCGGCCCTGCACATGGAACGCTGGCCACCACCTGCACCCCCGGCCCCTGGCATATCGGACGTATGCTACAGGCGGCCGATGCCTTTCCGATGAATCTGGCCTTTGCGGGCAAAGGCAACGCCTCGCTGCCCGCTGCGCTAGAAGAACAGGTCAAGGCCGGGGCTTGCGCCCTCAAGCTGCACGAGGATTGGGGGACCACCCCTGCCGCCATCGACTGCTGCCTCTCGGTCGCTGACGCGATGGATGTGCAGGTGATGATCCACACGGACACACTGAATGAATCCGGTTTCGTCGAAAACACTGTGGCCGCCATGAAAGGCCGCACGATTCACGCCTTCCACACCGAAGGCGCAGGCGGGGGCCACGCCCCGGACATCATCAAGATTTGCGGCGAGACCCACGTTCTGCCTTCATCCACCAACCCGACGCGTCCCTTCACCGTAAACACGGTCGAGGAGCATCTGGACATGCTGATGGTGTGCCATCACCTCGACAAATCCATCCCCGAGGACGTGGCCTTTGCCGAAAGCCGCATCCGGCGTGAGACCATCGCAGCTGAGGACATCCTTCACGACATGGGCGCCTTTTCGATCATCGCAAGCGACAGCCAGGCAATGGGTCGGGTCGGAGAAGTACTGATCCGCACCTGGCAAACCGCAGACAAGATGAAGAAACAGCGCGGGCGGTTGGCCGAGGAAGCCGGCGACAACGACAACCTGAGGGTTCGTCGATACATCGCGAAATACACCATCAACCCGGCGATTGCGCACGGATTGAGCCATCAGATCGGCAGTATCGAGGAAGGCAAACGTGCCGACCTTGTGCTCTGGAGCCCAGCCTTTTTCGGCGTAAAGCCCGAGATGGTTTTGCTGGGTGGCACCATCGCCTGCGCTCAGATGGGCGATCCGAATGCGTCGATTCCCACGCCACAACCCGTTTACAGCCGTCCGATGTTTGGCGCCTATGGCCGCTCGGTCGAGCAGTCAGCGATCACTTTTGTCTCTGCCGCCGCGCAGGCAGATGGGATTGGTGATACACTGGGATTGGCGAAACAAACCGTCGCCGTGCACAACACGCGCACTATCGGCAAGCGCGACCTGATGCTGAACGATGCGACGCCCCAAATCGACGTCGACCCCGAAACCTACGAAGTGCGCGCCGATGGCGAATTGTTGACTTGCCAGCCCGCCGAAGTGTTGCCGATGGCGCAACGCTATTTCATGTTCTGAGATTTAAGGAGGCCCAGATGACCACCGCGATCAAAACCGCCCGCATCTATCACGATCACCACCACGCTCAGGCCCATGCTCAGGTCTCGCTGGACTATGACGGGCGTTTTCTACGCCGCAAGATGCTGGCCACAGATGACGGCGAGTCCTTTCTGGTCGATCTGGCGCAGACAAAGTCGTTGGACCACGGCGGCGTTCTGGTTCTGGAAGACGGGCGCGAGATCGAGATCGTCGCCGCGCCCGAAGACCTGCTGGAGGTGACCGGAGATAATCTTTTGCGCCTTGCCTGGCATATCGGCAACCGTCACACGCCCTGTCAGATCGAAGGCAACCGCCTGCTGATCCAGCACGATCACGTCATCCGCGATATGCTTGAAAAGCTGGGTGCAAGCATTCGGGAAACCCTTGAACCTTTTACCCCTGAAGGCGGCGCATATGGCCACGGCAGGACGCATGGCCATTCCCACTAACGCGGATATCTTGACCCTGACACAATGGCTGTCCCCTGCCTATCCGGTGGGCGGATTTGCCTATTCACATGGGTTGGAATGGGCGATCGAATGCGGCGCTGTGGGTACCGTCGCAGAGGTCGGCAGTTGGATCACAGACGTGATCCAACACGGATCAGGCCACAGCGACAGTGTGTTCCTCGCAGCCGCCTACCGGGCAGAAACACCAGAGAAGCTGGGTGAAATCGACCAAACGGCGCGCGCGTTCTGCGCCTCGTCAGAACGGTTGTCCGAGACTGTTTTGCTGGGCGACGCTTTCTGTACCGTCACCTCGGATGTGTGGGCGCTGGACCTTAGGAAGCTGACCTACCCGGTCGCCATTGGCCATGCTGCTGCGGCACAAAAACTGCCCCTTGGCCTGACGGCGCAAATGTTTCTTCAGGCCTTTCTGGCCAACCTTGTCGCATGCGCAACCCGTTTGGTGCCTTTGGGGCAAACGGATGCGCAACGGTTGATCTGCGATTTGACCCCATTATGCCAGCGGATAGCAAACGATGCGATTGAAACCGGCCTGAACGAACTGAGTTCAACCGCGTTCCTATCGGACATCGCGTCGATGAAACACGAAACCCAATATTCAAGGATATTCCGAACATGAGCAGTATGAACGGCCCTCTGCGCGTGGGCATCGGTGGACCTGTGGGCGCTGGCAAGACAACACTGACCGCTGCGTTGTCCGAGGCATTACGAGACAAAGTCTCGGTCGGCGTGATCACCAATGACATTTACACGCAAGAGGACGCCGAGGCGCTGATGCGCATGCAGGTTCTGCCGCAGGATCGGATTATCGGCGTCGAAACTGGTGGCTGCCCACATACGGCCATCCGCGAGGATGCGTCGATCAATCTGGCAGCCGTGGCCGAGATGCAGGCCCGCCATCCCGATGTTGAGGTTGTATTGATAGAAAGCGGCGGCGACAACCTGTCCGCCACGTTCAGCCCGGAACTGGCAGATGTGACGCTTTATGTGATCGACGTGGCAGCAGGTGAGGAAATCCCCCGCAAAGGCGGCCCAGCGATCACGAAATCCGACATATTGATCATAAACAAAACCGATCTTGCCCCGCATGTCGGTGCCTCGCTTGAGGTGATGGACCGCGATGCGGCGCGCATGCGCAACGGTCGGCCCTTTGTTTTCTCATCCTTGCGGCAAAGAAAAGGCATTGATGAAATCGTGGAGATTCTGGCACAGATCGGGGGGCTGGATATCGCGCAAAGGGCGACCTCGGGCGCTGCCTAGTTACCCTCGTATGACACGCTGAAAGATGTAACGGCACGTGCCAAGATGGCTTGTTTCGGGTCATCGCTGCAACCTTGATGCGGAAAGTTTTGTCATAAACTCTCACTGCTTGCATTTTCACCATTTCAAGGGGCTTGTATATTTATGTACGGATGTACATATAGTCGCCATGACACGCATCGGCCGACCCAGATCATTTGACGAAAAGACCGCTCTGACCGCGGCTTTGAATGCCTTTTGGGCAGGCGGCTATAGCGGGACAACGTATCTTGACCTTGAAAAAGCAACGGGCCTCAGACGGCAGAGCTTGACCTATGCCTTTGGCGAAAAGCAAGATCTGTTCCGCCGCGCCCTATCATTGTATATCGACCAACGTGTTGCCAAAGCCACTGACTTGCTTGCGTCAGATGCGCCGTTCAAAGACAACCTGCGCGCACTTCTAAAGGCTTGGGAAGAGGACGCGTCATCGGGCAACGGTCGCGGATGCCTCTTGGTACGCGCCACCGCAGAGGTCGGTGCAGATGCACATATGACGTCAGAGTTGCAACGCGGGGACACCATGCTGTTGCACGCTCTCACGCAAGCTTTCCGTCGGGCTAAAAGCAACGGAGAGCTGACGTCAGAGACGCCGCCAGACGCACTCGCCCGGCTTGTCATTTCGGTTGGTAACGGCGCAATGATCCAAGCCGTTGCGCGCAAGAATCCAAAGATATCACAAACCGCGCACGAGGCGCTTCTGTCACTTATCACCTAGTCATGCCTTGACTGCCACCAGTCGAGGTCACCATCACTCGGGCAATTTATGTCTGCTTGTTCATAATCTTTCGGGTTCCGGTCTCGATTGATTTTCTGGCAACCGCCACCACCCACCGGATTGGAGAATACGAATGTCAACTTTCACCCACCACTCGATCGAAACCGCCCCAGACGCGGCAAAACCGATGCTTCAGCAAGCTGTTAAGGACTATGGCATGCTGCCCGGTCTCTATCAGGTGATGTCGTCGTCACCAGAACTGCTGGAGAGCTACTTCAAGCTGCACGAACTGTTCGAGCGCACAGCGCTTTCCGTGGTTGAACGCAATGTCGTTTGGCTGACGATCAATGTTGAACATGCCTGCCACTACTGTGTTCCGGCACACACCGCGATCGCAAAGATGCAAGGTGTCGATGACGCCATTATTTCAGCACTTCGTGACGAGCGCCCCCTTGAGGATTCCCGGTTGGAAGCCTTGCGCCAGTTCACTCTGACCCTGGTGCGCGCGCGTGGAAATGCCCCCAAAGAGGACGTGGATGCCTTTCTCGCTTCCGGCTTCGAACCAAGAGCTATTTTGGACATCCTCGTTGGTCTGGCGCAGAAGGTTCTGTCAAACTATACTAACCATCTTGCTGAGACACCTGTTGATGCGCCTTTCAAGCCATTTGCCTGGCAGAAAGTCGAAGTCGCGGCCGCGTAAGCGCGATCACTGTTTTCCAGACGGCCTCGCGGCGAAGCGCGGGGCCACCTTTTTCAATTCTTAGGAAGCCAACAATGCTGCTCGACACCCCCATTTGCGATTTTGGATGGAAGGCGCCTGACTTCACCTTGCGCGATCCGGATGGCCATGCATTCACCATGTCCCAACATTTAGGAGAAAACGGCCTGCTGGTTGCTTTTCTCTGCAACCATTGCCCATACGTCCAGGCCATCGCGGACCGTTTAGCGGAAGACACCAGCACTTTGCTTGACGAAGGCATTGGTGTTCTTGGTGTCATGTCTAATGACTACCGAGCCGTACCAACGGACGGACCCGCATACATGCGGTCATTCGCGGCCCGGTCAGGCTGGCGTTTTCCGTATCTGATCGATGAAGACCAGTCCGTTGGCAAGGCTTGGGGTGCCGTCTGTACGCCAGATTTCTTCGGATTGAACGCTCAAGGTGAACTGCAATACCGCGGTCGATTGGACAACACCCGGCTTGGCTCAAGTTCGAATCGCACCCGGGAACTTGTGGAAGCCATGCGCCAGATATCACAAAGCGGTCACGGACCGGAAAAACAAATGCCATCCATGGGATGTTCACTCAAATGGCGAAAGATGTGATCTACGGTTTGCAATCGGCACCAAAATTTTCCCGCATAGAACAGGGCTAAAACATCGCGTTGGCGGTTGGTATGCACCAGACTGCGGCACCCGCTGCTATACGAACCCAAGCGTAGGGGATTGGTGCCTCAATCGGGAAGTCGTCTAAAATCAGGTAGGCATCCCCGGATACCGACGGAAGTTTCAGAAGCGGCGAGATTGGTCTTTACTGTAACAGAATGAGACCGATCTCTTGCACGCAAGTTTTGGCGGATAGCCAACATAAACATTTTGTGGTGGCCAACACTTAATCCTCACCAAGGTATTGTTAGGTTCCGGAGTGAGTGGCTTTTGGATACGGCAAGCGGCTACCATGAGCTCATCACCTACTAGAATTCGCGAGCAACGTGTGTAGTCGCATCAAAAAACTATCTTGTAACCCAGCAGGCAGATTGATTTCGGCTAATCGTCTTCAATTTCAATCCGGGCTTCTTTGTGCATCGACAGCGAAGTTGTACCGGCCTCGATCGCATTCAAATGAACCCGTATGCGCCAGAGGTGATAAGCAACGCGATGCAACCATCGCATGGCGTCCACTTGTGTGATCGCATCTTCATCTGAAATCTTGCCGTTAATGGCAGCTTCGAACAGGTGGACTCTCAGTACCTTACGCTGCTCACGGAACAAGGTTCTGAGCCGATTGAAAAGGTCCTGCAAAACGGGAAAATCATCTGGGCTGTTTGGGCGCGCTTGCTTGGAGGTGGCGCCTGCCAGGATACTGCGGCACCGACGCAATCTGTGTGAAGCACCAAGAGCGGACGTGCGATCAAATTGCCCACATCGGTACAAAAGGCGAAAGAGGTGGTCCAATGCGTGAAGTACCGACGCGACGATGGGGCCGAGCTCTTGGTTTCCTGCCAACGGTGGCATTTTGTCCAGGTAGGATTGAAGATCCAGAAGCGCCTCTTCCAATTCTTCGTGATCCGGTGGTCGTGAAGGCCAGTGAGTCAACATTCCCATTGACTGATTCAAGTGGTCACAGACCGCTGTGTTGAGCTTGAACAGCGTGTGCGTGGCCGCCTCGACTGCAAGAGTGGGTTCGGCAAACAAGGACGGATCAAGTTCGTTGGACAAAGTCGTGCCACGCTCGGGAACCAACCACTCGATGAGTCGGGCAAACGGCCGCGCCACGGGGAGTACAAGCAGAACTCCGAGCGCGTTAAAAAAGGTGTGAAACGCAACAAGTGCGATCTGACCATTGCCGTCGACGGTCCACGCTGTGACCCAGGTCGCAAATGGGCCAAGTATAAAAAATGCCAGAACTCCTGTCATGAAGTTGTAGATCACATGAGCAAGACCCGTTCGGCGTGCCATCGTGCCACCACCGACCGAGGCTAGCAGGGCAGTCAAGGTCGTGCCGACATCCATTCCAATGACGAGTGCTGCCGCTTGGGGAAAACTGATGGCACCGGCACCCAACGCCGCAAGCGCGGCAGCCACCCCGGCACTCGAGGATTGGGTGACAACGGTGATTGCAAACCCAATTGCGACCAGTTGCAGTCGCCCCAGCATCGTATCTGGCGGAAAGACTGAGGGGGTCACAACGCCTTCAAACGCGGCCATCCCATCTTTCATCAGATCAATACCGACAAAAATCAGGCTGAACCCTGCCAGCGCCTGGCCGGTGAGCGCCACGTTCTGTCGCCGGGACAGGCGCAGCAGCGCGCCAAAGAAAATGAACGGCAACACGACTTCACCCAAATCCAGTTTGAACCCAAGCAGCGCAACCATCCAACCCGTGATTGTTGTTCCGATATTTGCGCCGAAAATGATTCCCAAGGCTTGAGGAAAAGTAAGAAGGCCAGATGCGACGAAGCCGACCGCGGCAACCGTTGTCGCGCTAGAGGATTGAATGACCGCGGTTGTCAGGGCGCCCGTTGCTGCTCCACTCAAAGGCGTTCGCGTAAACCTTGCCAGGAAGGAGCGCATTGATTTGCCGGCAAGTCCTTTCAGTCCCTCAGTAAGGAGAAACATCCCGAACAAAAAAATGCCGACGCCACCGAGCGCAGAAAGAAAACTCCATAACATCACTCAAACCTACCGCTAATTCGCATTCTAAAAAATCGCTTGGGTCCAATTTTGGTGGATGCAAAGATTGATCGCGACCCGAAAGGCAACTGCTTGTGATCCGCTGACAGCACTAAGTCCATGGTCGTCAGCCGGTCCGGATATGTCACTTTAACGCCCTGAAAATGACTGTTGAGGCCTCACTGTTTTGGCGATTGTTTTGAAACTTTTAGAATGGCCGCCAAGGTTACCGGTGGTCCGATGATCTCGAATACGACAGTGCTGGCTATTGTAAACGCCATAATGGTCGAGGCCCATTCCGGAAAACGCTCGCCAGCAACAAGTGCCATACCTATGGCAACGCCTGCCTGCGGCAGTAGCGCGGGACCATACCAGGGCACTTCCTGATGAGGCACACCGCCCAATCGTGCGCCAATGACCCCTCCGATAAGCCTGGAGAAGATTCTAAGCAGGATAAATGCGACGCCCGCCCATCCCAATAGCTTCAGCGCGTCTACCTCCAGCAAAGCACCAGCCAAAAGGAAGAAAACGATCATGAATGGCCACTGTATGTGTTCTATCTCGTGGAAAGCCCGGTCGTGATGCCGCGCGAAATTGCCAATGACGGCCCCCGTGGTCATTGCTGTAACCAGAAGAGACACTTCCAGCCACAATGCAAAACCGGCCGCAAGAAACACGATCCCGATTGCCTCTGCCTGTAGCGGCTCACCGGGTTTAAGCCGACCAGTCAAGTAAGCGGAAGGAGCACCCAACACGCAACCCAACACAATAGCGCCACCCAGATCCCATGCTGCGCCTGACAGAACGCTACTCCAACCGTTCGCTTGATCAACCAGGACAAGTGCCACGCTGAACACTATCAAACCCCACGCATCATCAATGGCGACGATCCCTTTGAGTGTGTCCGTAAAGTCATTCTTGACACCGGATTGATGGATGACATCCGCCATTGCAGCAGGAGCCGTCGCCGTTGCGATGGAGGCGAGCAGCAATGCAAGGCCTGAAGCCAATCCGAGAAGCGACAATCCGGTTGTCACAATGACAAGGGTGGCTAAAACAATCGCGATGGAGATCGTGAAAATGGCAAGCCCGTGACGTATAAGGTTCTTTCGGGTCAACGAGCCCCCCAATAGAAACGCCACCATCGTGAGGGCAACGATCGAAACCTCATCGAACCACTGCGCAACGTCGTCTGGAATGACATTTAGGCCCGCGTCCCCAATCGAAACCCCAAGCAACAAGAGCAAAGTTACCCGTGGCAGCCGCGTAGCACGCCCCAACTGGTCGGCTGCAAGTCCGGCCAGGAAAAGCACCCCCAAGGTTACGAGAAAACCAGCAAATTCCATATTCGACACTTGATCATGCAGAACGTGCTAAGACTTTGATCAGGATCATAATGGCCGACCGACGCTGCGCCTGATCTTTCCGGTCGGGCTCAATCCTGGCTCGGCGTGGTTGAACCTATGCCACCCGAACAAAGCAGCCGACCTGGATATGCGCGAGGCCCCCAAACACAAGATGTCTTTTCCACGTAACGCATTTTGCGCTACGAAGGGACATGAACGGAGACCGCAGACTTTCGGCAGTACTCTCGGCCGATGTAGTAAACTACTCGGGCCAGATAAAGGCGGATGAGAACCGGACTCTCAGTGAACTCCGTGTCCTGCGCCGCGAAATATTTGATCCATTGGTCAGTGATCATCGCGGCAATATCGTAAAGAAAATGGGTGATGGGTGGATAGTCGAGTTCAATTCGGTCTCTGACGCAGTGCGATGTGCGCTGGATCTTCAAAGCCAAGTGTCAACTCAATCCTTGCTTAAACTGCGAGTTGGCGTGCATCTTGGAGATATCGTGTTCGACGAAGATGACATTTTCGGCGATGGCATCAACATCGCTGCTCGGTTGCAAGAAGCGTCCAACGAAGAAGCCGTGTTAATTTCCGATGTCGTCCATCGAAGTCTTGACGAACGCCTCGCCGAGCAATTCCATCGCGCAGGCGAACGGCAGTTCAAGAACGCCCCGTCGCCGGTCGAAGTTTTTCAATGGTCGCCCCCCGGATCCGCCCCACCGCGCGTGACACCGGCTGGCCATGCAAAGTCTTTGCTGATCGGCGTCCTGCCCTTCGACAATCTTTCCTCTGACCCCGATCAGGAATTCTTTGCGGATGGTATTACCGAAGAAATCATTACCACCCTGTCAAAGCTACCAAACCTACTGGTCGTCGCGCGCAACTCGACTTTCGTTTACAAAGGGCGCTCAGTAGATGTGAAACAGGTTGGTCTGGAACAGGGTGTTGATCTTGTTCTTGAGGGAAGTGTCCGACAAAGCGGCAGCCGCGTTCGTATCACAGCACAGCTGATCGATGCAAAATCCGGAATGCACATTTGGGCGGACCGTTATGATCGCCTCATGGAAGATGTCTTTGAGGTGCAGGATGAAATTGCCCTCAGAATAGCAACCGAGCTCCAGGTAGAGCTATTAGCAGGCGAGATGGCCCGGTTCCGGGGTTCGGGGACCAAAAACCTGAATGCATGGGCGGCTCAACTTCAGGCCGTTGAAGCCTCGCGCAGGATAACAAAGGAAGCACAGGCTGATGCGCGCCGGTTTGCACAACAGGCCATTGCGCTCGATCCGGGATACTCTGCCCCTTATTGCACTTTGGGGTTTATATGTACCGTCGAAGCCCGGCATGGCTTTGCCGCGGACCGAAGCGCCACGTTGGCCGAGGCACGTGACTGCGCGCGGCGGGCTTTGGAAATAGACAGCTACAACCCCGAGGCGCATGCAATCGCGGGTTTTGCGGATGCAATAGACGGCAGGCTGATACCGGCGATCGAGAAGTTCAACGAAGCCTTGGCGTTAAATCCAAACCATGCAGATGTAGCTGCACGATTGTCCCTTACACTGGCTTTTAACGGTCAAGCGGACAAAGCCATAAAAGTTGCACAGCAAGCTATTACGCTGAACCCTCATTATCCGGGCTGGTATGCTGGCGTTCTGGGATTGGCCCTTCGGCTTGATGGTCGTTATGAGGAGGCCAAAGCCGCATTCACAGAATATGGCCAAAGGGTAGAAGGCTTCGGGCACCTCGACCTCGTGATCGTCCACGTGGAAATGGAAAATGTTGAGGCCGCGCGAGACGAAGCACGTTACGTGATGAAATACCGTCCGAAGTTTTCCATCTCAGAGTGGGCCAAAACCCAACTTTTCTCTAACAACGAACAATTGGAAAAAGACTGCGCATCATTGCGTTTAGCCGGCTTGCCCGAATAGGTAAAACGCTTATCTAAGACATGGTCATTTGCATAGAGAGCCGACCTTCGTAGTGTTCGATTGGCGCTGCTTACAGTGAATAACACCAGACTGCCCTGTGGACAGAGCTGGCTTTGGCTGCGTAAGTTCGAACGTTGTGGCGGTCACGGTACCCTCGTTTACTTGTCCGTTCGACCGTTTCTTGCTTAGCTTTTGCAGAGCCGGTAATTTTTGACCGGGATCAAAGCATCAACCCCGTCAGAGCGATTACTTTAAAACATGAATCAAAGGAACATTGTCGCAAATGAAGCTTTATCTGGCCTTGCTCCCACTTATTTTTCTTGGTTCTTCCCTTGCAGCACAAAGTGTTGGTCAATCGCTGTATTCGTCAAACTGCGTCCCGTGCCACGGCATAGACGGAAAAGGTGACGGTCCCCTCGCAGCGCAGCTGGGGACACCGCCAGCAGACCTGACGACGATAGCAGAGCGTCGCGACGGCGTATGGCCTATGCTTGAGATCATGGCGATACTGGATGGGTACTCTCGGAATACCCTACCCCGTGAGGATATGCCGGTGTTCGAGAACTTTTTGGACAATGAGATGAGCGAATTCGATACCGGAAATGGTCAAATGGTATTGGTGCCCACCAAGCTCATTGAAATCGTCAAATATCTTGAAGAAATACAGGATCCCGAGCCTACGTCCTATGTTCCATGACGCGGCCAGCTAATAAGATAAAACTCCAAGGATGCTGAATATCAAGTGCGTGGATACAGCCCTTGACAACCAGTGTATTGCCAAGGTGTTAACCGCCTGTGTCGGTACTGCAACCAGCCGCCAGGTTTAATTTACGCGATAAATGTTTTTCCCGCGCCTGCTTTGGATGCGGCGCAGTATCTGCTCCGGGCCTCACCGACCGAATATTTCAAGCCCCCGCACACGAAACCGGCTTAGCGAAACCGCGACACAGTCCGCCAACCCGGTTTTCACGTCGGGCTTGCCCGACCCCAACAGGGTTCTCTATTCACTCACGCCACGCGCAGCCTGAGGGTGCTCAGCCAGAAACCCCCGCAAAACAGCAAACAAAGCCTGCGCATGTTGAGCATCATCCGCATGCAAAGCGGCGCGAATATCGTCGCAGATCATTTCGTGTACTTTTTGTGGCCCGTGGTGAACCTGCATCAGGTAATTTCCCATCAGCGCAGCGTCATATGTGGTTAAATGCTCGTGCTCAGCGAGCGCATCAATCTCTGCCCGCGTGAGCGCGGACATGTCTTCGATATCTTCTACCGAAATCATGGTTCTCAGCCTCCTCACCCGTGAACACTAACCATCAAAACGGCATAGTACCTTGATTTCGCTCAAGCGCCGGCCAGCCCGATTTTTCATGCGAGATTAGTTTTGGCCTCTCCGCCAAAAGCGGTTAGCTAGGGTTACACTTTGTGACAAAGCACCTTTTAACGAAGCCAAGCTCGGAGGCATTACCATGCAAACAGCAGTTGTGACCGGGGCTGCAGGAGGGATGGGGCAGGCTATTAGCCGCCATCTACATGCAGATGGAATGCATTTGATCGGACTGGACCTTGACGCAGAAGGGTTGGGGGAACTGGCGGCTGAACTGGGTGGAAATTTCACGCCTATCTCTGTTGACCTGACTGATCCTGAGGCCATTTCCCGCACGTTTGCTGACATCAAGACAGAGCATGGCGGATTGGATGCTTTGGTAAACAATGCAGGAACCTGCCTCATGTCAGATTTCCCGCACATTCCCGCTGAGGAATTAGACAGACAGATGGCGATTAATTTTACCTCTGCGTTCCATTGCTGCCAGCAGGCGGTTCAATTGATGCTGGACCGTGACGGCATCAAGAAAATCGTCAATATTTCGTCGAACGGAGCCTATAATTTTGATGTTTTTGACCCGCCACACTACCGCGCGTCCAAAGCGGCGTTGGACACACTGACCAAAGACCTTGCCCGGCGCTATGCACGCGACAAGATCTGCGTGAATTCTCTGGCTCCGGCCATGACCGAGACACCGCTTTTTGGCGTCCTTACCGAAGATGTTTTGCAGTCAGCCATTGATGCCATGCCGCATGGCAAAGCGATGCGGCCTGAACAAATCGCATCTTGGGTCAGCTTTCTTATCTCGCCAGCGGGCGATGTTTCCAGCGGTAACGTGATTATCCTGAATCAGGGGCGCGATGTCAGATAAGCCGTTTGCACTAGGCACGCTTACTGAGACAGGAGCGCCTAATTCTATGGGTTCAGCTATAGACCTCTGGTGCTTTTCTCAATTCGGGCCACTGCCTTGGACAATGCCCATAGATCACAAAAGCATCTCGCTTGGATGCCAGACGCATGAGCCGGTCCGCGCTGGCAATTGCGGCGTCTTCGTCCCAGGATCCGGCAAATTTCTCGTCGATTTCTTCCGGTCGAGAGATCGCATCACTGGTTAGCAAAAAGGTGCCAGACGGAAGATCCACCATCACTGCGATCTGGCCTGGCGCGTGGCCAGGTGCCATCAGGACCGTAAGGCCCGGTCCGATCTCTACATCGCCTTCAATTTCCAGATAGTCCTGATCAGGCCATTCCAGTGGTTGTACGTCACCCCAATATAACGGGCGCGGCAAAGCGCGCTCCGTGGCCGAGATCAATATGGGTGAGGCAGGAAAAGCGCCCAATGCACCGATATGGTCGATATGGGTATGCGTACAAACCTGCAGTGTGATGTCCGACGAATCCAGCCCCAGCTTTGCCAATTGTGATTGTGGTAGATTTTCGGGGCCGCAGTGCAAGACCTCACCAAACTCAAACAGACGATCCTCCTGAACCGCAGCTTCGGTGTCGGTTGCGTATTTTTCGGGGAAACCCGTGTCGACCAGAATCGCCTCTCCGGCATCGGTGCGGATCAAAAACCCGCAAATCCCGATGATGCGGCCATTGGAATTGACCTTGAACAGCCCATAGTTCAGCACGGCCAGATCGCGTGGACGCCCTTTGACAAATCCTTTTGCTTTCACACACTCTCTCCTTGTTTGGTCACAAGGATTTCGAGCGCGGCATGAAAGTCAAGATACACACGCTTTTTCAGTACCTGCTGGATACAACAGAAGCGGACCCCGAAGCCTTCGTCGGGTTTTCTTTGTCCGAGTCTCCGCGTCTGGGCGAGTTTTGGGATGCGCTGGACCCAGCGCTGCCGCTGGATTGGAACCAGAAAAGCTTTCGCGGCTTACCTGCCCTTAGGAACCATGTATTGGATAGGGCTGGTCTTGCCGGCATATGTCAACCAGACGATGTTCTTATCACGGCAGGCGCGGCTGAGGCCAATTACCTTGCATTCATGCAATTGGTCCAGCCAGGTGACGAAGTGGTGACTGAACGTCCGGGCTGGCCGCAAGCGGGTGTGCTGGCTGAAGCAGTCGGCGCAACTCTCAAAGTGGTGGATCGGGATGAGGCCTCGGGCTGGTCCTTGCCACTAGATGCTGTTGAGGCCGCAGTGACCCAACGAACGCGTCTTATCTTTCTCACCAACCCAAACAATCCGACCGGACGCCTGATGACCCGCGGCGAACTTGAAAGACTGGTGCAAATCGCGGATCGCGTTGGCGCGTGGCTGGTTGTGGACGAGGTGTATGCAGATTTGGAATGGGAAGGTGCGCGTGCGCCTTCGATTGCCGGGATGTATCCGCGCGGCATCACAACAGGAAGCGTATCCAAAGCGCTTGGTCTGCAAGGATTACGCACCGGTTGGATGATTTGCCGTGACCCGGATTTGATCTGGGATGCAATCATTCTGCGGGAAAACTCCAGCGAGATTATGAATATTCTTGGCGAAGTCATTGCTGAAATTGCGCTGAGGCCCGACAGGTATGATCAGGCGATACAGACGGCGCGGGCAGCGGGGTTAAGAACGCTTGAGCGACTTGATGAATTTGTCTTGAGTCAACCGCGCCTGGAATGGGTTAAACCGCAGGCCGGGTTGATTGGCCTGGCACGGCTCGACGGGATTGATGGCAACGCGTTTGCCAAACGTTTGCTGGCCGATCCCTACCGCACGTTCCTTTTGCCGGGCTCCTCTTACGGCATGCCCAACCACATCCGACTGGGCGTCGGAGGAGGCACCGCAGCCAACCTGGATCTCGGGTTGGAACGTATGGGCGAACTTTTGGCGAACTGGCAGAGTTGTTAAACTCAGGCTTTGTGATGAAGCTGGGAAAACAAAGCAGAAGTACGCAACCTGAACTCCGTTTGGTGCGGGAGATATATTGCCCCCCAGCCCCGACCGCACGCTATCAAACAGCGGGTTAAAGTTCTGGGAAGGTCCGCTGCTGTGCAGGATTTCCGATCGGTCAGGAACCCAGATGAATCTCATTCATCCATGCCGTGAGAAATTCGCCTTCGCCATGGGATTGGCCGCTTGATAGGCAAAAACCTGCAGTGCAGAAACTCAGGAGATTTCCCATGCCCACTCTGTTGCGAATTGACGCAAGCGCCCAGCTTGAAGACCGTTCCCTGACCCGCCATTTGACCGGGCTGTTCACCCAAAGCTTTCTGGCTGAAGCTCCGGAAACCAAAGTGGTTACCCGCGATGTTGGGTTGAACCCTATTCCCGCAATTGACCATAAATTCATCCATGCCGCCTTTACCCCGCCCGAAGAGCGTGAGGCCTGGATGGACGAGCGTCTGGCCCTGTCGGACGAGCTGGTCGACGAAGTGATCGCGGCGGATATCGTCGTTCTGGGGGCGCCGATGTACAACTACGGTATGCCGACCGCTTTGAAAGGCTGGATCGACCACATCGCGCGGATCGGTCGGACCTTTTCCTTTGATCTGGCGCGCGGCGATACGCCGATCGAGCCGATCCTGTCGGGAAAACAGCTGGTGGTGCTGTCGTCGCGCGGTGAATTCGGATTTGAGCCGGGTGGTGTGCGGGCTCACCTCAACGCGCTTGATCCGGCGCTGGCGGCCTGTGCGCATTACTTCGGTGTAGCGCAGGCGGGTATCGATACGATCGCTATCGAATATCAGGAGTTCAAGGACGCGCGTCACGATGCGTCGGTTGAATCGGCTGAGACCCGCACCCGCGAACTGGCCGCGAAACTGGCCGGTGCGGCGGCGCAGGCAGCCTGAAACACACGTTTGAAACGGTAAAACCTGGGGGCGCGGATCGAAATCCGCGCCCCCATGGTCGAGGCTGCTGGCCGCCACTCCATTGCTCCTCCTTCAATAACCGGAGGGTTTATCCAGAGGTTCCGCGGGCACAGAACGGGTGAAGGGCGCAAACCGATTGCCGCCAGCGCATTAGCAGATTGTCGGTGCAATTGTCGTGATATCCCTGATGCCCAAATTGGGCATACCGGTGAATATCGCATGTCGTGAACACCGGGTGAGGTATCCTCGACCAAAGTCAGGATCGGGCGGCGCCTGTTAATCCACCCGTTGCCTGCCTGATCGCAGGCCTTCGAGGTCCCGCGGGGACGTGGGTCCGATAATGCCGTGGTCTAGACCGTCGCTGAAACCAATCAAGCACGGCAATGAGATGGGCAGATCGGAACTATATCATGTTGGCAGGCAAGGCGCTGAGCACGAACCGAAGCATGGACCCGAAGGACCCCAATCGAAGGCCGCGACAGAAAGCAGGGCGGGCACGAATTGATACAGCGACACCGCCATCGCGGATAAATCATGCTGCGCAAAACAGCTCGACCGAGACAGCCCCGCTTCCGAAGTCCGGGACCTAAGTCTTTGTCTTCTACAGGAGACTAAGCTGGCACCTGACAAAATCATTCAAATGACCGCCTCGAGCCCAAACCGGAAGCAGTCCGACTAAAATGTCCGCAAATGCAGCAACCTAATTGATCAAAACTCTGTCTGCGATGAAAAAACAACAGCGGCCGTGCGTTCACAGAGCAGGGAGTTTTTAGAAGCTTACGACCAAATTTCCTGCGAAACTGTCCATCGCGGCAGCGTCGCGTCGGACCGACACATCACTCCATGTATTGCATCTTCAGGTTTCGGGCATGTTGATGAGCAAGTAATCTGAATTCAGAGCTTTTTTCCTGCTGCGCAAAAGATTCGCGCTGCGAAGACAAGTTTGCAAACCAAAACACTTGTCTTAAGATTGACATATTCTAAGATATCGATGGGAGAAACGCTATTCAGCATGCGACAGGACTATGTCTGACGCAGCAGTGTAGGCTGTACTCCTTAAAATACACCCGCTCGTACAAGATCAAACAATCGAGGGATAATCCAAGTACTTTTAGGGAGGAAACATGACCGAACACTATAACCGCAGGAATTTCCTGCGCGGCTCTGCTGTTGCAGGCGCGGCAGCACTGGCGACACCCGCGATAGCGCAAGACAGTGGTGAAACATTGAAGATGCAAGCGGCCTGGGGCGGCGGTATCTTTCTGGAAAATGCGCAGTCCTTTGCTGCCCGGGTCAACGAAATGTCCGGCGGTTCGCTCACGATCGAAGTGTTGTCGGTCGACGCAGTTGTAAAAACCAGTCAGATGCAGGACGCTGTGCATCGCGGCGTTCTCGATGCAGCTCACTACGTTCCGGCGTATTGGTACGGCAAGTCGAAGGCAGCATCACTCTTTGGCACGGGTCCATGCTTTGGCTGGTCGAGCCAGGAAGTACTTGGGTGGGTCTATGCCGGCGGTGGTCAGGAACTCTTCGACGAGTTAATGGAAAACCTGCAGCTCAACGTTGTGTCCTTTTTCAACTCGCCGATGCCAGCGCAGCCGATGGGCTGGTTCAAGGAACACATTACCGATGCGTCGCAGATGCAAGGTCTGAAATACCGCACGGTTGGTTTGGCTGCAGATGTTCTGCTCGAGATGGGGATGTCGGTCGTTCAGCTGCCCGGCGGTGAAATTCAACCGGCGATGAAGTCCGGCCTTATCGATGCGGCGGAATTCAACAACCCGACATCGGACCGCGACTTCGGAATGCAAGACGTTTCGAAACACTACCACCTCGCGTCGTTCCACCAGAGCCAGGAGTTCTTTGAAGTCACGATCAACAAAGACCGTTTCAATGCCCTGAGTGATGAACACAAAGCGATTATCAAAAACGCTTCCATGGCCGAAAACTCCGGCTTCTACTGGGGCAACACCAAGCGTTACTCTGACGACCTTGTGAAACTGCAAGAAGCAGACGGAGTGAATGTCTATCGGACGCCGGATTCGGTAATGGCGGCTCAACTCGAAGCTTGGGATGTGGTGACGGCGCGGATCGCAGAAGAAGATCCATTCTTTGCCAAGGTGATGGAGTCACAGAAGGCTTACGCCAAAGATGTGATGAACTACCTCAACCTGAATCAGCCAGATTACAAACTGGCATATAACCACTACTTTGGTTGATCGCGGCTGAATGAAAAGGGGACTGAGCGCCATCTTGGCGCTCAACCTCCCTTTGAAATCAGAGGCACCTCTGGCGAGAGAGGCTGGGGCGACGAGGGAAAAAAACAAGATGAAATTCGTACACGCTATAGAAGGTCTGAGCCTCTGGGTTGGACGGGCCTTCGGTTGGTGCATTCTGATATTGACGCTGTCGGTATCCTACGAGGTGTTCGTGCGTTACGTGCTCAACGCCCCAACGGTGTGGGCGTTTGACATGATGATCCAGATGTACGGTGCGCTGTTTTTGATGTGCGGAGCATACGCCTTGGCGCAGGACACGCATGTGAGGGCAGATGTTGTCTATCGCTTGCTACCCGTCAAGGTTCAGGCAGGGATGGATTTTCTGCTGTATTTCCTGTTTTTCTTCCCGGGTGTGCTTGCGCTGGTCTGGTTTGGGTACGAGATCGCCGCAGACAGTTGGCGCTACAAGGAAGTTAGCTTCAACAGCCCCGCCAGCATTCAGATCTACTTCTTCAAATCGTTGATCCCGGTGGCTGGGGCCTTGCTGCTCATCCAGGGTGCCGCAGAACTGGTGCGTTGCGTCATGACGATGCGTACCGGCATTTGGCCAGAGCGATTGGCCGATGTCAAAGAAACCGAAGATTTGCTGTCGGAGGCCGATCTCAATGAGATCGCCGCCATTCACAGCGACGAAAATCAGTCCCGCTGACGCACTAGGAAAGATCAAGAGATGACGAACCCCGAAGTCGCCCTTCTGATGCTGGGCCTGTTTATTGTGCTTGTGCTGCTGGGCTTCCCGATTGCTTTCACGTTGCTCGCCATGGGCGTCGCGTTTGGCTATTACGCATATTTCCGCGGCCCGATCGATGGCATCAGTGATATATTCAACAACAACATCTTCTATCTGCTGAACCAGAACACCTATTCAGTGATGGAGAACCCGACGCTTGTAGCCATTCCGCTGTTTTTGTTCATGGGCTATGTCGTCGAGAGAGCAAACATCGTCGACAAGCTGTTTTTCTCGCTCTACCAGGCTGCTCGCAATCTGCCCGGCAGCCTTGCGATCGCTGCGCTGATCACCTGTGCAGTTTTCTCGACAGCATCGGGCATTGTTGGTGCGGTCGTGACCCTGATGGGTCTTCTCGCATTTCCCGCGATGGCAAATGCAAACTACAACAAGAGCTTCGCGTCCGGCGTTATCTGTGCGGGAGGCACGCTGGGTATCCTGATCCCGCCATCCATCATGTTGATCGTCTATTCCGCGATCGCTGATCTCTCTCCTTTGCGGCTCTACGCAGCTGCGGTTTTCCCGGGCCTGTTACTGGCGGGGCTCTACATCGTTTACGTGATCGTGCGAGTCTACCTGAACCCTGCGCTCGCGCCGCGGCCCAAGATGGAAGACGTGCCGCCGCCGCGGGAGATTTACTGGAACCTGCTTGTGAGTTTCGTACCGCTTACGGTGCTTATCATGCTGGTCCTTGGCTCAATCCTTGGCGGTCTTGCGACACCGGCTGAGG
Organism: Ruegeria profundi; assembly: GCF_020171505.1. Lineage (NCBI taxonomy): Bacteria > Pseudomonadati > Pseudomonadota > Alphaproteobacteria > Rhodobacterales > Roseobacteraceae > Ruegeria > Ruegeria profundi. Next base: position 48,339 of record NZ_JAIUZS010000008.1, on the reverse strand, counting down.
CTGCTGCCATGGGTGCACTTGGTGGCATGGTGCTGGCGGTGCTTTACCGATCCATGACATGGAAAAAGCTGAAGGAAAGCGTTTTCCTTACCGCCAAGGCAACGGCCATGGTCTGCTGGCTCTTCGTCGGATCATGGACCTTCGCATCCGTCTTCTCTTATCTCGGCGGCCATGACATCATCGCCGACTGGGTTGGCGGAATGGCTCTCGAGCCGTGGCAATTCCTCATACTGGCGCAGCTTATTATCTTTCTGCTGGGCTGGCCCTTGGAATGGTCCGAAATCCTTATCATCTTCGTGCCCATCTTCTTGCCCCTACTCGATGTTTTCGGAGTGAACCCTTACTTTTTCGCGATGCTCGTGGCGCTGAATCTGCAAACCTCATTCCTCACGCCGCCAATGGCGATGTCGGCGTATTACCTGAAAGGAGTGTTGAAAAAACAGATCGAGCTGATGCAGATCTTCCGCGGCATCATGCCGTACCTTGGGATTGTCATTCTGACGATGGTGCTGATGTATCAGTTCCCGGGCATCGCGCTGTGGTTCCCTGATTATCTTTTCGGACCCTACATCCCATGAAGATCAAGCCTCATGATCTCAGCGCGGTGCAGGCGGCGGGTTTCATCGCTTCGGGTCAGTTAAAGTCTGTTCAACTGGTGCAGTCCTGTCTCGACAGAATCGCCGAGACGGACGGCACCATCAAAGCCTGGGCCTACCTCGACCCGGAATACGCGTTGGAGCAAGCGGCGGCGCTTGATCGAAGGCGTCAAGCAGGTCTACCGACAGGTCCGCTGCATGGATTGCCTGTGGGCCTGAAAGACATAATCGACACGCGGGACATGCCCACTCAGCGCGGAACGCCAATCTTCGAGGGCCGCCAGACCGCAGAGGACGCGCGTATTGTGGAGATGTTGCGCGAAGCCGGTGCGGTTATAATGGGCAAGACGGTCACGACCGAGCTCGCCTTCGTGCATGCCAACGAGACGCGTAACCCGCACAACGCGGATCGAACGCCCGGTGGGTCCTCCAGTGGCTCGGCCGCTGCGGTCGCTGCCGGTCATGTGCCGCTTGCAATCGGAACACAGACAAACGGATCGGTGATCCGTCCGGCCTCATTCTGCGGGACATTCGGCTTCAAACCAACGCGCGGCACGATCCCTCGCACAGGTGTTCTTCAGACGTCCAAATCGCTCGACCAGATCGGCACATTTGCTCGCAGGCTGGAAGATGTCGCCCTGTTGGCCGACGCCATCAGCGGCTACGATCAACGCGACCCTGAGAGTTACCCGCATGCACGACCCTCGACCGTCGAAGGCGCGCGTCAGGAGGTGCCGGTCGATCCGGAACTCGCCTGGTTCAACCTGCCGTTCAATGACCGTCTTTCAGAAGCTGCTGCGGAAGGTCTTGAAAGCGTGATCGAAGTTCTCGGATCCCGCGTGACCCGCATGGACCCGGCCGATCAGCTGGGCGAGTTGGTGGCGGTTCAGGCCCGCATCCATGAATATGAAATCGCCCGCCATCAGGCCGAGGTGTTCGACGCGCACTGGGACCAGATCAGCAATACGCTGAAACCGATCATCGAAAGGGCGCGCAAGATCGGAGAGGCCGAGTATCAGGACGCGCTGGCCGTGAAAGCGTCAGCCGAAAGCTTCTTTGCAGAGTTCTTTCAGGATTATGACGCTATCCTCGCGCCCTCTGCTGCCGGAGAAGCAGTGCCATTCGGCTCAAACACGGGCGATCCAATCTTTTGCACTCTGTGGACGCTCGTAGGGTTGCCTTGTGTTACGCTGCCGCTTTTGGTGGGTGAAACAGGATTGCCCATCGGCGTGCAGCTGATCGGCCCCGCACAGAAGGATGATCGGTTGTTACGCACAGCGCGCTGGTGCCAGAACCATATCGCGGCGAAGGCCGCGTAACCGAAGGGATACCCCATGTCTTACATCACGAAACTCATCGTCGGCTTTATCGGCACAGCCCTGCTTGTGATCTTCGTGGGCGAGCTCTCGCACAGCATTTCTACCGGTTTTGCAGGGTTCTGGGGCGGCTTCCCATTCATGGTGATCGTGATCGTGGTTTGCGCACTAGCGATCTATGATTACTGGGATGAGTGCATTCGAAAGAGGGACTGACGATGCCCAAACCCCGCCTTTGGATCACCCGCCGTCTGTCTGATGCCACGATCGAACGGGCGATGCGGGACTATGACACCGATGTAAACTATGAAGATACGCCCGGCACGGCGGAGGATCTTATTGCTGCCAGCGCGGAATACGATGCGATCATTCCCTGTCATTCAGAGCATTTCAGCGCGGATGTGGTGCGGCGCTTTGCACCGCGGCTCAAGATCGTCGCGAACCACTCCGTCGGCGTGGATCACTGTGACCTGCCCGCGCTGGCTGCGCGCGGTATTGCTGTGACCAACACGCCGGACGTGCTGTCCGACGCAACGGCAGAGCTTGCTATGCTGCTGATGCTTGGCGCTGCGCGCCATGCGGTTGCCGGTGACAGGATCGTGCGGACCGGAGCCTGGGATTTCTGGTCACCTTCCTTCATGGTCGGCAAGCAAGTCACCGGGTCCAGGCTGGGCATCGTCGGCATGGGGCGCGTGGGCCGGGCTTTTGCCGCCAAGGCCAAAGGGTTCGACATGGAGATCCATTACTTCAACCGTTCCGAATTGCCGCCTGATCAGGCCTTTGGCGCAACCTACCACGACAGTATCGAGTCCCTTCTCAAAGTCGCGGATTTCCTTTCACTACATTGCCCTGCCACGCCCCAAACAACCAACCTTATGAATCGGGAACGGTTCGACCTCTTGCCAAAGGGGGCCGTCCTCGTGAATGCCGCACGTGGCGCGCTGGTGGATGAGACCGCCTTGCTCGACGCGCTCGCTAAAGGGCAGATAAGTGCTGCGGGCCTCGATTGCTTTCAGGTCGAACCGGGTGGCAACCCTGCCTTTGCGGACCACGAAAATATCTTCATGCTGCCGCATATTGGCAGCGCCACGACCCGCACACGGGACGCAATGGGATTTCGGGCGCTCGACAACCTCGATGCCTTTTTCGCCGGACAAACGCCGCGCGACCTCCTCTGACTTCGAAGGACAGTACCAATGACAAAAGTAGCATTCCTCGGCCTCGGCGTAATGGGTTATCCGATGGCCGGCCATCTCAAGTCCGCCGGACACGATGTGACCGTTTTCAACCGTACGATGGCCAAGGCGGAAAAATGGGTGTCGGAACATGGCGGACGTGCGGCTAAAACGCCAGCCGAAGCCGCAGACGGTGCAGAAATGGTCATGGCCTGCGTTGGCAACGACGACGATCTGCGTGCCGTTTGTCTTGGCGACACGGGCGCATTTTCAACCATGTCAAGCGGCGCGTTGTTCGTGGACCACACGACCGTATCCGCAAAAGTCACGTCAGAGCTTTACGCAGAGGCGAAATCGAAAGGCGTCGCTTTCGTCGATGCGCCCGTGTCCGGCGGGCAGGCCGGTGCGGAAAACGGGCAGCTGTCGATCATGTGCGGTGGGGACGAACCGGACTACGCGCGTGCCGAACCCGTGATGGCAAGCTATGCCAAGCTTTGCCGTCGTCTTGGCGAAAGCGGCGCGGGGCAATTGACGAAGATGGCGAACCAGATCGCGATTGCCGGTCTCGTCCAGGGCCTCTCGGAAGCGCTGCATTTTTCCAGCAAAGCGGGGCTCGACGGGCGCGCGGTGGTCGAGGTCATTAGCCAGGGCGCCGCTGGCAGCTGGCAGATGAGCAACCGGTACGAGACGATGCTCGACGACCACTTTGAACATGGGTTCGCTGTCGACTGGATGCGGAAAGACCTCGGGATCTGCCTGAACACTGCGAATGAAAACGGCGCGAGTCTTCCCGTTACCGCGCTTGTGGATCAATTCTACAAGGACGTTCAGAAGATGGGCGGCGGACGCTGGGACACCTCCAGCCTTTTCAAACGTTTGCAACAACTCTGAAACGCATATCGCAGGTCTGCAATCGGCCACTTGAGGAAGCGGTATGAAATCCATTTTGATTACAGGAGCAAGCTCCGGTATCGGTGCAGCGACATCAGACGTGTTTCTCGATTATGGTAAGCAGGACCGCGTTTGCCTGCGCGCCGCGCCGCACTGCTAGAGAATCTGGCGGCTCGATATCGGCACATGCGTCACCGAAGAAGCCGCGCAGAGACAAACATGAACTGCGTAAAACAGCTTGGCCAAGGTCTCATGGCATGCGACTACGACCAGCAAGTCGCTGGGTTTCAGGTTCGGATCGCGGTGCTCAACCGCCCCACAACTCTTGGCATGCCAGTCACAGAGCCCGCAGGATAAGTCCCTCCGGGCAAAAGAGAGGTCTGCCCTTCAACCGATTTGTGCAACAAAGCCACTACCAGACTGTGAACTGAGTTGTCCACCGCTAGCGATGGAAATAATTCACACCATGTTTCACTGCCGACGTCCTCTACAACTCGTGACAGCATCGGTTCACAGTCCGATGCAAACCTTTCTTCCATTCGCTTCACGGGCTCAATTTAGGCGGGACGCTTAAAGCGACTCTGAAGGAAAGGCGCGAAGCGGTCGTTGCGCTTTGCAGTACAGTGATATGGATGTCGACCAGATTACTTCCGCCACTCACGCCTTGCAAAAGGGGCAAGTCCATTCGGCCATCTTTCCGCTTGGTAGTTCACTCCATTCGACATCAAACAAACGTCACTACGCGGCACGCTTCGGTTTGACGCTGCCAATACGGTTTACATCGGTGTGAGGAAAAAACTCCGCCCAGACATGCCAGAACAGGCCTGCCCGCAAAGTTTCAACCCGGGTGAGTTGTCCTTGATCGCTATTTCCCCGGAAATCACAGCGCTCAACTGGTTTACCACTGTCGTTGTACCAGACACCGAGGCTTTCAAAGTGTGGATCAATTTGCACTACAAGGTCGCGCCCGCCAACGCGCGTGTTCAGCAACCAGTTTTGGTCAACCACGAAATCATCGGTCCAACAGGCGGCATCTGACCCGATGGTCACGCCCCAAACGAGTGCCTTGTTGGGCAAGCGTGTGTCAGGCGGGCGCTCCATGTTGTCCATGACAGGATCAGCCTCTTGATGCTGCCTGGCGATACCCCATCCAAAAATCATCTCCAGCGCCATGTCGAGCAGTCTCAGAACCGGGTTCTTCGACGGTTTGTTCAGAAAGACCTCACCGTTCGGATAGGCTTTCTTGAAGCCACGGAATGTCATACGGAAGGTTGGCCATGGCTTCATCTGGGCTTCTGGGCGCAATGGATAGGCGGGTCCGTCCGACGCGGTGTCCCGGTCTGCTTCGCGGAACCCATAAATGTGTTGAATAGGTTCCCCTGTGTCGTTGTCGCGCAAGATCAGGTTGTTGCCATGCTGAGCAAGAACTTCAAGATTCAACCGTCTTCCTTCGATTGAGGGCGCGTATCCCTGACCAAGATTGGCCATTGCGCAGTAGGTCATGACCACGTCTTCGCCCCCAAGCCCCTTGGCGTCGCCAGCCAAATGGGGCCGCATGATCTGAGCGTCAGGATGCGCACGGGCATGATCGCCGTTTACCATTACGATCACGGGTGCATTGGGGCCGACATACTGCTCCGCTTCAGCAATGCTGTAATACTGCGCGGTGTTCAGCTGGTTTCTCAACCCTAAATGGACCCAGACATAGGGAAAGCCATATAGAACCAACGCCAAGACAAAGCCCAACCACCATATCGCACGCACGCCGCCTCCAAACGCAAAGTGGGCGATTGTGGCAATTGCAAAAGCCGCCAGGCCAATCCCAATCAGCCGAAATTCGTTGCGAATAAAGCGGATCATGTTTTCGCGCTTTACCTTCAACAGCATCTGAGACACGTCGCCGAGGTCTCGAAAGTAGACGAAGCCGATTCCCAAAGAGATAACGAGGCCGGTATAGAAGATCAGGGTAGCAAGCATGGAAGTGCCTCTCGAATGCGGGAAGCCGAGGTGAGGTCAGGACGCAGCTAGCGTTCGATTGCAGCTTGTTTGGTCAAAAAGGCTTTGACAGCGGCAACGGTTTCCGGGCGCAGGTTTTCGACGCCTTCATACGGCACGCCACGCGCTGGCTCGGTGTCAGGATAAAGCTCTTTTCGGGCAAGATGCCGGCCAAGGATGCGTTGGAACTCCTGGCCACCCCATGCGCCAACTTCGGTCGAAACCGGATACTTTTCATGCGTATCCCTATATATGTCAAAGAAATCTGCCAGAATTGCACTTTCTCCAGCACCCGGAAGGTTCAGTTTCAGTTGGTCCTTCACGATCGCCTTCGGAGACGCCACTGAATAGATGATTACGTGATCACGACGCGTTTTCGATTCATCGGCGAACAAGATTGATGCGGATTGGTCCACCCCATCCACCAGCCTGTCCCTTGGAATGAACGCGTCGGCGCCAGCCATGCGCGATAGGGTCGTATACAAATCCGATACATGGATGATGTTGTTCACGATCGAGTCTGCCTCGATCATTCCGGGCCAGCGAATGAAGGCATCCACACGTACGCCGCCTTCTGTCGTATCGCCCTTGCCGCCGCGGAAAATCATCGGGGTGAAACCCGATTGCGGGGAATATTTCGTGAAGTGCCCGTTGTCGCCCATAAGGACCACTATGGTGTTTTCGGCGACGCTCAGCCTTTCCATCTCGTCAAAAAGAACACCAAGATATTCGTCCAGCAGTTGCAGCTTGTCGGCATAGAGGCCGCCGTTCACGCTCTCGGGGCCCTCGCGCCCGGCTCGCGTGTTGTCCAGCGGGATCATCGGCCAGTACTGCAGAAAGAAGGGTGCGTCGCCGCCGGCCAGCCGTTGCAGCTCGGACAGCGCCTTAAGCTGGAACTGTTCGTTCATCTCATCGTATTTTTCGGCGTCCCACCGCTCGCCGGGCTGCATACGAATTTCGCGAATTGGACCGCCGGCCTCTCCTTCGATGACGGTGGCCATGGCGGCAGGGTCGGGGCGGAACCAATTGTCCACGATATAGTCTTCCTCAAAATCCTGTATGCCGACTGAGACCTGCTCGCGGATTGCATCATCGTTGAAGATGGTGAGTTGCCCCTGCTGATGCACGGCATGCTGCGCATAGTCGAAACCTTGGTTCATCGCCCAGCTTTCTGCGATATCGCCCATATGCCATTTGCCCACATGGCTGGTGGCATAGCCGGCCTGTTTCAAAACCTCTGCGAGGGTGACCTCGGCTCCGGGAAGGCCAAAGCCTGCAATGTCGACCGTGGTGTCCCCCATACCCATGCGGACGGGTAGGCGCCCCGTCATCTGGGCTACGCGCGTCGGCGTGCAGGACGGTTCGGTATACATTCGAACCATGCGCATGGCTTCGTCCGAGAACGCATTGATGTTGGGGGTTTCAATCCCGCGCACGGCATTCAGTTCGGGAATACCCATATCCCCAAAACCCAGGTCGTCGATCAGGATGGACACGATATTGGGGGGGTTGCCAGCATTCCCCTCACGAAACTCGGAAAGCGACGCATCCACAGCAGCATCATCTTCGACCCACTGCTCGCCATTTTGTGCTTCCAGTATGTAATACTGTGCGTCGTGAATAATTGGCGTGTCCTGCGCATAAAGCGGGGAAGACAACAGGATCGAAATGGCGGGTGCCAAACAAAAGAGTCTCGTGAACATAAAGGTTTCCCCGCTGCAGGATGGTTGCGATTGCGACAAGTCTAATTATTTCGGCCTCTAAATCAAATTCAGGGGCGGTGGCATGAGGGCCGGTCGCCCCGTTTGAGGGCGAACCACCGGCGTGATCGCTAGGCCGTTTCGAACAGGGCGTCGGTGAGCACGTGTTCCGAAAGCGCACCGGGCGCACCGATCGCTACAAGCCGCGTCTCGGGTTTTCGATCACCCCAGGCCCCGTCCCGCGAGATGTCCATGCGTTTTCCGACGACCTGCACAAGAATACGATGATCCGGGTCCTCCTCGCTGAAAACAAAGCCTTTGAGGCGATAGACGTCACCCGGAAGCTTTCGGATTGCGCTTCTGAGCGACGACAGGCTGATGGGTTGCTCGGCCTTCATCATCGTTGTTGAAAAGCCGTCCGAATGATCAGCGTGTTGGCACCCGCAGTCAGGCCCATGCTCATGATGCTCCGGCACTTCTGTCTCAAGCTGTTCGGCGGCAAACCGTCCGACTGACAGCAATATGTCCAGCGGGACATCTGCATTGACGGCTTCGACCAGGCGATATCGGCGGAAACGCGAGCCGAGCCAGTCGTGCACTTTCTGAACCGTATCCCGGTTTACGAGGTCTACTTTGTTCAGGATGACCATGTCAGAAAACGCGATTTGCCTGAGCTTCAATTCCATCTGTTCCGGCGCGGCAAACAGCTGTTCCGCGTCGACAAGGCACATGAGGCTGTCCAGGCGGATCATGTCCCGAAACTTCTGATCCGTGAAGGTCATCGCGATCGAGGACGGGTCCGACACGCCGCTGGCTTCAAGGACGATGTATTCCGGTTTTTCCGGCCGGGCGAGAACCGCTTCAACCGTTTCGATCAGGTCATCCCGGATCGAACAGCACACACACCCATTCGCCAGGCTCATCACATCGTCTTCCAAGCCAACCACAAGATCAGCATCCACATTGATCGAGCCGAAATCGTTGACCAGCACGGCAACCCGCAGACCATGATTGCCGGTCAGGATGCGGTTTAGAAGGGTTGTTTTACCGGCTCCGAGAAAGCCGGTAAGGATCGTGACGGGGATAGCGGAGGTCGAACCAAACTCGATCATATTGTCACTCCGTTTTCTTTTTGCGGTTCGGAATGACATCGTCGGTTTTAATCACGAAATCGCTGGGCCACTCGGGACTGGGGGCTCGGAATACATCGGCCGGGTAGTATTCCTTGGGGTCAATCTCCATGTCCCGGTATTTTTGGTCCTGTTGTTCGGCACGCGATGACCGCGGTGCAGGCGGTTTGATTTCATCAGGTAACGTGATCTTGCCTTCGGCTTCCATCTTGCCCAATTCGCGGAACGGGGCGACGGATCCCGATTTCCCGGGCAACGTTGCCTTTCGATACCAGATTGCATCTTTTGTGACGTTGACGACAGCGACGTCCAAACCCCAGGCGAACAACCCATCATAGTGGGCCCGGATACCCGCCAACATCTCGGCATCAATGTCTTCGTCCTGCGTGTAATGGGTCACCATTGCAAGCCGCGGGCGTGCTTCGGCCATCATCTTGCCAACCGCATAGTGTGACGTATGGTGCGTATCGATTGTATAGTTGAACAGCTCCTGCGGCAGACCGTATTTGTAGGTCATCAGCTGACCAATATCCTGGCCGGACATTTCGGTGACAAACACATCGACACCTTTTCCGTATTCAAGGCTTAGCTCATCGGGACGGCCATCGCCGGTCCAAACAAAGCTCAGGCCATTCCAATCCAGCCGATACCCCACAGCTCCGTCCTTGGCGTGGCTACGAGGCCAGGACCGAATAGTCACGCCATCTTCGTCGTAAACGATTCCGCCTTCCTGACGGAAATCGAATTCATTGACTTCGATCTCGTAACCATCCCCGATTGGGAACACATCGAAGGCTTCCAAATGCCATTTCAGCATTTGCTTCATGCCCTCCACCATACCCGCCGTTCCAAGCTCGGGTGTCCGACCGGACGGGCCGTGAATCCGCAGCGGAGTATATCCACCCGACCAAGCCCTGAACGGGTAGATGTAAGGAATGTCGGCGTAATGATCCACATGCAGATGCGTGATGAAGATATCGTTGATCAATTGAGCCGGAACCTGCATCCCGATGATGTTGCGCACGCACCCTGACCCGAAATCGAAGAAGAACCGTTTTCCATTGCCCAGCTCGACCATCACGCAGGTGCCTGCCTGATCCTCACGCGGAGGAAACGGTGTGGACCCGCAGAATGATATGCGCATTTCGTCGGGTCCAAGCTCCTCGGAAAGCGGGAAGTAGTTTGCGTTAGACCCGGTCATGTATTTCGTCGGCCGGAAGTATTCCGGCAGAGTGATGCCACCGGCAGGCCTGCCGCCATAGGGGTTCTTCAGGCTTTCACCCAAAGGGCCGTCCCCCTCGTGCGCCTGTGCTGCGCCGGAGCCGTAGCTGACAGCCCCCGTTGCCACCGCACCTGCCGCCAGCCCCTGCATAAGATGCCGGCGCGAAGGGTTTTCGATTTCATCCGGTTGCTGGTTTTGCTGGTTCTCACGGTCTTTGCTCTGGTCTTTGTCGGTCATTGCGATACCCTCAATCAGATGTGTTTCGGAGTTTGCGCTTCGCCAGCCGACGAAGCTCATTCAAGAGTTCAGTTTTGATGTGGGCCCATTCTTCGCGCTCGGACGCGGTGATTGACGTGTCTTTCAACTTTGCACAGACTTTGCCGAGGTCCTCGATGGCCTCGCTTAGAAACGCATGCGGTTCAATCTGGCTGGAAAGCGCATTCAAAAGCTCGGGTAGCTCGTCTTTCAGGTCGTTCGCCACTGGAAAAAGCCCGGTTCCCACTATCTATTCGCAGATAACGATGCGTGCTGTTGACCGGGGCAGCCAAGTGAGTCACCGTGAGTTGGGGGTGAGTTTGCTGTGAACCAAGCCAATGATTTATTGATAGATCAAAATGTTGAGCAGCCATCACCGGAACTGGTCCGACAGGCACTGCGGGGCGTGGTTTCCAGCGTCGAGTTCCGAACTTCGCCCCGCCTCCAGCAGTTTCTCACCTATATCGTCGAGGAAACTCTCGCCGGTCGCGGTGCCCAGATCCGCGGCAAGGCCATCGCGGTCGAAGTGTACGGGCGCAGCATTGATGGCAGCGGTGGACGGAACCTGGTTCGTGTCGAAGCCAGGCGACTTCGCCGCCTGTTGCGTGAGTTTTACGAAGAACACTGGGACGGCAAAGGTGTTCGGATTTTCGTCGATCCCGGCGGATACAAGCCGCGGTTTTCATACGAACCATCGGGGGAAGACCCAAATTCAGACCCGCGAACCCGCAGCCATACACGTGAAAGCAGGCACCTGCGTCAACTGCTGTTGATTGGGCTGGCCGTTTTAGCGGTGATCGCTGTGCTTGGCACATGGTTGATAACCGGCAACAGGGAGGTCCAGGAGCCTTCAAACAGCACCCAGCAGGCTAAACGAGCGGCTCTTGGTCAGCATTCACTTGCAAGATTGCAGGCAGCTAACCTGGCGGACCAGGCCCGGGGCATGTTCTTCCCTGTATTTGATGTCAAACGCCAGCAAATCGCGCTGGGAATGTTCCAGCATGCCACGGAGCTCGACCCGGCGCTGCCGGATGGCTATGCCGGATCAGCTCAGGTTCTGGCCACTCTGGCTCTGTTGTCCCGAGATGAAGAAAATCGGGACGATCTCTTGCGTCAAGCACTCGAGATGTCTGGAATGGCGCTTGATTTGTCCCCATCGGGTGCATGGGCAAACGCCTCGAATGGTTGGCGGTTGGCGGTGTCAAATGAACCAGATGAGGCCTTAAAATACGCGAGACTGTCAGCTGAACTTGCGCCGAAAGATGGCCATGTTCTGGATCTGGTCGGGATCACAGCTCTCATTGCAAACATGCCCGCTCTGGCAGCGGAAGTCAGTAACCCAGCAAGGTCCAGAGCCGGATCTGGCCGATTTGGCGCAAGAAACATTTGGGGGGTATCGCAACTCATGCTCGGGAACTACGAGAACGTTGTCGAAGCGTTTCAGGGCGCGCCGGCAGCTGGTGCGCCTGTAAGCGCGCCTTCTCTCATTTTCCAAGCAGCAGCACATGATCAGCTGGGCAATTTCAACGAGGCACAAAGACTTATCGGCGAACTGCAAAAGACGTGGCCCGAGTTTCCATCTGAGTTTCTTGTGGAACGAATCTTTCCTAGCGACCAAAAGACACGAGAAACGGTACTTGATGCCTTGAGTAGATATTGACGAGACTTGCCGCAACAACTGCTTGAATGAAGCGTTCAAGTTTCGCAGGGCGATGCCTTGCCCAGATTGCAGCAGCTACGCTGAACTCGACAGTCTTTTCAGAATGACCGCTTAGCGGCATCGCCATCCGACTATGAAGTACGGTTTTGGATCGTTCGCGCGATGGCACTTTTTCTGCTCACGCGGGTGCTGTCAGACGGGTTCGAACCAGTCTCAGTTTGCCACTAATAGCGTGAACCTGTGCGGAACAAAGTTGACACCACTCGGCAAGAGCGGCGCTTCGGTTCAGCTTAAAGTTTTGACGTCAGTTGAGATGGCGTTTCTGGTTGAAATGATTGTGCGCAGAGGAAGGAACGGAGGCGAATTGCTGCAGACTTCGCACGCGCCGGACGCGGGGCATCGCACGCTCTCGTCGTCTGAATGGCAGGTTTGAGTTCTCCGCACGGTTGATCTTCCATCGGCCGGTTTCCTGTCGATCCGCGCTACCGATTTCCTTCAACGCGGCCCCGTAGGATCGCAGTTTTTCGTTTCAAAATATGGTTTCATGGCTGATTTCGACAACGCGCTCGTGCATCAAATCCTCAACGGTGCGGAGCGACAAAGGAAATCGGACGTACAACATTACCGCCAGGCGAATGATTTTCGGGCTGCTTTGAAAGCCCTTAAAAGGGTTGGATTTGGTCATGTTCAAACGCTACGAGGCCGCCCGGGCGATCCAACCCATGTCGAAATATCGCTTGAATCGCTGTGGCGTCGTGTTTTCCACGAGCCGTTTCAAAACGCGAAAACGGCCTGAAGATTGTTGAGCGCTGAATTAATTTACGGCATGCTTAATTCATGGGCTTTTTGAAAACTATATCCCTGAGCCTCGTAGCCGTAGTTGTTGTCATACCATCTGCGCGCGCCGATGCCGGACTCGTCGCGGAAACGGCGACATGCGCGGGGCGCTTGTCCGCTGAGGTGCAGCACAAGTGGCTCATGCAGGCGGAAGACGCGATTGACACACAACGGGCGCTCGAAGCTATGCTCCTGCGCCTGGAGGCGCTGACGGGCGCACAAGACACGGCAGCTCTATCGCTGCGGATCAAGGCGAAACATGCCCATGCCATGTTGTTGCAGCGGGCAAGCTTTTCGCACGATGTCGCGCAGGCCAGCCGCGCAGCGAGTCATGCGCGACATCTCATCACACAGTGTGAACGGCTTGTTCAAGGCTACCTGCAAGCGACCTCATCCTGATGCGCGACACGCCCTTATCGGGGCGCAACCGTCCGCAAATTACGTTGCGCAGGAAACACCAAACGGACGTCGCACAATAAAACGGCAGCGCCCTCTTGGGTGATCAAAATTCGGGCGAACTTTCCAAAGTCTGCCGTCGAAAACTCTCAAAGTTATTTCGCACCCGCAGAAAGACTGCATCACTTCTGAAGTGCCAGCTTACCCGGTTGGCGAGAAAAATGCAGTGGTGCTGGCCTTCACTCCAAAACACCACCGCACGACGCAACGTGAATTGCGCAGAAACCAAAATGGGTGCCGGGGCTGCTCTTGGCAAGGTGTAATGCGCGACATCTACGAAGGATTAAGAAATGTCGACAAGGTTCCTGACTACGACAGCCGCTGCCGCGCTGTTTGCCACCACCCTGCCCGCGATGGCAGAGGTGAGCTGCCCGATCAAGGTGGGCGTGCTGCACTCCCTCTCCGGAACGATGGCGATTTCCGAAACCACGCTCAAGGACACCATGGAAATGCTGGTCGAGCAGCAGAACGAAAAAGGCGGTGTCATGGGCTGTGAGCTGGAGGCCGTGGTGGTCGACCCGGCGTCGGACTGGCCGCTCTTCGCTGAAAAAGCGCGTGAACTTCTGACCGTGCACGAGGTCGACGTGATCTTCGGTAACTGGACCAGCGTGAGCCGCAAATCGGTGCTGCCGGTGATCGAGGAACTCAACGGCCTGCTGTTCTACCCGGTTCAGTACGAGGGCGAGGAAAGCTCAAAGAATGTGTTTTACACTGGTGCCGCTCCAAACCAGCAAGCTATCCCGGCGACGGACTACTTTCTCGAGGAACTGGGCGTTGAGAAATTCGCGCTTCTGGGCACCGACTATGTCTATCCGCGCACCACGAACAACATTCTCGAAAGCTATCTCAAGGACAAGGGCGTCGCTGAAGACGACATATTCGTGAACTACACGCCCTTCGGCCATTCCGACTGGTCCAAGATCGTCTCGGATGTCGTGGCACTTGGCGCGGACGGCAAGAAGGTCGGCGTGATTTCCACAATAAACGGCGACGCAAACGTGGGCTTTTACAAGGAGCTCGCCGCTGCGGGTATCTCGGCCGACGACATTCCCGTCGTCGCCTTCTCGGTTGGCGAAGAAGAGCTGTCGGGCCTCGACACCACAAACCTTGTCGGCCACTTGGCCGCATGGAACTACTTTCAGTCCGCCGACACCGAGGCGAACGAGGCCTGGGTCGCAGCATGGAAAGCACGCATGGGCGAAGACCGTGTAACCAACGACCCGATGGAGGCACACTACATCGGCTTCAACATGTGGGTGAACGCCGTGGAACAGGCGGAATCGACAGACGTAGATGCGGTCCGCGTAGCCATGTACGGGCAGGAATTCCCGAACCTCACCGGTGGCACCGCCGTCATGCTCCCCAACCATCACCTCGCGAAGCCCGTTCTGATCGGTGAAATCCAGGAAGACGGTCAGTTCGACATCATCAGCCAGACCGAGGAAGTGCCCGGAGATGCATGGACGGATTTCCTGCCAGAATCCGCGGTGCTGATCTCGGATTGGAAAGATCTCGAGTGCGGCATGTACAACACCGAGACCGAGACCTGCGTGCAAATCAAGTCCAACTACTGATCTGGACCTGACTGCAGAACCAAATCACCGGAGGGCGTTCGCGCGCCCTCCGGCCAGCAGGAAAAGTGGTATGCTCAATATTCTTCGCCTTTTGACGTTCGCGCTTGCAGTAGCTGCGCCGGCCTCCGCGCAGCAGGCCGATGCGCCGATCCAGAAGGTTCTTCAGGAACATGGGGATATCATCTCCAAGAGTTCCCGCCGCACGATCGGGCCGGCCATCGACGCGCTGGCCGACAGCGGCCTTCCGGCAGCTCGCGAGGTGTTGAATCGTTGGCAGGCCAAGCAGATGTGGCGGAACGAGGAAACTGGGCTATACGTGTTCGCCGAGGAGGTGGACAGCGACACGCTGCGCATCTTCGACGTGGCCGACGGGATGGAAATCGGAACGGTGCCCGACGACGACTACGATCAACTCAAACCTAATTCCGGCATTCGCGGCATGATCGGCGCCGCACTGGTGCGGTTCCAATTGACCGACCCTGATCCCGCCATGCGTCTGCAGGCGCTGGAGACCATCGCTCGTGACGCCGAGGCCGCGCATCTGCAGACATTGCGCGGCGCGATCGAAACCGAACAGGACAAGGCCATCGCGGCGGCGATGGTCCGGCTCGAGCGTCTTCTCACCATCCAGTTCGCCGAAGACGACGCCGACCGCATCAAGGCCATCGAGAGTTTCGCCGGTGATTTGGGCGTGGATGTGCGCGCCACGCTTAATCCGCTGGTGCGTACTCGGCTGGAGACGACCGACGCGGTGCCCGAGACCAAGGACGTCGCCCGTGTGCTCAGCCCAGCCAGCGACGCCCTGCCCCGCGAGGACGCCTATGACCTGCTGGTCTCGGCCGACTTCGCCAAACCGCGCATAAGTCGCGAAGACAAGCGCGCCGCGCTGGTGGCCAACCTTGAAAACGGGGCGGTGGCCGGCGTGCAGGTTGCCACGTTGGATACCGAGGCCGCGCGCGACATCGCATATGCCGTCTTAGCCCAGCAGGGAAAGGTCGAGCCCGTCGCCACCGAGGCCGAGATCGATGCGACACTGGACAAGTTCGTTTTCTTCGAACGCTACATCGCGGCCCCGCCGGCCGTGGCGCTGGCCGCGGCAAGTGCCCTCAAGAGTATCGAGAACAAGGTGGCGGTGAACCAGGGTCTTGATCTCGGGCTTGATGCGCTTTCGCTGGCCTCGATCTACTTTCTCGCGGCGATCGGGCTGGCCATTACATTTGGCGTGATGCGCGTGATCAATATGGCGCATGGCGAATTCATAATGATGGGGGCCTACACGGGTTACGTCGTCCAGCAGATCGTGCCGGACTACACCCTGTCGATCATCATCGCGCTGCCGCTTGCGTTTGCCGTGACCTTTGGCGCAGGCGTCGCGATGGAGCGACTGGTGATCCGTTGGCTTTATCACCGTCCGCTCGAGACTTTGCTGGCCACGTTCGGCATATCGATCGCTCTACAGCAGATAGCCAAAAACATCTTCGGCACGCAGGCGCGGCCGCTGACCTCTCCGGACTGGCTCGATGGGTCGCTCATCATCAACGACATCGTCTCGATCAGTTACATCCGCATCGCGATCTTCGTGCTTGCGTTACTGTTCCTTGGCCTCATCCTGCTGGTGATGAACCGCACCCGGCTGGGGCTGGAGGTGAGGGCAGTGACGCAGAATCCGCGCATGGCGGCCTCGATGGGGATCAATCCCGACCGAATCAACATGCTGACCTTCGGGTTCGGATCGGGCATCGCGGGGATCGCAGGGGTAGCAATCGGTCTATACGCCAAGGTCACCTCCGAGATGGGGTCTGACTACATAGTGCAATCCTTCATGACCGTCGTGGTGGGTGGCGTGGGCAATATCTGGGGCACCCTACTGGGCGCGACACTGGTCGGCACACTGCAAAAGGGGATCGAGTTCCTCAACCCGTCCAACACGCTGGCGGCGCAGACCTACATGATTTTGTTCATCATCCTGTTCATCCAGTTCAGACCGCGGGGAATTATCGCCCTCAAGGGTCGCGCAGCGGAGGCCTAGAATGAGTGAGACAAGCCTCACCGGCAGCCACACTCGC
The DNA here is from genome assembly GCF_020171505.1 of Ruegeria profundi. Taxonomy (NCBI): domain Bacteria; kingdom Pseudomonadati; phylum Pseudomonadota; class Alphaproteobacteria; order Rhodobacterales; family Roseobacteraceae; genus Ruegeria; species Ruegeria profundi. Next base: position 31,466 of record NZ_JAIUZS010000008.1, on the reverse strand, counting down.
ACGCCGCTGGCCCTGCGCTTTCCGTCGGCGCTGATCTTCCTTGCCGTGCTGGGGCTGTTCACGCTTGGCGTGACGATCTTGTCCGAGGGCTTCGGGATCGGGGTCATTTCCACCAGTTTCGTCAAGACGCTGGGCAAGACGCTTTGCCTGTGCCTCGTGGCGCTGGCGATGGACCTTGTCTGGGGCTACTGCGGGATCCTGTCGCTGGGTCACATGGCGTTTTTCGGGCTTGGTGGCTACGCCATCGGTATGTGGCTGATGTACGAGCGCACCCGCCTGATTGTGGTCGACAGCCTCGTCGCCTCGGAGTTGCCGCCAACGGCACAGGAAATCTCGGACGGGATCGCGACGCAAATATTTGGCGTGGTGGGCGCATCGGAGTTTCCGCCGGTCTGGGCCTTCGCCCATTCCCTGCCCATTCAACTTGCCTTCGTGGTGCTGATCCCGGGGCTTTTCGCACTTATCTTTGGTTGGCTGGCCTTCCGCAGTCGCGTTACGGGGGTGTACCTGTCGATCCTGACACAGGCGATGACGCTTGCACTGTCACTGTACCTGTTCCAGAACGACAGCGGGCTGCGCGGCAATAACGGCCTATCGGGCCTGCAGAATCTGCCGAGCCTTGATGCCGTGCCGCAGGCCACGGTGTCGCTGTGGTTCTTCTGGGGGTCGGCCTTCGCACTTGGGGCGGGGTACCTGCTGTGCGCCTGGATCGTTTCGGGCAAATTCGGCTCTGTCATACGGGCCATTCGCGATGACGAGGCGCGCGTACGCTTCCTCGGCTACCCGGTCGAGGCGTTTAAGCTGTTCATTTTCACACTCACCGCCGTAATCGCTGGGATCGCGGGCGCGCTCTACTACCCGCAGGCGGGGATCATCAACCCGACCGAGATCGCGCCTATCGCCTCGATCTACCTTGCCGTCTGGGTGGCAATCGGTGGGCGCGGCCGGCTTTATGGCGCGGTGATCGGCGCGGCCTTCGTTTCGTTGCTGTCGACATGGTTCACCGGCGGGCAGGCCCCCGACATCAACATTGGCTTCTACACGATCCAATGGGTGAACTGGTGGACCGTGCTGCTTGGTCTGTCTTTCGTGGCCGTGACGCTGTTCGCGCCCAAGGGGCTCGGTGGGCTGGTAGACCTGATCGTGGACCGAACGTCGCCCAACCGCCACGGCGCGGACCTTGGACCCGACCCTGGCGCCCTGCGCGAAAAGGAGGCCGAGAAATGAGTACCCTTCTCGAAGTGTCGGGCGTTTCCGTTTCCTTTGATGGCTTCAAGGCGATCAACAACCTATCGTTCCAGATCGGCACACAGGAGTTGCGCGCGGTGATCGGCCCCAACGGCGCGGGCAAAACGACGTTCATGGACATCATCACCGGCAAGACCCGCCCCGACGAGGGCCGGATCAGTTACGGCGAAAAGGGGCTGTCACTGCTGTCCATGTCCGAAAGCCGCATCGCGCAGGCCGGCATCGGGCGCAAGTTTCAACGCCCCACGGTCTTCGAGGATCAGTCCGTGGCTGACAACCTGATGATGGCGCTGAGAAAGGCGCGCGGCCCGCTCAGCGTGCTGATGTTCCGCCCTACTGCGGCAGATCACGGCAGGATCGCCGAACTGGCCGGAGAAATCGGGCTGTCGCGCAAACTGCACAGCAAATCAGGCGAGCTCAGCCACGGGCAGAAACAATGGCTGGAAATCGGGATGTTGCTGGCGCAGGAGCCGCGGCTTCTGCTGGTGGATGAACCGGCCGCCGGGATGACCCCCGCCGAGCGTGAGCACACAACCGATATCCTGCGCGAGGCCGCCCGCACCCGCGCGGTGGTCGTGGTCGAACATGACATGGAATTCGTCCGCAGGCTGGGTTGCAAGGTCACCGTGCTGCACGAAGGCTCGGTCCTGGCCGAGGGCTCGATCGACCATGTGACGCAGAACGAAAGGGTGATCGATGTCTATCTCGGGCGATGAGGTTCTGAAAACCGAAGGGCTGACCCTGCATTACGGGGGCAGCCAGATCCTGAACGGGATCGACATGACGGCACGGCGCGGGGAGGTGACCTGCGTGATGGGCACCAACGGCGTGGGCAAGACCAGCCTTTTGAAGGCGATTTCCGGCACGCACCCCGTGTCCGGCGGGCAAGTCACGCTGGAGGGCAAGCCCGTGTCGAGCGCAAGCGCGCACGCGCTCGCGCGGCGCGGTGTGGCTTATGTTCCGCAGGGGCGCGATATCTTTCCGTTGCTGAGTGTGCGAGAGAATCTGGAGACAGGATTTGCCTGCCTGCCACGGGCTGAGCATCGCATTCCAAACGAGGTGTTCGACCTATTCCCGATCCTCAAGGATTTTCTCAACCGGCGCGGCGGCGACCTGTCAGGCGGGCAGCAACAGCAACTCGCCATCGCGCGGGCGATGATCACGCGGCCGCGGCTCTTGCTGCTGGATGAGCCGACAGAAGGCATCCAGCCCAACATCATCCAGCAGATAGGACGCGTGATCGAACACCTGCGGGCGCAGGCCCAGATGGCCATCGTTCTGGTGGAGCAGTATTTCAACTTTGCCTATGACCTCGGCGACGCATTTTACGTGCTGGAACGCGGTGCGGTGCGGATGAACGGAAGAAAGGGAACGATCGACCGTGCCGAGTTGCTGTCCGGCGTGTCGGTATGAGGTTAAGGGCCGAGGCAACCCGTGGCGTCTCAGGCCCGCTCAAGCACGAAAAGCGCATGTTCTCGGGGCCTTCCTCATCATTACCCAGATACCCGCCCAGAGAAGACAAGCCGTCCGGCCCGATCGCAATGAACCCGGCTTTGGCAAAACGCCGGACGACGTCGCGGATGTATCAATTGAGCCCGCAGTTTTCGTGAATCACCAAGATGACTGCCGACAGACGGTCTGGATCGATTTCTAGTGGCTGGACGAGGTAAGACGAACTATCTCCGGTTCCATTTGGGCTGCTACAGGTGATTTCTTCAGCTTGAATTCCCGGATCATTTTCAGCAACTTGCTGTGCCAGAGCATAGTTGGGAGCAAGTGAACCTAGGATTGCCGCCGCGGTTAATCCGCCTAACGCCCATTTGCCAGCACGTTCCAGGAACTCACGCTAGGAAATCTTTCCGTGCGAATAATAGTCATAGAGATCCAGAAGCTCTTGATCGAAGTCTGCTGCTGTCAGACGGCGTGACGGGGTCTGATCATTCAATGCGTATTCCTCAAAAAATCCGTGACATGTCGTATAGTATTCCTCGATAGTGGCACATAGGCGCAAGTTTGACTGCGATTTTCTGAAAGCTACACTCGGGTCCCACCTGCTTTGGCATGAACCAACGGAACTGCGACTTTTTTCGACTAGTGCAACGGCAGAAGGGTTTCGTCGGCTTCTTTTACTGAGCTTAAACGAGGACACGATGGCAGCTCCTTCGATCCAGAACTTTGAGATGACCGCAGCCTTGAAAGACTTGGCCGATTGGCTGGTTCAACAGGGCTTGGAGAATGCTCCGGTTGAAATCTGGCTTGAAGAATTCTGCAATCGACTTCTCACCGCAGGCATTCCCATTCAGAGAGCGAATATTACTTTACGCGCTCATCACCCTGAGATTGGGACAGTTGCGTTTCGATGGCACAGAGAAGGCGGAAACGAGCGCCAAGACTTCGTCCGGCGAACAAGCGCCCCCGAAGAGTATATTCTGAGCCCGATTTATTATCTCTTGGCAAACAATGTTGAAGAGATCAGGCAAAACCTGACTGTCGACGACCCAGAACTCAACTTTCCGATTTTTGATGAACTTCGCGAGCGCGGCGCCACAGACTATTTTGCTGTAAAACGGTTCTTCCTTCGCCAAAATCACGCAGCGCCGGTTGACCCCATGCATGCCGAAGAAGGGGCTATTATCTCTTTGGCGACTGACGCAGTTGGCGGCTTTACGGACCCACAATTGGATGGTCTACGACAATTGATACCGCCTCTTTGCCTGACCCTCAAATGCGGGGCAAACAGGTTGATGGCAGAAGATATCACTGCCGCATATCTAGGCCGAGATGCCAGCAAACGCGTTCTGTCCGGGGACATCACCCGCGGTTCGTCTGAAACCATTTCAGCCGTCATATGGTATTTTGATCTACAGAATTTCACCAAGCTGTCTGAAGCGCTGCCTGGTCATTCAATTATCGAGTTGCTGAACGCCTACTTTGCGGAGGTCGTTGAAATTGTTGAGCGCAATGGCGGTAACGTTCTGAAGTTTATGGGCGATGGCATGCTTGCCATTTTTGACATTAACCAGATCCCTGACGCGCATCGCGTCGCAATTGAGGCAGCCATTGAACTACGTGCCGCATTTACAGATCAGAACCAACGCAGAGTTACAGACGGCTTACCGACTACCGGCTTCACACTGTCCCTGCATGCAGGGGACGTTCTCTACGGTAATATTGGCGGCAGATCACGCCTCGACTTCACAGTTGTCGGGCCGGCAGTAAACACAACGTCTCGTATTCTGGGAATGTGCAACGCTCTTGATCAAAACATCCTGCTTTCTAGTAAAGTTGCCGGTGAACTGGTCGAAGAGGTGCCGAGTCTGGTTTCACTTGGGCAATACAGGCTGCGGGGTGTTGCTGAACGGCAAGAGCTGTTTACACTGGATTAATCGGCAAACAAAAAGCGTTTTTTGTAACTCCAAGACTACTTTTTATGGATACGTCTAAAACCATTTGCCCGACGTACCATCCGGGCAACGAAAAGCGTTAAACTACTTGATCAAGAGGACCCAACATGGCTCATCCAGCACTGAAATCTGACTCTGTTGCAGTCGTCACCGGTGGTGCGTCCGGGATTGGGTACGCATCTGCCGCCAAGTTCGCTCAAATGGGCATGCGCATTGTCATTGTCGATTTGGACGAAGGTAAGCTGGAAGAAGCCGCGGCTGCGCTGCGTGAGGTCGGATCACCTGAAACTATGACTTCGGTTACCGACGTGTCTGATCTTGAACAAGTATTAGCGTTAGAAGCAGAAGTCGCGACCCGTTTCGGCGGTACTGACATTCTTATGAACAATGCCGGCGTTGGTATTCGCTCGTCCTGCTTGGGTCCACGAGATGCGTGGGAAAAAATGCTGAATGTAAACCTTTGGGGCGCAATCAACGGATGCCAAGCATTCTTGCCAGGAATGATTTCACGAGAGCGTCCGGGCGCCGTCATAAATACAGGTTCAAAACAGGGTATTACCACTCCTCCCGGCAATCCGGGTTACAACGTGTCAAAAGCAGCGCTAAAAGCCTTTACTGAGGCCCTTTCACACGAACTTCGCAACACCGCGGGCGCAAATCTCACGGCCCATCTGCTGGTGCCTGGGTTCGTCCATACGAACATGATCGGTGCCAAGGACAAGCCTCCTTCCGCCTGGACCGCTGAACAAACCGCAGATTTCTTTATCGACAGTGTGGATCGCGGTGATTTCTATGTGATTTGCCCAGACAACGACGTTTCGCGGGACATAGACGAAAAACGTATTTCCTGGGCAGCGGGGGACATTATCTACAATCGCCCCGCGCTCAGCCGCTGGCATCCAGATTACGAAAAGGCGTTCGCAGATCATATGTCGAAAGACTAACTCTGAAGCCTCAGAGGAATTGTGGGTCGCACAAAAACTTGAACCCAATTGCCTACTTTATTCATTCTTGCGATAGCTGCTTTGGGCTCGGAGCGATCATTTGCTCAATCGCGACAAATGTCTGCTCTGCGGACAAAATGAGCTTTCGCTGTGGTGGGGCCAATGGCCGCTTTCGTATAACGGACAAAACGACTGTTTTTGACCGCCACACGTCTAGTTCTTCACCTTTTTGATATCACTCGCGATTTGATCAAAAATTATGGGAAAGCGTTCTCCAACGGGAACTGGATCGCTAAATGGATTCTTTGTATCAAAACGACCATTCTCCGCCTTTAATGTGGTTACTTTTCCTCTGATGATGTGTTCCGCAGCGTCTACTCTTCCATCGAAGTTCGCATCGTATAGCCAAACCGTCTTGCCTTGTTCGATCATGCCGTTGCCATCTTGATCGATATTATTAACGACCAGAGTATCGAATGCCCCATCATTGTTCCGGTCGATAAGGTGGCGATGCCAGAATGCCATCTTTGTACCTTCAGCGATACTCAGCCCACCATAGAACACCAACCAATCCGGCGTTCCATCTCCCGCTAGATCCCAGAAAGCGCCGAACTCTTGGGTATCTTGATTGCTCTTATTTTGAAGGTAGGCATAAAAGTCCGCCACTCCATCGCGATCGCGGTCTTCCAAAAGAAGATACGGAAAGCCTCCAAAAGTACGTGTGTTGGCTGTAGCTGCCACGGGATTGGCAGGTTTATCCCAAAGACGACTAAACTCCTTGTCCAGTTTTTTGTAAATTTGCCACCGGCGTTTGTCGGAATAGGGTCCTACTTTCGAAGCCACGCGTGACTTTTTGTTTTCAGAAACAAAAAAAGGTTCGTCTCGATCTCAGCAGATAAAGCATTTTTTGGAAAATAAATAGAAGCGAGAGCCAGAGTAAAAACTAGTACGATAAGAGATCGCAGTTTTTGGAGCCGGTCGACCACCCCAATTTTTTCTGTTGATTTTGCTGAATTTGTTTTTTTGTCAAGGACTGCAACGCGCATATTCCATTCCTCCCCAAAAGGGCTCTAACCCTGCCATAGAACTAATGGTCGAGCGTTGACCTAAATCAACAGGAAGCGACTGTGCCATCGGGATTTGTACAGCGTCTGGCGGAGCGCTTCAGTACCATCAGGTTGAACAGTTTGTGCAAAGGACTTCGGTTCATTCACAAAAGAACAATCAGATAGCCCGGTTTAGGCTCAAAGCAGTTCTTTGCTGCAGCGCCGCGACGTGATCGCCAGAACGACCGCTGTGCGGACAAACCCGGCCTACTCGTACTTGAAGCGAACGACCGCTATTCAGAAAAGGTCGCGCCCACCGGGCCTGGCAGGCGCGACTTTTCCGATCAAGCAAGATAGGTGCGGAACCAGGCGACCATTCGCTGCTCTGCAAGCATCGCTGCTGCCTCGTCATAGCGCGGTGTCGTGTCATTGTGGAAGCCATGGTTCACGCCCGGGTATATGTGCGTTTCATAGATCTTGTCGTTTGCCTCCATGGCCCTCTGAAACGGCGGCCACATGGCATTGATGCGCTGATCGAGCGCCGCGAGCTGGACCATAAGCGGTGCCTCAATGCCCGGGACCTGTTCCGCATCCGGGAATGAACCGTAGAACGGAACGCCTGCCGCCATCTCAGGATAGGCAGCGGCCAGCCTGCTGACGACCCCACCACCATAGCAGAAGCCTGTCGCGCCAACCTTGCCATTCGTCCCCTCGAGTGCCTGAAGGTATTCAAAGCCGGCAAAGAAGTCATTGAGCAGTTGGCCTTGATCGAGGGTGCGCTGCATTTCGCGACCTTCATCATCAGTACCCGGGTAACCCCCGAGCGAGGACAGTCCGTCAGGCCCCATGGCAATGAAACCGGCCTTGCCGAGACGACGCACCACGTCGCGGATGTACGGATTGAGACCTCGGTTTTCATGAACCACAAGGACCGCCGCAGGCGGATTGTCGGGATCGATCTCGGATGGACGGACAAGATAGGCCGTGATGTTGCCGGTGCCGTTCGGACTGGAATAGACGATGTCTTCGCCGGCGATGTCTGGATCGTCCTCGGCAACCTGTTGGGCCAGCGCATAGTTCGGTGAGAGGGTGCTGAGGATCGCAACAGCGGTCAGACCGCCGACCGCCCATTTTCCGGCGCGGTCGAGGAACTCTCGTTTCGAGATTTTTCCGTGAGCGTAGTAGTCGTAGAGATCGAGAAGATCCTGATCAAAATCTGCTGCGGTCAATCGACGGGCTGGTGTCTGGTCGGTCATTTTGTGTTCTCCCTGATGCCTCAAAAGATAGTGGCAAACCTTGCGGCGACCAGATTCTTTTCTGGGTGTTTCAGGCTTACGGTTGATGTACAAGTACCCATGTTCGCCGCAAAGCGAAGCTGACATCCGAGCAAGCTGCGGCATCGGTCACTCTGGGCTCGAAGCAGTCGTTTGCTGCACTTTGCGCGAGTGTCTGTTATTACGTCTTACCGGTCGTTCTGTCATACTCGAACCTGAGGCTTTAAAGCGCCAGATCCTATGTTCAGTGTGGTATATTTAGTGGTATGGGAATCATGGCTAATTATTTTTTTAAAATTTAACAAATAATTACGAAAAATATATAGTTGCTCCTCGGTCCGCCACTTGGTAAGTCCAACATCATGTAAAATAAGGCAAAACTGGGACTTTGAGTTCTTCTGCTCCACATTTTGCCCAACATATGGTGTATCTCCGACGTCTTTTCTTTTTCGTTTCTGAACTCGAACTACCCGTGCGCTGTCCTGCCAGTGTCAGGTTCTCAAACACCATATTAGAAAGGAAACGAGATGGTGAAAGAATCTCCCAAAGACATCTGCGACGACATTCTTGGCCTCGCAATGGAAGCGAACGCGCTAGCGATCTGTTTGGACAACATGCTCCATCACGCTGTGGGCGGTATCGGTGACTTAAGCTTGGAAACCCGAAACTCCTTGGATGGTACTGCTAAAGCTCTTCGAAGATCAACGGACGGCGTTGCCGAAGGCATAGAACAAATCGACTTAGCGACTGATTGGAGGCAAACAGATACCCTACCAGAGAGATGCGCTATCGGGTGCGCCTGACAGGCGATACCACAGAAGCCTAAGAACCGACTGCGCGGTCCGCTCCGGTGACCTAATCTTATTGCATTAAAAAGATCGAACTGAGGCTTGGGATCGAACGTACCACCAATCGAATTGGGTTGGTCAAATTAGCTCGGACGTCAGCAGTGCGGACAAACCTGATGGGGTGGATGGCTCCTGCTTCAACCGGCGTCGCAATGCGCCATAGTGCAGGTGTCAAAGTCTGGTTATGAGAGGAGCCACCCCATGCAAGTCACCACAATTGGCGTTGATCTGGCCCAGAACGTTTTCCAAGTCCATGGGATCACCTCTCCGGAAGACGTGGTGTTCAACAAGCCGCTAAGGAGGGCGCAGTTTCTGCCGTTCTTTGCGAAGTTGGAGCCCTGTCTAATCGGCATGGAATCCTGCAGCAGCGCACATCATTGGGCCCGCGAAGTCACGGATCTGGGCCATGAGGTTCGGTTGATTCGTCCGATGTATGTGAAGCCCTACGTCAAACGCGGAAAGCCAGATGCCATTGATGCCGAGGCGATTTACGAGGCCGTGACCCGATCAACCATGCGTTTCGTGTCGATTAAGACCGTCGAACAACAGTCTCTTCTGTCGCTGCATCGGGCGCGCGATCTTTTGGTCCGTCAAAGGACGCAGTTGATAAAACGGCCTGCGTGGCTTGGTTGCTGAGTTCGGTATTTACATCCCAAGAGGGCTGGCGCGCGTCATTGGTTTTGCAGAAAATATCACTCTTGGCGAAGTGCTCGACTTGCCAGACATCGCCAACGATGTGATCCGTAACCTGTCCGAATAACTCATGGCTCTGCATAGGCGGGTCCAATGGTACGAGGAACGTCTGAAGCAAGTGGGCAAAGAAGATGAACGGGTGCGCTTGTTGCGCACGATCCCGGGCGTGGGTGCCGTAACGGCGTCTGCGATCATCGCCAGCATCGGCGATGGGCACTAGTTCAGAGACGGCAGGGAGTTTGCTGCCTGGCTGGGTCTGACCCCTGAAAACAAACCCAGCGGCGGCAAGGAGAAGCTGGGGCGGATCACCAAGATGAGTGATCAATATTTGCGCTTTCCGCTTGTCGTCGGCATGACATCACTCGTTCGACAAACACGGTCTCACCCCGAACGTGCCAGCAAGTGGCTGACATCACTGCTCGAACGCAAGACCGCGCGGGTTGCAACTGTCGCTATGGCCAATAAGACCGCCCGGATCGTCTGGGCGGTGCTCACCCGAAACGAACCTTACAACCCACGCGCCGTTGTCTAAAACGAAAGGAACATCGAGTTAGCAAGACCCGCGAGATGATGGTGCCTAAGTCTACCGCCAAAACCAGGACACTCCGCCGAATGGCGCGGGCATGACAGCCCGCAAAGCTGATAGGAGCTTGGTTTGCGGAACCCATCAGGGCCAGCGGTCAAACCCGCGCAAACAGGCCGGACACATGACTGCTTCTGACAAGTGCACAAATCAGATCAAAAATGTCTTGCTATGCAGGAGCCATCCACAAACGCCGTTCGCTCCTTCGTGGCACGATTAGTCGAAGTGAACGAACACTGTGCGGGCTGAACGGTCATTGGTAAGTGCGACCATTTCATGAATGCCGTCACTTCTGGGCACCTCTCGTATTTCCACTGACCTAGAACCTTGTAGTCTCGCGGGCAGTGCCAAATCTGGGTTGAGAAGAAGTGTGCGTCGCCTTTCTGACTTCTGGCACCGGCATCAATTGCCTCAGTCCGCAGGCTCCAAAGAGAGCGGCACCAAACATTTCAAACGTTTCCTCAAGCAGTGTCACGTAACGGCCGTTGTCCATTTCGTGAAACCACATAAAGGCTGAAACCATCTCTAGTCCAAGTGCAGCGCCAAAATAGACGAGTGCACCAAGGACTAGATATCGCCTTGGCGCAGCATCCATGCCGTACACCACAAAACGAAATCCAAGCAGCACGAGTATCGCAACAACCGCGAAACCGTAGTAGACCCACTCCCACGCGAACAACCCGCTCCCTTCAATACCCTTTGTTAGGTATGTACCAACTGGCTCATGTACCTGAGCAGCATCGTCGAACGCCGCGAGAAGAACCACAACCGCAAGACCAAGCCAATGCCAGCGCCACGGATCCCTATCGGAAAATGCCTGCGCGGCCGCCAAAGCAATGAAGCCGCTGGATACAATAAGGAGCAAAAAATTAATGAATGTTGGCACGTTTGATTCTTCACCAACCCAAAACACCTCGAAGGCAAGTCGCCCGATTTCACTTTCGGTGGTATTCGATAAAACAAGAGAAAAGCCAGCCAGCGCCGATGTAGGAATAATAACTGCGGCTGCCAAAAAAAGGTATTGGAAAGGAGTTGGTAAATTCGGCACTCTAGACTTTGCTCTCCTAGTTTCAAAACGGACTATTAGCTTAGAGGCAGTTTTTTGAAGGTAAATTGCATTGCCGAAATTACATGATTTGTAAGAAGCTTTTGGCTATTTGATCGCATCAATTCAGTTTACAACAGTCTTATTGTTTCCGAAAAATTACTAAAAAACTTGGGGTCAGGAGTCATAGACAGTAGATGACTGTTGCTGAGAGGAAGATCTTGGAGCAGCGGTCATAGCGGATGGCCACGCGCCTCCAACCCTTAAGCCTGCCAAACAATATCTCTATGCTGTTTCGACGTATGTATTTGCGCTCGTCGTATTTGACCGACGTCTTGCGCTGCTTTCGGCCTTCGCTGAATGGAAACATTTAGCAGCTTCGTTTATGGCAGCTTGGGACTCAAAGCGGATAATTGAAGTTCAACAATAGGGGGCATCCGTGGCCAGAAGCTTCGAGCATACCAACCCGAGGTCCCGCAAGCCGGATGAGTTCAAGGGCACGTGGAAGGGGCGGAATTACCGCCGTGGTGTATTCAGGACCTTGGCTGTGAACTTGCTGATCTTCTGCGCGATCTTTGGCTGTGCGATCTATGTTGTTCACGTCAAGGATGAGGCGAGGCAGAATCCCAGAGTTTGGACTCTGGGTTCACAATAAGGGGCAACGTCCGCCATGCGGGACATACCAGTAACTCGCTTTCACCGCTGAAATAACCGCATCCAGCCAAGCCGGACATTCGATACCAAGCTTCACAAACTCCGCAGTACACAACGGCACCGCCAGTTGCAGCAGTTGTTTCGACGGTCGTAACCGACCCCTTTAAGCCGTTGCCTGTTTTGTTTAAATTCGCACCGCGAGTTCTGCAAGCTGGTACCAATAGAGCAACCTCTTTTAAGCACTCGTTTTTTGTTTTAGCACATTTGTTTGTTTCGGAACTTGGTCGGTGTCATTCCGGTCTGACCTCGGAAGAAGCGAGTGAAATGGGACTTGTCAGAATAACCGAGCAACAGACCAATCTCCGCAATTGTCATCTGGTCTTCTATGAGGTGCTCTTTGGCGACATCGACACGCAGCCGTTTGATTTCGCGGGGTAGCGTTGTGCCTTGTTGCTGAAGTGCTTTGAGAAACCGTTCAGGTTGTATTCCCAACAAACCGGCCACTACCTCCGGCCCCAAATCGGTTTCATCCAGTTTGTCGCGTAAGACAGATCGCAAGGCCGCCACCACGGTTACGTCTTGATCTCGTCGCGGTGAGGTTATGTGTTTGGCAGAGCCCTCAGAAACAAGGCGCAAAAACAACCATTCCACTGGAAAACTAATTTGCATTCCGGGATCAGTCCCAAGGCCAACCTCGATCCCTTTGTAGTCGATAGGCAGGCCATTGATATATCTGCTTTCCCATCGCACACGAGAAGCATCCCATGAATCTCCGACGACGGTTTGTAATAGGCGTACGTAGATTGCGGCACCAAAACCGGTCACCTGAATGGGTGGGACAGTTGGTTCCTGTTGCCTCTTGATACGATAAGTCGCTTTGTCCGCTTCGATAACAAGGCTGTGCCGCACAGAATTGGACTCCTGCGGTACAAGCCCAACGAAGCGCGTAAAAAACTCGAACAGCGTTTTTGTAGACTGCAGGGCTTGAGCGAACGGTGGCCATTCTTGCAGGTCAAACGTCTCTCCGACATTCAGTCCAAGGTATCGATCCCCCGACAAGTCCGAGAAGGCATTTAACAGGCCGTAGACCAACTCCGAATGGACGTAGACCGATGGGTCGGACAGCAGTTCGGCTTTTAAACCGACCTGATCCAAGGCGGGTTGAGGATTGATGTCCCGGTCAGTGAGATGCCGCAGAAACGGAGCAGCCAATGAGAGGCGAACAAAGCCCTCGCTATGTTCTTGGGAGGTGGCGTTGAATGGCATTCTCGTCACCCTTTCAGGATCAAATGCTGTGCTCAGTGGCCATTTTTGTGGTCACATTCGAACATCCTAATGCGAAACTGGCAACCGAGGCAAAACTTTCCGGGCTACAGTTGGCAAAACATGAATATGAAGGGAGTACTTATGTCCGGTCTACGAATGTCGCTTTGCTCGACGGCTATTGTCGCTGCAGGTCTTTCTTTGTCAACGTCCGCGCAGGCTCAGGATCAAGAAGAACCCCTAACGCTGTTTACCAACGTGCATGTTTTCGATGGCGTGAATGAACAGCGTATCGAGAATGCAAGCGTATTGGTCGAGGGCAACCTGATTAAGGCCGTATCAACCGATGCGATCGATGCCCCCAATGCCACGGTTATTGACGGAGAGGGGCGGACACTGACCCCCGGGTTTATCGAACTGCACGCCCACCTGATGCTGATGGGACCGACCTTGCCCGCGATGGAGGCCAACACAACGTGGGAAGACTTTGCCATACACGGTGCGCGGATGGCCGAGATGTATTTGATGCAGGGCTTCACCACAGTCAGGGATGCGGGTGGGGCCAATGGCGGGTTGCGCCGCGCAATTGACGCAGGACAAATTGACGGCCCGCGTTACTTTCCGTCCGGTGCATTTATCGGAACGCGCGGCGGTCATGCTGACTTCGCGAATTTCACCGCTCCACCGGATTCAGAGACCAACATGAGCCGTCTGAACATGGCGCAGGAAGTTAGCGGGGTGGACGACGTTTACAGGTTTGCACGCAACAACTTCCGCATGGGCGCGACACAGTTGAAATTCATGCAATCCGGGGGCGTGGTTTCAGCCTTTGATCCATGGCAACTACTGGCCGGATCGCCCGAGGAAATCAGGGCCGCAGTGCAAGTCGCCAATGAGTATGGCAGCTATGTCATGGCGCATTCGTACCGCAAGGAAGCGATCCTGAGTGCGCTTGATGCAGGCGTCATGTCCATCGAGCACGGCTTTTCGTTTGACTGTGAAATTGCCCAGGTCATGAACGAAAAAGGCGCATACATTACCACCAACCTGACGGCCTTCGATCCCGGGCTGCTCGATATTCCGGCAGTGGCAAACGTCCCGTCGAGCCTTGCCAAAGCCAAGTCTGCATCGGCAACATTTGCAGGCTACATCGACAATATGAAGGAATGTCCGGTGAAGCGAGGGTTCCAGACTGACTGTGTTGGTTCGGTTGAGGCCTGCAATATCCAGATTGCCTACGAAAAGCACCTGAACAACGAGTTTTTCGGGCCCTACACATCCATGGTCACGCTGACATCGACGGGTGGCGAGGTGGTCGCTTTGTCAGGTGACTTCATGAACCCGTATACCGCTGGGAAACTGGGTGTGATTGAAGAAGGCGCCTATGCGGATATCCTGCTGATCGACGGTAACCCGCTCGAGGATTTCTCGGTCGTTGGTACGGGCGATCAGTGGTTCGGTGCCGACCCGAGGCCCGAAAGCCCCGAGACGATCCGACTGATCATGAAGGACGGTGTGATCTACAAAAACACACTGGATTGACCAGATAAAGCAGCCGGAGAGCATTCATGCGAAATTGGTTTTGCTCCGCAGTATTCGCAGGGTTGGTTTTGTGCGGTCATGTTGCCACGGCCACGCCTGGAACCGCGATGGACTGGGCAGACCTGCCAGATCCGTCTGCGCAGGTCTTTGATGACCCCTATCGTGATCTCAGCCCTGAACAGTTCGACGATGTGCTTTTCGTTGTGCGTATACGCGGCAGGTTGCAGCAGGAGGTTGGCAGCGCCGAAGAACGGCAGAAATGGCAAGCGCTTTTAGCCGAGACTGAGGATGCCTTGGCAGCTGATGGAATTGATGTCGACTGGCTACTCGATCAGCGCGAGGTCGTAACGGAACGTCGAAGAAAGGCTGGAACGAACGGAAATCCGGAATTTGACGGACAAACAATTACACTGGCGGGCTTTGCCATACCTGCTCCGAGTGATCCGGACGGTCGACCTGTGGCTTATCTGGTGCCAGAAAGAGGGATGTGCAGTCACATGCCCCCACCTCCGCCCAACCAGATGATCCGTGTGCGGTTGAACGGGGACTGGACGCCCAGCTATTTCCATGAACCCGTTCGGCTGACGGGCATGCTGACTATCGACCCTTCTATTCAAAATATGATGGTTGTGGATGGCCTGATGCCTATGAATGCGACCTTCCAGTTGGAAACGGAACGTGTCGAAACGCTCGAAACCGAAGCAGACAGGCTGGAATGGAAGCAGCGCGCCGCTGATCGCATCCGGGCGGCAGGCAACCGCAAGACCAGCGGGGCAAAGGCGTCTGAATGATAAGACTTCTGGTTGCTACACTGAGTATTGCTGTCACTGGCACGGCCTCGGCTCAGGGACTATCCGGTCCATCTTCGGTCGAAGCTGATCTAGAGCCCGGAGATGGCCTGACCGATCCGCAATATCGTTCCGATTTTCCACGCAATATCGCTCCGGGTTGGTTCGGGTGGAAAGACCGGCTGGCTGAGGGTGGGTTTCGGTTCAACATTGATTACTTGGCATTGGGCCAAACCACGAATGCTGATTTAGGAGCCGGTAAAGCCGCAAGTGGAATCGCTCGTTTCTACGGCAGTTGGCAGGCAACTGAACGGGGTTCTCTGACATTCAAGATCGAAGACAGGCACAGTTACACCGATGTTGCTCCGCAATTCCTTGGGCTGGATGGCGGAGCCCTTTCGATCACAGGGACAGCCTTCAACGATAATGGTTTGTTATTGACCAACCTGTTCTGGACCCAAAGGGCCGAGAACGGTTCGTGGACGCTGCAAGTCGGACAGATTGATGTAACGGATTTCGTGGATATCTACGGGTTGGTAAGCCCCTACAGTGGTTTCCAAAACCTGTCATTCAATACCAACCCGACAATTAACGCGCCCAACCAAGGACTTGGCATTGCCGGTGGAATAAAGCTGAGCGAGAACCTCTACGCCGTTGCGAGCGTCTCAGACGCAAACGCCGACCCGTCTGATCCAAATTTCGATGTGTTTAGCGATGGCAATCTCTTCAAATCACTCGAACTTGGTTACACCTCCGGCTTTGATCGCATCTACTTCGACAATATCCATTTGACCTTTTGGCATGCGGATGCCGCTGACGATGGTAGCCGAGCAGAGGACTACGGTGCTGCTTTTTCTGCTGCATGGTTTGTTGACAATAAGTGGATGCCGTTTTTCCGCGCAGGGGCTTCAAAGGGGACCGCAGCGCTTTATGAGCGGTCGGTTTCTGCCGGTCTGGGCTATTATGGTCGCAACACCGATCTGGCCGGTGTGGGCCTGAACTGGGCCGAGGCAAGAGGCATAGACGGCGATCAATTCACGCTCGAGGCATTCTACCGTTTTTCGATCTCACCTGGGCTGCAGATCACGCCGTCACTGCAGTTCATTTCTGACCCGCTTCTGAACCCTGATCAGGACCAAATTACCTTGTTCGGCCTAAGAACACGGATCGTTTTCTAATATGGGGTAATCGCACTCGGAAAAAGGGTTGCGTCAATAGGTGAATGAGGTAGGAGACAGGACTTTGCAAAGTCCGCTTTATCTGCGCCTTGCCGTCATTGGGACATAGCGCAGTATACGTCAAACTGGGCTCGCTGCGGACCCTAGCCGCAGCGTTGATGAATGGCAGCTTTCTTTACTGGGTCAGAATTGCTTGATGTTTGGGTCAGAATTGAATGACGCGATTTACCGATTTGTTGAGGTTTTGGAAGTCGATTGTGTCAGAAATCAGTGACATTTCACTCATAATGCTGAACGTCACACGAACCTGACCCAACCGTCATAGTTGGACCAGAAACTAGGTGAACGTTCGACATCAGATGGCACGCCCGATGTTGGATATCAGTTGAATTTGACCTTTGCGTCATCAACTAACACGCCGCCCCTATTTCATACTCCCGCAGGCAGTTTGGTTTGATCTGACTTCCCTTTCGGAAGATCAGAGCTGATTTGTAGGTCAGGAAGCGAAGCTGCCTGTTCCTGCTAAGCTGCCACAAGGCGAACGCGGGAGTGGGCGAGGCAACGCTATTCGACAGGGGTGGTGCGGCCCGCAGGCAAATCCGAGGACACGGCCCTGTCTAAAAGAGTTGCCCGAGGGGGAGAGCAACGTCCTCACCCTGACGGCCAGGGGCGTTTGGCTTGTCCAAGTCCCGCTGGCCCACGAAAGGAAAGCGGCAGGGACAATGCCCTCCACCATTGGCGATTTCTACATTCTGTCATAGCGCAAAAGTGACAGTCCGGCCCATTCCTGCCATTCGACCCTGTTCACCGTCGCTGCGATGTGGCTCGTTAGAAGAAACATTCGCTGCTCCCGCGAGATAGTTGCGTGACCTGAGGTCGGGAGAGCGGACGAAGCGGACGTTTACACAAAGGATTGTTTATCTTTCTGACGCTGGCTTAGACCGAGCAGGTCACTCGGCTTTTATGATTGGAAGGACAGTAACACGCATACCGGGACGTAGTATGAAGTTTGGGTTGGACAGTTCCGCCCAGACTGTCAGGTTGCCGGTTGAATAATCCACCCGTGACGAAACATTGTCCGGTTTGGTTGCTTTCGAATACATCCAAGTTTCTGATATCTTCACCCGAAGCGTCACATTCTCGAGTAATTCCTTTGGCGAGCTCAGGTCGTCGATAGCCAATTGTTCTATGCGCTCCACATATGGAATATCGTAAGACAACCGTACCGGGTCCATTTGATCTATCCTGGCAAGGGGCGCACGGCCTTTTTCCACATAAGCCCCGGGATTAACTTCAGACCGGCTGATAATTCCACGGATTGGCGAGCGAATAAGTGTGTTTTCAAGGTCGGATTCTGCTGCCGTCAATTCGGCTTTGGCTTGCTCCAATAGCGCATCGCCCAGAGCAAGCGCTACCTCGGCTTTGAGCAATTGAACTTCTGTGGCCGAACCGCGCTCCTTCAGTTTGCGGATTCGATCCAGGTCCTGGCGGGCCGAGGTCAGAGTGGCCTCTGCTCGAACAGTGTTGAGTCTCTGAGTCTTTACTAAAAGTTCAAAAGGCCCCGCGTCGATGGAATACAATAAATCCCCTGCGTCGACGAACTGACCAGGTTTGAAATGAACAGCAGCGATAACCCCCTCAATGAGGTTTGATACGTCGTGGCTGTTTAACGCTTCGATACGCCCAGAAAATTCTGCTTGTTTCTCGGGTTGGCTATCGGCCACTGCCGTTTTGGGTGCCAGCCCGGATATCAAAAGCCCACCTAGAGTGAGGCCAACACAAAGGTAGAATGCGGCGCAATGTGTCGATATTCGATCAGACCTCCTGTCGTCCATAACATACCTTTCGATCATTCAGGGTTGATGCTTAGAACCTCTGCCCAATAAAAATATAAACATACTCCTCTTGATCGTTATTTGTTGTGAAATCTAATGAAAAATCGAGAGGGTATTGTTTCGACACGCGGTACCTGACACCGGCGCCAACCGCAATTCGATCACCGTTGTCTAACAAATCCGCGAAGCTTGATGCAGTATAGCCAAGGCCTCCAAATGCGACCACACCAAATCGCTTTCCAAGCCGCTGACGGTACTCGAGTTGAGCTGACAAAAGACGTGTGTCGAGATACTGCAATGGGTCAAATCCGCGAAAGCTATCTGAAAAGCCTATTGAACACTTGTCAAAAAAGGGTGTGTCGGAAGACGCAGCGCAAGCTGATACCCGACCTGCAAACATCCCGGTCTCACTGATTGATCGATAGAAATCGAAGTTGGCACTGCCAAAACCATACTGACGGTCTCCAGCGCCTAAAGTTTCTCCGACATTCGCTGAAACACTGAAACGTTTGCCGTCCGTCGGGTAGGTTTTGTCATTCCTTTCGTCCCATAAAATTCGAAGTTCAATTGTTGCAACCTCTAGATTCAGATCCGGAACAAGATCTCCTGGAATGGGCGTGTTGCTGGAAGCAAGACTGATGCTTGAATCAAGATATCGGAGTCCTGCTCCAATGGAGAAATTGTTAGACAGTTTGTAGTCCGAACCTGCATTGAACAACGTCCCGTCCTGATCAATCGAAATTGGCTGAGAGCCAAAGAAAAGATCATAGCTGAGTTGCGCTTCAGCCAATGCAAAGTCGAAACTCCAACCATTTTGGAAACTTACATCCGCGCCAATGCCGTAAGCTTGGCTACCATTACTAGATGCCATGGCACCAAGCGCAAAGAAAGAAGGATCGGCGTCCGGTGCGGTGACAAAAAGATATCCCACACCTAACGTCAAGCCGGTTCCAATCACCGGATTAGAAAATGGAACTGGCGCAACGATAGTTGAACCGTTCCGAATACCAAACTTTTGTTCTTCAACTGCCACGTCAACAGATTTTCGGGTTTTGTTTATTATGTTCGGGTTCGCATTCGCCGTCCCAATGCTCAACATGGTAGATACCAGCAGACTAAAGACTGTTGGTGCCAGGAAACTAATATTAAGCAGATTTCGCATTGCGTTTCAGTGCTTCCAAACTACCATTTCCGAAAAAAGTCGGTGAACTTTTATTGTCAAGTTTCAAGGATCAAACACTGTCGATCCTGAATAGGTGCAATCCTTGGGTAGAACATCTGACAAACTCATAACTTCCGCCCGCGACGCAAAATCAAGTTGTTCCCGAATGCCTCTTAGTTGTACTGTTGCTGAATACTAGCGAGTATCTGGACGCCGGGCACAACGTAAGCTTAGTGGCCGCATGATCCGGCAAACTTGATTCAGCTCAAAGTCCGATTGATATCCCAGCATAGACTAACCGATATCTTTCAGCCTTAGTGGATTGCCCCGCTTGATACTCGTCCGGATGCGCGGTCCACAACTGGCCCGTTCTCTGTAGCGGTCGGCGGTTACACCGAATAAGTCGTTTTCGTCGATCAGGTCTCTGATCACTCCCGCGATTGCGGTCCGAATTTCAGACATTGAACAGCCCTTTCATTTACCTTGGTTAAACTTCGCCGTTGGTCAAATTTGTCGAGCCCAGGGATTATTTGCCAGGCGTACCGATGTACGCAAGCGCCGAAGCCTATTGTGAGAGGGTGAAAACGAAAGCCAGTGTAGTCTTGGTTTTAACGAGCAAAGCTTTCATAATCACACCGTCTGTATGTCGCCACCATGCGTTCGCAACATGGCGCGGGTCGTCTGTAATCACACCCTAGGCTTCCCTGACCGCATGATCGACATCAGGACTTTGGAAACAGGAACTGGATCGTGAACCCAGCCGTCCATTTTGGCGCCGTCGCCGGTCGCTCGACATTGTAATAGGCTTCGGCCCGGAGATTGACTGGCTGGTTCCCCCATTTCGTGATCTTGCCGAAACCGCCGCCAACAGGAAACAGAAGCTTGTCGCCGGAAGAGGCCGCCCAATCATAGGTGATCACCATGTCGCTGATCAGGTACCAGCCGTTGTCGAGATTGTAGTTGACGAAGGGTTCGAACAGCGTCTGGTTGACGTCCCTGCGGGCACTGTCCCCAGCAAAGGACCAGAGATGGCGGACCAAGGCACCGTAGGTTCCCCAACCAGGTTGGTTCAAGGCTACTGCCGACACCCCAGCACTCCACTTGCCGCTACCAAGCCTATCGTCCGTTGCGGAATCTGCGGTTATCGATGGACCGACTCCCCAGATCCAACCGTTGACCGGTTTTACAGGGCTGAAGAACAGCGTGTAGTTTATGTCACCCAAACCGGTTGTGCGTCCAGTTGTAGTCGGGTCGCCAATCCCCGGATTCCCTGGCAGCCCGGCAACGCCCCCGGGGGCGTCATAAAGAGGGATAATGAACCTGCTGACAAGGTTCCAATCTCCGATAGTAATTGGAATTACCGGATTAATACTCAGAACATTTGCCTTCCCGTTCGGCGCGCCATTGTCAAAGGTGAACTTCAACGGAACGCTGATGAGTGAGCTAATCGGGTTTTGAACGGCTGAACTCAAATCGGATTCAGCCATTGCATTACCAGAAAGACCTAGCGCCAGTCCCAAGGACAGAACCGCGGATTTGATTGTTAGGCGCATTTTGTCCTCCTTAGGGCAAACGCATTTAAAGAGCTCGTACTGTATCCGCCTCATTGATCCGC
Organism: Ruegeria profundi; assembly: GCF_020171505.1. Lineage (NCBI taxonomy): Bacteria > Pseudomonadati > Pseudomonadota > Alphaproteobacteria > Rhodobacterales > Roseobacteraceae > Ruegeria > Ruegeria profundi. Next base: position 10,344 of record NZ_JAIUZS010000008.1, on the reverse strand, counting down.
CTTCTCGATATCGGGCAGAACCCAAGTTTGATCGAGGAACGCCTTCTTCGGTGAATATAGGCGGAAATACGGGAACCAAGCGCGCCCGGGCTCGGTCGGGATCCAGTTCTTGCGGGCATCGCCTGCCGGCTCGTTTGGTCCGATATGAAGCGACACCGAGCCGTCGTCGTTGTAGGCTAAGTCCATCCGTGACGAGCGGTCCGCGATCTCATAGTCGTTCTGAACCAGTGTTCGGGTGCTGACCTCGTAGACCGTTAGTGACCAGAAGGCCTCGGCCGGTACATCCGGCGGAACGCGGAGCACATAGTCAGTACCGCCATCCAGCCAATCGCCGTCGGCATCCTTGTAGGTCGCCATATAGACCTGCCCCTTGCCCGTCTTCTGGCCATGCATCGCAACGTCGTTGGTCACGGCCTCGTAGAACCATGCGGCACGTTCATCGAGGTGATCATAGTTTTCGTCACGCTGGTCTGGGTTTGCCGTCGTCGCGTACTCCCATTGAACGTCGTCGCGGTAGTGGCTCGTCTCGACGCGTTTGGAGAAATCATTGGCCTTGGCCATCGCTTCTCCGACAACGGCAGCCTCCATCAGAATGCGCTGTTCGCGCCAGCCCGGCGTGAACGGCTTGCCTTTCTCGATCCCGAGCGGCTTGAGCATGGCCATAAAAAAGCGGTCGCGCTCAAAGACCGGTTCGCGCTGGATCGTGTCGTTCAGTAACTCCCAGTATTCCAACCCGACGGGCTGTGCGCCCATCCAGGGCTTTCCATCGGGCGTGATGTATCCGCGGGGCTTGGGATCGTCGCGTTCGGACCAGGGATAGACCTTGATCTGTTCCAGCAGCGCCATGCGTTCGTCGCGATCCTCCGGCATCAACCGGATGCCCATGAGCACGCCGTTGGTCGGCGAAGAAAAGACTTTATAGCCCTCCGCCTCGGGCGCGTTCTGTCCGGGGCCGACGAACACGTACTTGCCGGGCTCGGTTATCTGGGTGATCCCGATCTGCCACATGTCATGGGCAGCCCCCCGCACCGATCCTTGTGGTTCCGGCATCTCGACAACCCAAGGGCCATCAGCGAGATCGATGAAGGGTAGCACGTAGGGGGTTGTGGCGTTGAAGGTCAGGCCACCGATCTTGTCGGCATAGGACTCCACGAAGACGATCTGGCCGTTCTCGGCGCCAAGCTCGTCTTCATGCGCGCGACGCCATTGCGCCATTCCCATTAGGGGGATCGACCAGATATAGGCCTGCACCGCCCTCTGAAAATCCATTTCCTCGTAGAGCTTGGCGATGGTCTCATCGGTCGGGTAGCCGGTTGTGAACCCATGGGTGAAGCTCAAGGGGCCGATCCTTGTGTCGACCGTCTCCTGGGCCGGGGCGGCCAGCGAGAAGGCGAGCAATAGCGCGAGGGCTGACGAACTGCGTGCGGCGAATTTCATTTCCAACTATCCTCCGTCAATTCGAAAAAGAACCGCTCCGCGATTTACGCGGGGCGGCGAGATATCAGTTCAGCTTCACGACGTCGTCCGGGCGCCATGCCTGGTCGAAGAAATCAAGATCCGCGCCATAGAGGCGGATCACGGCCATGAAGGCACGTCCGTCGATCGACTGGATCCAGTTCTGTTCTGGCGCATCCGCCGGTTTCTCGGGGCCGAACCAGAGATCGACCGATCCATCGTCATTCTTGACGATCGAGGCGTCGAGGCTGTTCTTTGATGGCAACAATTGCGGCGTTTCCGGCATTGTCCCATCGGTGACGTTGTAAAGCGTCACCGCCCAGAACGCCTTGGCCGGAATGCCAGCCGGCAGATGCAACTTGTAGCCGTTGGTACCGTTCAGCAACTCACCCTCGGAATCCAGGAAGGCCACCGGATACTTGGAGCCGGCACCGATTGTGCGCATCACCATCGCCGGGGCAGAGGAATATGCGTATTGGAAGAACGTCGCCCGCTGATTCACATCGAGATAGCTATTCTGCATCCAGTCGGCAGTCGCCCCGGCCCATGCCCGGACGTAGTTCCGGTCATCGTAGTAGAGGTCCCGGCCGTCCGCGCGGGGCGCCATGCGCAGCGCCATGATCATGCGCGGCGCGACATCCACCGCCTTTTCCAGCAACTCGCGCTCCCGATCGGTGGGCTCGAATGGTTCGCCCTTGACGATGCCGATAGAGGCAAGGACGCCTCGCAATTCTGGGCTGATCGCCCCGACGGGTTCGTAGTCCACGAATTCCTTCAGCTTGGTCCAGTAGGCGAAATCGACTGGATACATCATGTCGACCCGCTTGCCGGATCCGTTCGGGAACTCCATCGGTTTGACGCGTTTCTCGACCTCGTAGAGCGGGTAGATCCTGGTCCGCTCGGCCAAAGCCACGGCAGGCTTGGGATCCGGGCCCGGTTCCATCACTGTGCGGAAGAACAGGAAGACATTGTAGGTCGAGGACTCGAAGGCGAAATAACCGCCTGGCACTTCGCCGTCATAGCCCGGTGGTAGCAGCAGATAGAGTCCGCCACGCGCCCGATCCGGACCAATGGCGCCGACGTCGGTGATGGTTCGCTGGAAGAAATCCGTGAACATGCCGATGACGCCGGGTGGCGCGGCAACAACGAGCGGACCTGTCTCCTTTAAATCGAGATAGCTCATCGAGTAGATGACATCGGCATTCGGCGTGGGCACCCATGCTCGCGCATCCATGCGATCCTTCCAAATCGGCAGAACGTTGTAACCCTTGCCGAACGCCGCTTCGGATCCGTCTCGCATACCGATCACGTTGAGCGCCGGAATCATAGTCATATACGCATGAATAGCCCGCTGGTAGTAAAGCTCGTCGCGCAGTTGCTGTGCCTCTTCCGGCGGTGGCCAGTTGCCGTTGTAAAGCTGACGCACAAGCGGAGGCGTCGTTTCCTCCTGGGCCATGACGGGCGCGGCCCCTAAGGTTGTTGCGCCGAGGAGCATGGCACAAATCATCGACGACCCCGTAAGGCGTTTGATTTTCATGATTCTCTCTCCCTTTCGTTGTTTCTGTTACGATCCGTCAGACGGTGTACGCCCCAGTAGCCAGGGCTTCCGCAAACCGCTGGATGCGTGCTGGCTTGCTTCGCAACCTCCGATCTCAGCCGGTTCACTAACGGCTATCCTCCATTGCGGAGCTGTTTCCAGTGCTCCGGCTCGGCGAATGCTGCCAGAGATGCGATTGTGATTGCGGCGGATAGCAGTAGTTGCTTGATTTAGTTTTCACTCCTTTTCCAAATCCAAATCAGGCGCATGTCGACAGGCAGAAATCGCCGCTTCCAAAGCGGCAAAGAGTTCTTCGGCCTCGAATGGTTTGCGCAGGCAGCGGGTCGCGCCCGTGGTGTCCGCCTTGGCGAGCTTCTCTTCGTCGTCAGTCGCCGACATGAAAACGACGGGCACCATTTCGTTCCGGTCACTGAGCATGGCTGGCACATCGAGCCCGCTTTCTTGGTCGAGGACGACATCGACAAGCAGGCAGCTGTCAGGCGGCAGGGGCAAGGCTGCGCGCAACGACGCGAGACTGTCCAACTGCTGCTCGGCGAATCCCTTTGCCTTCAGCAGACGAGCGAGTGCCGAGCGAACGCTGCTGTCATCGTCGAGTACGAATATAGTGACGGGAGACGGTGTCACTGCGAAGCCTTTCTTTTTCCAAGGGATCATGCCGTGGCGTGGTGAACCCCGCTATTGTCCCCGAAGGACAATTGACAGGCTATTTGAGCAGCCGAATCAGCGACCTGAGCACTTCCTTGCCTTGTCACTGGGGCCGCGCTAGCGTCTCTGTGCCCAAAGCTGAAAGGACCAGATGCAACTTCTTGGCCAGATCTATTTCGTAACCGCCGGTTTCGGCATCATTCTCGGTGCGGTCTACCTGCTGATCTGGTTGAGGCTCCGGGATCAGCTGGCGTTTCTGTTTGCGAGCGTGATGAGTCTGGCAGGCAGTGCTGCGGCCCTGTGCGAAGTCTCCTATCTCGGGACGCCATCGACCGCAGATTTCGTGAATGCATTTCGGGCACAAAGTGTGTTTATCGGTGTTTCGCTGATTAGCATGGTCTGGTTTCTTCAATTTCGGCTGAACATCGGTCGCCGTTGGCTATGCTGGTTCATCACCGGTCTTTGGAGCTTTAGTATCATCGTCATTTTAACTAACCCGGGGCAGATTGTGACTGGTTGGCTCAAAGGGCTGGACTACCGAACCACGCCATGGAATGAGGCCTTCGCCTTGCCGGTTGGAGAAATGCACTGGTCCAAGTACCTCACGGATTTGGCCTCTCTGGTAATCGTAATTTATGTGATTGACGTGTTGCTTCGCGCCTTACGAACCGGCTCGGGTGCTCACGCGCTAAAGACGGCGGGACCGGTTCTGTTCTTCATATTGGTCGCGGGAATTCACACGCCGCTCGTGGACGCGTCGGTGATCCAGACACCGTACCTTATCGGCGTCATCTTCGTTGCAATCTCAGTCTCGCTCGCGTTTTCGTTGGTTGGCGAAGTCGCCAAAGGTGCTTGGTTGAACCGCGAGATCAAGATCGAACGGGAACGATGGCAAGGAGTGGTGGATGCGGTCGATTTGGCGCTGGTTCGGGTCGATGCCGGTGGCAGGATCGCCAGCGTCAATCCCTTCCTCGAACGTTTGATCGGCCGCAGCTCCGTCGACTTGGTGGGGCAAAAGGCAGATACCCTCTTTATGGAAACCGCCTTGAACTCAGATCAGTTGCCGACCACTGATCCGGAATTCTGGAAAAGTCAGGAGTCCGCGACCCGTTGCCTGCCCGCCGCGGATGGGACGCACAGAGAAATGGCCTGGCATTGCGTGGCGCTCTCCAAGGAAGCGGGGACCAGCGATGGGCTGATCGCCATTGGTAAGGATCAGACAGAACGTCTGAAGGCCGAGGCCGAACGTGATGAAACAAGGCGCGAGTTCGAGAAACTGTCGCGCGCGCTGACGCTTGGGGAGCTGGCTTCGACGATCGCCCATGAACTGAGCCAGCCGATTGCCGCTGTCCTCAGCAACGCGCAAACCTGCGAAATCCTTTTGGAGTCGGATTCTGCCGGCGAGGGCGACATAGAGGAAATCATTCGGGACATCCTCAGGGATACACGACGCGCCCGCGATCTCATGGGACACGTCCGCCGTTTCATGTACGACGGCGATCCGGAACGCCAATGGTTCGATCCGATGACAGCGCTGAGGGCCGTTCTGGAATGGCTCCAACCTGAGGCGAAGCGCCGACGAATTGCCATTCGGCTGATCACCGAAAAACCGCCGGGCAGCTTCTTTGGTGTCGAACTGGAACTGCAGGAGGCGATGGTCAATCTCGTCATGAACGCTATGCAGGCAACCGGTGAGACAGAGGGCGGCGAGGTAATTGTCACGATAGGTGGGGAATCCGATGGCGGCCTAAACCTCTCGGTTGAAGACAATGGCCCGGGCATTTCGGACGAAGCGGCCGACAAGTTGTTTGCGCCCTTCGTAACCTCTAAGAGCAAGGGCATGGGTGTAGGCCTCGCCGTCGTGCGCCGGGTGGTCGAGCGGCATAATGGCATGATCGAAGTGGGCGCAAGTGCTAGCGGCGGTGCCCGGTTCACCATCACACTGCCACCGGGCCAACAAACGGAGTTAAGGATCAGTGCCTGAGACCATTTGCGACGTCGTGATCGTGGACGACGATCGATCGCTCCTGCGCGCGCTGGACAAACAGGTTCGCGCGATGGGATATTCCACACAGGCTTTCGACGATCCCCTGTTGGCGCTCGAATTTCTGGAGCACGCGGACTGGAAATGCCTGCTTGCGGATCTCTCAATGCCGAAAATGAACGGGCTCGAATTGCAGTCACACCTAGAAACCCGGTCGGAACCATTTTCGGTCGTGTTTCTAAGCGGTGTTGCATCGGTGCGTTCGGTGACGAGGGCAATGCGCCATGGTGCGGTCAACTTTTTGGAGAAACCTGTTGAGCACGGCGATCTGCAAGCCGCCCTGAGCGAGGCCGTGGAGAACGTGGAAGGCGCACGTCGGAAGAAAAACGAAAGCGCAAGCGCCCGGGTGCGATTTGATCAATTGACCGACAGGCAAAAGGAGGTGTTCTGGCAACTGGTTGTTGGCGCCAGCAACAAGCAGATCGCGCGAAATCTCGATGTCAGCGAACGCACCGTCAAGGCACATCGAAGCGCTATTAGGGAGCGGCTTGGGCTTGAGACCCAGATGGATATGGTCGGTTTTTCGCAGACGCTCGATATGGAACGCGAAGGATCCGTCGAAGGTGCAAAGTAGTAAGAAAACATCTGCCATTCCGTCGGCATGAAAAATAGCTGCAGCCGAGGTGCGCGATCATGTGCAACGTCTGCAAACCACGCTTAGCACCAGTTCGAACCGCGTGCAGCATCGAGTGCTTTGGGCTCGCAGCGATCACCTGACTATTTTTGTCAGATGACCGCTTTGCGCTCTCAGAAGGCATTAAATAGCTCTGCGGCCTCGTGCTCACTCCGAACTGGGTTGCTCGACCACAGCCAAAGCGGTGCTGATCCGCTCGCACAGCTCTTCGCCTATCCTGATGTGGCGTTCGAGGTCTGCGATCTCATCTGGGTCGGTCTCGTGGACCATCGCCTCACGCAGACCGTCGATGTTGGCACGGAGGTCAGGAAGCTTTTTACGCCAATAGTCGAGTTCCTCTTTCTCTTCTTTGGTCATTGGTCCGACAATGCGCACCTTGCCAGTTCGCAAGTCGATCTTGATGTGATCCGGATGCGGAATGGGCTCATCCATGGTTTCTATCCCGGCTTCCGCACGCCTGCGCAGTTCCTTCTCCCATTCGATCTTATAGGTCAGCGCCTTGTCCAGATATTCAGCGTGAAGCATGTTGCGGGAGCTTTCCACCTCTGCCAGCAACTGTGAGAAGAGCCGCTGCGCGCGGTGCTGGCCCTTGGCGGCGTTCACAGCCAGAGAGCGCATGACCGCCTGCGCCATGGGAATGGTCACGCTGCGGTGCCCTTCCCGGATCGTGATGTCGCGGTATGCCTCATCGAGAATGATATCTTTCATGCGTTCCTCATGCATGCCCGGACGTTTGTTCTTTGATCCCCGGGGCCGCCCCTTCGGATTACCAGACTTGCCCGGTTTGAAGCGGGTGTCTTTCGGCGGTTTACCATATCCAACGTCATAGCCGGGTCGGGCCACGAGTGCGCGCTTGTCCTTGTCGCTGCTCATTCCGCCGCCTCCATCGCTTTGACGTCCACCGCTGGCGTCCAGCCGCAGAGAACCTGCGCCGCCTCGTCCCTGGCATAGGCCTCCCAGCGGGCAATGATGCGATCACAATAGATCTCGTCAAACTCGCAGAGATATGCGCGCCGGCCGGTTTTCTCAGCCGCGATCAAGGTTGAGCCGGAGCCACCAAAGACATCCAGCACAATGTCGCCGCGTCCCGAGACATCCCGGACGGCATCGGCGATCATCTGCACGGGCTTCACGGTCGGATGTAGCGCCAGTTCTTCCATCCGCCCTACCCGCATCGTATTGACGCCGCGATACTGCCAGACATTGGTCCTGTAGCGCCCATGCTGTCCCAACTCAAAAGTGTTGATATGCGGCGCGTCCCCCTTCTTGAAGGCAAAGATCAATTCGTGACGGGACCGGTAGAAGGTGCCCATACCGCCGTTGTCCTTGGCCCAGACAATCAGGTTCTTGAGGTCGTTATAGACCCCCTGCCCCGCTGCAAGTATCTCGCCCATATGACGCCAGTCCATGCAGATGAAGTGAATCGAGCCGTCGACACTGTGATCAACAAGGTTGCGGAAGGCGCGCCGCAAAAAGCGCGTGAACTCTGATGCCGACATCTCACCGGAAGCCATGGCAAACTCACGATGCTGCGTCTTGCCCGAGTTGCCGACGTGACCGTTGATTGGGACATTGTATGGCGGGTCCGTAAAAACCATCGTGGCGGTCTGGCCGTCCATCAATGAAGCGATGGTCTGTGCGTCCAGCGCATCGCCACAGATCAGCCGATGCCGACCGAGCTGCCAGATGTCGCCCGGGCGCACGCGGGCGGGCACCTCAGTCGGCACGGCTTCGTCGGCTGGGTCACCCTCTTCTTCCGGCTCTACAGCCTCCATCAGGCTATCGATTTCGGCAATAGTGAAGCCGGTGAGCCCGACATCAAACTCCAGATCGTCGGACATCAGCGCCCCGAGTTCCGCCGCCAGCAGGTCCTCGTCCCAGCCGGCATTCAGTGCCAGCTTGTTGTCCGCCAAGACATATGCGCGTTTCTCCGCCTCGGTCATATGATCAAAGCGCAGACAGGGAACGTCGTGCATGTCCAGCAATTGCGCCGCTGCTACCCGCCCGTGCCCGGCAAGGATGGTGCCACCCTCGTCGATCAACACCGGGTTGGTGAACCCGAACTGCTTTATACTGTCGGCAATCTGCCGCACCTGTTTCTTAGAATGTGTCCGAGCGTTGCGCGCCCAGGGTTTGAGGTTTTTGATTTGTACAGTCTCGATAGACGCCATGTTCAGGCCTCCTGTTGGCGCGTGCGCGCTTCGGTTATTGATGCCAGCCGCAAAACAGCCGACGAATTGTTTGGAAAAGCCCGCACTGACGAGACGGTCACGCAACCGCGATAACGTCCGCGGACAACGAAACCGCAAAGATGCGGCGGGCTCAGGCTCCCATCCGGGTGACGCGTCCTGTCGAAGGCATCGTGTCCGTCCGGGTTGGCCTCATCTTCTCATCGTTTCTCGAGCGACGGTGCATAGCGCAGAATCGCCCGATTGGAACATAACATGAACATGATCATTGGCAAAGGGTGTATTTGCAGGTTCGTATTTTGTCTGGCGTGGGCGCTACCCTGTTTTGCAGATACCAATCCCTGTTAATTCCTGGGGTTTCCCTGTTCGCGATGGCAAATTTCCCTGTTCCCTAAAGAACAGGGAATTGCTCCCTAAACCCCTGTAAACCGGCGCTAAATCAGGACAGAGATTGTCGAAACGGGCACCCCAGCGGCCAAAACCGCCGATTTTCCCTGTAAATTCCCTGTAAAAAGGGATTTTGAACCCAGACCGGATAGCCCGAGACTGGCAACACAGCCAACCACTCCCCTATATCCAGACCGTGCAAGGTGCACTTCGAATAGTCACGCGTTATCCGCGGGTTAGCGGCGTGGCGCAATCGCGCAGACCGTGGACCGTGCCGGTACAAGGCCGCAAATCTCCGAAAGTCTGCGCTCGGCCTTTTCGCGGTAGCAGGTGTGGGTTTGGTGGATCAGAGAGTCGCGAGAAGCGCGCGCTGGTCCGGCCAGTCTGATGGCAGGGTTCGCGATTTGCACCAGTCGGACGTAAAGCCGAGGGGCTGTTTACCTTCCAGTACATCCCGCACGAGATCCGGCGCGAGGAAGGCAAGATCGATCATGTGCTGCACGCGGCGTTTGGAGATATTGCTGGTTTCTGCAATGTCGCCGAAGGTTTCGCCCGCCTTGATCCGCTCCAGCCAGTGATGCGCAAGCGCGATGTTGCGGATGAGGGTTTCGTCTTTATTTCCGTTCGTTTCGGCCAGGATGATTTTCGTCTCTACGCCACGCTTCCGTAGCTGGAACGGCGCTTCGATCTGCAGGGCGTTTGCGTCCAAAGCATCGGCGTCGGTATCCAGCATCGCCGCCATGCCTTTGATATCTAGCTTGAGCAAAATCTTTCCCGGCGCAATCTCGATGCGTTCGACCAGCGAGAGGATGTCTTTGACATTCGGCCCACTGGTCAGATCCTTCAGCTTGCTTCGAACGCGGGCGATGTCACCGGCGTCGGACTGCTGGCAAACATGGCTCGCGAAGGTTGGTTCTGCGAGATGGCGACGGGTAAGAGTGCTGGTCTGTGCCTCAAGATGATCTGCAGGCAGGCGCCAGCCATCGAGGTTTTCCTCGCCGCTGCGCGCAATCAGCCGGTGCGAGACATAATAGCGCAACCGCGTCCCCGACTTCGTTTTCGAATGCGATGGCGTCAGTCGGTCTCCTGTCTCATCGAAGATTTTCCCGCACAGCAGCGACACGTGGCGTGGCGTCTTTCGATAGCGAAGACGCGAGGCCGTACCCTGCAGGCGCAGTTGGATGTCATCCCATCGGTCGGGCGCTATGATCGGGTCGTGCTGACCATCATGCACCTTGTCGCGATGCCGGATGCGCCCGGCATAGACCGGGTTCGTCAAAACGTGATGGATATGCCCTCTGTCGAAAGTGCCACCGCCGCGGGCCTCACCCGATGACAGTATTCTGCGCCGGGTGCGTAACCCCAGCGCATCGGCCTGCTCTTTTACCTCCCGGATAATACCATGCTGCTCGTATAGCGCATAAAGGGTCCG
>NZ_JAIUZS010000007.1:0-245289 GCF_020171505.1 Ruegeria profundi | reverse complement strand
GCCCGCCTAACTCATTCCCAAGATGCCCCCAGTCTCTCCCGAGCGTCCCACCGTCTCTCCAGTGCGTCCCCGCCGTCTCCAGCGACCCAACAACCGCCTCAGCAGCGCCGGTGAAGGGGGTTCTAAGTATTACTCACACACACCGCAAGCAGAAAATAACATCTGACGCGTTTTTTTTCAGCGCTTTGCTTTTACAGTTTATAAACAATTACTTAATTAGCACCCTCTCAATCCTCCCACCTCGATTTCACCCTCTGGGCCGCCAACATCGGACGCATCGCGACCGCGATGATTACTTGCTCACCCTAGATGTTGCGCATTTACGGCCGACAGCCACAAGACAGCGCCGAGTCGCGGCATCCAAACCGACTCAATTCTTCCCCAGTTTCCCCGCTCGGGTCGTGTGGCGACACTAAAAAGGACAACGGACTTCTGCTGGGGCTTGCACATCAGCGAAGGATACGGTCACTTCCCCGCAAAGATAAGGTAACGCGCACGAAGTTATGGCACCCAAGCAAGCTTCCATTTTCCCCTGCATAAGAACAGTCGGACTGGATGGGCTGTTGGTTTCGTTTGCCGACTCGATGGCAGAGCCCTCGAACCGGGCGGCGCTAGCGTTTCGCGACGCGGTCAACACCCTCGATTGGGACGGTGTGATTGAAACATCGGCGTCTCTGGCATCAGCCTATGTTCGCTTCGACCCGCTGGTGCTGACGCATTCCGAGATCCACGGGCAGCTACATCAGATACTGCATCGTCAGAACTGGTATGAGGCACCTCTGCCGGCAGGGCGTCGCTTATGGAAAGTACCCACCGTTTATGGTGGTGAACTTGCGCCGCAATTAGATGAAGCTGCCGCCGCAGCGGGGCTTTCTCCGTCCGAAACCATAGATCGCCTAAGTCAAAGTCGCGTCCGCGTTCTGACCATCGGGTTTGCCCCAGGTCAGCCCTATCTTGGCCCACTGGGTCCCGAGTTCAACATACCCCGCCTAAAAGAGCTCACTCCGATGGTACCGGAAGGGGCGCTGGTTCTGGCCATTTCGCAGTTCGTGTTGTTTTCGGGGCCGACCCCAACTGGGTGGCGGCATATCGGCCAAACCGCTTTTCGCTGTTTCCGCCCTGAGGCCAAGGAAAGCTTTGCCTTGCGACCAGGGGACGAGATGCAGTTCCTGCCGGTTTCACGCGCGGAGCTTGAAAGGCTTCGCGAGGCCGATGACGGCACGGGCGGTGCGACCTGCGAGGAGATACCCACGTGACTCTGCTGGTGCATCAAGTCGGACCAGCCTGCACCTTTCAGGATCAAGGGCGCACGGGATACCTGGATCGGGGGCTTTCACGGTCAGGCGCTGCCGATCAACTTGCCCTGCACGAAGGGGCAGCGCTGCTGGGGCAAAGCCCGGACTGTGCCGCGCTGGAAATGGCGGGGATGGGCGGCACGTTCGAGGCAACCCAACCGGTTTGCATCGCCCTGACCGGTGCGCCGATGCAGGCCAGTATTGACGGCGCTGCAATTGCCTGGAATGCCTCGCATGCGATGGAACCCGGTCAGAAGTTGATGATCGGAGCGGCGAAACAGGGCACCTATGGCTACCTGCATGTCGGCGGCGGAATTGATGTGCCCCTGTTCCTTGGGTCCCGCTCAGCCCATCTGACGGCAAAAGTCGGGCGCGCGCTGCAGGCCGGTGATATGCTGCCAAATGGGTCGTACTCCGGAAGCGCCGGAATGAAACTAAAGACCGAGGAGCGCTTTGCCGGTGGCACGCTGCACGTGGTTGCTAGCTTTCAGACCGCTTTGTTCGATCAGGAGACGCTTGACCGATTCACCCAGACGTTGTTCCACCGGGGTACGCGGGCGAACCGAATGGGGATGCAACTTGAAAGCGACGGTGAAGGTTTTGCCGCAAAAGGCCAGCTGAACATATTGTCCGAGGTGATAACCCCCGGTGACATTCAGATGACCGGAACCGGGAATCCCTTTATCCTGCTGCCCGAATGCCAGACCACCGGGGGATACCCGCGTATCGCCTCTGTCCTGCCCTGTGATCTGCCGCGCGCAGCGCAGACCCCGGCTGGCGGGCACATACGGTTCAAGTTCGTGACGATGGATGAAGCGGTCGCGCTGCACCAGACCTATATGACCGGGCTATCACGGTTGCGGGCACGGGTAGAGCCTTTGGTCCGCGACCCGCACGACATCCCGGACCTGCTGTCCTACCAACTGATCAGCGGAATGATATCTGCTAATGAATAAGGAGTTACACCGATGCCCAGCGTCGATCTGAATGCCGATATGGGGGAAAGCTTCGGCCCCTGGAAAATGGGCGATGACGAGAGCCTGTTGAAAATCATCACATCGGCCAATATCGCTTGCGGCTTTCACGCAGGCGACCCGGATGTAATGGCGCAAACGATGACGCTGGCCGCGCAGAATGATGTCGGCATCGGTGCGCATCCCGGTTTTCCGGACCTTCAGGGGTTTGGTCGCCGCAACATGAAACTGCCCCCGGACGCCCTGCGTAATCTTGTGCGATACCAGCTTGGTGCCGCAATTGGAATGGCCAAGGCGGTCGGCACCCATGTCCGGCATCTGAAACTGCACGGAGCACTTGCCAATATGTGCTCGGCCGATATCAGCATGGCGCGGGCGTGTTATCAGGGCGCGCTGGATGTAGACCCGGACATTATCATCATGGTGCTGGCTGTCACCAAACAAGAAGAGGCTGTGAGGGAGCTGGGCTGCAAATGGGTCGGCGAGATTTTTGCAGATCGCGCCTACAATGATGACGGAACACTGGTTTATCGCAGCCTGCCCGGTGCCGTTATCCACGACCCCGAACTCGCCGGCCCGCGCATCCTGAATATGGTTCGCGAAGGTGCTATTGTCACCGAGTCCGGAAAACGGCTGGAAACCTCGATCGACACGATTTGCCTGCATGGGGATGGCCCAACCGCGGTACAAATCGCCCGGTCCGTCCGCGAGAACCTGATCGCCGGGGGCGTCGAGGTCACGAAATTCGCACGATAAGCGCGCGGGCGTAAAGCCTGCGTCGGCCCGCTCCTTGCTGTTGCCCAGTTGGATTTCTAGCCCTAGCATGCTGGAAACTGCATGCCAGGGTTCTGGAGATCCGATTGGGCGCGCTGCCCGCGTACCATCGGGTTCCGCGTAAGGAGGGAAGTGAATGTCTTTCGATCTAATGTCTTACGAACCGCGCGGCGACAAGAAGAACTCGGACTTCTTTCAGGAATATCTGCCTAAGATTTACGAACGCCGCAGTATGTCAGGCGTAGCCGATCAGGTCGGTGCGATGCGGGCAATCGTGTTGCAAGTGGAAACCAACGCGCTGTTCGATACATTGGTCGAGTTGTACGTGATGACCCCCTATCGGCATACGGCAACTTATCTGGGTAAGACCCATAAAATCTCGGTCCTTCATTCGCATCCCGACTACCCGGCTATGATCGTGATGGCCCCGCTCAGCCCCAGCTTTGAGGACTTCATCCCCCGCATTAACCGGATGTACCCGCTGGCCCGCAGCACACCGCAAACGCGCTATGTCGGAGAGATTTATGGCGCAACCGATCTGAACGGTCTGACCAAAACGCTGGAAAATCAGAATATCCGCTTTGAATACAGCGGCGACACCGAAAACCCGTTCTACACGCTGGACGGTTTCCGGTTTACAACGCCCTCGGATTTTACCTGCAACCGAGTTGGATATTCGTCTTTAGATTTTAACGAATCCGACAGTCTGGGCCTGGGCGACCGTGTTCTGCTGAGCGATGGGGAGCAGGCAAAACTTGATCAGGCGGCAGCCTTCGGCGCAGACAGCAAGATTGCCCCCCTGATGTTGGGCATCGACCACCTTGCCACCCGCATTCTTGCCGGCGAACGCGAGGATGCGATCCTCGAATTCCTGACCATGGTCCCTTATTATTTCTGGGGGGCGTACAATATCTTTGACATGAACTCTTCCACCAATGTGAACCGGAATGCGAATGTGGATGACGACAAGAAATCCCCCGCAAAAGTATTCACTGCGAACAACACGCCTTCCTTTGTGAACTCCTTCGAACAGCTCCCCATGCCAACCGAGGATTTTGTCCGCAATTTTGGTCGCCGCCTGCATCATATGGCCGTGGAAATTCTGGATGGCGATCACGGAGCTGGTGAAAAGAACGTCGATTTCGTGGTAAATACGCTCAAAGACAAGGGCGTGCCGTTCCTGGCCCATGTCGTAGGCGAGTGCAAAGACGATCCGAACCTGAAGCAGATTTTTTCAAAACACTCGAAAAACACGTTGCTGATTACTGAATATATCGAACGCTGCCACCACTATGACGGGTTCTTCACCAAGGACAACGTGGCGGCCCTGACGGCAGCCGCCGGACAGGATGAGCAATACAAGCACGGCCACGTCTTCGATTAAAAAAGGCTGCGGGGTGTCCCGCAGCCCAGACCTGTCCAGGAGAGAATATGTCGGATCTTATGAGGGTCCGATCATGAAACAAGTGACATTCCGGGCCTGAAGCCTGCGGCACGCCAGATCAGCCTGTTCGCGTGTCATGCCCTGAAATGTCGCTTCGAACCCGCGCGCGTTTTGGTTTACCTTGCGCAAGGTTCCTTCCAGAGTGGTCATTTCCGACAGGGCAGTTTTCAGCAAAATCTTCTCTGCCTCATATCGGGTGGTGTAGCGGCCCACATTGACGCCCCAAAGATGGCCGCCAGATGTGGATAAACGGGTAACAATCTCCTGCTCGGGCTCTGGTTCATCGGCCGGACCTGTTGAGGCCAGAACAACATCACGCGGGCGCGCGGCGGGACGCGGTGTATCGTCCGATGGCGTTTGTATACCGGCAGAGGCGATGGCTGCTGCGATGCCATCCTGAATACGCGACCGATTCTTGGCCGCGGTTGCGGCGATCGTGCCTGCGACTTGGACGGCTGCACCCGGTCCCGGGCGCAGCACAGGACGAAGACTGGTGGTTGGCGCTCCGGTCAGGGCCGCGACTGTGGCGCCCAGACCTGCATTCCCGGCATAGGCCGGTCGCGCTGGTTTGCGGATAGGTGCCCGCGACGGCGCGCGACGAAAGCCCATGTCCAGCAATTCAGCCACTTTGGCATTGCGCGATGCACCTGATGCGCCACCGAACACCGTGGCGATAATACGTTCATCCTTACGCTTGGCCGAGGCCACAAGGTTAAAACCCGCAGCGCGAGTATAGCCGGTTTTTATTCCATCAGCTCCTTTATATGCAGCCAGCAACCGGCGGTTTGTGTTCGGAACTGTTTTGATCCCGGCATGGGTCGATTGGCGCGAGAACAGGTTGTAGTATTGCGGGTAATCGTACAGCAGATGGCGGCCCAGAGTGGTCATATCACGCGCTGTCGACAAGTGGCCCGATTCCGTCAAACCATGTGCATTTTTGAAGGTCGTCCGGCTCATGCCCATCGCCTTGGCCGTGCGAGTCATGCGGCGCGCAAATGCAGCCTCGGAACCGCTGATCGCAATGCCGATTGCGGTGGCGGCATCGTTTGCCGACTTCACCGCTGCCGCACGGATCAGATACCGGAATGCGATGGTTTGACCCGAGCGCAAACCCAGTTTCGATGGCGGCTCAGCCGCGGCCTTCTTGGTAATACGAACCGGCGTATCCAGTTCAATCTCTCCGTTTCGCACCGCTTCAAACGCAATGTAAAGAGTCATCATCTTGGTCAGGGATGCCGGGTGCAACCGGGTGTCGGCATTGCGGGAATGCAAGACCTCGCCGGTGCGCGCGTCAATCACCATAGCCGCATAAGGCGCGGCCAACGCTTGCAACGGCGCAAAGGAAAGCAGCCACAAGAATGCTATAAGGAATAAGCCCATTCGGGCCGGAACTGTCCGCCGAATCTGCACGATCTTTGCCTCTGTCTACCTCACGCCGCCAGGTTTTCCTGGTCGGCTAACATTATTTTATTTCCAAAGAGGCTAGCACAGGGATGCCGTGAAATAAACAAAAAGCTAACGATTTCGACGCATATTGACGCCTTCGTTAGCCTACCAGATGTGGTCCAACACAGCCTTGCGTCCCCCAAATCCGCGAAAATGGCAGAAATTGGGTGTTCTTTTGTACCGTTTTCTTGAAATTGGTACCGTTCCGCAACATTAGCTGAGGGTTTTCACAAGGTCGGCGAGCCGACCCAGATCCGGTAATTCACGGAATCGCGGGCTATCCGCTGGTGTTTTTGCCTGCTCAACCTCCCAGACCAGCCCGTGCGGCACATATACGCCCCAGCAACCCGCCTGAATTGGGGCCACCACGTCCGAGCGCATCGAGTTACCGACCATCATGGCAGAAACAGGCCCATCCCCGTATTGGCCGAATATCTGCTTGTAGGTTTGCGGAGTTTTCTCGGACACGATCTCCACCCCGTCAAAAAGCTCTCCCAAACCTGACTGTGCCAGTTTGCGTTCCTGATCAATCAAGTCACCCTTGGTGATCAGCACAACCTGATGAGTCGCCGCGACGCTTTCGATTGCTTCCCGCGCATGGGGCAGCAACTCAATCGGGTGGGCCAGCATCTCTTGTCCAGCTTCGACCAACTGGCGGATCACCGAGGCAGGAACACGGTCCTCTGTCACCTCGATCGCGGTTTCGATCATTGATAGAATGAAACCTTTTATTCCATAGCCGTAATGCCGAATATTGCGCTTTTCCGCCTCCAACAGGCGGTCCAGCAGGTGATCACGCTCGGCATAATCAGCCAGCAACTCGGTGAAATGGGCCTGGGTCAGCTGAAAAAACCGTTCATTGTGCCATAAAGTGTCATCCGCATCGAAACCGATTGTGGTAAGGTTCTGGCCCATGTTGATTGCGTCCTGCTGGCTCTTTTCTCTGGCCCGTTCGACGTTATATAAGCGCACAGACAAACCAAAGCCTGAATCGGATAGACGAACACGATGCTTGAACACCAATGGATGATGTCTGACAATTCGGACGATGACGATTCCGACTCGTCTGTCCTGGTGCAGACGCGCCCAAAGACCAAGCGTCCGCCACTCTACAAGGTTCTGCTGCTGAATGATGACTACACACCGATGGAGTTCGTCGTTCATGTGTTGGAGCGTTTTTTCGGCATGACGCATGCGCAAGCGTTCGAGATCATGCTGACCGTCCACAAAAAGGGTGTGGCCGTGGTTGGTGTGTTCAGCCATGAGATCGCCGAAACAAAAGTGGGTCAGGTGATGGATTTTGCCCGTCGGCATCAGCATCCGTTGCAATGCACCATGGAACGGGAAGAGTAAGGCCGAACCGGCCGCTCGAAAGTGCTGATGTCCCCTCGCCTCAATCTTGCCCTGCAAAGCGGCCTCAGCGTGTCGCAACCGCTGACCGTGTTCGGGCCGACACCCGCCACCGACCTGTCCGCCTTACCGGCTGAGACACAGGTTGTGCAGCCCATTAAGCCTTTCCACGATCACTTTGCCGAACAGGGCTTTGCTGTTGTGCCAAAGGTGCAGGGACCGTGTCGGGATGCGATCGTTATCCTCCCGCGGGCAAAGGCTCTGGCCCGATCATTGGTTCAACAAGCTTGCACCTGTGCGACCGGAGTGATCGTCATTGATGGTGCAAAAACCGAAGGTGTGGACAGTCTGTTGAAAGACATCCGCAAGCGTGTCGCGGTTGAGGGGCCGATATCGAAAGCTCATGGCAAGATTTTCTGGTTCCAGTCTGATCCAACCGCATTTGCGGACTGGGCTGCTCCGGAACATCAGATAGCCGACGGATTCCAAACCGCGCCCGGCGTGTTTTCTGCCGATGGTGTCGATCCCGGTTCGGCCCTGTTGCTGGCGGCGCTGCCCGACAAGCTGGGTGCCCATGTTGCTGATCTGGGGGCCGGGTGGGGTTATCTTTCGGCCGGTCTGCTGAAGTCTTCGGGTCTGAAAACCCTGCATCTGGTCGAAGCGGACCACACCGCCCTTAGCTGTGCCCGCTCTAACGTCGTTGACCCGCGTGCGCAGTTTCATTGGGCAGACGCAGTGACCTGGCGGGCGCCTGAATTGCTGGACACGGTCGTCATGAATCCGCCGTTTCATACATCGCGCAGTGCTGAGCCCGCGTTGGGGCAAAGCTTCATCGCAGCGGCGGCTAAAAACCTGACACGTAACGGAACATTGTGGATGGTGGCTAATCGCCATCTGCCCTACGAAGCCATGCTGACCGGTACATTTACGCATGTTCAGGAAGCCACTGGAGACAATCGGTTCAAGGTGTTTCACGCCTCTCGCCCTCGGCGGTGATCCCGGTTAACCTGCCCGCGATTCAGGAGGAAACGCATGTCCTTTTCCATATCTGGTAAAACCGCGATCGTGACCGGTGGCGCAAATGGCGTCGGGCTGGCCATCGGACGCCACTTTGCCGATGCAGGTGCGAACGTGATGTTCGCTGACATCGACGAAAAGCGGTTAGCCGAGGAACTGGGCGAGCAGGCTGATGACAGCAATATCCGCTTTTTCGCCGGCGACCTTCGGGAAAAGCTGACCATCGCCAACCTGCTTTCGGCGACCCTCGACGCATTTGACCAAGTGGATATTCTGGTCAACGGTGCGCGGCAAGTGATCCCATCCGATCCGATGGATCCCGAAGACGACTCAGTTCGCATCCTGCTGAACCAAAACCTGATGCCCGCCCTGCGCCTCAGCCAGTTGGTCGCCAAACGGATGATCAAACAGTCCGGGGATGACGGGGACAGTCCGGCCGGTTCAATTATAAACCTCTCGTCGATTGCTGCGCGCCGCACCCACCCCGATCTGATGGCCTATTCGGTGTCGACCGCCGCGCTTGACCAGATGACCCGCTCGCTGGCCGTCGCGCTGGCACCGAGCCGAATCCGCGTAAACTCAATCGCGTTAGGGTCGGTCATGAGCGCGTCTTTGCAATCCACTTTGAAAGAGAACCGTGATTTTCGAGATGACATCGAAAGGCACACCCCACTTGCCCGCATCGCTGCACCGACCGAGCTGACCGAAACGGCGCAATTTCTTGCCTCGGACGCAGCAGGGTTCATAACGGGGCAAATCCTGACCATAGACGGCGGTCGCACCCTGCTGGACCCTGTCGCAGCCCCGGCCCATTGATCCCCATGTTTGACACCGAAAAATCCACCGCCTCTGCTTGGTTCCGTCAATTGCGCGACGATATTGTTGCTGCTTTTGAGGCTTTGGAAGACGGCCACGACACCGGGCCGTTCACAGATGCCAACCCCGGACGGTTCGAGGTCAAGGAAACCACACGCCAGTCCGAGGATGGCTCGGACGCGGGTGGCGGGTTGATGTCGGTGATGCGGGGTGGCCGGGTGTTCGAGAAGGTAGGCGTCAATATCTCGACTGTCTACGGCACCTTGGGCGCGCGCGCGCAACAGGCGATGGCCGCGCGCAAGGGCATTCCCGGCATGACAGAGGATCCGCGGTTTTGGGCCTCGGGCATATCGCTGGTTGCGCATATGCAGAACCCGCATGTTCCGGCGGTGCATATGAATACACGTATGTTCTGGACCCCGCATGCCTGGTGGTTCGGCGGTGGTTCGGACCTGAACCCCTGCATTGAATATGACGAGGACACCGCTCATTTCCACGCCACGCAAAAGGCGCATCTGGACCCGCACGGGCCGGGGCACTATCCCCGCCTCAAGGAATGGGCGGACGAGTATTTCTACATCCCGCACCGCAAACGTGCACGCGGGGTCGGCGGCATCTTTATGGATGACTATTGCACCGGCGATTGGGCAGCGGATTTTGCGCTGACGCAGGATATAGGCCGCGCCTTCCTGCCGGCTTTTGTCCCTCTGGTCGAAAAGCGCCGCGTTCAGGACTTTAGTGACGACGACAAGAATACTCAGCTTGTTCATCGGGGGCTTTATGCCGAATACAACCTTGTCTACGACCGGGGCACCAAGTTCGGGCTGGAAACCGGTCACGACCCGGATGCAGTTCTGATGAGCCTGCCACCGATGGCCAAGTGGGTTTGATGCGCGCCTAGAAATCGAAATCCATTATGTTATCAAAGCAATGGCTTTGGGCTCCGCTGGCTGACATATTCTCGCCTACGCGGCTGACCGTGATTGAATAGCTTTTCGAGGTATCCGCACCTTCGGGTGCGGTGAAAGAAAACTGCACGGTCCGGGTTTTCTTATCATAGGGTTTTGAAACATAGATCCGCTGCGTAGTCGGCAGACCAAGGGTGCGAATAGCAAAATCACCAATGCCGCACCAATAGGCAATGGCCGCTGATGAGCCCTGCGTGGCCACTCGGAAACTGCCATCATCCAAGGGCGTTACGGTCGTGCGAAAGGCCGGGTTGACGCCAAAGCCGATCCCAAACCCGGTGGCGTTTGCCAGTACTGGTAAGAGCGTCAAAGCAGCCACGCCTGTCACTTTGAAAAATCGCATCGTCATTTTCCCTGACTAAACATACCCCCGTATAATGATCATAGGTGGCGGACTTTATGAGTAAAGTTCCCGGCGTTCCAACGCAGTCACCAAGCGCAAGCTGGCTTAGGGTGCTGTCAACCGCCCACCAACATCCTGCGGGGCCAACGCTACCGTTTTGATGACCGCAAAACACGTTTGACCCGGCTCCAACCCCAACGCAGAAACCGAACGGCGGGTGATACGCGCCAGAATTGGCCCTGCCGGTGTTTTGACCGAAACAATTGCCCCGGGCCCTTCACCGGCGCGGATTGTTTCGACCACACCCTCCAGCACGTTCAGGGCCGATAGCCCCTCGGGCCGTCGGTTGGACAGGATGACCTCCTGCGCCGGGATACGAATTCGCAACCCTTCCCCGGCCTGATGCGGGATACGCGGCAGAAATAAACGGGCGCCTCCAGCCTCCAGCTCTGTCAGACCGTCGGCGTGATGTTCCTTGACCCGCACGTTTAGCACCGCACCCACGGCGCGCACTCCTGCCGGGGCGATCGAAGGGTCGGCCATCACCTCTGACGCGGGCCCATGCCGCACCGCCTTGCCATCCTGAAGGGCCACGACAGACGTCGCCAACCGCGCCACCTCGGCCGCGGAATGGGTGACATAAAGGATGGGCACCGACACCTCATCCCGAAGCCGTTCGAAATAGGGTAAAATCTCGGCCTTGCGCGCGTCATCGAGCGCGGCCAGCGGTTCATCTGCCAGGATCAGACGCGGGCTGGCCAGCAATGCGCGCCCGATTGCGACACGTTGTTTCTCACCACCCGACAAGCCAGCAGGGCGGCGGTCCAGCAAGTGACCAATGCCAAGCATCTCAATCACCTTGTCCGGGTTTTCACGCCGCGCCCGTTTCGGAGCGAACCACTGACCGTAATACAGGTTCTGCCGTACGGTCATATGAGGAAACAGCCGACCTTCCTGAAAGATGTATCCAAGACGCCTGCGATGTGGTGGCAGCCATAGGTTTTGCTGGGTGTCAAACAATTTCCACCCGTCAATCGCAACGCGGCCGGTTTGCGGGCGCAAAAGGCCTGCCACTGCATTAACCACAGTGGTTTTCCCCGATCCAGATCGCCCGAACAGTACCGTCACGCCCGAGGGCGCGTCAAAGCTGAGGTCCAGCCTGAGGTCAGGCAGGTCATGCCGCAGGTGGACAGAAAGGCTCATGACCCGGACACCCGCGCTGCTGCGCGCCGGCCGACATATTCCGACAGCAGCAGCGCTCCCATGGCAATGATGATCGAGACCACGACCAATCGCGTCGCCGCGCTTTCACCGCCGGGAACCTGTAGAAAGGCGTAAACGGCAGAAGGGAGCGTTTGGGTCTGGCCGGGGATATTCGAGACAAACGTGATGGTGGCCCCGAATTCGCCCATCGCCTTGGCAAAGGCGAGGATACCGCCCGCAATCACGCCGGGTAGGATCATCGGCAAGGTTACCGTCGCAAATACAAAGGGCCGCGACGCGCCCAGTGTCGCGCCGGCTTGCTCCAGCTTGGGGTCCACTGCCTCGATCGACAGGCGAATGGCACGGACCATCAACGGAAAAGCCATGATCCCGGCCGCCAGTGCCGCGCCTGTCCAGCGAAAGGCAACAACGATCCCGAATTCCGCCAGCAGCCGGCCCAACGGCCCCTGAACGCCGAACGTCAGCAGCAGCAGGTACCCCGTCACAACGGGCGGCAGGATCAAAGGCAGATGTACCAATCCGTTCAGCAGTTGACGACCCGGAAACCGCCAGCGGGCCAGTGCGTAGGCCACAAAGATGCCAAAGGGCAAGGTCACCAGCGTCGCCCAAAACGACACGCGCAAGGACAGCCTTAGCGCCTCAAGCTCTGCGGGTCCAAGCCACCCCATGCGTTAGCCGCCCGGCAGGGCAAAGCCCTGTTCCGCAAAAACCGCGCGCGCTGCCTTGGTTTGCAGATGGTCCAGAAACGCCTTCGCTTCGGACTGCGCCGATACGGTTACCGCTGCCGGGTAAATGATCGGTGGATGAAGGCCCGATGAAAACTCGCCCACGACGTGAACCCGGTCTTCGGCCTGCGCATCTGATCGGTACACGATTCCCAGCGGGGCCGAGCCTGTGGCAACCAGCGCCAAGGCTGCGCGGACATTGTCAGTTTGGGCGACGTGCATGTGTACTTCCTGCCAAAGACCAAGACTCTGTAAAGCGGCCTTGCCATAGATGCCCGCCGGAACCGCATCCACAAGCGCCATCGCCAGATACCCGCCATCCAACAGCTGATCCAGAGCCAACCCTGGCTCGAGCTGCCCGATCTTTGGCTGCTCTGTCCCACCAATCAAAACCAGCCTGTTGCCGAGCAAGTCGACCCTCGAGGCCGTCTGGATCAACCCCTCATCCTCAAGGACGTCCATCCAATTGACATTGGCTGAAATGTACACATCCGCTGGTGCACCCAATTGAATTTGCCGCGCCAGAACGGATGATGCGGCGAAGGACACCTTTACGTCATGTCCTGTCTCTTGCTCGAAAGCTGGCGCAATCTCATCCAGAGCCGTCTTGAGGCTGGCCGCTGCGAACACCAAAATCTCGGCCGCACCAGCCCGCAGCGGGGCCAGCGTTATCGTGCCAAACACCAAAGCCGCGATCGCACATCGGCGGGCAACGGACAGGATCATGTACTCTCCCGTTTGGAAGGTTGTAGTTCCTTCGGGGATATCTGAGGGAGCGGGGGGCAAGCAAGCTCCTTTCCCAGACGCTTTAGGCTAAGGTCGCAAGGAATGAACGCAATTGCTTGAACCCATGACCGGCGAAAGAACACTGATCTGGTATTGAGGTGAAGAAATTGTGCCAGACCCTCTTGCACCCGCGCGCAGGCTTGGCTAAATGCACCCTCACGGGTGATTAGCTCAGTTGGTAGAGCGCTTCGTTTACACCGAAGATGTCGGGAGTTCGAGTCTCTCATCACCCACCATCCTAACCTTCGAAAACTCCAATAATCTCCAGGTAAGCGATTACCCTTCTGTCTGGTACCAGCGGCAAAACTGTATGGTGGGATTGCAACGTCAGTACTTAGACCCTTCCTCAGCATATTCTGGGCTCATAGCTTATCGGCGGTCAATAACTTGAGCGCTAACAAGTGCCGACCTTAGACTAAGGGTAGGTTGTGATCGGGCTTCGGATAACTCCGTTGCCAAAGACCCTTTTCCCAATGCCCATCAAAACGAAGCAGCAATGGAACAACAGAAAACGAACACTGTTTCAGCAGTTTTATTTGCGTCGAAGCAAAAGCCCCATACGTGGCATCGATTTTCACCACAAATCAAAGAACCAAGGCAAAAACTTTGGAAAGTCGCCGATGTCGATCGCTCCGGGTTTGATGTCAAAAACAGCCATTCTTTTGATCCGCTGGGAAGGTTTTACCAACGTTTCTACATCATGGTACCTTTTCCGATTGTAGTAGTCATCAAACAGTATGCGAACGGGTTTTTTCGTCATCGCCAGAACGGTCAGGAAACACGCTTTTCGCATTCGACCGTCAACCAAAACACAGTCTGGAGAAAAACTTTCGTTTTCCGTCCAGACTGACATGGGATACCTCCAGAAGCTTCCAAACTTCCTGTTGTTTACCGGAAACCCCCATTCCCTCGTTTTTCCAATATTTACCCAATGCACTGAGGAGTCTGGGTGCCGTGTTTCTATTTGCTCAATGTGCTCAATAATTGAGTTTGTCCACTCAGAGTCTGACTCGACCGATATGCAGTGCTTGCCGAGCCTGGCTGCCAACAGCGTTGACCCCCCGCTTCCGTATTCCAGAATTGAAGAAGCACTTTTGTACTCTTGCTCAACACAAGCTGCGACTTGCCCGGGGAAAGTAAGAGGAAACTGGGGTGGTGTTGGACTGTGAAACTCATTGAAGCCCCTGTCATACTCCTCCTTCACCTGATCAAGAAGGGGTAACAGGCAACATTCCGCGCTCAGGTCGGATTGGACTTCTCTGGTTTTTTCCTTCCACCTCAGAATGGACGCATCCTTCGCGCTGTTGTGATTCCACTTTTGGTAGTTCTCGGTTGTATGCCGATTATTTGTGCCGGCTTTTCGGTATCCTCGCCCTCGGTTGGACTTTAAGTGAAATGAGTACGG
This sequence comes from Ruegeria profundi, assembly GCF_020171505.1. NCBI lineage: Bacteria > Pseudomonadati > Pseudomonadota > Alphaproteobacteria > Rhodobacterales > Roseobacteraceae > Ruegeria > Ruegeria profundi. The sequence goes on along the minus strand of NZ_JAIUZS010000007.1, from coordinate 230,722 downwards.
GTCGCGCACCATGTAGTGGTTAATCTGGGCAACCGAGCGGTCTGGCGAAACTCCAATTATGTTCCCTGCCGGAGACTCTCCTTTTATCGGCCACTCGCGGAACCAATTCGAGTAACGCTTGCTTGCGGTCCACTCATCGATTGTAAAGACTTCACCATCAGAAGACGCGAACCGATCGACGCGACTCTTGTCGGGAGCAAGTTCACAAAGATGTAGGTATTTCGAAAAACCTACGGTTTCAGCGCATTTCTTAAAAAATGTCTTGAACTGAGTTGTTTCCAGACCGCTTTCGCAGAGAACATAGTCTTCGGACAAGTACGCGCCTGGAAAACGTTCGTGGTGATTGTCACCAAATATCCTCCAGTTGATAAGCATCCCGATTAAGCCCTTGTTCTCAAGGTACTGGATCAGGTCCTCCAGTCGTCCGTCACCAAGCTTGATATTAAGAAACTCGTCAGCATCAAGGAACATGCCCCAATCGCCGTCCTGCAAAATACCAAGTTGTCGGCTGATGGCGACTGCGTTTTCTTGCGGGGATACACCTTGCGGAACTTCCTGCGCGATGTGTTCAACTCCATCGCATATTGAAAGTTGATCAAGTATTTCGTCGGTGCCATCGGAACAATCGTTGGTCACAACCACGATTCGATCAAAACCGATTGCTCTATGATATGAGACCCATTCAGCTACGAATGGTGCTTCGTTCCGCATAGCGGAAAACAAAACTGAAGCCATGATCTTGCTGCTCGTTATTGAATACTTGTCGAAGACATTTGTACCTGCATGGACGTTTGTAGTCACTGCCACATTTTAGCGAGCGTCTGTTTTAGGCTCTTTTCCTTTGTCCAGATTTCTTGGATGGACGTCTGCTGCGCCTCGGTGTTGGGACCTTGCTAGCCATAGAAGCAACGACTTGACCTCTGCTTCCGTTGTAGTACGTGTCGCACGCAAACCGCTGGGAGTCACCAGAAAAAACCACGGTTTGTAGGTTGGGAAAAGACAGATGCAGCGAAACGGGTGATTGACCCAGCTGGTAGAGCGTTTCGTTTTTCCCTAAGATGTCGGGGGTTGGGATCTTTCATCACATACCATACCTAACCCGCCAAATCCCGTGTATTCAGCCACCTGCACTGCTCATGTTTGCAACCGATTGCAAGCTTTGTGCAAAAGTGCATAGTGTCTAGCGCATGACTTTGCCTATCAGCATTCAACCAACCCGTCGGTATCCGCTATGAGTGTCACCCTGAAAGACGTTGCCGCGCTGGCTGGCGTTTCGCGCTCGGCCGTATCGCGCACCTTTACCGAGGGTGCTTCGGTTTCGGCCAAAACCCGTAGCAAAGTAGAAAAGGCAGCCAAAGAGCTGGGCTATAGCCCCAATGCGCTGGCGTCATCGCTCACCACCGGGCGGACCAAGTTGATCGGGCTGATCTCGAACAACTTTCACAATCCAATCTTTCTTGAGGTTTTCGACCAGTTCACCCGCGCCTTGCAGGACCGCGGGCTACGGCCATTGATCGTGAACCTGACGGACGAGACCGAGCCCGCGAATTCGGTACGCATGCTGCGGCAGTATTCTGTGGACGCCGCCATCGTTGCCACATCGACCCTGCCGCCCAGCTTTGCCAAGGCGTTCCACGATGCCGGCGTTCCCGTGGTGCATACATTTGGGCGCTCGGCCACCTCGCCCGAAGTTCATGTGGTTGGCATCGACAACGAGGAATGCGGGCGTATGGCGGCGCGGGAATTGGTGGCGCGTGGATATCGGCACGTGGGGTATTTAGGTGGTCCACAGGACGCAACATCAGCCATGGACCGGTATCGCGGCTTCATGGAAGAGGTCGAAAAGCACCCCGAGCTCAAGGTATCGCATTCTTTCGCAGGAGCGTACTCGTTTGAGGCCGGACGCGCCGAAATGCTGCGCCTGCTGGCTGACTCACCTGCGGATGGCTATTTCTGCGGCGACGACATCTTGTCTATTGGTGCGCTGTCGGCCCTGCGTGACCACGGGCTTGAGCCGGGCAAGGATATCGGCATCATCGGCCTGAACGACATGGAAATGTCGCGCTGGGAAAGCATTGATCTGACAACCATTCATCAACCGATCAAGCAGATCATCACCGCCTCCGTCGATCTGGTAGAAGAGATGCTCAAAGACCCCGAACGCTATCCCGAGGCGCGGATTTTCCCCTGCCGGGTGATCGAGCGGGGCACGCTGCGGCCCCGCCCCTGACTAACGGAACATCGGTGGGCGCGCGTCTTTCCAGGCGCCGTCTTCCTTGCCTGATGCAACAGCTGCGTGCACAGCGGCGATGGAGCGAAGACCATCTGCTGCGCCGGGCAATCCGTCACGCTTTTCGCCCCGAATTGCATCTGCCAGGTCGCAATAGATATTGGCCACAGCCAAGGGAAAGCCTTCGGGATGGGCTATGGCGACGCGCGACAGGCGCTGAGTGTCCGCGTGCAGCCCGGCTTCGCCTTTTTCGATGATCTGGGTGCGCCCGCCCACAGGGGTATAGATCAACTGGTTGGGTTGTTCCGAAGCCCAGCGCAGGCCTCCGGTTTCGCCAAAGACCTGAATGTCGAAACCGTGTTGCCGGCCGATCGCCACCGAGGACGTCCAAAGACGACCCACCGTGCCGCCCTCCATCCTGAAATTGATCATGGCGTCGTCCTCCAGCTCACGGCTGGAAATGGTCGAGGCCATATCAGCGGACAATGATTTCACCTCGTCATCGCAGATGAAACTGGCCATGTGCAGCGCATGGATACCGCAATCCGCAAACTGGCCGGACACACCCGCCATCGCCGGGTCATAGCGCCAGCGAACACGCGGATTGTCGGCGTCTGTTGCATCGCCGTGATGGCCATGGCTGAAATTCGTCACCACAAGGCGCACCTTGCCGATATCCCCGGCCCGAACCATCGCGCGCGCCTGACGAACCATCGGATACGCAGAATAGCAATAGTTCACCGCGCAGATCTTACCCGAGCTTTCTGCCACGCGGACAATCTCTTGGCCCTCTTCCACCGTCATGGTCATCGGTTTTTCGCACAGCACGTTGAACCCGGCCTCCAGGAACGCTTTGGCAATCTCGAAATGAGTGGAATTCGGGGTGGCGATTGTTACCAGATCAATCTGATCGTCGCGGCCTTTTTCCCCGGCCAACATGTCCCGCCAATCGCCATAGGCACGATCAGCGGCGATGCCCAGGCGTTGCGCATAGTCGCGGCCCACATCTGGGCGATGATCCAGCGCGCCTGCGGCGAATTCGAACAAACCGTCGGCCAGCGCCCCAAGGCGGTGGGCGGGCCCGATCTGACTGCCTTCACCGCCGCCAATCATTCCCCATCTCAGCTTTGCCATGGTTCTTTTCTCTCTTTGGAATTGAAAGGGACCCGAGATCAGAAATCGCGGATGTCTTGCCACTGCCGCCGCCTGGACGAGGCTAATGCCGCGGCCAGCACCCGGTTGACCTCATGCCCGTCGCGGAAGGTGGGCCAGATCGCTTTGCCGGTATGGATCGCCTCAAGGAAATCCTTGGCCTCGATAATGATCTGGTCCTGATAGCCCGTGCCGTGACCCGGACCTTGGCAGAAGGGTTCAAAGTCGGGATGTTCCGGTCCAGTCAGGATCTTGGTGAACCCGCGTTGTGCCTCGGGACCTTCGCGGCGATAAAACCACAGCGCGTTCTGGTCTTCCTGATCGAATCGCAACGCTCCCTTGGTACCTGAAATCTCATAGGCGTAGCCCATTTTGCGCCCGGTCGAGATGCGGCTGACGTAGATAGTTCCCATCGCACCGTTTTCAAAGCGGCACATAATCTGGGCATGATCGTCGTTGGTCACTTTGCCGCCGGGGCGGGTGTCATGGACAGTTTCGACCTCGGCCATAACCCCGGCAATCGGACCCATCAGGGCCAACGCCCCATTGACAATATGAGGGGCGAGATCACCGATTGTGCCGTTTGCCATACCGGTGGTCCGCCATGTGGCCGGGGCGTCAGGATCAGCATAGAAGTCTTCGGTATGCTCGCCCCGAAACCACGTGATGTCACCCAACTCGCCTTCGGCGACAAGCTTCCGCGCGTATTGCGTGGCAGGTGTGCGGACATAGTTGAATCCGACCATGTTCGTGACACCTGCCGCCTCTGCTGCGGCGACCATTGCCCTGCCATCCTCCAGCGATGCACCCAAGGGCTTTTCGCAGAGCACCGGTTTGCCCAGGGACATAGCCGCTTCGGCGATCTGACGATGCGTTTCCTGAGGTGAGGCGATGACGACCGCGTCAATCGCAGGATCGCCCACCAACACTTTCCAATCTTCGGTCGCACGGCGAAACCCGTAGGCCACCCGATACCGTTCGGCGCTTTCAGGAGTTGAGGCGCAGATCATCTCAAGTCGCGGGCGAAGCGCCGTGCTGAACACCGCGCCAACCGCTGACATCGCGACCGCATGAGCCTTACCCATATAGCCGCCACCGACGATTCCAATTCCGATTTCAGGCATCTGCCGCGGCTCCGCACATATTATTTGCAACCGGTTGCAAAATCAGTATCGTGTGAATCGATTCAACGCAAGGTCCAAACTTTGCCGACCCCACTTTGCCGGAGGACAACACTTGAGCGCCCTTATTGACGGCATCAAAGGAAACCGCTTCGCCGTGCTGGGCCGTGCAGGCATGGACCTGTATGCCGACCCCATCGGTGTAAAAAGCGAGGATGCCGATACGTTTCACGCCGACCTGGGCGGGTCATCCGCAAATATCTGCGCAGGTCTGGTCAAACTTGGCGGATACGCGTCGCTGATCACCTCGATATCGGATGACGCCATCGGGCGGTTTTGCCTGAACCGCCTGCATCACTATGGTGTCGACACCTCTTACATCCGCGTTTTGGACGGGGTGTACCGCATGTCACTGGCGGTTTACGAAAGCCGGATCGAAAACTTTCAGAACGTCATCTATCGCAACGGCGCCGTCGATTTTCAGGTCACTGAGGAAGACATGGACAGGGTCGATTACGGGGCATTCTCGGCTGTGATCTCGGCCGGCACGGTTTTTGCCGCCGAACCGTCGCGCAGCGCCACGTTCCGCGCATTCGACAATGCCCGTGCGGTGGGTCTGCCGATCATCTTCGATATCGATTACCGCCCCTACAGCTGGCCCTCGCCCCAAGTGGCCGCAGATGTCCTGTCGCGCGCCGGAGAAGCCAGCGACTTGATCGTCGGTAATGACGAAGAGTTTGGTTTTATGGCTGGCGGACTCGACAAGGGGTTCGCCAAAGCCAAAGAACTGGCTGAAAAACCGGGCCGCGTTGTCATTTACAAAATGGGCGAGAAAGGCGCGATCACGCTGGTGGACGGTCAGGAAATCCGGACCGGCATCTACCCCGTCACCGCTGTTAAACCCAATGGCGCGGGCGACAGTTTTATGGCGGGCCTGCTTGCCTCGATCGCGGATGGGCATTCGTTGAAAGAGGCGGTGATGCGCGGGTCGGCCTGCGCCTCAATCGTGGTCTCACAACCCGGGTGCGCCCCTGCGATGCCAACGGTGCACGAGTTGGACGCATTCCTCGCCGATCATCCCGGCCCAACCACATAGGAGTTTCCCATGCATATCGCGCCCTATGACAACCTAAACAAACCCATCGTCGATGCCGACGACCCAACGGTGCCGCTGAATTATTTCAACATCGTCAAGCTGAAGCGCGGCGAGGCCTTCGAGTACCAGGTGCCGGGCTACGAGACCTGCATCGTGCCCGCCACCGGCAGCGTCGATGTGGATGTCGAGGGCGTGCGCTTTGCCCATCTGGGCAACCGGGGCGAGGATGTCTGGGATGGCGAGCCAGAAGGCGCCTATGTGCCTTCGGGGGCCAAGGCGCAAATGGTCTGCGTCTCGGACACGGCCGAGGTTTTCGTGGCCGGCGCCAAATATGACAAAGTGCTCGATCCGTTCGATGTCCGCAAGCACGACCTTGTGCAATATGGCAGCGATGACACCAAGACCCATCGCAAGATCAAGCATATCCTCGGTCAAAAGCAGCACGACAAGGTCGGCCGTTTGCTGGTGAGCGAACTATTCACGGTTGGCCAGGGCGGCTGGTCCGGCTTCCCCAGCCACAAGCACGACGATGATCGCCTGCCGGATGAAACCCGCCACGACGAAACCTATAACTTCCGCTTCAAACCCAACTGGGGCTCGGGTCTGCAAATGTTGCAGCGTGAAGATAACCTGCCGGGGGATGCTTACCATATCGTCGATGGGTCAACGATCTGCATCGACAAGGGCTATCACCCTTGCTGCGTGCTACCGGGCTATGAAATGTACTACTTCACCATTCTCGGCGGCCTCAGCCAGCGCTCATTAGTGCAATATTTCCAACCGACCCATGCCTATCAGATCGAAACGATCCCCGGCATTAAAGACATGATTGCAAAGTTCAAATGACCCTTGTCACACTGAAAGACGTCCTGACGCCTGCCTATCAGCAAGGCTATGCTGTCGGTGGGCTGGTTACCCTTGGATGGGAAGACATGCGCGCCTATGTGGCCGCTGCCGAGGCTGAAAACGCACCCGTCATTCTGCAAGCAGGTCCAAGCTGCCGTGACCACACCCCGTTGCCTATACTGGGCAAGATGTTTCGTTATCTGGCTGAAAATGCCTCAGTCCCGGTCGTCGCCCATCTGGATCACGGCTATACGTTCGAAGAGTGCAAGATCGCGCTCGACAGCGGGTTTACGTCCCTCATGTTTGACGGATCTCGCAAGCCTTTGCAGCAGAATATCGATGAGACCGCTGCGATAGCCGAAATGGCGCACGCCGCTGAGATTTCATGCGAAGGGGAAATCGGTTTTGTCGGCTATTCCGGGGGCGAAGGGTCTAATGGCACCGATCCAGTCGAAGCCGCTCAATTCTCAAAAGAAACCGGCGTGGATGCGATGGCGATTTCAGTCGGCAACGTCCATTTGCAGCAGAACAAGGAAGGCGGTCTGGATGAAGATCGCATCCGTCAGATCGACGCCATGACCGATGTGCCACTGGTTATCCATGGCGGGTCCGGCGTTCCGGTCGAGCAGCGCAAGCGCCTCGCTCGCGAAACCTCGATCTGCAAGTTCAATATCGGGACCGAGCTGCGTATGGCGTTCGGCAACGCCTTGCGTGACGCCGTCAACCGCGATCCGGAAAGATTTGACCGCGTCTCAATCCTGAAGGAGACCCAAGACCCGGTCGAGGCCGCGGCCCGCACCGTGATCCGGGCGTTCGGGGCACCACCGCAAAAATGAACAGTCAGAGTGTAAACGCATCCCGAAAGGCTGCAAGCGCGGCCTCGGGTTCACCGGAGGCAAACGCCTCCATCGCAACCGGTCCTCGGTATCCCATATCGCTCAGCGCCTGCGCAACACAGGCATAGTTGATTTCACCTGTTCCGGGCTGACACCGGCCCGGGTTGTCGGCAACCTGCACTTCACCGATCCACGGCAGGCACTTTTGACACCAGCGGATCAGGTCGCCCTCTCCGATCTGAGTGTGATACAGGTCCAGGTTGATACGCAATTGTGGGCGGTCGATCACAGAAACCAACGTCAGAACATCATTGGTTGATCCAAAGGGGCAACCCGGGTGATCCAGCATGTTCAAGTTCTCTAAGGTGAAAATGACACCCTCTTCTTCGGCCAGATCGCAGATGCGGTTCAGGGTGTCCTGTGCTTTCAACCACATTGCTCCGGTCACAGTGTCGTGCTGCCAGATCGGAATCCCACCGTCGCCCAATCCAGTCCCATGCAGGTTCAGACGATCCACCCCCAAACGTTTGCCAATCCGGGCCGTTTCCCGAGCGGAACTTAGCAACATACCCGCGCCGTCGTCATCGGCCAGACGGCCCTTGAGATAGCCGTTCATGATCGTGAAGTTCGCGCCAATGCGTTCTAGCTTTTCAAGATCAAGATCCGGCCAGTTCCACAGGCCCACTCCGAACCCCAACTCTGTCAAGCGAGCAACGCGCCACTCCATCGGCTTGTCCAGCCAAAGCATTTCTGCACAGGCCGAGAGTTGAAACGGTAGACGCATACAGCCCCCAAATCTTCGATTTCTAGATTGAGCCACCCTCGACCATGAAATTGCCTGCGCTGCACATCGCGGCATCGTCAGAGGCCAGAAACACCACCATGCGCGCCACATAGACCGGATCGATCGGATCAGGCAGGCACTGGCGATCGATCTGTTTGGCCAAAGCTTCGGGTGTGACCCACAGGTCTTTCTGACGTTTCGTCATGATCCAGCCGGGAACAACGGTATTCACCCGGATACGGTGATCGCCCAGCTCGCGCGCCATGGTGCGGGTCAGTCCGTGAACTGCGGATTTGGCAGTGGCGTAGGCCGGGAACCCGGCGCCCGCCTCCCACCACGAGTTTGATCCCAGGTTGATGATTGAACCGCCGCCGCGTTCAATCATGGCGGGTGCTGTATGCTGGATGGCAAAAAACATGTGGCGGATATTGGTTGCCATCCTTTCGTCCCAATAGTCCGGCGTTACCGTGCGCCAGTCATGTCTGTCGTCATGAGCGGCGTTGTTGACCAGAACATGCGCTGAACCCAGTTCCTTGGTCAGTTGGTCTAATGCCGACCGCAGAGCATCTATGTCGCGCAGGTCGCATTGGGCGAACGCGTGATCGCCGTGAAGATCAGCCAGCAACGTTTGTCCGGCAGTGGCGTTGATGTCCACAAACCCGACCTTTGCCCCCTGCGCAGCAAAGGCACGCACGGTCTTTGCGCCAATGCCACCGGCCCCTCCGGTAATGAAAACGGTTTTTCCCTTCAGGCTGGGGTAAGTCGCAAAGTTTTGGCTCATCCATCACGCTCCATGATCCATTCGACCTCAGGGGCCGCAACAAAGCGCCATTTCCGCAAAGGTCCGGCCATGACGTTCAGGTAGTACATCTCAAACCCGTAGGGTGCGCCGCAAGGGTGATGGCCTTTTGGAACCGTCACAACGTCGCCATCGGACACGGCCATCGTCTCGTCCAATTGTCCATCATCAGTATAGACCCGCTGAATGCCGAACCCATTGGCCGGATTGAGCCGGTGATAATACGTTTCTTCCAGATAGGTAATCCTGGGGAAGTCGTCTTCGTCATGACGGTGACTGGGATAGGACGACCAATGCCCGTTTGGCGTGAATACTTCGGTTACCAGCAGGCTGTCGGCATAGTCTTCCGCTTCCATCGCGATGTTGTTGATGTAGCGTGTGTTCACACCCTTGCCGCGTTCGGTCAGCGTGATCCCCTCGGGGCCGATGCGACGCGCCTTGTGCCCACCTTTGCCGGGGGCGGAACAGACAGCAAGGACGCAATCGGTTTCGGCAACTGCACGCCACTCAGTTCCATTTGGCAGATAAAGGCAATGGGGCGCCGTCTTTTCAAAAACCTTCATCCGATCGCCCAGAATGCCCCAATCCTGCCCAGCGCCAGTGATCTGCGCCTTGCCCTCGACCATGACCAAGATAACCTCGCGGTCTTCGGTGGCTTCGGCGACTGTGTCACCGGCACGCAGGTGATACAGACCGAACCCGACATAGCGCCACCCAGCATTTGCCGGAGTAATGTCGTGCACCTTGCCGTGGCGACCGGTTGGTTTCTTGAGCAGATCTGCCATGTCTACCTCCGTGGGGCGGTCATATCACCTGCCCGGTTCTTGCTTCAGAACATTTGCTTTGAGCGCGAGGTCGAAAGTTTCTGACCGGTCAAGCGCTTGAGTTCCTTTCGATCACAGGCCGCCCGGTTTAGACCGCGGACATATCCAAGCCTGTGGTTCACCATGACATCGCCCTCTCGTGTTGTTGCCGCGCTGCGCTGACCGGACGGCCTTATCCCGCTGCTATCTGCAACCCGGCCGTTCCGCAGACTTTGACGATGTGGTCATAGCCCATTTTGGAGTAGTCGTAGGGCGGTGCCTTGGCCGGATCCTGTTCGGCTTCGACCACGATCCAGCCGTCATAGTCCATCGCTTTCAGCCCATTCGCAACTGCCTGAAAATCGATGCAACCGTCACTGGGCACGGTAAAAGCACCTGCGATAACTGCATCGAGGAAACTGAGGTTGTTCTCGCGGGCGTCCTGCACAATGGCCGGGCGGATATCCTTGAAATGGACGTGATGGACACGATCACCCCAACGGTTCAGGGTCGCCAGAACATCACCGCCGCCGAACAGCAGGTGGCCAGTGTCAAAGCACAGCTTCACCTCTGGTCCCGAACCCTCCATCAGCCAGTTCACATCATCTTCGCTTTCGATGATAGTGCCCATATGATGATGATAGGCCATTGGCATGCCTTGATCGGCCATCCATTTCGCCAGCTCGGTGATCTTGGCGGCATATGCCAACACGTCGTCTTTCGAAAGTTTCGGCCTGTCATTGACCGGAGTCCCAATCTGCCCCTGAACCGTGTTCGAGCATTCGGCATAAACAATGCACGGGCTGTTCAGGGCCACAAATTGTTCGACCTGTCCGCGCACAGCTTCGCGTTCGGTCGCGAAATCATTGACCAGCGATGCACCGGAACACCAGCCGCCGCACAACGCGATATCGTTTCCCTCAAGATAGGCGCGCAGCCCTTCGGTATCGCTGGGCATCCGCTGGCCGCGCTCAACACCGGTATAGCCGATCTCGCGCGCTTCTTTCAGGGCCTGCTCCATAGTAAAGGCCGCCGTAAGATCCGGCAGGTCATCATTCTGCCATGCGATCGGAGAGATTCCGATTTTCACGCTCATTTCGCGTTTCTTTCCTTGAGCGCGACCTCGTAAGTCGCACGTTTTTCGTTTACTTCGGGGCGGGTGCTGACCTCGGGCACAGCCACTTCCCACCACGTGCCGCCAAATTCGGTGGATGGGTACGGGTCAGTATCGATGACCACAACATAGGGGCCATTGATGTCGCCCCGTTTGGCCATTGCGTCTTCAAATTCGGCGATAGAACTGACTTTGACCGAGGTCGCCCCCATCGCCGCCGCGTGGGCCGCAAAGTCGATTGCCGACGGTGTTTGATGCACTGCGTGATCCAGCAGGTTGTTAAACTCTGCCCCGCCAGTGCCCATCTGCAATCGGTTGATGCACCCAAACCCGCGATTGTCGGTAATGACCACGGTGAACGCGATACCCATCATCGCCGCCGTCGCCATTTCCGAATTCGCCATCATATAGGTGCCGTCACCGGTAAAGCAGATCACGTCACGATTCGGCTGAGCCATCTTGATGCCCATCGCGCCCGCGATCTCGTACCCCATGCAGCTAAAGCCGTATTCCATATGATAAGCCCCGGGCCGCGGCGCTTTCCATAGCTTGTGAAGCTCACCGGGCATCGTACCCGCCGCGCACATCACAACCGTATCGTTATTCGAGGCCCGCTGAACCGCGCCTACCACCTGCATGTCGGTTGGTAGCGCGTTGCCCTCGCCGGGTGCGTCGGTCAGTCTGTCGACCTTGCCGAACCAATCGGCCTTCAGGGTGTCGGCAACGGACTGTGCGCGATAGCCCTTCAGACCTGCACTCAATTCCTCAAGCCCCACACGCGCGTCGGATTGCAGCGGCATGGCACCGTGTTTTTCGGCATCGTAGGCGGACGTATTCAGGCAGATCATCTCGCGAACTGGGTTCGAAAACAGGCCCCATGAGCCGGTTGTAAAATCTTGCAATCGTGTGCCCACAGCCAACACCAGATCAGCCTCGGTGCTGACGGTGTTGGCGGGTTCTCCTCCGGTCACACCAATGGGGCCAAGGTTCAACGGATGGTCCCAGGCCAGCGACGACTTACCTGCCTGTGTCTCGGTTATCGGAATGTTGTGCGTTTCGGCAAAGCTTTGCAGCGCATCAGTGGCCCCCGAGTAATGCACTCCGCCCCCCGCCACGATCACGGGGCGCTTGGCTGCCTTGATCGCGGCGACCGCCCGGGCCAGCTCGGCCTCATCCGGGCGGATACGGCGCTGATACCAGACGCGCGGCTCAAAAAAGCTTTCGGGATAATCATAGGCTTCGGCCTGTACGTCCTGACAGAAGGCCAGCGTCACCGGGCCACAATCGGCCGGGTCGGTCATCGTGCGGAAGGCACGCGGCAACGCGGTCAGCAAATGCTCGGGCCGCGAGATACGGTCAAAATACCGGCTGACCGGACGGAAACAGTCGTTTGCGCTGACGGTTCCATCGGTGAAATCCTCGGTCTGCTGCAACACCGGATCGGGTCCACGTGAGGCGAATACATCACCGGGCAAAAGCAGGACAGGCAGACGGTTCACATGGGCCAGCGCGGCAGCGGTAACCATATTGGTGGCACCCGGTCCTATCGACGAGGTCACGGCCATCGCGCGGGTGCGCCGCATCTGCTTGGCATAAGCAATCGCGCAATGCGCCATGGTCTGTTCATTGTGACCGCGGTAAGTGGGCAGGCTGTCTTTTACGGCGTGCAGCGCTTCACCCAACCCGGCCACATTGCCATGACCAAAGATGGCCCAGACGCCTGCGATAAACGGCTCTCCGGCTTCGTTCATCTGCGCACCCAGATAGCGCACCAAAGCCTGCGCTGCGGTCAGTCGGACTGTCTTGCCCATTGTGATCCCTTTCAACACAAGGCCGTTCTGGCCATTCTTGTGATTTTAGTCATTTTTGAACCGAAGAACGGAAAAGGTAGAAACGGAGTTAAACCGTTCCGCCCAGAGACCCTTCCAATTCGGCCATTTCCTGACCGCCTGCCATGAGGTCCTGTAGTTGTTCGGGCGTGATTTCGCCTCGTTTCGCGGTGCCCAAGGTCTTGCCCCTGTTCAAAACAGTGAAACGATCCCCAACCGCCAAGGCGTGCCGTACGTTGTGGCTGATGAAAACAACACCAACGCCCTGACTGCGCACCTTGTCGATGGTTGCCAGAACGTTCGAGGTCTGACGTACCCCAAGGGCCGAAGTCGGTTCATCGAGGATCAGAATCTTGGCACCGAAATACACCGCGCGGGCGATGGCGACCGTCTGACGCTCGCCACCTGATAAGGTGCCGACAGCCTGGTCCGGTCCCCGCAGGTTGATGCCCATGTTCCGCATCTCTTCCATGCAAACCTCATTGGCGGTGTCCACGTCAAAGCGCTTCAACAGCCCCTTTCCCTTGGTCGGCTCGCGACCCATGAAGAAATTGCGCGTCACACTCATCAGCGGGATCATGGCAAGATCCTGGAACACGGTTGCAATGCCCGCCTCCATCGCGTCGCGCGGAGTGTCGAAGTGCAGCGGTTTGCCTTCGAAAAAGATCTCGCCCTTGGTGGGTTTGTGAACCCCTGACATGGTCTTGATGAAGGTCGATTTGCCCGCACCATTGTCGCCCAGCAGGCAATGGCACTCGCCCGGTTTTACGTCAAAGCTGACACCCGCCAGTGCGATGATATTGCCAAAGTGCTTTTCGATGTTTTTCATTTCAACGATGGGGGCTGCGTCGGTCGCATCGCCGTGATGGAACTTGGTATCTTCGGTCATATCAGCGCTCCCCGGTTACGCGCTTACGGATCGCGTTGTTGAACAGAACAGCGATCAGCAGCATCGCACCCAGGAACACCTGGAACCAGTCCTGATCAAAGTCGGTATAGGTCAGGCCGATGACGACCATGCCAAAGATGATCGAGCCAAAGAATGCCCCGATAGCCGAGCCATAGCCGCCGGTCAGCAGACAGCCACCGATCACAGCTGCGATGATCGCTTCGAATTCCTTTTGGAAACCGCGGCGCGCGTCGGTTGACCCCGCGTCCATCACGGTGATGATCGCCACCAATGCGGCGCAGCAAGCCGTTAACATGAACAGCGAGACCTTGACGCGGTTGACCGGCACGCCTGAGTTTGACGCAGCAATCCTGTCGCCACCTGAGGCAAAGATCCAGTTCCCCGCAGGGGTACGCAGCAGAACATAAGTGGCGGCTAGCGCCAGCGCGATAAACCACAGAATTTCGACCGGGATTCCCGGCACTTTCGGCGCACCGCTTTTGAACGTATCGATCAGGCCATTGGCCGCCAGCCAACTGAACAGGCCTCCAAACGCTTCGCCGGCAAAAAACGGTGCCAGCCAGTCATTTTCGGTGGCATCGCGCACTCCACGCAATTGGGTTGAGCCACCGGTTGCCATTTTCAAACCAACCAGAGACAGGCCGCGCAGGATAAAAAGAAACGCCAGCGTCACAATAAATGACGGAAGACCAGATCGGATCACAATGTTGCCGTTGACCGCGCCGACCATGGCCGCAAAAACAAAAGTCATCGGGATGGCAGCCATCAGCGGCAATTGCCAGGTGACCACGCAAACACCGAAGAACAGGCCAGAGAATGCCACCATCGACCCAATCGACAGGTCGAATTCTCCGCCGATCATCAGCAGCGCGGCCCCAATGGCCAGAATACCAAGCTGAGCGGCAGGCGTCATGAAATTCATCACACCGGCGAGGGTAAACATGGACGCATCGGCGGTGATTGCGAAGAAGATGAACACCAGGATTACACCGGCCATTGCGCCGAGTTCGGGGCGTTTCATCAATTTGGTCAGAAACGGTTCGCTCTTGACCCTTTCGTCAGCTGCGACGGGCGCTGATTGGCTCATGCTCTCCTCCCACTTAGGTTGAAACGGCGCAAGCCACGCCGTTTCCATTGTCACAGACCAAAAGGCTTAGCGGATGCCTTGCGCTGACAGGTCAATCACCTGCGCAGCCTTTTCCTGAGTGACCAGGTTTGGACCCGAGGGCACATTGCCGCCGGGCATAAGACCGTACTTGGCGTGCAGCCCCATGAAGTTCACCGCAAGGTAGCCTTGCAGATACTGTTGCTGGTCAATCGCAAAAGCCGCATCGCCATCCGCAATCGACTGCAGGAAGTTTGCTGACAGGTCAAAAGAAGCGACGTTCACCTCGCGGCCCGATCCTTTGACAGCCGCGACAGCAGGCTCACCCGCCGAACTGGCACCCAGCGCCATCACGGTGTCCACGGCCTCGTTCGAAGCCAAAGCTGCGGAGACCTTGGATTCGATTTCCGATGGGTCGTTTGACGTTGGAAGCACCTCAACCTCTCCGCCAAACCCTTCAGCGAAGCCTTCACAACGCAAGTCCAGCGCGACGTTGCCTACTTCGTGGTTGACGCAGATCGCTGTTGTGCCGCCCATCGCGGCCAGCGCCTCGCCAGCGGCCTTGCCAGCATCGAATTCGTCCTGGCCAACATGCAGCAACGCACCCAACTCCTTGGACACGTCAGACCCCGAGTTGATCGAGATCACCGGAATTCCGGCCGCGACCGCGCGTTCAATTGACGGCCCCAGCGCGTCTGCATCCGGGATCGAAACGATAAGTCCATCGGGTTCCTGGTTCACGGCAGCGTCGATCAGCTGCGACATGGCCACCATGTCAAAAGTTTCAGGCGCGCGATATTCCACGTTCACGCCGACATCCTTGCCGGCCTGCTCGACCCCGTTCTTGACGACGTTCCAAAACGCGTCATTTGCCTGACCGTGCGACACAACCACGATTTCCTGCGCGTATGCCGGCGCGGCCAGAGCCAGAGCACCGGCAGCCAGTGCGCCTTTTACGAACTTATTCATTTGGTTTCCTCCCATAAGAACAGTCTGTCTTTTTTGTGGGGCGTCAGCCCCAATCATTCGGACGAACCGAATCTCCTCTGCTCCGGAAGCTGGCGGAGCTTGCCTCAGTTTCCGGATATCCCATCATTTTGCAACCGGTTTCAATATCTCCTCCATGGCAACCGGCCGACCTGATTGCATAGAACGGGTCGCGGCCTCAGCCATGGCAAGGCCGGCTACGCCATCCTCAAGCGTCACGGGCATCGCCGAACCCGCCTGAACGGCCTGCACAAAAGCATCCCATTCTGCGCGATAGGCGGGCATATAGCGTTCTAAGAAAAAGTAGGTTGGCTTCGCTGCCGTGACGCCATCAGCGGTGGATTTTACAACCGCGTGTTCCAGAATATTCTGCGCTTGAAGCAGGCCGCCCGATCCCAACATCTCAATCCGCTGATCATAGCCATACACCGCGCGACGCGAGTTCTTGATTACCGCAATCTGACCGTCGGCGTATGTCATGGTGACAACAGCAGTGTCCACGTCACCAGCGCGCCCGATTTCGGGGTCGACAAGCGACGAACCAACGGCGGAAATCTGTACGGGCAAGCGACCCATAAGATAGTTCGCCATGTCAAAATCATGGATCATCATATCCCTGAACAGCCCGCCGGAGACCTCAATATAACTGACCGGAGGGGGCGCGGGATCGAAAGAGGTGATCGAAAGCATCTCGGGCGTGCCGATCTCACCCTGATCCACGGCGGCTTTCAGCGTCGAAAAGCTGGGATCAAAACGGCGGTTAAATCCCACCATCACCGGCTGATCAGTGTTTGACACTGCCGCTTGACATGCAAGCGCCCGCTCAAGATTCAGGTCAATGGGCTTTTCACACAGAACGGCCTTTCCGGCCCGTGTTGCGGCCTCGATCAGGTCAGAATGTGTGTCTGTCGGCGTCGCAATCAGGACGGCATCAATCGACGGATCGGCAATGATGTCATCAGAGGTACTTACCCAGCCACCCTGTTCGGCAACCAGGCTTTCAGCCGCATCCGAGATCGCATCAGAGACTGCGCAAAGCCGACTTTGAGGATGCGCAGAAATGGTCTGTGCGTGCACCCGGCCAATCCGCCCCGCGCCAAGCAGTCCAATTCTGAGCATGCGATCCTCCTGATTCTTCGATTGAATACACCATGGGTACTTTTGCAACCGGTTGCAAGATTTTTCCTAAGCTGGCTAAACAACATCGCAAAAACCGCGCGGACACAGCAACAAAACCGGAATGAACTGAGGTCAATTGCGGACCCGTTCCGCTAAAGCGTGATTAGCCCTGCGCCATACCCAACGCATGCAAAAGATGCGGTTATTCCGCATCACGTGGTGGCAAGCCAATCGACCAGATTGCGCCTTGGATCACGCACTCATCTCATCGACCAGAAAGTCGAGAAATACCCGAACCTTCGAGACTATAAAGCGCCTTGAGGGGTATACCGCATAGAGCGACGTTTCATTCGGTGTCCAGTCTTGCAAAACCGGGCAAAGCCGTCCTGCGGCAATATCCTGTGCGATATACATTCGGGGAATGACGCTGATGCCGAACCCCGCACACAAAGCGTCGCGGACGGCAAGGCTGGAGGAAACCTTGTAGCGCCCGCTTATGGGCACGCTCGCCGTTCGTTTACCATTGCGAAAGGTCCATTTCGTAGCATGATCTGACAAGCTGAATTGAATGCAATTGTGCTGTGCCAGGTCCTCGGGCTGCTGGGGCCGACCATGCGTTTCCAAATACGATGGAGCCGCGCAAAGCACATGATCCATTGTGGCCAACTTGCGTGCGATAAGGCCCGAATCTTCCAGGTTGTCGCTGCCGCGCAGAGCAATGTCGAAGCCTTCTTCAACAAGGTTCACCCGACGGTCATCAAGCCTCAAATCCAACGAAATCTCAGGATAGCGGAGCAGAAATTTCGGAATTGCGTCCGATAGGCAGACAAGCGTGACTGTCATCGGGGCACTGACGCGCAACAATCCCGTGGGCGTGTTCTGCGCGGCCTGAAGCATGCCGTCTGCTTCCGCGAGGTCGTCGAGTGCCTGCACCACGCGCTCAAAGTAAAGGGTTCCGGCCTCAGTCAGACTCATACGCCGTGTGGTGCGGTTGATGAGGCGGACGGAAAGATGCGCCTCCAACTCGCTTACATTTTTACTGATCGCAGCGGGCGACAAGCCCAACTGCCGGGAAGCCGCTGCAAAGCTGCCAAGCTCAACCACGTTTCGAAAGACGGTCAGTGCGGTCATACGATCCATCGTCATTCACTAACAGTGAATGATGCTTTCACCAAACACTGCATTCTCCACTCGGCGCAACGAGCGTATTTTTGATCATGACGGTGGCGGGGCATTTCAACCGCATACCACACGCCGAACAATCAACACCCGAAGCATTAAGGAGAGTTTTGAATGCAAGCCGCAAGAACCCCTCATCACCCCGTTGAACCTATTTTCCTGTCGCGCTGGTCGCCGCGGTCCTACGACGCCTCTGCAATGCCCGAACAGGACCTTTTGACCATTCTCGAAGCAGGCCGTTGGGCGCCGTCCGCCTATAACGTGCAGCCGTGGCGGTTTCTCTATGCCCATCGGCAAGACGCGCACTGGTCGACCTTCATCTCGCTGCTTGATCCGTTCAATCAGCAATGGGCGGCAGAGGCTTCGGCGCTGGTCTTTCTGGTGTCGGATACCGTGATGCCCGGCGACGAAACCCGGCCTGATGCGGTCTCGCATTATAACAGCTTCGATTCAGGCGCTGCCTGGGCGCAGATCGCGCTTCAGACTACGGCACTTGGATATGCAGCTCATGCGATGGCGGGTCTTGCCTTTGATCGCGCGTCCGAGGTGCTGGAACTGCCGGACCGATTCAAGGTGGAAATCGGGATCGCAATCGGGCGTCAAACCGATGCCAGCCGCCTTCCCGAAGACCTGCAAACTCGTGAGGCCCCCAGCGACCGGATGCCACTGGAACAAATTTCATTTTCGGGCCCATTCCCAAGCCGGTTCAACCCGATAGCAGCGGAGTAGGAGGTTGAAATGCCGACGCAATTGAGTAACCCCGTCTCAAAATCCAGAACCGGCCTTGACCTGCCGGTTCACGGATTGATGCTGGTGGCGACATTTCTGGTCGCCACGTCTTTTCCGGTCGCGTCGGCCATCACCGCCGGTCTCGACAGCGTTGTGCTAACGCTGATCCGGTTTACCCTTGCGACCCTGTTGTTTGCGCCACTTGTTGTCTGGCGCTACGGGCTTGTGCTGCCGACGCTGCGCGATTTGCTGCGGTACGGAGTGCTGAGCCTTTTGATGGTTGCGTTTTTCTGGTGCATGTTCGCCGCGTTGCGCACGACCACACCGCTGAATACAGCGGCGATTTTTGCCTTGCACCCGATCATCACGGCCACCATGGCTGCGATCCTTTTGCGCGAGAAGATGTCGCTTTCGGCGCGCGTGGCCTTACCCATCGGAGCCGTCGGCGCGATCTGGGTCATTTTTCGGGGGGACCCGCACGCTTTCCTCGCGCTTGAAGTCGGCCAGGGTGATTTGGTGTTCCTGGCAGGTACATTCGCGCTCGCGGCATACAGTACACTGGTGAAAGTACTGCACCGAGGTGAGCCGATGGCCCGGATGACCTTTTGGATTCTGGCGACTGGCGCTGTCTGGTTGCTGTTGCTGTCCCTTCCTCGACTGGCCGAGGTGCAATGGTCTTCGATCCCGACGCAGGTATTTACCGGAATCGCTTACCTGTCGGTGTTCACTACGATTGTAACGTTCTTCATACTTCAGTGGAGCACCACACGGATCGGGCCAACGCGTGTGGCGTCTTACACCTTCCTAAACCCGGCCCTTGTTCTGTTTATCGGACTGGCTTTGGGGGAAAACTTGCCGCCAATGGCGACATGGCCCGGTGTTATGCTCGCGATTGTTGCAACACTTGTTCTGCAAGCGAACCTGAAAGCCCGCAGCGATGACGCAAAACCTGTAAGGCACCCAAACCAACAAACCTGAACCTGTCGGGATGAAATGACCAGAGAAGTGGCGAGCCGTGGAGGACTCGAACCCCCGACCTGAGAATTAGAAGTTCCCTGCTCTAATCCAGCTGAGCTAACGGCCCACTCGTATTCGCGCTATATCAGGCAATTGTTATGGATTGTCAACTTGGTGAAGAGCAGGGAAACCTTGGTGATTTGTCACCGTTTGACTTAAGCAATCGATACCGGTGATAAGGTCTTTTTGGAGCGCAGGTTAGCAAAAATACGACCCCGGGTATGTGCAACCAGAACCCCACGGTCTGAAGTCCAAAGCCGATATGGGGCGCTTGATCTTCGATCCTAAAGAGCCAACCGCATAAAAGCGCTGTTCGGATCTTCCTCGTACCCGATGATCGGACCGCAGTAAGCGTAGCCCAATCCTTCATACAGTTTCAGTGCGGCATCGTATTCCGGAAGATGGGCCGCGCCGGTTTCCAGGACCAAGGCTGAAACACCCTCAGATCGCGCTTGATCTGCCAGGTGTTTCATCATCTGCCTTGCCAGACCGCGCCCGCGCATCTGCGTCAGAATATGTACCGACTTTATCTCGGCCGTACCGTCCGGCAGTGCCTTGAGCGCACCGCATCCAACTGGCTGACCATCGTGGTAGATCGCCCAGACCCTAACATCAGGACCGGCCAACGCCAGCGCATCCATCGTGTGATTGCTTTCTGCAGGCCCCGCCGTCTGGCTATGGGCAAAATGGGCCGTGATCACCGGGCGCAACGCGTCAGAGGTCGGGTCAACGCGCCTTATCTCGATCATTCAGTGCGTCCAGGCACCACGCCGGTCAGGAGCAAAGTTTTCGCCATACCCACGGGCGCGCAGGTTTGGTTTGCGCTTGTGCGGCTCGCTGACCTGCACCTCAATCCCGTTATCCTTGGCGTAGTCCAGCGCCTCTTCCTTGGTGTCAAACTTCAGGCGCACTTGGGTTTGCGTGTCACTGGACGAGGTCCACCCCATAAGCGGATCAACCTCACGCGCCGAAGCAGGGGCATATTCCAGAACCCACTTGCGGGTTTTGGCCATCCCCGAGGTCATCGCATTCCTGGCAGGCTTGTAGATCCGTGCGCGCATGTCGCCTCTCCGTACTCACTTGGCTATTGCTGTATATGCGCCAGACACGCGGCGCGGACAAGTCCGCAATTGTCGCAATTTCGATGATTGGAGATGCCCCCTTGAACAAGAACAAAAACAGACCAAAATCAGGCGCGAAAGGAATCCCCTATGGCATACGCTCATTCCGACAAGACCCAGCTGACCGCCGATGACGTTCGCGCCCGCCTGAAGCTGGAAGGCGGCAAGTCATTCGTGATGCACACCGAGTTCAACCCGGCAGGCGATCAGCCGACAGCGATCAAGGAACTGGCCGGCGGTGTTCTGGACGGTGAGCGTGATCAGGTGCTTCTGGGCGCGACCGGGACGGGCAAAACATTCACCATGGCCAAGGTGATAGAGGAAACACAGCGCCCCGCTATCATTCTTGCGCCCAACAAGACACTCGCGGCGCAGTTATACGGCGAATTCAAGGGCTTCTTTCCCGAAAACTCGGTCGAATACTTTGTTTCATACTATGACTATTACCAGCCCGAGGCTTACGTGCCGCGGTCCGACACGTACATAGAAAAAGAATCCCAGATCAACGAACAGATCGACCGGATGCGCCACTCGGCCACCCGCGCGCTGTTGGAACGCGATGACGTGATCATCGTGGCCTCGGTCTCGTGCATCTACGGCATCGGCTCGGTCGAAACCTACGGCGCGATGACGCAGGATCTGAAGGTCGGAAAGGAGTATGACCAGCGACAGGTGATGGCCGATCTGGTCGCGCAGCAATACCGCCGCAACGATCAAGCGTTCCAGCGCGGTTCGTTCCGGGTGCGGGGCGATTCACTGGAAATCTGGCCTGCCCACCTTGAGGATCGCGCGTGGAAGCTGTCCTTCTTCGGCGAAGAATTGGAACAGATCACCGAATTCGACCCGCTGACCGGCGAGAAAACCGACACGATGGAGCAGATCCGCGTCTACGCCAATTCCCACTACGTAACGCCAAAGCCAACGATGCAACAGGCGATCATCGGGATCAAAAAGGAACTGCGCATCCGGCTCGACCAACTGGTCGGCGAGGGCAAACTGCTTGAAGCGCAACGTCTGGAACAACGCACCAATTTCGATCTGGAAATGCTTGAGGCCACCGGCGTATGTAACGGGATCGAGAATTACTCGCGTTATCTGACGGGTCGCGCGCCGGGT
This sequence comes from Ruegeria profundi, assembly GCF_020171505.1. NCBI lineage: Bacteria > Pseudomonadati > Pseudomonadota > Alphaproteobacteria > Rhodobacterales > Roseobacteraceae > Ruegeria > Ruegeria profundi. Next base: position 208,829 of record NZ_JAIUZS010000007.1, on the reverse strand, counting down.
GAGCCGCCCCCGACCCTGTTCGAATTCATCCCCGACAACGCCATCGTGTTTGCAGATGAATCCCACGTCAGCGTCCCGCAGATCGGCGGCATGTACCGGGGCGACTATCGGCGTAAATTCACACTGGCCGAACACGGGTTCCGTCTGCCCTCCTGCATGGACAACCGCCCCCTCAAGTTCGAGGAATGGGATGCGATGCGCCCGCAATCCGTCTTCGTCTCGGCCACCCCTGCCGCGTGGGAGCTGGACCAATCCGGCGGTGTTTTCACTGAACAGGTGATCCGACCCACCGGCCTGCTGGACCCCGAGGTTGAAATCCGCCCCGTCTCGATGCAGGTGGACGATCTGCTGGACGAGGTGCGCAGGGTCGCCGCCAATGGCTATCGCACGCTGGTCACGACGCTGACCAAACGCATGGCCGAAGACCTGACCGAATACCTGCACGAACAGGGCATCAAAGTCCGCTACATGCACTCGGACATCGACACGATTGAGCGCATAGAAATCCTGCGCGACCTGCGATTGGGCGCATTTGACGTACTGGTCGGCATTAACCTGTTGCGCGAGGGGCTCGATATCCCCGAATGCGGGCTGGTCGCCATTCTGGACGCGGATAAAGAGGGCTTTTTGCGATCCGAAACCTCGCTGATCCAGACCATCGGCCGTGCCGCGCGCAACGCCGATGGTCGGGTCATCATGTATGCCGATAAGATCACCGGTTCGATGGAGCGCGCGCTGAACGAAACCAACCGCCGCCGCGCCAAGCAGATCGCCTATAACGAGGAACACGGCATCACGCCCGCAACGGTGAAAAAGAATGTCGAGGATGTTCTGGCCGGTCTTTACGAAGGCGACGTGGACATGAACCGCGTCACCGCCACGATCGACAAGCCGATGCACGGAGCGAATCTTGAGGCCCATCTGGACGGGTTGCGCGAACAAATGCGCAAAGCCGCCGAGAACCTTGAGTTCGAAGAGGCCGCCAATATCCGGGATGAAATCAAACGTCTCGAAGCAGTCGACCTCGCCGTCGCCGACGACCCAATGGCGCGTCAATGGGCGGTCGAGAAAGCCTCGGAAGACGCGGTGAAATCACGCGGACGGTCAACGGCTGGGAGGCCGGGGCAGCGGGGTGGGAATGTGAAGCGGAGGAAGCGATAGCACTCTATCTTAAGCAGACTTGATTGTTTTTTATTCTCCCCCGCAAAAACGCGTCCTGCTTTGTAACTCTGGGAAAATGCTCTTGCCAGTCTCTAAAGCGATCATTTGTGACGATAAGTGCCCTCAACCTTTCCGCATCGCTGATCAAGAGCGGATCGGCAGGTGTTCCTTTTGGCGAAACTGTAATTCGACGCGCCGGATATCGAAGAGCTTTTGATAGACTGGCGGAATTCATGTATCGGCCAGAGACCAAGTAACCGACGTTTGCATCGAACCACAGTACTGGCTCAAAACCATCTAGAACCAATTTTTGAATGACCAATCTGACCGAGTGCAAATTAGGTTCGTCTTTGTCCCAATACAGCACATTCGATCCGTCAACTATAACCCAGTTTGTTCGTTTGCGGAGTTTGAATCTCAGTAGCAAAATTGAAGCTACGACGGTTCCCATTGAACCCAACAGCAGTGGCAGTGTCAAATTCGGGCCGAAAGTCACTACAGACCAAAATGTGAGACTTGCTGAAATAAGCAGAAGAAGAGATGATCCAATCATTCTTAGGTTGATAGCAAATTTACAAGACTCTGCAATACAACGATTCTACCGCTTCTGTAGCCCAATCACACCTCAAACCTGCAGCTCTGCATTCCCCCTTTCCATAAAAAATCATAGATCGCATTCCCGTACGGTTTCCATGACGAATCTGGACAACCTTCTCAGCACGCATGAAGCCCAAGGCTCAATAATCCGAGAACGCAGCACACACGTAGTGCCGGCGGAAGATTTACGCGACGCGAAGCACCCAGCACCTAGTATCACCCACCCTAAACCCCCAGCTCTGTCCTCATCTTCTTGGTCAGCTTGGCCACGACCAGATCATAAGACGTCAGGATATGTTCGCGCAGGGACGCGTCGCTCATCCCGCGTTCTTCGTAGACCTGTAGCCATTTCATCCCCCGTGAGGCCAGATAGGGGGCGGGGCGGATGCCGGGTTCATCCTGAAGCACCTCGAAGGCCAGATCGGTGGCTTTGAACGTGAAGGCATCGCGCCCCTCGTTCCAACCGCAGATAGCAAACACCTTGCTGCCCACTTTCCACACATCCGCATTACCCCATTGCACCACGTGAGACGTGGCTTTGAGGCTGGCGCAAAAACTGTTGAACTCATCGCGTGTCATCGCCCAAAGATTGGCGATTGATCGAAATAAGGCAAGCTGTGTCGGGCTTTATCCCTTGTCCCAATGGACAACTACGTCAAACCCGGCAGGCGATGGCGGGCCTTCGAGGAACTCAGCAAAATGGCCCCACAGCTCGGCCACTTTTGGCGCGTTTGCGTTCGATTTCTCCTCGCTTTGCACGACAGCAACAACAAAACCGGTGCCGTCTTCATTCATGACATTGGTAAAGCTGTGCATACCGTCCATGCCCATGATCTGATCTTTCAATTCGTTCATTTTAGCCTCGGCAGCATTGCGCATGCCGGGCTTCATTTTGAACTGAGTAATGCGTGCAAACATGTCTTTCCTCCCTGTCAGGGCGAAACCCCCAATGACGGCCAAAACGGCGCGTCAGGTGCAGTGTAACATACCCTCGGGGATTCTCTCAAAGTTCGGGATCAGGGCCGCACGAACTTGGCGGTTCCGACCCTGCGTGCTGCGGGTGCCTCGGTGTGCTGCGGCGGCGCGCTTGGTTCGAAAACCACGCTGCGGGTGTCGCAGGCCACGCCATCGCCATCCGGGTCATTGCGCTTGTGATAGCCTGGCCCACCGGCCACAAAGGGTCCTGGCACGATGTTTTCGACCGCGTTACATCCAGCTAAGGCAATCAGGTGCAGCAACGCCTCATCATGTTCGAATTCCGAGGTCCGCAGATAAACACCGACCGCGATGCCGATAGTGGTCACAGGCAGCATAAGAACCATGAGCATGATTCTAATCGGCGACAGGGCACGCTTGCGCAAGGCCTCTGCCCGTCGCTGGCGTCGCGAAACTTTCAGGGCGGGGGTGTCCATGTTTTCTATGCGCGTCTTGTAGGACATGGCATTCTGTTAAACCGAGTTTGTGGCGAAACCGAGACGTAAGACCGGCCGGAAACCAGCCCTCGCACAGACCCACGGATGCGGCTATCGTTTGAGCTCTGGAAACAGCGAGACAGAAGACATGAGCCGAACCGACCCCTTCCGCCCGGTCGACGATATTGCCCGTACGTTAGCCCGCGAGTTGATCGATGGCGCGTGCCATGCCGCCCTTGCTACCTTGCGACCGGACCTTGGGCTGCCTTCGGTATCGCGCATCGCGCTGGCCACGGATGAATCAGGCGGACCGGTGACGCTGATCTCGACTCTGGCGGATCATACCCAGGCGCTGCGCACCAACCCGGCCTGTGCGCTGCTGGTCGGGGACCCCGGCAAAACCGGTGATCCCCTGACCCATCCTCGGTTGACGCTGCACGCCACAGCCCGTTTCATTTCACGCGAAAGCACTGACCACACTGCTTTGCGGTCGCGATATCTGACCTTGCGGCCGAAAGCGAAACTCTATGTCGATTTCGCCGATTTCGGTTTTGTTCGGTTCGACATCTCAGATGCCTTGCTAAATGGTGGATTCGGCAAAGCGTGGCGGCTTACCCAAGCAGATCTGTGGCGCGATCAGCGCACCACGTGAACCGCGCAGGCGGCATGACGCACCACATGGTTGGTGGTCGACCCCAGCAGAAGGTCCTGCATGCCCGGCCGATGTGACGCCATGATAATCAGGTCCGGTTTGTGAGTTTCCGCCCAGTCCAGAATGGTGCGTCCGGAATGCCCCTCAACCACCTCACCGGTTGCATTGGGCAGTTTGGCCGCCAGGTCATCCAACTCGACCTTCAGGGCCTTGCGGGCCTCGGACAAGTATTCGGGTGGCATATACGAAATCGCATAGCTTGGTATGTGTTCGACCACATGCAATAGCGTGACCCTTGCATCTGGCGTCGAGAGCAGTTCAGCCAGTTTTAGCGGTCCGGAAATGTCCCGTTCAGCATCAAAGGATATGGGGACAAGAATATTGTGGTACATGGCGCGCGCCTCCGTTTTCGTTTCTGCAACCTGGATGGCGCGGCGCGCCAAGTCATTGATCTAGGTCAGAAACTGCCGAATGTTTCAGCCACATCATACATGACCGGCTCAAAGCTTTTGCACAGCTCGTTGATCTTGCGGTTGCGATCCCGCATTTCAGGAGTGCGCAGCATAGCCAGAAAATCTTCGCGCCGGGTCCATTGCGAATAGTTGGCAATTCGCGTCTGTGCATCATTGACGTGCAGACCAGCGGCAACGAACCCTGGCTGTTTCGAAATGAACTCGGAATAGGCATCGGTCAGCGCCTCAAGCAGGTCTTGGCAGGTGCCCGGAGTCATTTCAAAAGTGGTGATGACCGTCTGGACGCTCGCATTCTCGGAAATTTTCGGCATCTGGATACTCCCTTATCTATCCCAAGACTAACACAGTAATTGGTAAGGTCTTGCGTTTCGCTGGATGACACTGCCACTTTTGTTGGTTTCCAAGAAATAAACAAAATACTAACCATCCGTTAACCACACTGGCCGATGCTCTGCGCATGTGCCGAGTCGTTTTTCTTTTTTTACTCCTAATGGCTGCAGCCCCGGCTTGGTCCGGCGCTTGGCTACGTGAAAAGGATGCTGCATTCACTGCGGCCTCGGTTACGGCTTTCAAAGACCCTGATGGCAGCTACAATTACAAAACCGCGCTGTATGCCGAATATGGGCTTAGGCCAAAGGTGACAATCGGTTTGGATTTGGAACAAAACCGGGACTACTTTGGCCACGCGCTTGTATTCGCGCGTGTTCCGGTTGCTGATTTCGATGACTGGGGGCGGTTTGCAGCAGAGTTCGGCGCTGGCGCGCACTACAGGCTGCTTGGGTCCTGGGCGATGTACAAATTGACCCTGTCTTACGGCAAAGGGTTCCAGACCGGGTTGGGCAACGGATGGTTGGCGGTTGACGCGGCATGGGAGAACCGCACGCATGATGCAGTGTTCCGCAAGCTCGACATTACCACTGGCCTGTCCGGGGACAGGCTGCTTAATCCCATGATGCAAATTGAAACGAGCTACACGCCTGAAAGCTCACTGTTTTGGACTGTTCGGCCTTCGGTCCTGATTCGTGGGCGAGACAACGGAAGGACCTGGGTGCTGGGCTTTGAACGCAATAAGGCACGCAACGACACGGGTGTTAAATTTGCACTCTGGAACACTTTCTGAAGTCAGCGAAGTGGCCGCCCGTGCGGGGGCGGCCACAAAAGGCATTAGCTTTCCATACGAATGAGGGTTGAGACTTCCCCACTAACAGCCTCGGGCCACCGCAGGTTGATGGCGTCTCTCGACGCACCTTGCTCCAGCTCAACATACGGGGTCGCATAGGTCGTCAGACCAAATACGTTTTTCAGCGGCCCCAGTGCGGTGACAGCATCGCAGCTGCGTGCGTAGCCACCAAATGGCAACTCTCCCACAGTCTGAATTGACCAAGCCTGCGATGCGGAACCTTGCGAATACGTCACCCGCAAGGGATTCGCGACTTTTTGGTCCACCCCGTGAAATGTATTGTTTTCGAACATGACATTCCGATGCGCATAGCTGTTCAGGCTGGCAAAAGAGGTATCCACCTGATCTACCCGATTGATGCTTCCGCTTGTGGACCGAAATTTGTTCCCTGTGACAACAACACCATTCAAGAAATGCCCCGCGCCATGCGGGCGGATGGTGATGTAGCTGAACCAGGGCGCAACTTCACTGGAATAGAAAATATTGTCGGTGATTGCCACCGAACTGAACGAAAACCCAGCTCGGTAGACAGGATCTGCATCCCTTTCGTTAGTCCACTGGATAAAGCAGTTGTCGATGTAATTCCCCGAGATGGTCGAGCTGTTATACGTGCCGATCATGATCAATCCGGGACTGCGAACGCCTTGCGGAATGCTGTCACCCTGAAAAAAGTGATTGCCAAGGATCATGTTGTTCGTACCACCGAGAACGGCAAAATGCAGGAACCGCACGGCCCTATTGTGGCGCAGCTTTACATCATTGGCCGTGGCATTCAGTGCGATGGACTTGCGATCCGAAACATTGAAAGATTCCTCGGTGGACAGGAACTGGCAAGTGTCGATCAACATTCCCTGACATCCCGTCCCGATCGAGGTGATCCCGCGGTCTTTGGGGCGGCTGATAAAACAGTTCGCCAACGCGAAGGTGCTGCCCGACGGAGCCAAACGGATGGCGCTGCTGCGGCCGTTGCACTGGAACTCGATCTGTTCCATTCCGAATTTGCGCAGGGTGCTGAAACCACTGAAATCCAGCAAATATTTGAACGATAAAAAGGTGAAGGTCTGCGTTCCGGCAGCATCATAGATAGGCGCGTTCAGCGTAATCTCACCCGCGCCCTCATTCTTCGAGCGGACATAAATCTCGCGCCCGACGCCGCTGCCCTGCACAAGCGAACCGACCGGGATGTTGGCAACATTGGCCACGTTCACCAGACGCGTGGGGTCGTTGGGGTTGTATGTTGCGACCGAGGTGAAAGTCTCGGTATCCCAGGCCGAGCTGTTTTGGACGTCGAATTGTCCATTGCGGATCACACGGCGGGTTGAGAAACCGGATTGCCGGTTCGGAACCGCAGCAGCCATATCAATCGGTTCGGTGACCGACACCTTGCGCCCACCCATATCCAATGACTCATGGTCCGAATTGTTCAGCAACGCCTGAAACGCTTTTTTAAACGCCAGCATTTCGTTGCCAAAAGCATTGATGTAGGTTGGCAGGTCAAAGCTTTTGGTCAAAAGCAGCATCTTATCGTCCGGCATCGTAACTGTGCCCTCGAAATCAATCTCAGATGCCATTGAGGTGTTCTGCGCCAGAAAATAGGTCCCTTCGGGAACAAACACCCGACGACCGTTGGCCGCCTGATCCGCAGCTTCGAACGCGGCGGAGTCATCTGTTACCCCATCCCCAACAGCACCAAAATCACGGACGTCCACCAGGCTGATCAGGTTTCGCAGAAACACGCCGGTGACGTCTGTGATCTCAATATCATCGACACGCACCACGGCTCCGTTCGCGCCGTCAATGTCGATACCGAAATGGCCGTACAGCGCCTCAACGCCCCAAGGCATGTCGACACCGGGCCGTTGGCCTGTACCGACAATTGCGGTGATTTCATGCACGGTGCCGTAACCGGATAGCTGCGTTGCCGGTCCCTGCTCAACAACACCGGTGACCTGCACATCTCCGGCACCGCCGGCCCACGCGGCGATGCGCACGTCGGGCAGCGGGCCGCTTATGGCTTTGACGCGTGCTTTGATCTGCAGGTAGCAGCCCGGCAATAACGGGGTCTGGCCCATGTAGCGCAAACGCTGCGTTGCGTTGACTTTCAAGATTTCGAGGCACCCGCCAAAATCCGCATCAGCGGGTACAAAAACGCCGGTTCCCGACCCGTCATAGGTCGGAGAACCCGGCGTTCCATCGCCACTGGACCACACATTCAGGCCATTCGCGAAAGCAGGCGGCATGAACACGATGCCGTCGGTGATTGCCTTATTCATAGAAATCCCTTTCCCAGTTGCGCCAGCGGCGGCCCGCCACGCGCATGAACCCAGTGTCCGGGGCGACACGTCCCGAACGCAAAAGCCTGAGTACTGAAAAGGGATTAACCGCCGATCATGTCACCGTGACGGTGATGTTGCGTCAGGCCGCAGGGTCGGAATTGCCCAAAAGCTGTACGCCGTTGATTTTCCACCCATTCTCAAGCGGAACCATTTGGTAATCGAGAATATGCACCTGGCCATCAATGTCGGTGATCATGACCTTTTGCCATAGCGATCCGGCCACGTCTCGCAGCTCCAGAAACCGCACTTCGGACGGACGCCAGACCATCGGATATCCACGCTTCACCATCACGCCGAAATTCTCGGGCGTCTGGAACAGGCGCTGGATACCGGGGCTGGCATAGGTAAAGGCTGTGGCAAAGTCATCAGCCTCAAACGCCTGAATTTGGGCTGCGATGTTTTTTTCGATCTCATCGCTCTGGGCGAGTGCCCCCGACGCCAGACCGGCACAAAACGAAATAGCAAGCAATAAACGACGCATGGGGCTACCTCCTGAACCAAGAGTAGCCCCACGTGATGTCAGGTCAAATCAGACCAGTTCACCGGCCAATGCCTTGTTGATCAGGTTGATCGTTTCGCTCACGCCGTATAGCGCGATGAATCCACCAAATCGCGGCCCCTGCGAGGCACCCAGCAGCACTTCATACAGCGCCGTGAACCAACCGCGCATCGGATCGAACCGCTCGCGCCCGATCGAGTAGACCACCGATTGCAGCGCCTCGTCTTCGATAGGCCCGTCATAGGACTCCAAAGCAGCCTTCAACGCCTCAAGCGCCTCACGCTCCTGATCCGTAGGCGCACGGTGCTGACGCGTTGGCTTGACGAAATCGTTGAAATAGCGCACCGCGAACCCGGCTGCCTGATCGAGGTCGGGATGACTCTCGGCTGTGGCCTCGGGCGCATAGCGGCGGATAAAGCCCCAAAGCGCCTCTTTGTCCTCGGCACCAGAAACCGACGCAAGGTTCAGTAGCATCGCGAAGGGCACGATCAAGGTCGACTCTGGAACATCACCGCCATGGATGTGCCAGACCGGGTTGTTCAACTGAGCCTTCAGGTCTTGCCCCGGATACGCACGCAACTGCTGGTGATACTCGTCATAGGCTTTCGGGATCACATCAAAATGCATCCGCTTGGCCGTCTTGGGCTTTTGATACATGAAATAGGCCAACGACTCGGTCGGCGCATAGGTCAGCCATTCGTCAATCGACACACCATTGCCAGAGGACTTGGATATCTTCTGACCGTTCTCATCAAGGAAAAGCTCATACGAGAAATGCTCGGGCGCCCGCCCGCCCAACGCGCGACAGATCCCATCGTAAATCTTTTCGTTGGTCGCGTGCTCCTTGCCATACATCTCGAAATCGACGCCCAAAGCCGCCCAACGCGCACCAAAGTCCGGCTTCCACTGAAGCTTGACGTTGCCACCGGTGACGGGAACGGTCCATTCCTTGCCATCCTCGTCATCGAAGGTAACAGTATAGGTCTCGGCACAGACCTTTTTCATGGGCACGTACAGAACCCTGCCCGTTTCCGGATGGATTGGCAGGAAGATCGAATATGTTTGCTGCCGCTCTTCCCGCAGGCTTTTCAGCATGATGGCCATCACGTCATCATATTTCTCGACAGCGCGCTTCAGGATTTCGTCGAACTGACCGGACTCGTAGAACTCTTTGGCCGAGTAAAACTCATACTCGAAACCAAACGTGTCCAGGAACCGGCGCAGCATCGCGTTGTTATGCTCACCAAAGCTGGGATATTCGCCAAACGGATCAGGGACCGAGGTCAACGGGCGCTGCAGATGTTCTTCCAGCTTCTCGGGATTGGGCACGTTGCTGGGAACCTTGCGCATACCGTCCAGATCGTCCGAGAAACAGATCAGCTTGGTCGGAATGTCGGACAGTGCCTCAAACGCGCGCTTGACCATCGTGGTCCGCGCCACCTCACCGAACGTTCCGATATGCGGCAATCCCGACGGGCCGTACCCTGTTTCAAACAGCACGTATCCCTTTTCCGGAGCACCTTTCTGATAGCGTTTGAGCAACCGGCGCGCCTCTTCAAAAGGCCAGGCCTTGGACGACATCGCGGTTTCGCGCAGTTCAGACATATTTATTTGCTCCATCGGGAAAAACAGCGTCAGCCGCCGCATGCAACCGACCGGCCCCTCCTATTGTGCCGGTGCAGCATGAGTCAATAAAGCCCGCTGTTTTTCGTGATGGAACGGCTATTTTACGCAGTCATCTGGTCCAGTTTCGCAGCCCAGATAAAGTCATTCTCACTCAGGCCACCGATTTCATGCGTGGTCAGCTTGACGTCAACATAGCCCCAGCCAAAAGTTACATCCGGGTGATGCCCCTGCTGATCTGCCAGCCACGCGTAGAGATTGGCCAGATAGGTCGCCTTGGCGAACCCTTTGAATTTGTAATGACGGCTCAGCTCTTTGGTTTCGGCGTCCAGTCTCCAATCAGGCGCGAGTTTGGCCATATGCGTTTCGGCCTCGGCTTGGGTCAAAGCCGGAACGCCACCGGAACAGGGCACACAGGTTCGGTCGGACAGGCTGCTGGTCTCTGCTGATTGTGGCATTACGGCTTCACTCCGCTGCGGTTGACTTGGGTGGGAACTTGTTTGGCAGCAATCCAAGGGATTGCGCCTGATGTACATCTGCCAGCAAGTCACGCTCGGCGGCTGCAAACAGCTCCTCGGGTGAGTTTAACACGAAGTAACCCATCTGATGCATGTCGATCCGATACGGCGTGCGCAGAATAGTCAGAACATCGAACGGGTCGCGGTCGGGAATATCGCTTTCTACGGCGTAGACAAGTTCCGTAGGCGATGACGCAAGCCCCGACCCCAGCGCCTTGATCTCACCATCCTGACGGCGCAGCCCGAATTCGATTGAGAACCAGTAAAGCCGGATCAACCAGGCATAGTCTTTTTCGCGGGCCTGTACGCCCGCCTTTCCGATCGCATGGCTGAACGCTGCAAAACGTGGGTCGCTAAGCAATGGGGTGTGGCCGAAAATCTCATGAAAGATGTCGGGCTCTTCGATGTAATCGAAATCCTCACGCGACCGGATGAAGGACGCGGCGGGGAACACCCTGTCCGCCAGCATACCAAAGAAGGTCTTGAACCCGATCAGCGCCGGAACGGGCTGCACCCGCCAACCCGTCAGGTCCAAAAGCCGTTCCGAGATGTCCGCACAAGACGGCACGCGGGTTTTTGGCAAGTCCAGCCGACCCAGCCCGGCAAGATAGTCGCGGGCCATGTAACGCTGCACATTCTCTTGCTGCGCGGCGTAAAGATCAGCCCAAACGGCGTCTTCCTCGGCTGTATAGGTGATGTGGCCGCGTGCATCGGCCACTTTGGAAACATACTTGGTCGACTTTGGCATCACTTTTCCTCCGGTCAGAAAGTGTAGCCAGGAAACCCGGTGGTTTTCGTTTGAAACCTCAAAGAAGTTAGGTCATTTTGACATATATATTTCGCGGGGTCAGATTAAATGAAACAAAATCTCCAATCCGCTGATATTGCCATCCTGCGCCAGCTTCAGATTGATGGCCGATTGTCGATGCAAGAGCTTGCGGACCGTACCGGCCTATCTGCCTCGCAATGCTGGCGTCGCGTGCGCGATCTCGAAGCGTCTGGTGTGGTGTCCGGGTATACTGCGCAGGTACGAGCCAAATCCGTAGGTCTCGACGCCATCGCATATGTCCATGTCGCGCTGCGCGATCACCAAGAGGAAAGCATCACGTCGTTTCAGCGGCTTGTTGAAACAGAACCGCAGATCGTCGAATGCGCCTCAATCACCGGCGATCATGATTTCATTCTGAAGGTTTATGCCAAAACACCCGAAAACCTGGAACACTTCATCATGCAGCGGCTGCTGAAATCCGGCTTGGTGCGCGATACCCGCAGCAATTTCGTGCTGCGCCAGACCAAAACGAGGGGACCGTTGCCGATTCTCTGACCGGGTCGAGGGCAAAATCCGTTGAACCTGCCTTTCAGTCCACCTATCGTGCGGGTGCAGAAAAGCCCAAGCAGGACGACACCATGACCCAACAAGTAGCTCACCCAATGTCCCCACAGGATTGCCTTGTTGCGATCATGGTCGCGATCTCTGCGTCAGATGAAACGATCCGGACGGCCGAATTGGTCAAGATCGAAGGCGCAGTCAACATGCTGCCGGTTTTCGCGGAATATGATGCTGACCGTACGCGGCGCGTATCCCAAGTCGTGTTCGACCTTTTCGAACAGGAAGACGGGCTCGACGCCCTGTTTGGCCTGATCCGCGACAACCTGCCGGACCGGCTGCATGAAACGGCCTATGCGCTGGCCTGTGATGTCGCCGCGGCGGATGGGTCCCTGGCCGAGACCGAGCTTCGCCTGCTGGAAGAAATCCGCTATGAGTTGAACATCGATCGCCTGCACGCAGCGGCCATTGAACGCGGTGCCCGGGCGCGCCACACGACCTGAGCTTAACTGCCCTGCAGCGATCCCCACCGTTCGATCAAGGCACGTTGCAGCTTGCGGGACCTGCGGTTCCAGCTGCGGGCGCCGTCGGGTCGTTCGCGCAGCGCGCGGGGGATCGTCGCACGGTGGCCGACATCGGCGGTAAAGATTGCAAACGCCAGTTCCGATCCATCCGGAGCTGTCATGAACCCGCCCAGCCCTGACACGAAATTCAGTGTTCCGGTTTTGGCATCCACCTTGATTGGATGATCCCTGACCGGACGACCCTGACTGTCGACTAGGGCGAACTTCTTCAGCAGCGGTCGCAGTACGCCGTCCTTTCGGGCAGCGACCAAAGCTGTCACCAGATCTTCCGGTGCCACGCGGGACGCATCACCCAACCCCGAATGATCCACCATCGCAATCCCGGTCGCGCCGTAAGTTTCATTAGCCCATCGATTCATCTCGGCCGCCGAATCCGCCAGGCCTTGAATGTCCACCCCGCGCGCTCTGGACGCCGCCATGCCCACCATTTCTGCGGTGATATTGGTTGAGTATTTCAGCATCCCCCGCAGGATGCTTTCCAACGGATCACTCCGGTGGACAACCAAAACCTGCCCCTGGGGCGTTTCCCGCGTGATTTGAACACGCCCAAGAACAATCCCGTTAGACCGAGCCAGCGTCCGGAACACATCTCCTGAATAAAGCGCAGGTTTGCGGACAGGTAGCCAACGCGCGCCACCATTGCCCAACGCAGCGCGGGCGACTGTCCAGCGATCCTGCCGCGCGCTTGGCTGATAGGTGTAGATAGGCAAGTTACGTTTCTCAACACGCATCGCGGCCGTATCAACGGACGGTCTGTAGCGGGCAGTTCGGGCGTCCATGGTCACATCATACCCGTTGCCGGCCCGCTTCCACTCAAAATGGACACGGTTGAAATTCAGCGAAATGCCACTGATCGACGGGCTGTATCCCAGATGATCCGGCTGCCCCGGATCAATGCTGAACACATAGGGCAAAGCGCCGTCATACACCTTGAACGCCCCGCGCACCTCGGTAATGCCGGCTTCACGCAGGTTCGCGGCCATGTTGGCAAGGACATCGGTGTCCAATAACGGGTCCGCGCCACCCACCAGGATCAGATCCCCCTTCAACACCCCATTTTCAATGGGACCATCAGCCATCAAAGCGGTTTCAAATCGGTGGTCCGCACCCAGAACATCCAACGCATACAGCGCGGTCAAAGCTTTACCGACACTCGCGGGTGGCAAGCCCTGATTACCGCCAAACGCCTCAAGCTGTGCGCCGGTTTCTACATCGGCCACGGCAAAGACAACCTCGCCTCGTAACCTTGCGGCCTGTATAAGGCGCTCTGCCCCACTGGGCAGGTCGCCCCGCATCTGTGGCCGTAAGGAATGCACAGGTGCATCGGCCAAAGCCTGACCCGACAGGACAGAGACCCCAAGACCTGTAAGAAACAGACGTCGCGAAATACGTTCAACCATGGGTCAATTAAAATCCCAGAGATCACAGGCGCACAACCATTGAATAAGATTATGCGCCGATAGGGGCTATTCGGGCAACACCCTGCCGCTCCAATCGCCGCGACTTCTGATCTCGGTCGAGCTGACATTGATCATCGGTGCGTTGATAAAACACCACGCCGGAGCCTGCGCCCGCCCCAGCAAGTGCCGCGCCTGCCCGTCGATGCGATACTTTGCGTAAATCCGCGCTGCCGGAGACATCCTTGCGGAAATCCTGTCTCCCGGTCGCGCGACTACGCCCACGGGAACGCTGTCCATGATCAAACGCCAGTCTTTCCATTTGTGGAACTGCGCCAGATTGTCAGCCCCCATAAGCCACACGAATTTCACGTGTGGGTAAAGGCGTCGTAACGCCGCCAGCGTGTCAGCGGTTGCCCGTGTCCCGGTTAAGGCCTCCAGGTCAGTGACTTCAACGCGCGGATGCCTCATCACCGTCTTGGCCGCATTGACCCGTCGCGCCAGCGGTGCCGGCCCACGTTCCTTCAAAGGATTGCCCGGCGACACCAGCCACCATACCCGATCCAGTCCAAACGCCTTCATCGCCTCAAGCGTGACATGCACATGCCCCGGATGCGGCGGATCAAATGACCCGCCGAACAATCCCACCACCTGCCCGGACCGCGCATATGGAATAGAGCTTCGCAACATCCCTTGCTGTTGTTCAGAACTGCGGGTCGTTGTCAATCAACAGGTTGCACCTTATCGCCTAGCTTGACCCGCCCGGGCCGCACCACTTCGGCGCACCATCCCCCGTGCCCACGGACGGCGGAATAGGCGCCCTTTCCCAGCGCCTCTTCCATCCGGCTGCAGGGCGCGCAGATGACGGTAAAGCGCAAAACCGCCTCGCCCACCCGTACCTCGCGCCCCTTGAGCGCCGACAGATTAATCCCCGATACCACCAGATTGCGCCGCAGAATGTCCGGCGCGACCGGCCCTTGCCCCAGATACGAGCCAATCGCTGAAAGATGCTCTTGCTGGATCAGCGTCACCGCCCGCTTGCCCGCGCGGCCCCGGTCGCCATCAAGCCCATTTGCAGTAAGGGCAAGCTCTTCCACTACAGTCATGGGCGCGCGCCGATCCGGCCGCACACCGATCCATTCGATCCGTCCAGGCTGTGCCCAACCTGCGATCAATTCAGCCAATTCCGACAAATCACCCCCCTATTCCGTGTCGCCAACCTAGCCGACACGTGTGAGCGGTAAAAATCACAAAACCTCCAGCTTGCCCCGCCCGCCCGGCTTGGATATCTAGCGTTGCAACCTGAATTCCCCGACCCAAAGGACGCGACATGGCCGCCTATCAATATGTCTACCACATGCAGGGTGTCTCGAAGACCTATCCCGGTGGCAAGAAGTGCTTTGAAAACATCCACCTGAGCTTTCTGCCCGGCGTGAAAATTGGCGTTGTCGGCGTCAACGGCGCGGGTAAGTCGACCCTGATGAAGATCATGGCGGGCCTCGACACCGACTACACGGGTGAGGCATGGGCGGCTGAGGGCGCAAAGGTCGGCTATCTGCCGCAGGAACCGCAGCTGGATGAATCCCTCACCGTTCGTGAAAATGTCATGCTGGGCGTGGCCGGGAAAAAGGCCAAGGTTGATCGCTTCAACGAAATCGCCATGGAGATCGCCGAGAATTATTCGGACGAGCTGATGGAGGAAATGACCACCCTGCAGGACGCGATCGACGCCGAGAACCTCTGGGACCTCGACAGCCAGATCGACGTCTCGATGGAGGCGCTGCGCTGTCCGCCCGACGACGCTAATGTCGAAACGCTGTCAGGCGGTGAAAAACGCCGCGTTGCGCTCTGCAAGCTGCTGCTGGAAGCGCCCGATATGCTGCTGCTCGACGAACCGACCAACCACCTGGACGCCGAGACCATCGCCTGGCTGCAACAGCACCTGATCGACTACAAGGGCACCATCCTGATCGTCACCCACGACCGCTATTTCCTGGATGACATCACCGGCTGGATTCTGGAGCTCGACCGTGGCCGCGGCATTCCTTATGAGGGCAACTATTCCTCATGGCTGGAACAAAAGGCCAAACGGCTGGAGCAGGAAGCGCGCGAGGACAAGTCCAAGCAGAAGACCCTGCAGCGCGAACTGGAATGGATGCGCCAAGGTCAAAAGGCCCGTCAGGCCAAATCCAAAGCCCGGATCAACGCCTATAACGATCTGGCCGAACAGTCCGAGCGGGAAAAGCTGACCCGCGCCCAGATCGTCATACCCAACGGCCAGCGCCTTGGCGGAAAGGTGATCGAGGTCGAAGGCCTGTCGAAACACATGGGCGACAAGCAACTGATCGAAGGGCTGGACTTCGCCCTGCCCCCCGGCGGCATTGTCGGTGTCATCGGCCCCAACGGTGCAGGTAAATCGACCCTGTTCAAGATGCTGACCGGTCAGGAACAACCCGACAGCGGCACCATTACGCTGGGCGACACTGTGCAGCTTTCTTATGTCGACCAGTCGCGCGACGACCTCAAGGACAACGACACCGTGTGGGAGGCGATCACAGGCGGCGCCGAGGTCATCCAACTGGGCGATGCACAGGTCAATTCCCGCGCTTATTGCTCATCCTTCAACTTCAAGGGCGGCGACCAGCAGAAGAAGGTCTCGCTGCTATCAGGTGGTGAGCGTAACCGCGTCCACATGGCCCGCCTGCTGAAAGAGGGCGGCAACGTGCTGCTGCTCGACGAACCAACCAATGATCTGGACGTCGAAACTCTACGCGCACTGGAAGACGCCCTCGTCGATTTCGCCGGCTGCGCCGTGGTCATCAGCCACGACCGCTTTTTCCTCGACCGGATTTGCACGCATATTCTGGCCTTTGAGGGCGACGCGCATGTTGAGTGGTTCGAGGGCAATTTCGAAGATTACGAAGAGGACAAGAAGCGCAGGCTCGGCCCGGACGCACTGGAGCCCAAGCGGTTGAAGCACAAGAAGTTTGCGCGGTGATCGGCTTTATCAAAGCCCGCAGGGAAAAATGGATGCGGAGCGTCCGAAAAAGGCTCGCGCCGCTGCAATTGCGGCGTCTGCTGCAAAATGCCCCGGAAAACTGTGTCATTGTCGCAAGCAATGGCCGGTCAGGCAGCACGATGACTTTCCTGGCTCTTTTAAAATCATTGAAAAAAATCAAGCCCAGAGCCGTGAAACACTCGAGCTTTGTCGCCCGCATGAATGACGCGACATTTCGTGCACCCTGCGTATACAAAACACATGACTTCCCACAGTCCTTGTCCTCTTGGCCGGAAAACACACGTGTCGTGTTCTGCTTTGGACCGGCCAAGGATTCCGCGTTTTCCGTCCATGCCGCGATGGAAGGATATGGTCCAGACTGGATCGAATCGCACTTCTATCACCTGCACGCCAATGGAACCTACGACGAACTGTTCGAGCGCGACGTGCTTCAGCAGGCGCGTCAAATCAAGGAATGGGTGACTTTCGAAGACGTTCCTGTTTTGTGTGTCCACTATGACGCGATTTGGGAATACCAGGATACCATCTCGCGCTTTACCGGGCTGGATTTCAAACCGCCTGAACGACGGGACCGCGCACCCAAGGACATTCCGGCTGACCTGAAGGCAAAAGCAGATCGTGTATATGACCCGATCGACGAGGTGATCGATCAGTTACCGCGCTGTTTTATTGCGTCCAAACGATACAGAACAACGGTTCAAGATCTGCCGGTATCCGATTAAACGCCATTGCATGCGGCTTCCTGTCCTCGCGCTGAGCCCCCAAAAATGCGCGCGCGACGGTCTTTGGCTTGATCCGAAACGCGCCTGAAACACGCCGGGTATCACGCGTTGCGCCGCCCCCCCCTTTTTGTTTTTGCCACAGCTTGCAAGCTTGGCAACGCGACCAAACTGTTTCAGTGTGCGTCTGTTGGCCAACACCACCGCAGACAGACAGCCAAAGGATCAAATTTGTGAGAGTACTTTTCTCCAAGGGCCTTGTTTTCATATCCAAACCGCGATGTGGCTCTACATCTATTCGTAAACATCTTTGGCCCTACATTTCCAAGAAACACGGGGACTTTGCAGTCGACGTAGCCGGTCAGGTCAAAAATTTTCACCCCCACGATACGGCGCCCTATGTCAAAGCTAAGCTGGCAGAGCTGTACCCCCATCACCCAAAGCTCAAATTTTTCATGACCACCCGACATCCCGCCGACATGCTGTGGTCCTATTATCGGTTTTTCCAACCAGACTCCGACAGCAACTACAACTACCAGCCCACGTGGGATGAGAACTCCAAGATGGACTTCGAACACTGGATTCAATTCGGCTCGGTAGGCATGGACCCGGCTTGGCAAGAGCTTGCACCCAGTTGGATTTCTACCGACAACCTGTCCCCACTCAGCCTTGAAGCCCACGTCTTTGATCGCGCGGGCAACAACCATATCAACCGTCTGTTTCGGCTAGAAAATACAGAACAGTTGAACCGGTGGTTGTCACGTCAAATGGACGACCGAAGATTTCCTGCTTTAGCCGAAGCGATACAAACTCGTAGTTTGAAAGCGCTTTCTCGCGCCAGAAAAAATCAAAAACAGCTTCCGCATGTCAACCAGTCGGAAGGAGCTGAAAAAACAGAGAAGGACAAAAAACCACTGGTCCTTTCGGAAAACAGCCTAAGAGCGATCCGAAAGATGTTCCCGATGGAAAGCAAGATGTACAATATCTGAACCAGCCCTGCTACGATCGGCTGTTTGTTGCCCAGACTGCACTTCCGATAGACGCCACTTGCCCTGCGCCTTTACCAATGGCATAAGAACTGCGCTTACGTTTTTCTACTTCGACCTACTGTCTCCTTTATCGGCGCTCAGTCATTCGATCCAGACGACGACGCCGGGCTGCCGCAACCCCGTGGGCAGCATTAAAACAGGAGAAAACGGATATGCCCGCAGGCACCGTTAAATGGTTCAACACAACCAAAGGCTTTGGCTTCATCGCACCCGAAGAAGGTGGCAAGGACGTGTTTGTGCACATCTCAGCCGTCGAGCGTTCGGGCCTGACCGGTCTGGCCGACAACCAAAAAGTCACGTTCGAGCTGCGCTCGGGTCGTGACGGCCGCGAAAGCGCTGACAACATCGAGCTTGTATAAGCAGCTCTAAGGGCAGAGCATTCCTCTGCCCTATCCTGCCCTGACAGTTTCACTGCATCGTTTTGCTGCCCGCAAGTGTGGCCGCGAGATGACATCAAATGCAGGTTACTTACTGCAGCGATTGACCAAATCGGCTATCCTCTCGACATTATGTCTAGGTTTATTCAGTTTTGTCGAAGAGAGCTGCCATGTTCACGCGTCGTACATTCCTGACAGCATCTGCCGCTGCCGTCCTTGTGCCCGGCATTGCAACGGCAAAGAACCAAGCTGTCGAATACGATCCCACGCCGCAATACGTGCGGATCAAGAAAGACTTTCTGCCGGGCCAGTTGCTTGTGGTGCCACGGTCCTTCTACCTTTACTTCGTGACCGAGCCACGCAAGGCGATCCGCTACGGGTGTGGTGTCGGCAAAGCCGGGCTCGAGTTCACGGGCACCGCCACGATTGACGTCAAGAAAGAGTGGCCAACATGGCGCCCCACCGACGAGATGATCGAGCGTGAACCCATCACCTATGCCCGTTTCAAGGATAACGACTATGTGCAGCCCGGCGGAAGCGACAACCCGCTCGGCGCACGGGCGCTGTATTTGTTCCAGAACGGGATCGACACTTATTTCCGCATTCATGGCACAACTCAGCCGCAAACCATTGGGCGCGCTGCGTCAAACGGCTGTATCCGGATGCTGAATTCGCATGTGATAGATCTGTATGCGCGCGTGCCGATCGGCACCGTGGTCACGGTCGTCTGATCACTTCTGTGTAGTGCGCGCAAGGTCCAGCACATAGGGGCCAAGGGTTTCTACGATCAAGGCCACGCCTTGGGCGTTTGGATGAATACCATCCGGTTGCATGAATTTCCGGGCGGCATCCGGATCGCCTTCGGCAGTCAATCCGGTGAAGAAACTTGGGGCATAGCCTGTTTCATAGGCTTCAGCCAATTCTGGGTACATCGCGTCAAACGCCTCTTTGTAATCGACCCCATAGTTTCCAGGTGCCTGCATCCCGATCAGCAAAACCTCGACATCTGACGCATCGGCGGCCTGGATAATTGCCTCGAGATTGGCGCGCGACACCGCCGGGTCGATCCCCCGCAGCAAGTCGTTTCCACCCAGCGCAACGATCATTCCATCGACCTCGGACGTCAGGGTCCAGCCTACCCGCGCTGCGCCGCCTGCAGTCGTATCGCCCGACACCCCTGCATTGATCAAGCGCACATCTTCACCCTGCGCCTGCAACCATCGCTCCAACTGAGGCACAAATCCGTCCTGTTGCGGCAGCCCGTACCCTTGTGTCAGCGAATCTCCCAAAGCGGCGATAACGACCTGCTCGGCTGTGGCTGCGATGCCGCAGCACATAAACAGCACCGACATCAAAGCCTTGCGCAACATCAGAACTGCTCCATATCCCAAGTGATCACTCCCATTTGGACAGACTTATGACAACACCCGTTCTTTCGCTTCAAAATGCCGCTTTGTCGCTGGATGGCAATGCCGGGCGGGTGAATATCCTGCACGATATCACTTTGACGGTATCGCAAGGCGAAACACTGGGGCTGGTCGGGCCTTCGGGGTCAGGCAAATCCTCGCTGCTCATGCTGCTGGGCGGGTTGGAAAGGGCTACGGCTGGCGTGATCACCGCACTGGGCCACAACCTGACCGATATGGACGAAGACGCGCTGGCCCGCTTGCGACGCGACGCGATGGGGGTCGTTTTCCAAAATTTCCACCTGATCCCGACGATGACGGCACTTGAAAACGTGGCTACGCCGCTGGAACTGGCCGGACATCGCGATGCGTTTGATCGGGCAGGCGCAGAGCTTGAAGCCGTTGGTCTGTCGCATCGCCGCGATCACTATCCGGCGCAACTTTCGGGGGGCGAACAACAACGGGTGGCCCTGGCGCGGGCATCCGCGCCGCGGCCTCAGATTTTGCTGGCCGATGAACCAACCGGCAATCTGGACGAGACAACCGGTGCCGCCATCGTTGATTTGCTGTTCGATCTGCGCGACAGGCACGGGGCTACTTTAGTTGTGGTCACACATAGCCACAGTTTGGCACGCAAATGCGGCCGGGTCGTTCGGCTAAGAGACGGAACCATTGCCGAAGACATCCAGCAAGAGGCCGCAGAATGAGCCTGCGGCTGGCGGCTCGTCTGGCGCGCCGCGAACTGCGGGGCGGCCTACCGGGCTTTCGGGTGTTTCTGGCTTGCCTGGCGCTTGGTGTTGCCGCCATTGCTGCCGTCGGATCGGTGCGTCAAGCCATCCAGACCGGCCTGACCCAGGAAGGTGCGGCATTGCTGGGTGGCGACGCCCAAATGGAGTTCACGTACCGCTTCGCCAGTCAGGAAGAACGCGACTGGATGTCTCGGACCGCGACGGAAGTCTCCGAGGTGGTCGATTTCCGGTCGATGGCAGTGGTGCGGCGGGGCGAGGAACCCGAGCGCGCGCTAACACAGGTAAAATCAGTGGATGCGGCCTATCCATTGTTGGGCCTCCCCCGGCTTGATCCGGAACAGCCCTTATCCACCGCTTTGGATGGCGCGCAGGACTTACCCGGCGCAGTCATGGACCCGGTGCTGATGGATCGGCTGGGCTTGTCCGTCGGAGACCGCTTTGCCCTTGGCACACAGGATTTCGTGCTGATGGCTGCCCTGATCCACGAACCGGACGGTGCGGCAGATGGATTTGCCCTTGGGCCGCGCACACTGGTTCGGACCGAAGACCTGCGGGCATCTGGCCTGTTG
The DNA here is from genome assembly GCF_020171505.1 of Ruegeria profundi. NCBI lineage: Bacteria > Pseudomonadati > Pseudomonadota > Alphaproteobacteria > Rhodobacterales > Roseobacteraceae > Ruegeria > Ruegeria profundi. The sequence goes on along the minus strand of NZ_JAIUZS010000007.1, from coordinate 187,182 downwards.
GCGCCGGGAACGTTGTTTTCCACTAAGTACCGTCTGGCACTGCCACCTGACACCAACTTGGACAACCTGTCAGCCGCCGCGCGGCAGAGTTTCGACGGCACCGGCATGCGCTGGACCGACGCGCGCAATGGTGCACCGGGGATTGCCGAGTTTGTCGCCCGCCTAAGCGCTTTCCTGATTCTTGTGGGGCTATCCGGGCTTGCAGTTGGGGGTATTGGTGTTTCAGCCGCCGTCCGGGCCTATCTGGCGCAAAAGACCGAAACCATCGCGACGCTAAGGACTCTGGGGGCAGATCGCGCAACGATCTTTCAAACCTACATGATACAGATCGGCGTCCTGTCTGGCATCGGCATCTTTTTGGGACTTGTATTGGGTGGTGTGCTTCCTGTTCTGCTGGCCCCGCTGATTGAGGCTCAATTGCCGGTGCCTGCAGTTTTTGCGCTTTATCTCCGTCCCTTGGCCGAGGCCGCACTTTACGGAGCGTTGACAGCTTTTCTGTTCACGCTCTGGCCCCTTGCCCGCACGGAAGAGGTACGCGCAGCGACACTGTTCCGGGATGCGCTATCTTCGGCGCGCACCCTTCCCCGCATACAGTTCGTGTTGGCAACCGGCATCGGGCTGGCGCTTCTGGTCGCATCAGCAGCATGGTTCAGCGGCTCGACCCGCTTGACACTCTGGACCGGCGGAGGGCTGGTGGGAGCGCTACTTCTCTTGGCCTTGTCTGCCGTTGCGATCCGCAAGCTGGCCCGCGTCAGCGCCACCCCGGCGCGCGGGCGTCCCGCCCTGCGGTGGGCTTTGTCCGCTATCTCGGATCCGCGTGAAGGGGCGGCTTCGGTCGTGTTGTCTCTGGGCTTGGGGCTTTCGGTTTTGGCCGCTGTTGGCCAGATCGACGGCACATTGCGTAACGCGATTTCGGGCAATTTGCCGGATGTGGCGCCGTCGTATTTCTTTGTCGATATCCAAAAGGACCAGATGCCCGGCTTTACCGAACGGCTGGACTCTGATCCCGCCGTCAGCCGTATCGAAAGCGCGCCGATGCTGCGCGGGATCATCACGCAGATCAACGGCCAGCCCGCGCGCGAGGTGGCGGGTGATCATTGGGTGCTGGATGGCGACAGGGGCGTGACCTACTCAGCCGCTCCGCCAAACAACACCCGGATCACGGCAGGGGAATGGTGGGTTGACGACTACGCGGGCGTGCCACAAGTCAGTTTCGCGGCAGAAGAGGCCGAAGAAATGGGTCTGTCCCTTGGCGATGAATTGACCGTGAACATCCTGGGCCGGGATATCACCGCGCAGATCACCTCGCTGCGCGAAGTTGATTTTTCAACCGCTGGCATGGGCTTCATCATGTCGATGAATCCGTCAGCCTTGGCGGGTGCACCGCACAGTTTTATCGCCACTGTCTATGCTGAGGAAAATTCTGAGGCCGCCATCCTGCGCGATCTGGCCGGGCAGTTTCCGAACATCACTGCCATCCGGGTGCGTGATGCGATTGACCGCGTTTCTGGTCTTCTGTCCGGATTGGCGGCAGCGACCTCTTACGGAGCAGGCATTTCGTTGCTGACCGGATTCTTGGTACTGATCGGAGCCGCCGCCGCAGGAGAAAGCGCACGTCGCTATGAATCCGCGATCCTCAAGACGCTAGGCGCAGACCGAACGCGTATCCTGTTCAGCTTTGCGCTGCGCTCGGTCCTTCTTGGCGCGGCAGCAGGCGGCGTTGCCCTGCTGACTGGTATAATCGGAGGTTGGGCCGTTGCCACCTATATCTTTGACACCGGGTTCGTTGTCATCTGGTCTTCGGCACTGGGCATTGTCCTTGCCGGCATCGCCGTGACGCTGGCCGCAGGCATTCTGTTTGCCCTGCGCCCCCTGGCGGTTCGCCCGGCCCGTATCCTACGCGCCACGGACTAGCGGACGCAGGCCACCGGTTGCAGGATCTGCAACAGCCGGTCATTGTCACAGACCAGCGCGTCCAGCGTAATTTCGTCCAGCGAGGCATAAAAGACTTCGGCAGCATCCCGCAGTGCCACGCGCAAACGGCAAGCATCCGTCAACGGACAGGTGTTGTCCGCATCGGCAAAACATTCTGCAATCGGCAGGTTCCCTTCGACATGACGGAACACCGACCCGATACGAATCTGATCAGCAGGGCGTGCCAAAGACATGCCGCCGTTACGGCCGCGTTGGGTGCTAAGGTAGTTCAGCTGGCTTAGCTGGTTGATCACCTGCGCCAGATGGTTTTCCGAGATATTGCAGACATCCGCGATCTCGGCCTTTGTCACCAACCGATCCGGATGCGCAGCACAATACATCAACAGCCGCACTGCAATATTTGTCCGCTTGGTAATACGCATGATGCCCTCCCTCACTTCAGCGTAAGACCTTATTGCATGTCTGATAAAAAAGCGGTTTGACATACATCAATCGCAATTGAAGGACATGAGCCCATGGCTGACCCTTATTTCTTTGGCTACGGCAGCCTTGTGAACCTCTCGACCCATGATTTCCCCGATCCGTGCCTAGCCCGTTTAAAAGGATGGCGGCGCGCATGGCGCCACACGGATCTACGCCCGGTGGCCTTCCTGACCGCAGTCCCGGACCCGGATTGTGAAATCGAAGGGATGATCGCCCATGTCCCCGGAAACGACTGGGCTGCTTTGGATGAACGGGAATGGGCCTATGATCGGGTGCCCGCCACGCAGTCGGTCACGCATCCCCTGACCCACAACGTTGAGATCGCCGTTTACGCAGTGCCGCACGAACGCCAAAACGACCCGACCAACCGCCATCCGCTGTTGCTCAGCTATATCGACGTCGTGGTGCAGGGATATCTGCGCGCCTTCGGAGAAGAGGGCGCAGATCGGTTCTTTGCCTCGACCGATGGGTGGGAGGCCCCGATCCTAAATGACCGAGCCGAACCGCGATACACACGCCACCAGCGGCTGAAATCACACGAGACCGAGTTTGTAGACGACCGCCTGCACCGCCTTGCAGTCCGGTTCGTTCAGACTGTGTAAAAAAGGCAGGACCCTTTGGCCCTGCCTATCACGCATTCAAAAACGCCGTGATCAACCGCGCGCGCGGATCACCTGAAGCAGTGGCAGCAGAGTTGCCATTTCCGGCCCGCGTTCCATGCCAGTCAGCGCCTTGCGGAGTGGCATGAACAGCGCTTTTCCCTTGCGGCCGGTGGCCTCTTTCACCGCTTTCGTCCAAGTGCCCCAGGTTTCTGCATCGAACGGAGCCTCCGGCAGCAAAGCGACGGCCTCAGCGATAAACTCGCGATCTTCATCGGCGATCAGAGGCTCGGCCCCGTCGCGGCACAGCTCCCACCAGCCTTTAAGGTCACCCAGAGTGGTGATGTTCTCACGCGCCATGGCCCAAAAGTCCTCGGCCAGCTCGTCCGGCACACCAGCCTTTGAAACCGCGTCGGCAACGTCCGCCAGCGGCAGGGATTGCAGATGCTTTGCCGTCAACGGGAAAAGGTCCTGCACGTCGAACTTTGTTGGTGCGGCACCGAACCGGCTGACGTCAAAGCCGTCGATCAATTCGGCCATGTCCGAGCGCAGCTCGACCGAGTCCGACGAGCCCAGACGCGCCATCAGGCTCAGCAAGGCCATCGGCTGAACGCCCTGTTCGCGCAGGTCGCGCAGGGCCAAGGTGCCCAAACGTTTCGACAGCGCCTCACCCTGCGGGCCGGTGAGCAGCGAATGGTGTGCGAAACGCGGGCAGTTTCCGCCCAGCGCCTCGATGATCTGTATCTGCGTCGCGGTATTGGTCACATGGTCTGAGCCGCGCACAACATCGGTCACGCCCATCTCGGTGTCGTCCACGACCGAGGCAATCGTATAAAGAACCTGACCATCACCGCGGATCAAAACCGGGTCAGAGACCGAAGCCGCATCAATCGAAATATCCCCCAGGATACCGTCAGTCCACTCGATCCGTTCATGATCCAGCTTGAAACGCCACACACCATTGCCACGCTCGGCGCGCAGGGCTTCTTTCTCGGCCTCCGACAGGTTCAACGCGGCACGGTCATAGACCGGCGGCTTACCCATGTTCAGCTGCTTTTTCCGCTTGAGGTCCAATTCGGTCGGCGTCTCAAATGCCTCATAGAACCGGCCCATTTCGCGCAGCTTGTCGGCCGCCTCGGCGTACCGGTCAAGACGCTCTGACTGACGCTCCACCCGGTCCCAATGCAGGCCCAGCCACTCCAGATCCTGCTTGATCGCGTCGACATATTCTTCTTTCGACCGCTCAGGATCGGTATCGTCGATACGCAGGATGAACGTGCCACCCGCCTTGCGGGCGATCAGATAGTTCATGAGGGCGGTGCGCAGGTTGCCCACATGGATAAAGCCGGTGGGCGAAGGGGCGAAACGGGTCGTGGTCATGGAGCTCTCCTGTTGGCGCGGCTCTTGTCACAGGATTGACCAATTGTCCAGTAAAGGCGTTCAGGTTGGCAGCACGAGCAAATACAAACACGCTTTGTTCATTAACGCAGACCGGATCGCCTGCTTATAATCTGGCAAGAGACTTGCGCCGACCTACCTCACCCAAAATACACTGACAGGGAGAAGCAAAATGACCATCAAACTAACCCGTCGCGCGGCCCTTGGTTCCGCAGCAGCCTTGCCGTTTGCCGCAGCGGCGTCACCGTTGTTGGCCGAAGGCGTTGAGACCAAAGCCAATTCGACCATCGCCAAATCCTTTAAATTGGGGGAGTTTACCGTCACGACGCTGCTTGATGGTAGCCTGCCCCGCGACGGCGCCAAGGACATCTTTGGCGGCGGCGCATCGGATGAGGATTTTGCCAGGGTCTCAGCCGAAAACTTCATCTCGCCTGATGTGGCGCAGTTTTTCTTTACCCCAACGCTGGTCAATACCGGGTCAGAGCTTGTTTTGTTCGACACCGGCCTCGGACAAGGCGGTATTCAGGCCGCGCTGGCCGATGCCGGCGTAACCCCAGATCAGATCGACGTCGTTGTCATCACCCATATGCACCCCGACCATATCGGCGGGATGACAACCAATGACGCGCCGACCTTCCCCAATGCCCGCTATGTCACGGCATCGCCCGAGTATGACTTCTGGTCTGCACAAGACGCTGGCAATCGCGTCGGTGATCTGGTCGCTGCCAAAGTGACCCCGCTGGCCGAGAAGATGAGCTTTCTCGGGGACGGTGGCGAGGTGACTTCAGGCATCACTGCGGTCGCCGCATACGGGCACACGCCGGGGCATACGGTTTACCATCTGGAAAGCAACGGCCAGCGCCTTGTACTGACAGCGGATCTGGCGAACCATTATGTCTGGTCCTTCGCTCACCCGGAATGGGAGGTGGTCTTTGACATGGACAAAGCGGCGGCCACCGCATCGCGCCGCAACGTGCTTGGGATGCTGGCCGCCGACAAGGTGCCGATGATCGGCTATCACATGCCTTTCCCGGCGGCAGGCTTTGTTGAAACCCGTGGGGACGGGTTCCGCTTTGTTCCGGTCAGCTATCAGATGATGGGCTGATCTTTCAGTACCCGGGGTCCGGTCGCACTTTGGAGCCATCCGTGAAACGGGACAGGCGAAAAGCGGCCGGATCGACACACGGCGTGGTATCCGCGACCAGATCGGCCATCAGGCGACCCGCTGCCGGACCGATACCAAACCCATGACCCGAAAATCCGGTGGCGATGTACATGCCCGGCATATCATCGACGCCCGAGATCACCGGGACTGCATCCGGGGTCACATCAATCATACCCGCCCAGCTTTGAATGATTTCGGCTTTCTCCAGCGATGGAAACCCTTTGCGCGCTTTTGCCCAGGCGCGCCGCAGCACCTTGGCGGACGGTTCTGGATCAAGAATCCGACATTTCTCGAACGGAGTTACATCGGTGGGCAGCCAGCTTCGATCCTCGCGCGCTTCGACGCGCCAACGGTGCGACAGACGAAACCGCAAGGATCGCCACTCCTGCGCAAAGGCGGGTAGGAATTGCCTGACCAGCCGAAAACTATCAGGCACGATGTCGACGGTATTCTCGTGCCCAGACGCGATTGAGTATCCTCCATCCGCGCGTTTTCGCAGGGCAAACGCATCAGCCCAAAGCGCAGTGTCCGGCCCATCAACCGGCGAAGTCCGCAGGACCGTGTTCAGAACCTTAAGCTGCGGCAGCTCAATCCCGGCGTTTCCAGCAAAAAGCCGGGACCAGGCACCACCGGCCAGAACCGCATAGTTACATGCAACACGACCGCGCTCGGTAAAGACACCAGAGATATGGTTGCCGTCAAACTCGACACTTCGCACAGCGCAATTGGTCATCAGCACGGTGCCCCTGTCCCGCGCGGCTTCGGCGATCGCGGGGGCCGCCCATTGCGGCTCGGCCCGCCCGTCATGCGGCATGTAGAGGGCGCAGTCAAAATCCGTTTGATTGCCGGGTAAAAGCGCGTTCAAATCCGCCCTGTCCACCAACGTCGCACCAGTCTGTAACCCGTCGACGTGCTGCAGCCAGCGTTCCAGTTGACCTCGGCTTCGCTTGCCGGATACGCCGAAAAGGATACCAGACCGCGTATACCCAGTCTTCCGGCCGATGCGCTGATCCAGCCCCTGCCACAGGCGCAGCGCCTCGACCATAAGCGGGATTTCCCTTGGGTCGCGCATTCCAAGCCGTACCCATCCCCAGTTGCGCGCGCTTTGCTCACCTGCGATCTGGCCTTTTTCACATAGCAGCACGGATGCGCCACGTTCAGACAATTCAAGGGCTGTCGACGCGCCTACGATACCGCCGCCAATGACGACGACGTCCACGGCTTTGGGCAGGTGCAAATCGGGTTCTACATGGGTTGGCTTTGGGCCGGGCATCAACTGCTCTTACGTCATGGCTCGAACCGCCATGAAGGCGCGAAGCGCTTCCATAGGCAACATGCCTTATGCCGCAGGATCAAAGAATTTTTTTAAGCTGTGGCGAACACGCCAAAGGGCGCGACATTGCGCGCCGATACACCCCGAATAAACCGAAGCTTAAGCTGCGCCGCGCAGCTCGGCCAATTTCTGAAGTATTGCCGCCCCTAGACCGGTTTCTTTGGGTTCTGCTTTCTCATCTATTTCCGCCTGCTTGGGCAGTTCAGGAAAGCTGAGCTGTGCTTTCGCGGGTTCAGCCTCGGGCTCGGGGTCTTCGGGCTCTTCCTCACGCAGAAGATCCGAAATCGCAGCATCCACCTTCGCCTCGTCCAGAGCCTTTCCCTCGGTCTCCATGGACTTGTACCTTAAAGGCGGGTGAAGCGACTTGTCGTACCTTTCATACATAATACCACCAAATCGTTAACTCATACGTCACACACATTACGCACCGTGATCCGGAACAATCGGAATTGGGGTACGCCGCCCACGGTTGGGGCGTCAATCAAGCAAAAATGTGGCAAAAAAATGTCGTGATTTCAAGACGTCAGCCTTAGGAAAGGCTCGAAAACACGAACACTACCACTCGATTACGAAACAGTGTTTATTGATCCAATGGCATTATTTCCGATCAGGAAACCCTGAATTGCCCTCTCAGAGCACGTCCATGCGCGTCAGCCCTGGTCGCGCCAACGGTTCACAATCGGATACCTGCGATCCAGCCAAAATGCGCGATGGGTCAGACGTGTTCCGGGGGCAGACTGAAAGCGTTTGTATTCGCTGATAAAGATCAGATGTTCGACCCGCCGCGCGTCAGCCTCATCGAAACCGGCGGCCACGCAGTCGGAAATCGAACCTTCCTGATCGATCAGAATATCAAGAATCGCGTCCAGAACCGGGTAATCGGGCAGGCTGTCGCTGTCTTTCTGATCTTCACGCAGCTCGGCACTGGGGGGTTTGTCGATGACTGAGGGACGGATAACCTCGCCCGCAGGACCCATCATCCAGTCGCGGTGGTTCGCGTTGCGCCATCGGCAGGTTTCGAACACGCGGGTTTTATACAGATCCTTGATCGGATTATATCCGCCGTTCATGTCACCATAAATTGTGGCATAGCCCACAGCGACTTCGGATTTGTTACCCGTGGTCAACAGCATCTCGCCAAACTTGTTCGAGATTGCCATCAGTAACAGGCCACGCAATCGTGACTGGATGTTCTCTTCGGTCACGTCAGGTTCGTGGCTGTCAAAAAGTGAGGCCAAAGTGTCCGTCACCGCCGCCCGGCTGTCTGAAATCGGCACATAGTCATAATGAACGCCCAGCGCCTTCGCGACCGCTTCGGCATCGTCCAAAGAGGCTTGGCTGGTGTATTCAGACGGCAGCATCACGCAGCGGACATTCTCAGCCCCGATGGCATCAACCGCGATGGTCGCAACCAAGGCAGAATCCACACCGCCCGAAAGCCCCAGCAGCGCCTTCTTGAACCCGGTTTTGCCCATATAGTCGCGTAAGGCCTGCACCATTGCGCGATAGTCCTGCTCCCATTCATCGGGCTGCGGCGCAATTTCGGCAGGCAGGATACGCCAGCCATCATCGCCGCGCTCAAGATCTATGTGGCTGTTCGCTTCGTCAAAGATGGGCATGCGAAATGCCAGTTCGCCCCCTGGGTTCAGGCCGAACGTCCCGCCATCAAAAACCTGGTCATCCTGGCCGCCCACCATATTCAGGTAAATCAGCGGCAGACCAGTTTCGACGACACGCGCCACCATTTGATTAATCCGCACATCGTATTTGTTGCGGAAATAGGGCGAGCCATTGGGGATCAACAGGAATTCCGCCCCTGTTTCCTCAAGGGTTTCGGTCACATCCGAATGCCAGCCATCTTCGCAAATCGGACTGCCAATGCGTGTATTCCCAACGGCATAGGGGCCGCCCAAAGGCCCGGAGTCAAAAAGGCGCACCTCATCAAACACGGTTTCGTTGGGCAGGTGGTGTTTCAGAACCTTGCTGCTGATCCGACCGCCCTTGAGGATCAGGTAGGCATTGTAAAGGCTACCATTCTCGACCCACGGGCCGCCAATCGCAACAGCCGGGCCGTCAGCGCAGTCTTTGGCCAGGGCTTCGACCCGGGCCATCGCGGCCGCGTGGAATGCGGGCTTCATGACCAGATCCTGCGTATTATAGCCCGTGATGAACATTTCGGGCAAAGCCACCAGGTCGGCCCCGGCCTTGCGCCCCTGCTCCCACGCGGCGAACGCCTTGTTGGCATTTCCGTCAATATCCCCCACGGTGGGGTTTAATTGCGCCAGAGTGATGCGGAAGCGGTCGGCCATTGTGCTCTCATGATCTCGTCAGTCTTACTGCCATGTAGCAGATCGTTGCGCGAGTAAAAGGCAAATGGTGCAAAACTCGTTGCTCTGACCCCAACGGTACCTTAGTTTTGGTCGAAAGGATGAAAACCTGGCAGGCAGGACCAATCATGAACACTTTCCGCATTTCCATTGCCGCGTCAGCGATCGCTCTGATGGCCACCGGCGCCACCGCGCAAGACGGTCAGGTGATCACCAAAGATGATGAGGTCGGCGGCGTCTACGAGGGCACCTTCGAAAACGGGCTGCGCCACGGCACCGGAACCTATCGCCTGCCGAACGGGTTCGAATACACCGGCGAATGGGCCGAGGGTGAGATTCAGGGTCAGGGGATTGCCCGCTATGTAAACGGGTCTGTCTACGAAGGGACGTTTGCCAATGGCCAGCCCGAAGGGCTTGGCAAAATCATCTATGCCGACGGTGGCAGCTATGAAGGCGAGTGGTCCGATGGCACCATAAACGGTCAGGGCGTAGCGATCTATGCCAATGGTGCACGCTATGAAGGCGGCTTCCAGAACGCCAGGTATCACGGATCGGGCGTTCTGACCGACCCAAGCGGCTATAGCTATGACGGGGAGTGGGTCGACGGCGTCAAACAGGGCAAGGGCAAGATCACCTATGCCGAAGGCGGCGTTTACGAGGGCGACATAAAGGACGGTCAACGCCACGGCCAGGGCAGCCTGACCCTGCCTGACGGCATGACCTATGTGGGCGACTGGTCTGAAGATCGCATAACCGGGGCCGGACGCCTGTCTTACGTGAATGGCGATGTCTACGAAGGAACGCTTGTCGAAGGGCGCCGTCAGGGCAAGGGCAAGGTCATCTATGCAAACGGCGACGTCTACGAAGGCGACTATGCAGACGACCTGCGCCACGGTCAGGGCACCTATACCGGGACCGACGGGTATGTATACACCGGCGAGTGGACCAATGGTCTGATCGAAGGTCTGGGCGAAGTGACCTATCCCGACGGCTCGATCTATGTTGGGGATTTCAGGGCCGACCTGGCCGAAGGCAATGGCCGCATCACCTATACGGACGGATCAACTTATGAAGGAGAGTGGATCGCCGGGGTCATCGAGGGCCAGGGTGTATCGACCTATCCCAATGGCACTGTCTACAAAGGTGAATTCAGGAATGCCAAGAACCACGGCAAAGGTGTTCTGACCTCAGCCAACGGCTATATCTATGACGGCGACTGGGTTGATGGCCTGCGTCAGGGAACCGGTATGGCGACCTATCCCGATGGCACGGTTTACACCGGTGAATTCAACGACGGACAGCGACACGGGCAGGGTGAGATCGTCATGGCGAACGGCTTCAGCTATACTGGCCAGTGGACCGAAGGCAAAATCACCGGCGATGGCGTCGCGACTTACCCAAGCGGAGACGTGTACGAAGGCAGCTTTGTCGATGCCAAGCGTCAGGGCAATGGCACCATGCGCTATGCCAATGGCGAAGTCGAAACCGGTGTTTGGGAAAACGGTGCGCTTGCGACGTCGACAGATGAGACACCCGAGGTGGCGCCTGCGGACTCGGACGGCTGAGCCATCACCAAGGCACGGGTTTTCCCGCCCAATCGAAAAACGCTCCGGTATCCGTCGGGGTCAGGTGTTCCGTGACATTCAGGAGGTTTGCTGCGGCTTCATCCGGCTCAACCGCAGGGTGGCGACCAAGGTATTTGCGAGTGAACTCGGTTTTTACCGTACCGGGATGAAGGGCGACACAAATCGCCTGTTTATGCGTCCGTGCCAGTTCGATAGAAGCGGTGTGAACAATCTGGTTCACGGCGGCCTTTGCCGCACGATAGCTGACCCATCCGCCCAGACGGTTGTCTCCAATCGAGCCGACCCGTGCTGAAAGCACCGCGAAAACCGCGCGACGGTCACGCGGCAACAGGCGCGCTGCGTGGCGCAGCACAAGCGCAGGCCCAACAGCGTTGAGTGCGAATTGATCCATCATCGCCTGCGCTGACAGGGTTTTGAATGTCTTTTCCGGTTCTGACCCGTTGATTTCCAGCGCGCCCGAGGCAACGAAGATCAGGTCAAAGGGACCGGGGATTTCCTCCAAGATGTGATGAACGCGGTCAGGGTCAGTCAGGTCAAACCCATCTGTCGAGCGTGACAAGGCCGTCACAGCTACCCCCCGCCCGGTCAGCTGCTGGCAGACCGCCTGCCCGATTCCCCCCGATGCGCCTATGATCAGTGCTTTCTCCATGGTGCATCACCTAGCCGTCTGCGCGGAAGGATCAATGTGGCGTATAAAAGAATCCCAGTTGCCGCCTTTACGCTGCAAATGGGTCTTTTCATTCCAGGCAGGCGATGTATACACTCTGCCCATGATCAACCGCGCAGATATTCTTGTTGTCGACACCGCCCGTAGCGGTGCGTCACTGCGTGGCCTACTGATCCTAATCCGCCTCTGAGCGTGCCAACCGGCGCGCCCGCTCAGAGGAGGACGCCCGCGCGCCATAGGCTTTAGGACAGAAGAAGAAAGAGATTCCCATGACAAACGTGACCGACCAAGACCGTGTCTTGATCTTTGACACCACTTTGCGCGACGGCGAGCAAAGCCCAGGCGCCACCATGACCCATGACGAAAAGCTCGAGATCGCCGAACTGCTGGACGAGATGGGCGTGGACATCATCGAAGCCGGTTTTCCCATCGCGTCCGAAGGTGATTTCAAGGCGGTGTCCGAAATTGCCCAGCGGTCGAAAAACAGCCGCATCTGCGGTCTGGCGCGCGCCAATTTCGCCGATATCGACCGCTGCTGGGAGGCTGTGAAACACGCCGAAAAGAACCGTATTCACACCTTCATCGGCACCTCGCCACTGCACCGCGCGATCCCGAACCTGACGCAGGACGAAATGGCCGATAAGATTCATGAAACGGTCAGCCACGCCCGCAACCTGTGTGAAAACGTACAATGGTCGCCGATGGATGCGACCCGGACGGAATGGGATTACCTGTGCCGCGTGATTGAGATTGCCATCAAGGCCGGTGCAACGACGATCAACATCCCCGATACAGTGGGTTACACCGCTCCGGTGGAATCCGCTGATCTGATCAAACGCCTGATCGAAACGGTCCCGGGCGCGGATGAAGTGATCTTTGCTACCCATTGCCACAACGATCTTGGCATGGCGACCGCGAACTCTCTGGCTGCTGTCGCGGGCGGCGCGCGGCAGATCGAGTGCACGATCAACGGTCTGGGTGAACGCGCGGGCAACACCGCGTTGGAAGAGGTGGTGATGGCACTGCGCACCCGCAATGACATCATGCCGTGGAAGACGGGCATTGACACGACCAAGATCATGCACATCTCGCGCCGCGTCGCGACCGTGTCCGGCTTTAATGTGCAGTTCAACAAAGCCATCGTCGGCAAGAACGCCTTTGCCCATGAAAGCGGCATCCATCAGGATGGCATGCTGAAGAACCGCGAAAACTTCGAAATCATGCGCCCCGAGGATATCGGTCTGTCTGGCACATCCTTGCCATTGGGCAAGCATTCGGGCCGCGCGGCATTGCGCGACAAGCTGGAAACGCTTGGGTATGAGATCGGGGACAACCAGCTCAAGGATATTTTCGTGCGGTTCAAGGATCTGGCCGACCGAAAGAAAGAGGTCTTTGACGACGACCTCATCGCGCTGATGACGCTGGACGATGACGAAGCGAACGACCACCTGCAACTGGTTTCCATGAAGGTCACTTGCGGCACCGGTGGGAAAGCCGAAGCAACCGTTGAACTGGAGGTAGATGGCAAGGACGTCATCGCAACCGAACACGGCGACGGCCCGGTTGACGCGACATTCAAGGCAGTTCGCGCGATTTATCCCAACAAGGCCCATTTGCAGCTGTACCAGGTGCATGCCGTAACCGAGGGTACAGACGCACAGGCCACCGTTTCCGTGCGTCTGGAAGAAGATGGTATGATCGCCACCGGTCAATCGGCCAACACAGATACGGTCGTCGCTTCGGCCAAAGCATACATCCACGCCCTAAACCGCCTGATCGTACGCCGCGAAAAAACCGGCCCCGGCTCAGACGCGCGCGAGATAAGCTACAAGGACCTGACCTAGACGCGCAGGGCAAAGGCTCCTGCCCCTTCTTAGGTTTTGGGCCCGGCAGCGCGCCATGGCGCGCTGCCGGGCCCAACGTGTTTTTGCGCATCTATGATGCGCATGAACAGGACGGGAGCAAACTGTGGTTTCGAGTTAGTTTCTGAGCGTCTCGAACAAGCGTGTCAGGCGGGTTGCCTCGTTTTCGATTCCAAAGGGGGCATTGACAATGAACATACCCGAGCCAACCATGCCATGCCCCTCGCGCACTGGATCAAACCGAACCTCGTGACAGACGGATTTTGGCAGGTTCTGCGACTTGAGTGCCGAAATCATGGCGCTGTGGCGGTCATCCCGTAGAACAGGATACCACAACACGATTACACCGACATTCCATTTGCGGTGCAGTTTGGAGATAACTCCGGGCAGGCGATCATATTCAGACTTCACCTCATAGCTCGGATCAATCATCAGAACCCCGCGTCGCGGTGTTGGTGGTAACAAAGACTGTGCGAGTTCAAAGCCGTCCTGACGATAAACCTTGGCACCATACGGAGACATCATCGTCGCCAACGCAGCGTGTTCCTGCGGGTGCAACTCGGCAAGGTGCAGACTATCCTGATCCCGCAGAATACTGGCAGCAATCATGGGTGAGCCAGGATAGGCCTCAGCCCCGTGCCGCTTTTGAACCGCTCGGATTGCGCGTTCCAAAGGGTGATCCGCGTAAAACCAACCTGCCTGCCGTACGCGCTGAATACCCGCCGCCGCCTCGCCTGTACGCAGCGCCTCAGGCGCGTTCAATTCGTACAACCCCCGTCCAGAATGCGTTTCCATGTAGGTAAGTGGCTTGTCCTTTTGGGTCAGATAAGCAAGCACCCATGCCAATAATGCGTGCTTTTGCACATCAGCCAGATTTCCAGCGTGGTAAATATGTTGATATGAGAGCATATTGCCTTCTAAAGTCCCACTTAATAAGGCGGAAAGGTGCTGATCGTCGCGGAATCAGCCCTTTTACCGGACGTGCTGGCACCCTATAAGTCATCCGTCCCGGAACCGTCGAGTCGCGGGCAGTAGAAAAACGACATACAGGATCAGGGGAATCATGGGGATCTTTGGCAATCTGGGCGGCCTGTTCACAGCGGACATGGCTATCGACCTTGGGACAGCGAACACGCTGGTTTATGTCAAAGGGCGCGGCGTCATCCTGTCTGAACCCTCTGTGGTTGCGTACCACGTAAAAGACGGCGTCAAAAAAGTGCTGGCCGTGGGCGAGGACGCCAAGCTGATGCTGGGCCGGACTCCCGGCTCGATCGAGGCGATCCGCCCGATGCGCGAAGGTGTTATTGCAGATTTCGACACTGCCGAAGAGATGATCAAACACTTTATCCGCAAAGTGCATAAACGCTCGACCTTCTCGAAACCCAAAATCATCGTCTGCGTCCCGCACGGCGCGACACCCGTTGAAAAACGCGCAATTCGCCAATCAGTTCTGTCCGCAGGCGCCCGGCGCGCGGGCCTGATTGCAGAACCAATTGCAGCGGCCATTGGCGCCGGCATGCCAATCACCGATCCGACCGGCAACATGGTCGTTGATATCGGCGGCGGTACGACTGAGGTGGCTGTTCTATCGCTGGGTGACATTGTCTACGCGCGTTCGGTCCGCGTCGGTGGCGACCGCATGGACGAGGCCATCATCTCGTACCTGCGTCGCCAGCAGAACTTGCTGGTGGGTGAATCGACCGCCGAGCGTATCAAAACCACCATCGGCACCGCCCGTATGCCCGACGATGGCCGGGGCCAGTCGATGCATATCCGGGGCCGTGACCTTTTGAATGGCGTACCCAAAGAAATCGAAATCAGCCAGGCACAAGTCGCAGAGGCTCTGTCTGAGCCCGTCCAGCAGATTTGCGAGGCTGTGATGACCGCGCTGGAAACCACTCCGCCCGATCTGGCCGCTGACATTGTCGACCGCGGTGTGATGCTGACCGGTGGCGGCGCGCTGCTGGGCGATCTTGACCTTGCGCTGCGCGAGCAGACAGGTCTGGCCGTGTCGATTGCCGACGAAAGCCTGAACTGTGTGGCTTTGGGTACCGGCAAGGCGCTGGAATACGAAAAACAACTGCGCCACGCGATTGACTACGAAAGCTAAGGCGCGCACCCTTTCGGGGTAACAACTCGGGCAAGAGCAGCACGGGAAGGAGTCCTGTGGCAAAGGACCGATCACAGCGCGACGAATACACAACCCCCCTCCGCCGTTTGCTTGTGGGGATTGTGGTGCTGTGCCTGCTTGGCATCTTTCTGGTCTGGCGCATCGACAGCCCCCGCGTGGAAAGGTTCCGTGCGCAGGTCGTGGACCGGGTGGTTCCTTCGATGGAATGGGCGATGGTTCCGGTCACCGCCGTGGTCAATCTCGCCCGCGATTTCCAAAGCTATCAACGCCTGAGCGAACAGAACCAGGAATTGCGTAGCGAATTGCGCCTGATGCGCGCCTGGAAAGAGGCCGCGCTGCAATTAGAGCAGGAAAATGCCCGGCTGCTGGACCTGAACAACGTACGTCTTGATCCCCGCCTGACCTATATCACCGGTGTTGTGATGGCCGACAGCGGATCACCTTTCCGGCAATCGGTTCTGCTGAACGTGGGCGAGCGTGACGGCATCACCGATGGGTGGGCCACGATGGACGGGATCGGCGTCGTCGGACGGATTTCTGGTGTGGGTCCGGACACAGCAAGGGTGATCCTGCTGACCGACGCCTCAAGCGCGATTCCGGCCACCATACAGCCCTCTGGCCAAACCGCGCTGATCACCGGCGATAACACGCCCGCACCCGCCGTTGAGTTCCTTGAGAACCGGGAACTCGTGCGCCCGGGCGACCGTGTGGTGACCTCGGGCGATGGCGGAGTTTTCCCAGGCGGCCTGCTGATCGGTCAGATCACTGCCGACCCCGGGGGCCGCCTGCGGGTGCGCCTTTCGGCAGATTTCGAACGGCTCGAGTTCCTTCGGGTGTTACGGTACAAATCTGCCCCCCCGATCCGCGATCCCGGAGATATTGTTGGCCCCGGAACCCCCGAAACGGCACTTAACCCGGCGGAGGTCGGGGATGGATAGCCCAACCTCTCAGCTTTGGTCCAAACGGGTGCTGTATCTTTTTCTGGCGATGTTGATCCTGTTTCTTCACCTTCTTCCGCTGGATACGAAACCGGACCGCTGGCCGTTTCCTGACTTTCTGATCGCGCTGACCTTCGCATGGGTGCTGCGACGGCCTGAATATGTTCCGACGCTTCTTGTGGCCTTTGTGATGCTGATGGCAGACCTGTTGCTGCAACGCCCACCCGGACTATTGGCGGCGCTGGTCGTACTGGGCGCGTCCTACCTGCGTTCGGCTGCGCATGGCATGCGCGATTTGGGGTTTGTTGGTGAATGCTCGACTGTCGCAGTGGTTGTCACAGCGGTATTCATGCTGAATCGTGTGATTCTTGCTATCCTATCTGTGCAACAGGCAGCATTTGGCCCGCTGGTGATACAACTGGTTCTGACAATCGCAGTTTATCCGCTGATCGTTCTGCTCAGCCAGAACATCTTTGGTGTACGGCGTGCCTCTGTATCCAATAACAGTATAGTGGGGGCGTGATGAAACAGCGCAAACCCAAAGCCCAAGGTCTCGCTTACAAACGCCTGCCCCGACGGGCGCTGATCCTTGGCGGGCTACAGGCCGCGTTTATTGGCGGGTTGGCGGCCCGGATGCGGTTCATGCAAGTCGAGCAGGCCGATGAATACCGCCTTCTGGCCGAGGAAAACCGGATCAACATCCGCTTGATCCCGCCAACCCGTGGCCGGATTTACGACCGGAACGGCGAGATTATTGGCCAGAACTCCCCCTCTTACCGCATTGTCATGGTGCGCGAGGACGCCGGAGATGTCGATCAGGTGATTGCCAAACTCTCGGAACTGATCCCTCTTACCTCAGATGAAATAGAGCGCGCCAAGGCAGAGATGCGGCGCTCGGCGCCTTTTCTGCCTGTTACACTGGCTGATCAGGTCACCTGGGCCGATATATCCAAAGTCGCCGTCAACGCCCCAGCCCTGCCCGGCGTGATCCCCGAAGTCGGTCAAACCCGGCAATATCCCCGCTATGAAGATTTCGCCCATGTGGTCGGTTATGTCGGCCCGGTCAGTGACTATGATCTTAGCCAGATCGCAGACCCCGAACCGGTGCTGCGCATTCCCCGGTTCCAGATCGGCAAGGTGGGGCTCGAGGCCAAGCAAGAGGGCGCTCTGCGCGGCAAAGCCGGAGCCAAGCGTGTCGAGGTCAACGCCACTGGCCGCGTTATGCGTGAGTTGGACCGGCAAGAAGGCGAGGCTGGTGCTGATCTGCAGCTCTCGGTCGATGCCGACTTGCAACAATATGCGCAGGCCCGGCTGGCCGGAGAAAGCGCCGCCGCCGTTGTCATCGACTGCGAGAACGGTGATATCCGGGCCATAAGTTCGGCCCCCAGTTTCGACCCGAATCTTTTCGTGCGCGGCATTTCGGTGGCCGATTATCGGGCGCTGACACAGGACAATTACCGCCCACTGGCAAACAAGTCTGTTCAGGGCACGTACCCGCCCGGATCAACCTTCAAGATGATTACCGCCATGGCTGCGCTTGAGGCCGGAGTGGTCGGGCCTTCAAACACTGTCTACTGCCCTGGTCACCTTAAAGTCGGCAGCCGCCGCTTTCATTGCTGGAAACGTGGCGGGCACGGAACGGTCGATCTGAATCTGTCACTGAAACGCAGTTGCGACGTCTACTACTACGACGTGGCGCTGCGCACCGGAATCGACAAGATTTCCGAGATGGCCCGCATTTTTGGTCTGGGTGTCAAACACGATATCCCTATGTCCGCAGTCGCCGCTGGTCTGGCCCCGAATCAAGAGTGGAAGGAGCGTGTTCACGGGCAAAGCTGGCTGAATGGCGACACGGCAAATGCGTCGATCGGTCAGGGGTTCATGCTGGCTTCACCACTGCAACTGGCGGTCATGACGGCACGAATCGCCACGGGGCGGGCTGTAAATCCGCGTTTGGTGCGATCGGTAAACGGGGTTGAACAACCCTCTGGCGCAGGTGAGCCGCTGGCCGTCAGCCCGACCAATCTGGAATTCATTCGCAAGGCCATGTTCGCGGTTTCAAACGACCGCGGAGGTACGGCCTATCGCAGCCGTATCATCGCCGATGACCTGCGCATGGCAGGCAAGACCGGCACCAGTCAGGTCCGAAATATCACCAAGGCCGAACGGGCCGCCGGTGTGATCCGCAACGAGGATCTGCCATGGGAGCGCCGCGACCACGCGCTGTTTGTCAGCTTTGCCCCATATGACAATCCGAAATTTGCCGTGGCGGTCGTGGTCGAGCACGGCGGTGGCGGGTCCAAAGCGGCGGCCCCCGTGGCCCGCGATATCATGCTGCAAGCGTTATATAACGGAACGCCCCCGCTTGAAGCCTACCCGGTAGCTGACCGCGAAAAGATCAAGGAACAGCAAAAGAGGCTGGAAGGTGACCGTCGCCCCAAAGCGCGTCCGACCGAGAAGGACCGCGCATGAGCTATCTTGAATACGCCGTCAAATCCACGCCATCGGGGTTTCGCAAGTTCCTGTATATGAACTGGCCGCTGACCCTGTTGCTGATCAGCGTGGCCAGTGCAGGGTTCCTGATGCTGTATTCCGTGGCCGGTGGGTCGTGGACCCCGTGGGCCGAGCCGCAGATGGAGCGATTTGGTCTGGGCCTCGCGGTCATGTTCATCGTTGCGCTGGTCCCGATCTGGTTCTGGCGGAATATGTCGGTGCTGGCCTATCTGATCTCAATCGCCCTGCTGGTTTTTGTTGAGTTCTTCGGAACTGTCGGCATGGGTGCGCAACGGTGGATCGACCTTGGTTTCATGCGGCTACAACCTTCCGAGGTCATGAAAGTTGCTCTCGTCATGGTTCTGGCTGCCTACTACGACTGGTTGCCATCCCATAAAACGTCGCGCCCATTGTGGGTTCTGATCCCCGTCGTCCTGGTCCTGATCCCGACTTTCTTTGTTCTGAAACAGCCCGACCTTGGCACGTCGATCCTGCTGCTGGTAGCGGGCGGGGGGTTGATGTTTCTGGCCGGTGTCCACTGGGCTTATTTCGCAGCCGTCATTGCCGCTGTTGTCGGGCTGATCGCCACGGTATTCAACAGCCGGGGGACCGACTGGCAATTGCTCAAGGATTATCAGTTCCGACGGATCGACACCTTCCTTGATCCTTCGACTGATCCGTTAGGGGCGGGATATCACATTACCCAGTCCAAGATCGCGCTGGGGTCCGGTGGCTGGAACGGGCGCGGGTTCATGCAGGGCACGCAGTCGCGGCTGAATTTCCTGCCCGAAAAACACACCGACTTTATCTTCACGACGCTGGCCGAGGAATTTGGTTTTGTCGGCGGCATTACCCTGCTGACACTATATGCCCTGATCCTCGTGTTCTGTCTTGTCACAGCGTTGTCTACCAAGGATCGCTTTTCGTCACTGGTGACATTGGGCATCGCGCTGAACTTTTTCCTGTTTTTTGCCGTCAACATGTCGATGGTCATGGGCTTGGCCCCGGTTGTCGGTGTACCGCTGCCAATGGTTAGCTATGGTGGCTCGGCCATGCTGGTTTTGATGGCTGCATTTGGCATCGTCCAAAGCGCCCATATCCACCGCCCCCGCTGATTTGAAAGGTCCTTTATGCCCGTCAACGTCCTGTTTTCCGCGCGCCCTGAACTGTGGCCCGTGTACGAGCCCCTGCTGGCCAAGGGTCTGTCCGAAGCCGGGTTGGACTTCTGCCTTGGGACGGAATTCGCACCGGATCAGGTGGATTACATCGTTTATGCCCCGAACGCAGGGTTGATGGACTTTACGCCCTACACCCGGCTGAAAGCGGTACTCAGCCTTTGGGCCGGGGTTGAACAGATTGCGGGCAATGCGACGCTGACCGTGCCGCTCGCGCGGATGGTGGATCACGGTTTGACACAAGGCATGACGGAATGGGTGGTGGGGCACGTGCTGCGTTATCACCTTGGCATGGATCACTACATAACAGTTCAGGATGGGGTTTGGACCCCTGACGCACCACCTTTGGCCAGTGAACGTCAGGTTTGCATTCTCGGCCTTGGCGCGTTGGGCGAAGCCGCTGCACGGGCGTTGGCCGCATTGAATTTTGATGTCACCGGCTGGAGCCGAACGGCCAAGGCTATCCCCGGTGTCAATTGCCTGTATGGCGAGGATGGGTTGCTGACCGCTCTGTCACGGGCCGAGATCGTCGTGCTGCTGTTGCCGGATACACCAGCGACAGAGAATACTCTGAACAGCAAAACTCTGGCCCTGTTGCCCAAGGGGGCGTGTATCATCAACCCCGGTCGGGGACCGTTGATCGACGATAACGCCTTGCTAGACGCGCTGAACACGGGGCAGGTCGGGCACGCAACACTTGACGTGTTCCGGGTCGAGCCGTTGCCGTCGGTCCACCCTTACTGGGCCCATCCGAACGTCACGGTCACACCGCATATCGCGTCGGAAACACGTCCCGTCACAGCGGCACAGGTGATCTGCGAGAATATCCGCCGAGGAGAGGAAGGCGAATCCTTCCTGCACCTCGTGGATCGTACGTTAGGATACTAGGCCGCGATCAACCCGCGGCCTTTCAACAGCGCATCGACACCCGGCAACCTGCCCCGGAAGGCCAGATACAGGTCTTCGGCCTCGCGCGAACCGCCGGTGGACAGAATGTTTTCTTCCAGCGCCTTGGCGCGTTCCGGGTCGAATGCACCGCCCGCTTCTTCAAACGCGGCAAAGGCGTCGGCGTCCATGACCTCTGACCACATGTAGCTGTAGTAACCCGCGCTATACCCGTCGCCAGCAAAGACATGGGCAAAATGCGGTGTGGCGTGCCGCATCCCGATGGCCCGCGGCATACCGATTTCCGCCAAAACCTCAGCCTGTTTCGCCATCGGATCTGCCGAGGCTGCGCCCTCATGGAACGCCAGATCCACGAGGGCCGAGGCGACATATTCCACCGTCTGAAACCCTTGATCAAAATTGGCGGCCTTCAGCACTTTCTCCAACATGTCCTGTGGCATCGCTTCACCAGTTTCGGCATGGGTTGCGAATTCGGCCAGAACCTCGGGGACTTCCAGCCAGTGTTCATAAAGCTGGCTAGGCAACTCGACGAAATCACGCGCCACGCTGGTGCCCGAAATGCTTTCATAGGTCACGTTGGACAACATTTGATGCAACGCATGGCCGAATTCGTGAAACAGCGTTCGTGCGTCATCATAAGACAGCAGCGCGGGATCACCTTTGGCAAAGTTGCAGACATTAATCACGACCGGTGCCTGCACCTTGGGGAACTTGGCCTGCGATCGCATCGCGCTGCACCACGCGCCCGAGCGTTTCGATCCCCGCGCAAAATAGTCACCGATGAACACCGCGATGTGCTGTCCGTCTCGCGTGACTTCCCACGCGCGACAATCCTCGTGATAGAGCGGAACGTCCAGCGGCGCGAATTCAAGCCCGAACAGACGGTTGGCACAGGCAAACGCCGCCTCGATCATTCGATCAAGCTGCAGGTAAGGCTTTAGTGCCGCTTCATCCAGATCATGCTCGGCCTTGCGACGTTTTTCAGCGTAATAGCGCCAGTCCCACGCTTCCAGTGGGCCGTTGACACCATCTTCCTGCATCATCTGCGTCAGGATCTCGGCATCCGCATCCGCACGCGCCTTGGCTGGCTGCCACACCTGCAAAAGCAGATCACGGACCTTGTCGGGCGTACCTGCCATTTCGGTTTCCAACTTGAAATCGGCAAAACTGTCATAACCCAACAACTTTGCGCGTTCTTCCCGCAGGGTCAGGATTTCAGCAGCAATCGCCCGGTTATCCGTTTCACCGCCATTTGCGCCTCGCGCAGTCCAAGCCCGATACGCCTTTTCCCTTAGGTCGCGCCGTGGCGAAAACTGTAAAAACGGCACAATCAAAGAACGCGATAGCGTCACAACCGGCCCTTTCGCGTTTTTTTCCTGCCCCGCCGCGCGCGCAGCATCCACCACAAAATCAGGCAGGCCTTCCAAATCAGCTTCGGAAAGGCCCATGTACCAGTCCCGTTCGTCGGCCAGCAGGTTCTGCGTAAAGGAGGTTCCCAAGGAGGCCAGCCGCGCCTTGATGTCCTGCATCCGTGCGTCCGCATCCCCCTCCAACGCGGCACCTGCACGGACAAAGCCACGATGCGTCAGCATAAGCACACGCGCCTGTTCCTCGGTCAAGTTCAGGTCGTCTTTACGCGCCCACAGATCCGCCACCCTGTGGAACAGTGCTTTGTTCGACGATATGCCCGAGAAATGCGCAGCCAGTTTGGGCGAGAAGTCCCGTTGTAACTTCTCCCGTGCCGGATTGCTGTCGGCTCCGGCGACGGTGAAAAACACCGAAAGCACCTTGTCCATCTGTTCGCCTGCCGCCTCAAGCGCCTCGATCGTGTTCGCGAATGTGGGCGTATCCGGGTTGTTGGCGATCTCATCGATTTCAGCGTTGTGGGCCTGCATGGCCTGTTCTAACGCAGGTGTAAAATCGTCATCGGATATGGCGTTGAACGGGGCAATTTCAAACGGCGTGGTCCAGTCGGACAGGATCGGGTTGGTCATGCAGCTCTCCTTTACCGGTGAAGCTAGGGAGGCTACCCCGGATGGTCCAGAGGTGGCGGACCAATCGCGGCAAATTCCTTTGCTCTGCTTTTTTGCAACCCCATCGCAATACGCGACGTCACCTGAAAGACAGACGTGACATGAGGGAGTGAAATAGCGGCTGCAGGTTAAGCAGCAGCAGAACTATCGCGACTGCGCTGGCGACGATCTTATCGCCAATCTGGAGACTGCCCCAAGCTGGGTGCTCCCGCCTCCGCAGCGCGCATCAAAGATGCGCCTTGGCGGCGTTGGGCCGGGCCGCGCGCTTACGCGCCCGGCGTCTGTGCCCGGTCTTCAGACCCTGCGCAGATCGGGCAATCGGCACGGCGTGACAGGCTGATCTTGCGGCTTTCGCCATAAAGCGCATCGTAGATCAGCATTTCACCCCGCAGAGCCTGGCCCGCACCGGTGATTACCTTTATCGCCTCAACCGCCATCATCGACCCTACCACACCGGGCAGAGGGCCAATGACCCCCGCCTCGGCGCAGGAGGGTGCAAGGCCGGGCGCAGGCGCCTCGGGGAAGATGCACTGATAGCATGGCGCTTCGTTGGCCGGGTCAAAGACGCTGAGCTGCCCCTCCCACTGCGACAGCGCACCGGAGATCAGCGGCTTACCCAGGGCTACGGCTGTACGGTTGGCGAGGTAGCGGGTTTCAAAATTGTCGGTGCCGTCAAGGATCACATCGAAATCCGCAAACAGATCGGATGCGATTTCATCGGTCAGCCTGCGGTTATAGGGCAGGACCGTAACCTTTGGGTTCTGCGCCAGCATTGCCTGTTGCGCCGAAAACACCTTGGGCATTCCGATATCGGCATCGCGGTGGATCACCTGCCGTTGCAGGTTGGCATTTTCGACCTCATCATCGTCGATCACGCCGATCGTACCCACCCCGGCAGCAGCCAGATATTGAAGGGCGGGCGCGCCCAGCCCGCCGGCCCCGATGACCAGCACCCTTGCCTGCTTCATCTGTTTCTGACCCGGCCCCCCCAGCTCGCGCAGGACGATGTGGCGGGCATAGCGCTCAAGCTCAGTTTCTGAGAACTGGCCGGATGGCGAAATACTCTGTTCCGACGTCGGTGCGGCGCGATTGCGCAGCGCCCTCAGAACCTGCCTGTATAGCAATATCAGCAGCGCGGCACCGCCCAGTAAAAGCCAAGGTGCCGCAGAACCACCCGTCGCCGCGCGCAAGGGGTGACTGACGGGCAAAACCAGCTGTGCCAGAACCACGCCCACCAACAGAACCGCAACAGACGTCATACGAGCCGTCCGGGACACGCCGGCAAGATAGCCGATACCCCAGAGAGCCGCCGCGAGGATCAGAACCAGCAGCATTAGCCGCGCCCGGTCGAGCCAAAGCCACCGGCACCGCGCGCGGTATCGCTGAGCGACTCGACTGCGTCGAACCGGGCCTGCACAACCGGCGCGACGACCAGTTGGGCAATCCGTTCACCATGGGTGATCTCGAATACCTCCTGCCCCGCGTTTAGAACAATCACGCCTAATGGGCCGCGATAGTCGCTGTCTATCGTGCCCGGTGTGTTGGGCAGCGTTATGCCGTGTTTGAGCGCAAGACCAGATCGCGGGCGCACCTGTACCTCAAACCCTTGCGGGATTTCGATACGCAAGCCAGTGGGCACCAAGGCACGCTGACCGGGTTCAAGCGTGATCGCCGCGCCGTCTGGCAGGTTGGCCCGAACATCTGCGCCAGCCGCACCCGTAGTTTCATAGGACGGCAGGGGGACCGTCGGATCAGCGCCTTCCTCGCGAATTACACGAATTGCAACCATCACTGCTCCTCTTGTTTGCTGATCAAAGCGTTAGCGATCTTGCGCGCCAATCGTTCTGCCACGGCGTCCTTACCCATACGGGGCCATTCTTCGGCACCCTTATCGGAAATCACGATCACCGCGTTCTCCGATCCGCCCATGATGCCCGTCGCCGGACTGACATCATTGGCAACGATCCAGTCGCAGCCCTTGCGGTCCCGTTTGGCTGTAGCGTGTTCGATCACGTCGTCGGTCTCAGCAGCAAAGCCTACAACCAGTGGTGGTCGTCCTGTTTTCAGGTGCGAGACGCGTTTGAGGATGTCCGGATTCTCAGCAAATTCCAGAGCTGGCATTCCGTCCCGGCTTTTCTTCAGCTTCTTGTCCGATGCTCCAACCACCCGCCAATCTGCAACCGCCGCAGCAAACACAGCCGCGTCAACCGGCAGCGCGGCGTCCACGGCATCTGACATCTGCTGTGCAGTTTCAACCCGCTTAACCTGAACACCATCTGGCGGCGCAACATCCGCAGGACCGGTCACAAATATCACTTCAGCACCCAGCCCTGCCAACGCCCGTGCAACAGCCGTTCCCTGCGCCCCTGATGATCGGTTGGCGATATAGCGCACCGGATCAATCGGCTCATGCGTTGGGCCCGAGGTCACGAGAACGCGCTTGCCGCGCAACGGGCCGGCGCCGAGTTCGGTTTCAATCGCCGCAACAATCTCTAGCGGTTCTGACATGCGACCGGGGCCGTATTCGCCGCAGGCCATGTCGCCCTCATTCGGGCCAACAAAGCGGACACCATCCGCTTGCAATTGTTTCAGATTTCTCTGAGTTGCCGGGTGATCCCACATCCGCACATTCATGGCGGGCGCGCACAAAACGCGCGTATCGGTCGCCATCAGCAACGTCGAGGCCAGATCATTTGCCAACCCTGCAACCATCTTGCCCATCAGGTCAGCAGTGGCCGGGGCCACAACGATCAAATCTGCTGAACGAGACAGCTGGATATGGCCCATCTCAGCCTCATCCGTCAGGTCGAAAAGGTCGCGATAGGTTTTCTCTCCGGCCAAGGCCGACACAGAAAGCGGTGTCACAAATTCTTCTGCCGCGCGGGTCAAGACAGGGGTCACCGATGCACCGCGTTCGCGCAAACGCCGGATCAGATCCAGCGATTTATAGGCCGCGATCCCACCGCCAATGATCAGCAGAATGCGTTTCGATGCCAGCATGTTGACCCCTTCCCGTCCAGCTCGGCCCTGACATTAGGCAAGCGGGCCGGACAGTTCCAGCGGTTAATTCTGCTGCTGAAACGCAAGACAAGGGTCTTCCCGTTCGACTACCGGACTATCAAGCACCGCGTCGAATTCACCCTCGATAACTCCATCCTCGGACTGGCCCAGCACAAATACCTTCAATCCCGGACGCAGGCGGGACAGGTAAGTGGGGATGCCACGATCCTTGCGCGCATGGCCATTGCCGGTAATCACCGCAATTGGCCCACCGGTTTCATCCGTAGCCCGCAAGACAGCCCGCGCCAGCACGGCATCCCGCAAACGCTGAATCGCCACCATTTGTGGCAGCGCACTTTCCGGAATTGCGTCGCAATGCGCGGCCAGCTGATCTGCCTCACGCGCGGCTTGTTCGGCAGGCGGAAGCGGGATGGTCAAACCAAACCGCGCGGCATCCGCACCCAAAGCGGTTGCCGCGCCGCGTTCCATCGCTGCCCGCGCCGCAGCACGCGGCACCATCGCGCCATAAATCGGTGCATCCGACGCCTGAAAAACCGGGTAATACATGCTGAGCGGTGGCCAGCCGGACTCGATCCATTTCAATATGCGTGCAAGCTCCTCGGGGTCGGACACCGCCTTGTTCGCAAGACGCTGCGCGCCTTCCTCGGTCACCATCTCCCATACGACCGCCGATGGCATGATGGCTTTCAACGCTTCTGCCTGAACGATGTGGTGCTGCGGGTTATCGTGTATTTCACCCAAGATAACCACATCCGATGATTTCATCGCGTTCAGAATGTCATTCGGAATGAGGTCGGCATGGCCAGGATTGGCCATAACCACAAGTGCACACAGCAGAATCGCAAATCGTTTCATGCGATGAAGTGTTGCACCTCGCGCGATTGAGCTTCAAGGTTCTTTCGCATTTTCACAAACGCTGCAGCCTCAAGCTGGCGTACCCGCTCCTTGGAAAGGCCAAGTTCCTTTCCCAAGCACTCCAGCGTCCGGGCCGGTTCGCGCAGTTTCCGCTCACGTACGATAAACCGTTCGCGGTCATTCAGCGCCTGCATGGCCGTCACCAACCATTCACGCAACTGTTCCGTATCATGGCTGTTTTCCACTGTCTCGGCAGCTTGCTCCCGATCATCTTCAAGGGCGTCAATCCACTCACGCCCATCTTCGTCCGTGGATTGAACGGCGTTCAGCGAGAAGTCAGAGCCGGACAGTCGGCCCTCCATCATTTCAACATCCCGCAAAGGCACGCCGATCTCGGTCGAAATCATCTGGTGCAGCTGGTGGCGATCCAGCTCAGTCCCTTCGGTGGCTGCTTCGCGCTCAAGCCGTGCCTGAACCCTGCGCATGTTGAAAAAGAGCGATTTTTGAGACGAGGTCGACCCTGTCCGCACCATCGACCAGTTGCGCATCACGTAGTCCTGAATGCTCGCCTTGATCCACCAGACCGCATAGGTGGAAAAGCGCACACCGCGGTCCGGGTCGAATTTGTCCGCAGCTTTCATCAAACCCAACCCCGCCTCCTGGATCAGGTCATTCATGGGTGCGCCGTAGCGCTTGAATTTCGCCGCCATGGAAATAGCTAGCCGCATGTAAGCGGTGATCAGACGATGCAACGCTTGTTCGTCGCGGTCGTCTCGCCAAGCATATGCAAGTTTCAATTCGGTCTCTGCGTCCAGCAGTTCGGCCTTCATTGCTTGCCGGGACATCGAGAAATCGTTCGCATTGTCGAGTGCCATTGAAATCTCTCCTTATTTACAGGCGCGAGCCGGGCTTGTTTTACCGACTTGAAATAGGTACGCAGAAAACGACCGGGTGGATCACCAGAAAGGCTATGCAGTGTATCCGGATTTGACCTTTGTGCTGGGTGGCGCGGCCTCGGGAAAGTCGTCATATGCCGAACAACTTGTTGTATCTTCTGGGAAAAAGCGTTCGTACATCGCCACATCACAAGTGTTTGATGATGAGATGCGCAACAAGGTTCAACGCCATATCGCACAGCGCGGGGGTAGTTGGACGACCATTGAGGCACCCTTTGATCTGGCGCCCGCACTGTGTGACCTGACCGCGAATGATATCTGCCTGATCGATTGCGGAACCATGTGGCTAACCAATCATCTTCTTGCCGAAAACGATCTGGAACAGGCGCAGACTAAACTGCTCCAAGACCTTGCCTCTTGCGGCGCGCCTGTTGTGATAGTGTCAAACGAGGTCGGGCACGGCATTGTCCCGGACAACGCGCTGGCCCGCCGGTTCCGCGAGGCTCAGGGCCGGCTGAACATCGCGTTGGCCGCGCAGGCGGATCTGGTTGTGCAGGTGACTGCCGGGTTGCCGTTGGTCCTGAAAGGGCATTTGCCATGACACGTCTTCATCTTGTTCGTCACGGCCCAACCCACGCTAAATCAATGGTTGGATGGTCCGACTTGCCTGCGGACCTAAGCGATCATGCGGCCATCGCGCGGCTGAAAGGGCATCTGCCGGCTGAGGCGCTGGTCATATCGTCCGACCTTTCACGCGCTGCCGACACCGCCTCGGCCATTCAGGGCCAGCGGCAAAGGCTGCCGCATCATCCCGACTTGCGAGAGATTCATTTCGGCACGTGGGAGCTACGCGGGTTCAAAGAGATCGAAGCAGAAGACCCCGATCTTGCCTTTGCCTATTGGGACAATCCGGGTGACGTTCGCCCCCCGAACGGTGAAACCTGGAATGAGGTTCGGGCCAGGGTCGATGCCGTGATAGACCGGCTGATAGTAGACCACTCTGGACGCGACCTGGTTATCGTGGCCCATTTCGGTGTCATCCTGACACAGGTTCAGCGTGCCCTTGGCATCGAAGCGCAGGAGGTGTTTGGCCATCGCATCGACAACCTTTCCGTTACAGACATAACCCATCACGGCGATCGCTGGTCAGTGGGGCGGATCAATCACTGCCCGTGATCACAGCCCGCACAAATAACTGATTTAATGAACGATCCTTACGTGCCATCGTCAGGTATGACTTATGATTTGTATATCGGCGACCGCCTGTTTTCCAGCTGGTCGATGCGTGGCTGGTTGATGCTGGAAAAGTTCAGCCTGCCCTACCGAAGCCACATGATTGGCTTGTATTCCGGCACCATGGCCGAAGATATGAAACCCCTTGCCCCGGCCCGTCTTGTGCCAGCATTGCGTTTGCCCGATGGAACGGTCGTAGGCGAAAGCCTCGCCATGGCGGAAACACTGGCAGAACGGCACCCCGAGGCCGGGCTGTGGCCCAAGGACCCTGCTGCCCGGGCAACCGCGCGATGGCTTTGCGCCGAGATGGTTGCCGGGTTTAACGCCTTGCGCGGAGAATGCCCTATGCAATTGATCCAGTGTTGGCAGGGTTTTCAGCCATCCTCTAAGACGTTGGCGGATTTGGCACGGATCGAAACCCTGTGGTCCCACGCCCGCACCGTATCGGGCGCGGAAACCGGCCCGCTGTTCGGCAGCTATTCCCTGGTCGATGTTTTCTATACACCGGTAGCCGCCCGGATCATCGGGTACGGCCTGCCGGTTTCAGAAGCCAACCGCGCGTACTGCCTAGAGCTGTTGTCAGACATCTCGGTACGGCAATGGCGTGCCATGGGTCTGACGGTTGCTTATGACCCCGTTCCCTATGCGTTGGATTTGCCGTCACGGGCGTGGCCAATAGGCGATCAGTCGGATGCACGCCCAGTCGAGGGGACAGATTCCGTCAACGACACATGCCCCTATTCGGGCAAGCCGATCACTCACGTACTTGAATTGGACGGCCAACGCTGGGGCTTTTGCAACCGGTTCTGCCGGGACAAAACCGTTGCAGACCCCGGCGCCTGGCCAGAATTCGCATCAATGATCACCGGCATTAACCATTCTTAAACCGCGACCATGGCAGCAACGACCTGTTAACCAAAAAGGTCGTTCATGGTCACCCGTTCTCACACTGTCGCTTTCCAAGGTGTCGATGCCCGCCCGGTCGAGGTGCAATGCGCCGTCTCACCGGGCTTGCCGGCGTTTTCCATCGTCGGCCTGCCCGACAAGGCGGTGTCCGAGGCGCGCGACAGAGTTCGCAGTGCGCTCAGTTCGATGGCCATTGCGCTGCCCTCAAAGCGCATCACCATCAACCTCTCACCCGCCGATCTGCCAAAAGAAGGTAGCCATTTCGATCTACCCATTGCCGTGGCCTTGTTGTCGGCGCTTGAAATCATTCCTGCCGACGCCGCCGAAGGTACGGTATCGCTGGGCGAATTGTCATTGGATGGCTCACTTGTGCCCGTCCTCGGGGCGCTGCCCGCGGCTATGACTGCCGCGGCCGAGGATCGCAGCCTGCTTTGCCCGCGCGCGTCAAGCGCCGAAGCTGCTTGGGTGGATGCTACTCAGGTGATCGGTGCAGAGTCTCTTGGCGATGTCGTGCGCCATTTCTCGGGCCAGTCGCCTTTGCCCGTGGCCAAACCCGGAGAGGTTAGTCTTGCGTCCAGCACCCGGGACCTGCGCGATGTTAAAGGTCAAGAACGGGCCAAGCGCGCCCTTGAAATTGCGGCCGCCGGGCGCCACCACCTGATTATGATCGGCACGCCAGGGTCCGGCAAATCTATGCTGGCTGCGCGACTGCCGGGTATTCTACCACCGCTTACCCCGGTCGAGGCGCTGGAAACCTCAATGATTCAATCCCTTTGTGGGCTGCTGGATGAAGGCGGTATCAGCCGCAGCCGCCCGTTCAGGGAACCACACCATACCGCGTCGATGGCTGCCATCGTTGGCGGCGGCAAGGGCGCAAAGCCGGGCGAGATTTCGCTGGCTCATAATGGCGTGTTGTTCATGGATGAGTTTCCAGAATTCCCCCGCACGGTGCTGGAAACCCTGCGCCAGCCTATCGAAACCGGCGAGGTCATGGTGGCCCGCGCCAACGCCCATGTGAAATATCCCTGCCGGTTCATGCTGGTGGCTGCGGCCAACCCCTGCAAATGCGGGTATCTGACCGATCCTGCCCGCGCCTGCTCGCGCGCGCCGGTCTGCGGCGAAGACTACCTTGGCCGAATCTCCGGCCCCCTTATGGACCGGTTCGACCTGCGGATTGAGGTCCCGCCAGTCGGGTTTACCGACCTCGACCTGCCGCCTTCCGGCGACAGTTCAGCCACTGTTGCGGCACGTGTTGAACAGGCAAGGTCAATTCAGGCCGACCGTTTTCGGGAAACGCCCGCAACCCGCCAAAACGCGGATGTCGAGGGCAACGTTCTCGAGGAAATCGCCGCCCCGGACGCAGAGGGGAAAGAACTGTTGTTGAAAGCTGCCGAGCGTTTTGGCCTGTCAGCCCGCGCCTTTCATCGCATCCTGCGGGTCGCGCGCACAATCGCTGATCTCGATGGCGAAAGGGATGTCAAACGACCGCATGTCGCAGAGGCGCTGAGCTTTCGCATCAGCGCCAAGATCGCGTCTTAGACTTTGGCCTCAATCGCCTGCCATATCTTTTCAGCAATGTTGACGCCGTCAAACCGTTCAAGTTCCTGAATACCGGTTGGCGATGTGACGTTGATCTCGGTCAGATAATCGCCAATCACGTCGATCCCCACAAAAATCTGCCCTTTTTCCCTCAGCAGGGGGCCAATTGCGGCACATATCTCCTGATCGCGCTCTGACAGGCCAATCTTTTCCGGGCGACCCCCCACATGCATGTTCGAACGGGTCTCGCCCGCGGCCGGAACGCGGTTGATTGCGCCGACAGCTTCGCCATCCACAAGGATCACACGCTTGTCGCCGTTGCTTACATCAGGCAGGAATTTCTGCACGATCAAAGGCTCACGCGAGAAACCCGTGAACAACTCGTGCAGCGAGGTCAGGTTGCGATCGTTTGCGTCAAGCCGAAACACACCTGCGCCACCGTTGCCATAAAGCGGCTTCAGAATGACGTCACCGTGCCTTTCCTTGAACGCTTTGATCGTCTGAAGATCGCGCGCAATCGTTGTCGGCGGGGTCAATTCAGGGAAGTCCAGAACCAACAGCTTTTCAGGGTAGTTCCGCACCCAGAACGGATCATTGACCACCAGCGTCTTCCCTTTAAGGCGATCCAGAATATGGGTCGACGTAATGTAATGCATATCAAACGGTGGGTCCTGACGCAGCCAGACCACATCAAAATCCGCCAGATCAACTTCACGTTCAGACCCGAGCACGGCTGGATTGCCTGCAACGCGCTGGACCTTCATGTCATGACCGCGCGCGGTAATCCGTCCTTCCTGATAGGCGAGGTGATCCGGGCTGTAGAAAAACAGCGTATGGCCGCGGGCCTGTGCCTCTTCGGCCAAACGGAAAGAGCTGTCTGCGTTGATATCCACGGCCCCGATCGGGTCCATCTGAAAGGCGATTTTCATGGCGTGTCCCTCAGTTTCTCGCCCGTTACATGGCCCAGCGCGACCGGGGGTTCAATGGGGATCACGCGGTGCCGAACGCGTTTTCTATAATTTGAACGGCACCGCTGCCATCCACCAACGCAACATCAAACCGAACATTTGTCAGTTGACCACGAGGTTCGCTGCCTAAAAACGCAGCGGCCGAGGCACAGATGCGATCAATCTGACGCTGGCTGATCCGGGCGGCTGCCATGTCGAACCTGGTGCTTTTCTTGACCTCGATGAACACCAGGTCTTCACCGTCGCGTGCGATCAGGTCAATTTCACCACCCGCGCCACGCCAGCGTCGATGCGCGATAGAAAAGCCGCGGCGTTCGTAGTCGGTTGCAACCCTTAACTCCGCCGCTTGCCCTGCGTGGTAAGAGACCGAGCTTCGGACGGATCGCGCTGTCATGTCATCCTTTCCCAAGCTTCAAGGCTTTTTGATAGATCGGTCGCCGCGGCAGTTTGAACATCTCAGATACCAGGTCCGCCGCATCCCTGACCGAGTGGGTTTCAAGGGCTCGTTTCAAAGCATCTTCTACGTCGGATTCGTTAACAGATTGCGAATGTCCGCGATCTACAAGCAGCACAATCTCGCCTTTGAGTGTCTGGCCTTGCAATTCAGCCGCCAATTGGCCCAGAGTGCCGCGCCGGACCTCTTCGAATTTCTTGGTTAATTCGCGGCACATCGCGGCGCTGCGGTCTTCACCCAACACCTCGGCCAAGTCCGAAAGACAGGCCGCCACGCGCTTTGGCGATTCGTAGAACACGAGCGTTCCCGGCACGTCGCGCAAGGCTTCGATGCGGGTTCGTCGCGCGCCAGAGGCGTTTGGCAGAAAACCGGCAAAAAAGAATGCGTCCGTTGGCAACCCTGCAAGCGTCAGTGCCATCAAGGCTGCGGACGGTCCCGGTGCGCAGGTTACAAGATGCCCGGCCTCCGCGGCCTGTCGCCCCAGATCATAGCCGGGATCGGCAATCAACGGCATCCCGGCTTCCGATGCATAGGCCACCGACTTTCCTTCCGCGAGCGCATCCAGAACCTTTCCGCGCGCCGCGGCACCGCTGTGATCGTGGTATGCCTGAATACGCCGGCCTTCCAGTGGGATTCCGTGAATTTCCATCAAACGGCGTAGGCTACGCGTATCTTCGGCCGCAATAACGTCAGCCGACGCCAGCACGTCCAGCGCCCTTAGCGTGATATCGCGCGCAGCCCCGATTGGCGTGGCAACAAAATACAGGCCGGCGCCCAAACTGACTTTTTGGAAATTCAAAGCTGGACCCTCACAGCGTGACGTTTATTATCCCGAGCAACAGAGCGGCGGTCCCCTAGCCGCCCGGACAGGGAGTTTTCATTCAGATGTTTAGCCTTTGCAAGCCCGTTCGCAAACTGGTGCGTACAGCCGCCGTTCTGGCAACCGCCGCATTTTTGGCCGCTTGCGAAGTCGGCACCATTGGCGGCGGCCCTTCGATCGATACCTCCGACCCCGTGCCTGTTGCCTTGTTGGTCCCTGCGGGATCAGGGCAAGCCGGTGACGCCGCGTTGGCGCGCAGCCTGGAAAACGCGGCTCGGCTTGCTATTGCGGATTTGCCGAATGTTCAGATCGATTTGCGCGTTTATGACACGCGGGGCAGCTCAAATACAGCTGCGGCGGTTGCGCAGCAGGCGGTGGCAGACGGAGCGAAGATCATACTTGGGCCTGTGTATGCGCAGGCTGCAAATTCTGCAGGCATTGCGGCGCTGAGCAACAACGTGAATGTACTGTCCTTTTCGAACAACACCAGCATTGCAGGCGGCAATGTGTTCGTGCTGGGGCCAACTTTCGACAATACAGCCAACCGTCTTGTCAGTTTTGCCGGATCGCAAGGCAAATCCAACATGGTCATCGTTCATAGCAACGATGCTGCCGGGCGGTTGGGTCAAGCTGCCATTTCCAATGCACTTGGTGGCAGCCGTGTGAACAATGCGGGCTCGGTGGGCTATGACCGTTCTCAGCAAGGTGTCATCAACTCGGTCCCGTCAGTCAAAGCAACCGTAGATGCGTCTGGTGCGGACTCCCTGTTTCTGACAGCAACCACTGCCGGCGCATTGCCGCTTTTTACGCAATTACTGCCCGAAGCAGGCGTTTCACCGGCGAATACACAGTTTATCGGTCTGACGCGCTGGGACATCCCGCCACAAACTTTGGACCTGCCGGGGGTCCAGGGTGGGTGGTTTGCTCTGCCGGACCCATCCAAAGCACAGGCATATCGGCAGCGGTATAACAATACCTATGGCGAAGCCCCGCACCCGATCAGCGGTTTGGCCTATGATGGTATCGCTGCAATCGCCGCCTTGGTCAGTCAAGGAAGGTCCAACGCACTCACCGCTTCGGCGCTGACACAAAACGCTGGTTTCCAGGGTGTCGGCGGTATATTCCGCCTGCGGCCAAACGGTACCAATGAACGCGGTCTGGCCGTCGCCACGATCCAGAATAAACAGGTAGTAGTGATTGACCCTGCCCCACAAAGCTTCTCCGGCGCCGGTTTCTGATCTACCGGCTCTGACGCTTGCCCCAAGGGGTGAGTTGATCTGTCCGGCCGATGAAATTTTCGACAGCAACGCCGTCCTGGCGCAGCTGTCGGATGCTTTCGAGAAAATTTCAGACAATGTCGCACGGCGGCAAGAGACTGTGCGCATTCTGCGTGACGTCCAGAAAGCTGGGCGCAAGGCGATTGCCGATGCTTTTACCGAACGCCCGTTTGATGCGCGGCCACTGACCCGTTCCTACACCTATCTGACTGACGGGCTGATCTGTACCGCCATGAAGGTTTCGAGCGAGGATCTGCACCCTCTGGCCACACCCACGCAAGGCGAAAAGATCGCTGTGTTGGCGGTGGGCGGTTATGGGCGCGGCGAGATGGCGCCCTCATCCGACGTAGACCTGCTGTTTCTGACGCCCTACAAAATCACGGCATGGGCCGAAAGCGTGATCGAATCCATGCTTTACATCTTGTGGGATTTGCGGCTGAAGGTTGGCCATTCGTCGCGCACGATAAAAGACTGCCTGCGTCTTGGTGCCGATGATTTCACGATCCGAACGGCCATGTTGGAGCAGCGTTACCTGGCCGGTGACACCAAGCTTGCGGCGAATCTGGAAAAACGCTTGAAATCCGATCTGTTCAAGGGAACCGAGCGTCAGTTTATCGAAGCCAAACTGAAAGAACGCGATGAACGGCATATAAAGCAGGGCCAGCGCTATGTGGTCGAGCCCAACGTGAAAGAGGGCAAAGGCGGCTTGCGAGACCTGCAATCCCTATACTGGATTGCCAAGTATATTTACGGGGTTCAGGATGTGGCCGAATTGGTGCCGTTGGGCCTCTTCACGCCTGAAGAGTTCAGAACATTTGTTCAGGCCGAAGATTTCCTGTGGGCCGTGCGGGCACATCTTCATCTTGTTACGGGGCGCGCCACCGAACAGCTGACATTTGACCAACAGGTCGAGGTGGCAAAAAGGATGGGCTACGAAGACCGGGCCGGACGCCGCGCGGTCGAGGTGTTCATGCAACGCTATTTCCGAGAGGCAACCTATGTCGGCGATCTGACCCGTATTTTTCTGACCAAACTCGAAGCCTCGCATCTGAAGGGCGAGGCTTTGCTTGAGCGTATTTTTCGCCGTCGCCGTCGGATCAAGGCGGGCTACAAGGTGGTGCATGGACGTCTGGATGTAGCCGACCCCGAGACATTCCTGTCGGACAAGCTGAACTTGCTGCGCCTGTTCGAAGAAGGCTTACGCACGGGTATGCTGATACACCCGGATGCGATGCGGCTTGTCAGCGCGAACCTGAACCTGATTGACGAGGAAATGCGCGAAAACAAAGAGGCGCGGCGCATCTTTCTTGATCTTATGCTCAAGCATGGCAACCCCGAACGCGCCTTGCGGCGGATGAACGAGTTGGGTGTCTTGTCGGCCTTTCTGCCAGAATTTGAGCCTATTGTGGCGATGATGCAGTTCAACATGTATCACAGCTATACCGTGGATGAGCATATCATTCAGTGTATCGTCAACCTTGCCCAGATCGAACGCGGAGAGCTGGTCGAGACACTGCCGCTGGTCTCGTCGATCCTGAAAGGCGGCGTCAATCGCAAGGTACTGTACGTGGCCTTGTTGCTGCATGACATTGCCAAGGGCCGCGCCGAAGATCACTCGATCCTTGGTGCGCAGATCGCCCGCAAGGTTGCCCCGCGGCTGGGTCTGAACAAATCGGATTCGGAAACCGTAGAATGGCTGGTGCGCTATCACCTTTTGATGTCGGACATGGCGCAAAAACGCGACATTTCAGACCCGCGCACTGTGCGGGACTTTGCCAAGGCGGTACAGACCGTCAAGCGGCTGGACCTGTTAACCGTTCTGACGGTTTGCGACATTCGTGGCGTGGGGCCGAATACCTGGAACAACTGGAAAGCTACCCTGCTGAGGGCGCTGCACGCTGAAACCAAGCGCGCCCTCGAAACCGGGATGGAGGACCTGAACCGCGCCAATCGCGGCACCGTGGCGAAAAAGGCGCTGCGGGCCGAGCTTGCAAACTGGTCCAAGTCTGACCTCAAGGCTGAAACCGCGCGGCATTACGCGCCGTATTGGCAGGGTTTGAACGTCTCGACCCACGTAGAATTTGCCGAGATGTTGCGATCGCTGGAAATCAGCGGTGACCCGGGCGAAATGGAAATCCGGCTACATCCGGACGAAGACCGCGATGCAACACGGGCCTGCTTTGCGATGGGCGATCACCCCGGCATTTTTGCGCGGATCGCCGGGGCCTTGGCACTGGTCGGGGCAAATGTGGTCGACGCCCGCAGCTATACCACGAAAGACGGTTATGTGACCGATGTGTTCTGGATTCAGGATGCCGAAGGCCGGCCTTTCGAATCCAGCCGCCTGCCGCGCCTGACCCAGATGATCCACAAGACGCTGAGGGGCGAGGTCGTCGCGCAGGATGCGTTGAAGTCGCGCGACAAGATCAAGAAACGCGAACGCGCCTTCAACGTGCCGACCCACATCACATTCGACAATGACGGATCGGAAATCTACACGATTATCGAAGTCGACACCCGCGACCGTCCCGGCCTGCTTTATGATCTGGCCCGTACGCTGGCGGCGGCCAATGTTTATATCGCCAACGCGGTGATCGCGACCTATGGCGAACAGGTGGTGGACACGTTCTACGTCAAGGATATGTTCGGGCTGAAATACTATTCGAAAAGCAAACAGCGCGCGCTTGAGGATAAGCTGCGCAAAGCCATTACCGAAGGCGCCGAGCGCGCAGCCTCATGAAGCAGATCCGTCTGTTTTCAGGCCTGTTCACGGTCGGCTTCTGGACCCTGGCCAGCCGGATACTGGGCTTTCTACGGGAAATCCTGCTGACCGCCTATATCGGGCCGGGTCCGGTGATGGACGCCTTTGTCGCCGCCTTCCGCCTGCCCAACATGTTTCGCAGGTTCTTTGCCGAAGGCGCGTTCAACGCAGCTTTTGTACCGATGTTTTCAAAACGGCTGGAGGGGGAAGAAGACGCCGAAGGCTTTGCGCAGGACGCATTCAACCTGCTTGCCATCGCCGTTCTGGCTTTGGTCGGGTTGGCGATGGTGTTCATGCCCGGGTTGGTCTGGATCACGGCCGAGGGGTTTTATGGCGATGAAAGGTTCGACCTGGCGGTGGGCTACGGGTACGTGGTCTTTCCCTACATCCTGTTCATGTCGCTTGCAGCGCTGTTTTCTGGTGTTCTGAACGCCACTGGTCGCTTTGCTGCCGCGGCCGCCGCGCCGGTGCTGCTGAACATATTCGCCTGTAGCGCCCTCATCGCCGGAGCAGCTGCCGGCGGAGAGGTAATCCGTTGGCTGATCACCGTGATCCCGCTGGCCGGAGTTGCGCAACTGGCATTGGTTTGGGTGGCGACCGAACGTGCAGGGTATCGCATACGCCCCGGCATTCCCAAACTCAGCCCGGAAATGCGCCGTATGGTCCGTATCGCCGTTCCGGCTGCACTGGCCATGGGGGTAACGCAGGTCAATCTTGTGGTGGGGCAATTGGTAGCCTCAAAAACCGAAAAGGCCGTAAGTTGGCTGTTCGCAGCAGACCGACTTTACCAACTACCCCTTGGCGTGGTGGGCATTGCGGTCGGGATCGTGCTGCTACCTGATCTGTCTCGTCGCTTGCGGGCCGATGACAAAGACGGAGCCCGAAATGCGCTTTCACGTGCGGGTGAGTTCACGCTGTTACTGACGATACCGTCAACGGTGGCTTTTGTGATCTTACCTAACCCGTTGGTGTCGGTCCTGTTCGAACGCGGGCAGTTTACTGCGCAGGATACCACGGCCACAGCGCTGGCTGTTGCGATCTATGGTATCGGCTTGCCTGCATTCATGCTGCAAAAGCTGCTGCAACCGCTTTATTTCGCGCGTGAAGATACGCGAACACCGTTCCACTATGCGGTTGTGGCGATGATCGTGAATGCGGTGCTGGCATTCGGCCTTTTTCCACTGGTGGGCTGGATTGCTCCGGCCATTGCAGCCTCGGCCGCCGGTTGGGCGATGGTAGGTCTGCTGTTCCTTGGCGCGCGGCGTATGGGTGAGGAGGCACGCTTTGACGATCGCTTCAAACACCGGGCATGGCGCATCGTTGCTGCGTCGCTGGGCATGGGTGCCATCCTATATGCAGGCATTCACCTGTTCGGCTGGACCTTCGATCTACCGGGATGGCGATACCTGGCGCTGATCATTACGATCAAGGTTGCAGCAGCCGCCTATTTCTTCCTTGGTCACCTGCTTGGTGCTTTTGAGCTGTCTGAGTTCAAAAAGGCGTTGCGGCGGTCGTGATCAGTCGCGGCGAATGCGCCGCACGATCCGTGCCCAGCCGCCGGGTGCCAAAAAGAAAGACAGGCAGAACCCCGTGGCAAAACCACCCAAATCGGCCACCC
Organism: Ruegeria profundi; assembly: GCF_020171505.1. Classification (NCBI taxonomy): domain Bacteria; kingdom Pseudomonadati; phylum Pseudomonadota; class Alphaproteobacteria; order Rhodobacterales; family Roseobacteraceae; genus Ruegeria; species Ruegeria profundi. The sequence continues at coordinate 147,803 of NZ_JAIUZS010000007.1, read as the reverse complement.
AGTCGGACGTGCCGCCAAACAACAAACCGAACAGCAGTTGGATGCCCATCAGGACTGCAATCAGGCTGAACGCGCGCGATTGGTTTTCCCCGACCAGCGATAGCTTGCGCCACAGCAGCCAAGTGAACGCGCCGATCAGGCCGTACACGGGCGGGAATCCCCCTACCAGTGGATAGTTGGGGTCCAGCAAAAGCGCGTAGGCCAGTGCTCCGCCGACGCCTGACAGAACGAAGATCACAAGCATCTGAACCCCGCCAAAGACCTCGGCCACCATCTTGCCCATCGCCAGCACAAACACACAAACAAAGATGGCCTGCGTGAAACTGCCCGAGACAAACGGATAGGTCACGAAACGGATGACATGCTCAATCGGCCAGCGCCCGTTCTCGATCATCCAGTAGAAGATATCGGGCGAAAAAGAATAGCTTTGCAACGCGTCCAGCCGCCACCCCACTGCCGAGGGGCCGCCGACCAATCCACGTGCACCGAGGGTAAAGGCCAGCTCCACCCCCATGATAAACAGGGTCAAAGCCACCACGACAGGCGGCAAAGGGTTCACGGCGGGTGTATAATGCTCACTGCTCATTGGGCTGGCCTTTCACGGCTGTTGACGTCCCTTAACCTCATGGGTAAGCGACGGGGGCTGATTTTTCCAGACGGGAGTTCCCTTCGATGACCGAAACCCAGTTCACACCACGCGTGTTTTCCGGCATCCAGCCGTCGGGAAACCTGCATCTTGGCAACTACCTTGGTGCCCTCAAGCGTTTTGTGGACATGCAGGGACCGGAGAAAGAGACCGTCTACTGCATGGTCGATCTTCACGCGATCACCGTCTGGCAGGACCCCAAGGAACTGGCGCATTCCACGCGCGAACTGTGTGCAGGCTTCATCGCCGCCGGCATCGACCCGGAACAGTCGATCCTGTTCAACCAGTCCCAGGTGCCCGAACACACCCAATTGGCGTGGATCTTCAACTGTGTCGCGCGCATGGGCTGGATGCAGCGCATGACCCAGTGGAAGGACAAGGCGGGCAAGAACCAGCAGAACGCCTCGTTGGGCCTGCTTGCCTATCCGTCGCTGATGGCGGCTGACATTCTGGTCTATCACGCAACCCATGTGCCTGTGGGCGACGACCAGAAACAGCATCTTGAACTGACCCGCGACATCGCGATCAAGTTCAATAACGATTTCGGCGTTGATTTCTTCCCGATCACCGAACCCGTGATCGAAGGCGCAGCCACACGCGTCATGAGCCTGCGGGATGGATCAAAAAAAATGTCGAAATCCGATCCGTCAGATATGAGCCGGATTAATATGACCGACGATGCCGATACCATCGCCAAGAAAATCCGCAAGGCCAAGACCGACCCCGATGCCCTGCCATCTGAGGTAGACGGCCTGTCGGAACGCCCCGAAGCCCGCAATCTGGTGAACATCTACGCTGCCCTCAGCAATCAGACCACCGAAGAGGTGCTGGCCGAAGTCGGCGGAAAACAGTTCGGTGAATTCAAGCCGATGCTGGCCGATCTGGCAGTCGCAAAACTGTCGCCAATCTCAACCGAAATGGCCCGTCTGATGGGTGAAGAGGCCGAGATTGACCGGATTCTGGCCAAAGGCGCGGACAAAGCCCGCGCAATTGCAGCCCCGATCTTGCGGCAGACCTACGAAATCGTAGGCATGGTTGGCGCAAAACAGGGTTGATTGCGCTGGACGTTGCCGCGACGTCTTCCTAGGTTGCGCAAAAGCTTGGGAGGGCGTCATGGCAGTCGGCAAGAATATCCGCACTTATTTCGAAGGTCAGTGGCACGATGGGGATGCCCCGATCATGCGCGCGGCCGATCACGGCGCCTGGCTGGGATCATCAGTCTTTGACGGGGCACGCTATTTTGACGGCATGGCCCCGGATCTTGAGGCGCATTGTGCACGCGTGAACCGCTCGGCCGAGGCGCTGATGCTGACACCGTTTGTGACGACAGAGCAGATGGTTGAGATCACCAAGGAGGGGCTAGCTTCCTATGGTCCGGACGCAGCCGTTTACATCCGCCCGATGTACTGGGGTATCGACGGCGACGCGACGGCCATCGTTCCAATGGAAGACAGCACCGGTTTTGCCATCTGTCTTGAGGAAATCCCAATGGCGCCCGAGACAGCCTCGGTCACGCTGGGATACACGCGGTTCCGCCGCCCGGTTCTGGAATCCGCTGTGGTTAACGCCAAGGCCGGATGCCTTTACCCCAACAACGCGCGCATGCTGAAAGAGGTCCGCGGAAGGGGGTTCACGAACGCTTTGGTGGCTGACGCCATGGGGAATGTAGCCGAAACCGCAACTGCCAACATCTTCATGGTCCGTGACGGAGAGGTTTTCACCCCTATCCCAAACGGCACTTTTCTGGCCGGTATTACCCGCGCGCGCCACATCCAAAACCTGCGCGCTGACGGGGTCAAGGTGCACGAATCGGTCCTTGGATTTGATGACTTCCACAAGGCGGACGAAGTCTTCATGACTGGCAACATGAACAAAATTACACCGGTCACAGCACTTGAGGATACGCGGTTTCAAGTCGGCCCAATCGCCCGCCGCGCGCGGGAAATGTACTGGGATTGGGCCCTAAGCACCCGCTGACCACGCTTTAGTTGCCAGTCCGCAATTGGTCGGGCATGATCGCCGGAAATGAACAAGGACACTTCATGCGCAAATTTCTGGTTGTTCTGGATGACAGTCGCGAATGCTTGAACGCGATGCGCTTCGCTGCCATGCGCGCGGCCCATACTGGCGGCGGTGTGACCATCCTGTCCGTAATCCCTCCAGATGAATTCAATCATTGGATCGGAGTGGCCGAGGTGATGCGCGAAGAGGCGCGCGAGCGTATCCACGCCCATTACGAAGTGTTCGCCAAGTGGATGCGCGACAAACAGAATATCGACCCTGAACTTGCGATCCGCGAAGGTGAACCGGTTGCCCAAATTATCGAGCATGTGCGGTCAGACCCCGAAATCGGCGTTCTGGTTCTGGGTGCTGGCGTCGACAAGAAAGGTCCAGGTCCCCTTGTCACGCAGCTGACCAAGAACTCGGGCAGCCTGCCGATCCCGATCACCATTGTCCCCGGTGATCTGAGCAAGGAAAAACTGGAAGAAATAACCTGAGACAACCCATGACAAACAAGATTGAGTTCTGGTTCGAGTTCGCTTCGACCTATTCTTACCTGAGTGCGATGCGGATCGAAGAGCTTGCGGCTCAGCACGGCGTTGCTGTTGAATGGCGCCCTTTCCTGCTTGGCCCGATTTTCGCGGCGCAGGGATTGGACAATACCCCGTTCAATATCTACCCTGACAAAGGCCGATATATGTGGCGTGATATGGAACGGTTAACCGCACAGCGAGGCCTTGCATTCACCCGCCCCGACCCGTTTCCCCAGAATGGGCTGAAGGCTGCGCGGCTGGTTTTGGCGATCAAAGACCAATCTCAAAAAGCGGCGTTTATCCGGGCTGTTTATACTGCTGAATTTGCCGAAGGTCGGAACATTTCAGACGACAAGGTGCTGATCGCCTGCCTCACCCAAGTTGGCCTGGCCGCTGAAACACTGAATCAGTGCCAGGAACCCGCGATCAAGGCCGCGCTGATGGAGCAAACGAAAACGGCCCAGGCAAAGGGCATTTTCGGAGCCCCCAGCTTTTTCGTGGGGGATGAGCTGTTCTGGGGCGATGACCGGCTGGATGATGCAATTCAACTTGCGGCAGAAGTTTAGAACCGTTCCAAATCTTGACTTCCTCAGCCCTGACCCGCATATCAGGAGCATCTGTAACGGAGCCATGACATGTTCATCCAAACCGAATCCACACCGAACCCCGCAACGCTCAAATTCCTGCCCGGTCAAACGGTGCTCGAGGCCGGTACCGCGGACTTCCCTTCGGCCGAAGCCAGCGAGAAATCGCCCCTGGCACGACGGATATTCACGGTGAACGGCGTGACAGGCGTTTTCTTTGGCAATGATTTCATAACCGTGACCAAATCTGAAAGCGTTCAGTGGGATCACATTAAACCTGCTATCTTGGGTGCCGTGATGGAACATTACCAATCCGGTCAACCGGTTATGGATTCCGAAGCGACGACCAATTCGGGTCACGCTGAACACTCGGGTGAAGACGCGGAAGTTGTTAATCAGATCAAGGATCTGCTGGATACCCGCGTGCGGCCAGCCGTGGCCCAGGATGGCGGTGATATCACCTTTCATGGCTTCGACCGCGGCGTTGTTTATCTGCATATGCAAGGGGCCTGCGCGAACTGCCCGTCTTCGACCCTTACATTGAAGATGGGGATCGAGAACCTGTTGCGTCACTACATCCCCGAAGTGACCGAGGTGCGCCCTGTTGCCGTCTGATCCGCTCATTTTGGCGTTTGACACATCGGCCGCGCATTGCGCGGCCGCTTTGTTGCAGGGTGACGAAGTAATCGCATCCCAAACCGAGGCTATGTCACGCGGACAGGCTGAACGACTGATGCCTTTGCTTGAGGAACTTCTGGCCGAGGCGGGCTGCACGTGGTCCGACCTCACGGCTATCGGCGTCGGTATAGGACCGGGGAACTTCACGGGCATCCGAATATCGGTGTCTGCCGCGCGAGGGCTTGCGCTTGGCCTCGGGATTCCAGCCGTTGGGGTTTCAGGCTTCGATGCGCTGGCCGAAATTGGGCATGAGCTGCCCGCAATCCGTGCTCCGCGCGGCCAAGTCTATATCGCGCTGCCCGGGCAAGAACCGACGCTGATGGCACAGGAAAAGGCAGAATCGTTCGGGCCTTTGATCCTGAACGACTCTCCCGAACAGCAGGTTCGCGCAATTGCCCGCCTGACACTTCAAAGATGGCCCACGGTGACCGAGCCGCCAGCACCGCTGTATCTGCGACCTGCCGATGCTGCACCGTCAAAAGACACGCCACCGGTTTTGCTGGACGGATGACCCCACAAGAGATGGCGAGCACCCACGCGGCGGCATTCACCCGATCCCGCCCATGGACGGCCGAAGAGTTCAGTGATCTTTTGGCCAACCGGTTTACCTATGCCGTTGGTAATGCTTGTTGTTTTTCCGTTTTTCAAGTCATCGCGGATGAGGCTGAACTGCTGACAATCGCCACGCGCCCCAACCATCAACGTCAAGGTCTGGCCTTGCGTTGCATGCAGGACTGGCAGGCGCGTGCCCGGCAACTTGGTGCAACTCGGGCTTTTCTAGACGTTGCGGCAGACAATGAACCGGCAATCGCGCTCTACAAACGCTGCGGGTTCGCGCCCTGCGGTCGTCGTAAGGGCTACTATATGTCTGAAAACGGAACAAAAATCGACGCTATCGCTATGGCGCGCATGCTCACCTAAGCGATATTTCTGTTTTTTTTCGACCAAACGGTCAAAAACCTATTGACCACATCGGTTGCAAACAGCCTTAATTCCCGCCATCACAACAATTATGCTCGCTCGCAGCGGGTAATCGCGGCTATCGTGGCCTCGATCAACAAAAACAAACGGGAGTATGAAATGAGCCTGATGAAATCCTTGATGGGTGCAGCCGCCGCCGTTGCGCTGACCGCAGGTGCAAGTTTGGCCGAGCCAGCCCTGATCTTTGACCTGGGCGGCAAGTTCGACAAATCGTTCAACGAAGCCGCACATAACGGCGCGCAACGTTGGGCGGAACAAACCGGTCAAACCTATCGCGAAATCGAACTTCAATCCGAAGCCCAGCGGGAACAAGCGCTGCGCCGCTTCGCCGAAGCGGGTGCGAACCCGATCATCACCATGGGTTTTGCGATGGCCGATCCATTGGCTGCGGTTGCCGGTGATTACCCGAACACCAAGTTTGTTGCCGTTGACGTGAACTGGCTGGATGCACCGAATATTCGCCAGGTCAGCTTTGCCGAACACGAAGGCTCTTACCTTGTTGGGATGATGGCGGCGATGGCGTCCAAATCCGGAACCGTTGGATTCATCGGTGGGATGGACATACCCCTGATCCGTCATTTTGGCTGCGGCTATGCGCAGGGCGCCAAGGCGGTGAACCCGGATGTGAACATCATTGCAAATATGACAGGCACGACCCCTGCAGCCTGGAATGACCCTGTCAAAGGGTCCGAGTTGACTAAAGCACAAATCAGCCAGGGCGCGGACGTGATCTACGCTGCGGCCGGTGGTACCGGCGTTGGTGTTCTGCAAACTGCCGCTGATGAAGGCATCCTGTCGATCGGAGTGGACAGCAACCAGAACCATTTGCACCCGGGCCAGGTTCTGACCTCGATGCTGAAGCGCGTGGACGTTGCCGTTTATGACGCGATGAAGGCAGGTGAAGACGTTCAAACCGGCGTATTCACCATGGGTCTGGCGGAAGAAGGCGTTGGTGTCGCGATGGACGAAAACAACGCTGAACTGGTCACCGAAGAGATGAGCGCAGCCGTTGCAGACGCACGCAGCGACATCATCAATGGCAATATCACGGTGGTCAGCTATTACGAAAACGACAGCTGCCCGGCACTGCAGTTCTGATATCGCGCGGGGCGGTGGTGATCCTCCGCCTCGCATCCACTTCGCCGCGCAATGGGCGCGGCCCTTCGGCTATTGAGGACAAGACATGACAGTCCCCGCCATTGAGCTCAAAGGGATTTCCAAAGCCTTTGGGCCAGTCCAGGCCAACAAGGACATTTCCATCAGCGTCGCCCCCGGTACCATTCATGGGATCATCGGTGAAAACGGCGCGGGCAAGTCAACGCTGATGAGTATTCTCTACGGCTTTTACAAGGCCGACAAAGGTGAGATTTGGATCAACGGCACCAAGACCGACATCCCCGACAGCCAGGCGGCAATCGCGTCCGGCATCGGGATGGTGTTCCAGCATTTCAAACTGGTCGAGAATTTCACCGTACTGGAAAACATCGTTCTGGGCGCCGAGGATGGCGGCATGCTCGCCCCGTCGCTGGCAAAGGCGCGGAAGGAACTGAAAGCCCTGGAAGAAGAATACGAGCTGTTCGTAGACCCGGACAAGCGCATTGATGAAATCGGCGTGGGCCGGCAACAGCGCGTCGAAATCCTCAAGGCGCTTTATCGCCAGGCCGAGATTCTGATTCTGGACGAGCCCACAGGTGTTCTGACCCCGTCCGAGGCCGATCAGCTTTTCCGAATTCTTCATCGCCTGCGCGAAGAGGGCAAGACGATTATTCTGATCACGCACAAACTGCGCGAGATCATGGAAGCCACCGATACCGTTTCCGTCATGCGCCGTGGTCAGATGACGGCAACCGTGAAAACCGCAGAAACCAGCCCGCAGGAGCTGGCAGAACTGATGGTGGGCCGGAAAGTCCTGTTGCAGGTGGATAAGGTTCCGGCACAACCCGGCAAACCCATTCTCGAGGTTGAGAACCTGCGGGTGGTCGACGAAGCGGGTGTGGAGCGCGTCAAGGGAATCGACCTGACAGTGCGCGCAGGCGAGATTGTCGGCATCGCTGGCGTCGCGGGTAATGGCCAGTCCGAGCTGCTTGAGGTGTTGGGCGGCATGCGCCCCGGTCAGGGGACGATCAGGTTGAACGGCACACCGCTGGCACTTTCAGGGCATGGGTCTGACGGTCAGGCCCGGCGGGCACAAGGCATTGCTCACGTACCCGAAGACCGGCAGCGCGAGGGTCTGATCATGGATTTCCACGCGTGGGAGAATGTGGCGTTCGGCTATCACCGCGACCCGGCTTACAAACGCGGTCTGTTCATGGACAATGCCGCCCTGCGCGCCGATACGGAACGCAAGATTGAAAAGTTTGATGTGCGCCCGCCCAATGCCTGGCTGACCGCGAAAAACTTTTCGGGTGGCAACCAGCAGAAAATCGTCGTCGCACGTGAGATCGAGCGCAACCCCGACCTGCTGCTGGTCGGTCAGCCCACCCGAGGCGTGGATATCGGCGCGATCGAGTTCATTCACAAACAAATCGTTGCGCTGCGTGATCAGGGGAAGGCAATCCTGCTGGTCTCGGTCGAGCTGGAGGAGATCTTCTCGCTGTCGGATCGGATCGCGGTGATGTTTGACGGACATATCATGGGCGAGCGTCTGCCCCATGAGACGGATGAAAAAGAACTGGGCCTGCTCATGGCCGGTGTTGCGGGAGAGGCCGCGTAACATGGAAAAAATGCCCAAATGGGCCGACGTTGTTCTGATCCCGCTGATCAGTTTGATATTGGCCGCAATCCTTTCGGCACTGGTCATTCTGGCCATCGGTGAAAACCCTGTCGAGGCGGTGAACCTGATGGTCACGGGGGCGTTGGGGTCCACCTATGGGTGGGGCTATACGCTGTATTACGCAACCAACTTCATGTTCACCGGGCTGGCTGTGGCCGTGGCCTTCCACGCCCGGCTGTTCAACATCGGGGGCGAAGGTCAGGCGATGCTGGGCGGTCTTGGTGTCGCCGTGGCCTGTCTTTACATTCCATGGCCACATTGGAGCATCGCGCTGCTTGCCGCCTGCGCGGCCTCGATGCTGTTCGGGGCTGCATGGGCCGCGATCCCGGCCTATCTGCAAGCCAAGCGTGGCAGCCATATCGTGATCACCACGATCATGTTCAACTTTATCGCGGCTGCGTTCCTGAACTATATGCTGGTCAACGTTATGCGCCCGCAGGGCTCACAGGATCCGGCTACAGCGCGCTTCCCCGAGGCTGTGCACCTACCGACATTCCAATCGATGTTCTCAACTGCGGAAAATGCTGTTTTCCGGGGCGCGCCCGCGAATATCTCATTCTTCGTCGCGCTGCTGGCCTGCGTGGTTGTCTGGGCGCTGATCTGGCGCACGCGGCTGGGCTATGAAATCCGCGCGTATGGCCATTCTGAAACCGGAGCCGTCTATGCCGGTATTTCACCGGTTCGGATCACGATCATCGCGATGCTGATCTCGGGCGCGCTGGCGGGCCTTATGGCGATCAACAACGTGATGGGCGAAGCGGAACGTCTGGTTCTGAACGCGACCGAGGGCGCGGGCTTTATCGGCATCGCTGTGGCCTTGATGGGCCGTTCACATCCATTCGGCGTTTTCCTGGCGGCGATCCTGTTTGGATTTCTGTATCAGGGCGGTGCGGAACTGGCGCTGTGGACGTCGATCCCGCGCGAGCTGATCGTGGTGATTCAGGCATTGGTGATTTTGTTCACCGGGGCGTTGGACAACATGGTGCGGATACCGCTTGAAAAACTGTTCCTTGGTCTGCGGAAGGGGGCAGAGTGATGGAGTTTTTTGTTACTCTGGTTCAGGTCCTCGACTCGACAATCCGCCTGGCGACACCGCTGCTGTTGGCCTGTCTGGCCGGTCTCTATTCCGAACGGGCCGGCATTTTCGATATTGGTCTGGAAGGCAAGATGCTGATGTCTGCCTTTTTCTCGGCCGCCGTGGCTGCGGTGACGGGATCTGTCTGGCTGGGCCTTATGGCAGGTATTGGCGCGTCGCTGATTCTGTCTGCGCTGCACGGAGTGGCCTCGATCACGTTCCGGGGCAATCAGCTGATTTCGGGCGTCGCGATCAATTTCCTGGCCTCGGGTCTCACCGTACTTATCGCTCAGAGTTGGTTCCAGCAGGGTGGCCGAACACCATCACTGTTTGGCGGAGGCCGGTTTGAACCGATCAGTTTTCCTTTTGCCGAAGCGCTTGATGCAGCTCCGATCATCGGACCGGTCTACTCGGAACTTTTGTCAGGTCATTCGATCCTTGTTTATGTCGGGTTCCTGATGGTCCCGCTGACATGGTGGGTTTTGTACCGTACCCGGTTTGGCCTGCGCCTGCGCGCGGTCGGCGAAAACCCTGCGGCGGTGGATACAGCCGGTGTGTCGGTCGTTGGGTTGCGTTTCGCCGCAGTCGCCATCTGTGGTGTCCTGTGCGGGATAGCCGGGGCTTACCTTGCCACGGCCCTACAGGCCGGTTTTGTCAAAGAGATGACCGCAGGGCGCGGCTTCATCGCGCTAGCAGCGCTGATCTTTGCGAAATGGCGGCCTTGGCATGCGATGTGGGCCTGCCTGCTGTTCGGCCTGCTGCAAGCGATTGCGCTGCGATTCCAGAACATTGACCTTGGGGGTATAATTATCCCGGTGCAGGTCATGGACGCCCTGCCCTATATCCTGACGGTGGTCATTCTAGCCGGTTTCGTGGGCAAAGCCATCCCGCCCCGTGCCGGGGGAGAGCCCTATGTGAAGGAGCGCTGATAAGTCCAGTTGCGAACTCATTTCATTCCTGTTTGCTGCAGAGCGGCATACAGAGTTGATTTTGAATGCCGCAACCGTTCTAAAGGGGTATGTGCGTATTTCCTGTGATAGCCCAGCGCGGATCAAACCCCATCGGGGGGATGGAAACACGTGAACACCCCGATCACGGGGGTTGCTTTTCTGACCAGCCAAACAGGTTGACCGAATACACTTCGGTCACGCCGATATTCGCCATACCGCCACTTTCTGTGCGCCGTATTAATGCCTCACCCCAGTGGTATGAGACGGGCCGGATCGCCCCGCGTGATCCGTCCGTGGTCATCCGGTAATTCCAAATGCAGATTTACCTTCCTATTGCCGAAGTTTCCGTGAATGCCTTTCTCTTGCTGGGGTTGGGGGGAATGGTCGGCGTGCTTTCGGGGATGTTCGGTGTGGGTGGCGGTTTCTTGATGACCCCGCTTCTGTTCTTCATCGGCATCCCCCCAGCGGTTGCCGTCGCAACCGAAGCCAACCAGATCGTTGCCTCTTCCTTTTCCGGTGTGCTGGCGCATCTTCGACGAAAAACAGTCGATTTTAGAATGGGAACAGTCTTATTGGTCGGCGGGTTAACTGGCGCCGGACTTGGGGTTGTGGTGTTCAACTATCTCAAAAGCCTTGGCCAGGTCGATCTGTTGGTGACGCTGTGCTACGTCATTTTTCTTGGTGTGGTTGGCAGCCTGATGTTCATCGAAAGCCTGCGTGCGCTGCGTAAATCGCGAAAGGGCATAGCGGCACCAGCAAAGCGGCGACAGCGTGGTTGGGTACACTCCATGCCGTTCAAGATGCGATTCCGTACCTCGGGGCTTTATATCTCGGTCATTCCACCCATCCTCGTTGGGCTTTGCGTTGGTGTCTTGTCAGCCATCATGGGCGTTGGCGGCGGGTTCATCATGGTGCCCGCAATGATCTACCTGCTGGGGATGCCTACGAAAGTCGTGGTTGGGACGTCACTGTTTCAGATCATCTTCGTGACCGGCTTTACAACGATGTTGCACGCGACAACGAACTATACCGTCGACATCGTTCTGGCCGTCCTGCTTCTGATCGGTGGTGTTGTTGGCGCACAGATTGGCACGGTGATCGGAGCGCGCATGCCGGCCGAACAGTTACGCGTGTTGCTGGCGGCACTGGTTCTGGTGGTTTGCGGCAAGCTGGCGCTGGATTTGTTGATTGAACCGTCCGAGCTTTATTCTCTGGGCACCGCAGGGGGCCATTGATCATGCTGAAACGCCTGGTTGTCCTGCTGGTTCTGTGCTGCACCCCGGCCTTGGCTGTTGAAGAACAAGTTGTACTGGGCCTCAGCCAGGATCGCGTGGCCATTACAGCGACATTTGACGGATCTGAAATTCTGATTTTTGGTGCTGTGAAACGGGAAACGCCTATTCCGGAAGGCCCTCCGCTTGAGGTGATCGTCGCCGTGGCCGGGCCATCGGGTCCTGTGACTGTCCGGCGCAAGGAACGCAAACTGGGGATTTGGGTCAACACAGACAGTGTTCTTGTCGATCTCGCGCCCAGCTTCTACGCCGTAGCCACAAGCGGCCCGTTGGACGACATCCTCACCGATACCGAAGATCTGCGCAATCGAATTTCCATCGAACGCGCTATCCGGTCGGTCGGGGCAGCCATGCATATCCGCGGCGCTCAGGACTTTGCGGACGCGGTCATCCGCATTCGTGAAAGCGAGGATTTGTACTCCATCCGCGAAAACACCGTGGCGGTGGATGAACAAACCCTGTTCCGCACCTCAATCGCGATGCCTGCTGACCTGACCGAAGGGAACTATTCCGCGCGTATCTTTCTGACACGGGGCGGCGAGGTCGTGTCGCAATACGAAACGGTTATTGATGTGCGCAAGGTCGGGCTGGAACGATTCCTTTACAGCATGTCCCGCGAGCAGCCGGTCTGGTATGGTTTAATGTCGCTGGTCATCGCGATCGCCGCAGGGTGGGGCGCGTCAACTGCATTCCGACTGCTGCGCGAGAACTAAAACCTAACCGCGCCCGATATAGGGCATTGTCGTGGCCATGACGGTCATGAACTGTACGTTTGCCTCGGGAGGCAGGGTCGCCATGTGAAGCACTGACCGCGCCGCATCTTCGACAGCCATGGTAGGGTCGGGCTGTCGCCCTGCCTCAATCGCGGCATCCACCAACCCTTGCACCATTGGCGTGCGTGCATTGCCGATATCGATCTGACCGCAGGCAATCCCGAAATCGCGCCCGTCCAAAGACAAACTTCGGGTCAGGCCCGTGATGGCATGTTTCGTCGCTGAATAATGCACCGAGTTCGGTCGCGGCACATAGGCAGCGATTGAACCATTATTGATGATACGCCCACCCTGAGGGGTCTGGTGCCGCATGATCCGAAAGGCCTCACGCGCACTGAGGAACATACCATTCAGGTTCACGTTCACGCTTTGATACCAATCTTCCAGCGCAATCTCATCAATTGTACCGCCGGGGGCGAATATACCGGCATTGTTGAACAGAACATCCAACCGGCCAGCTTTGTCCTGAAAAACCTGGAAGGCTGCCTGTACTGCATCCGGATCTGTAACATCAGCGGCTAACGGAAGCGCATTCTTGTGATCCGCCGCCATGTCGTGCAGCTTGTCCGCGCTGCGGGCCAGCAAGCCAACGGTCCAGCCTTCGTTCAAAAACAGCTCGGCCGTCGCTCGGCCAATGCCCGAGCTTGCGCCGGTAATGATGATAGTGCTCATGTCTCTTCTGCCTCTAATTCCAGCGCCGCTGCAGGGACGGAACGCAGATCGTCCACACGCAGAGCATGGGTGGGTTTAGCCAGCCGGTTGCGGACCACCCAGATCAACCTTTGCTGCGCGCGGGTGATTGCCACATAGGCCAACCGTTTCCACAAGGGTTGCCCGGCCTCTGTCCGACCCATCCGGGCAGCCGCGTAGATATCCGGAGCAAAAACCTGCACCGTGTCCCACTGCGACCCTTGGGCCTTATGTATCGTTACAGCGGCCCCGTGCAAGAAGGTTGCGCCCATGCGCGCGGCGTATGGGATAAATGGTTCTTCTTCGTCGGGTTTCTCAATCTTCACGATCGACGCGGCACTGACCTGAGGGTCTTCGGCGCCCATCACATGCAAACGAGAAAACCCCGGCTTGCGTCCCGGCCCCAGGTAAATCACTTGCGCGCCCTTGATCAAACCACGCGCCTCAAGGTCCAGCCGCTTTTTGCGGTGCTTCAGGGGCAGTTCGATACCGTCGCAAATAAGAGGTTCACCTTCCAACAACTCCGTATCCGGCGCGCCGTGTACATTTCGGAACGCCTGTATCAACCGAATGCGCGTCGCGTTGCGCCAGACCAGAACCGGGCTGCGCGCCATCAGATCCACCTCGACCCGCTGCCCCCAGACCACGCGGTCATCCTGTCGGGCGGTCTGTTCGACAAGACGTTCGAAGTCTTCGAACCCCATCTGAGGGTCCGCCAATGCGTGCGCCAGATCGAGGATGGGATTATCCGCATCCTGCCGGTGAACCCTGTGCAGGATTTGCTTGCGTGGTTCCGGCAGAGCGTCGAACACCATGCCACCCGATTGGTTAACCGGGGCCAGCTGCGCCGGATCACCAAACAGAAGAAGGGTCGGAAAGATTTCCTTCAGGTCTTCGAATTGCCGGTCATCCAGCATCGAGGCTTCATCAACGAACCCGATATCCAGCGGCTCATCCCGGCGTTTCCAGCCTGTGATGAAGTCGGACCCGCGCAAACCAGCCGCCGCCAGCGCGCCGGGAATTGATTTGTTCTTTTCATAAAACGCGGCGGCGCGATCCAAAGCCTCATCCGTCAGGCCCTCGATCTCGGGGCGTTCATCATTGCCCGCCAACCATTCGGCGATCCGCTCGTATTCCGGATCATAGACCGGTGTATAGAGTATCCGGTGAATGGTTGTGGCCGGCACACCGCGCAGACGCAGGACGCTTGCGGCTTTGTTGGTGGGCGCCAAAATCGCAAGGCTTCGCTTATCCCGCGCTTTGCGGCTTTCGAAATCGCCCGAAACGATCTGAACACCGGTTCCCGCAAGCGCCTTGTATAGCTCGGCCAATAGCAGGGTTTTGCCCGATCCTGCCTTTCCGATCACCGCCATGACACCTGACTTGCCGCCACCCGGCAATTTCAACAGCGCGTCTTCATCCAGGTCGACACCGGCCGCTTTCAACATCTCGGAGATGCTGTCATAGGCGGCGGCCTGATCGTCAGAGAAAGTTACAGGAGGTAAAGACATGGCGCGACCCTACAGGCCCACGCCAGCTATCACCAGAGAATGATTTGGGTTTCCCCGTCACGCCGAAAGAGGGAACCTTTGCTGCCGCCCGGTGCCAAAAGCTGTCTTAAACCACAGCCGGGACAGCTCACGCGGAATGCCCGCGCGCTCTGCCACGCGGGTGCAATCCTGGGCGGAATAGGGCCACAGCCCAACAGAAATCTGATCGCGTCCTTTTCCTTCTGATCCCAGCACGTCCGGCGACGATCCGATCAGGCGGTAAATCCGAATCATGCGCGCATCAAAGACACCGGCAATATGGGTCAGTCCAAACCCCTCCATCATCTCGCCCCCGCTCAACATGATCGCGCCGGCCGTATGAGGGCTGGCGGTGCGCGAAAGGCAGAACCGCGTCACCTCCCAAATCAGCGGGCTGCAGATCGGCTGGCCCCCTGTGAGATGTCCAAACACATCATTTACCATGACCGGACCCGTGGTGGGCATTACGCGCATCGAGCCGCCGTGACTGCCATCTTCTTCTTCCCAAATGACGTACAACGGATTCAGGTCGTCGTACTGGTCCTTCTCTTGCCCATTTACATCGACGTGAACATCCCAGCCCAACCGGGTTTTAAACTGGTCTGCCCGGTCACGGAACATCCCGTCTGCCAAATCCGGATATTTGTACAATTCGTCGGCATAAAGATAGCGCAACATGACTTTTCCCCTTGTCGTCCATTGCAGGAACGAAGGGGGTACAAAAACATCATTAAATTCTCGTTCTGAGACCGCGCGCCTCTTTAAACCACTATTAATCCCCGGCTAAGTGCCGTCGCGATGGCGTGGGTGGTGTTTTGGGCGCCGAGTTTTGCGCGCGCGCCCTCAATATACACCCGCAGCGTATGCTCGGAGATTGACAGAGAATGCGCCACCTGCGCCCGGCTGTAACCCAGCGCCAGCAAAGTCATTGCGTCCACCTCGCGCGGTGACAACCCCCGAGGTGAGCCGGGTTGCCGGTCACTCGCAAATTCCAATCCTTTTCGGTTGAAATAATGCGCGATCAGAATCAGGCTACGCCCGTGGCTTTCAACAAAATCCTGCCATGTGCTGTCGTCACAGGAATGGTTGACGGTGAATAAGGCAAATTGCCCATTCGGCCCCCGGATCGGGATCGAATATCCCTGATTGCCGACGCCGTGACTTTGCGCATCTTTCAGGAATGCCTTAGCCGGTTTACTAGACCAGTCTAGTTTTTTCCAATCAACCGGATGGAACCGCTGAAAACATCCCACGATCACCGGGTCTATGCGATGATAGCTTCTTTCCAGATACCGCTGGACCCAAGCATCTGGATAAGTCGTATAGCCATATTGATCACCGGCACCATCGACCCAATGATAAATGAGGTGTTCAACCCTCAGGCTGTCCCGCAGCCGAACGGCAACATCGCTGAGTTCATCCAGTGTGCTGGTGTTTTCCAAATCCTCCAGAACCTGGCTCAATTCTAGTTTTGTTCCCATCCGCTGGCGTCCGCACCTTAGCCTGCATGGACGCGATCTCGGCCGCGGCGATCAGTTTGGTGTCATCCAACTGCTCGGCCAGCGCGATCAAACCGTTCTCAACGGCGAAGGCGTTGAGGTCCGACAACACGTCCAGTATCCACTCATTTTGCGCCATCAAGGTCTCTCCGAAACGGTTAACGAAGGGTTAACACAACTATAGCATGAGCAATAATTTTCGGCATATTCACTGCTTTCTACTCCCCAAAAATAGCGGGGGCGTCGTTTCTAACCCTTTAGAAAGCCTGAACCTGCCCGCGAAAAAGAGGACGCCCGCAAACCGTTGTAACGATTTGCGGGCGTCAGCGCCTTTTTAAATCTGGCTCAACCGCGTGCGTGCAAAACCTCTTCCAGGGTGCGCATTCCCGTCTGCGGTGCCTGAACCAGAACCGACATATTGCCGGGCTTGTGTTCGTTTCGCATCATTTTCATATGCGCTTCGGGCAACTCTTTCCATGAGAACACCTCGGACATACACGGATCCAGACGACGCTCGATCATCAACTGGTTCGCGGCTGCGGCTTGTTTGAGATGCGCGAAATGCGACCCCTGCAGACGCTTTTGATGCATCCACATATAGCGCACGTCAAAAGTTAGGTTATAGCCGGTGGTTCCAGCGCAGATCACGACCATGCCGCCCTTTTTCACCACGAAGGTTGAAACCGGGAATGTGCTTTCGCCCGGGTGTTCAAACACCATATCGACATTCACACCTTTGCCGGTGATATCCCAGATGGCTTTGCCGAATTTGCGGGCCTCTTTGAACCACTCTGAATATTCCGGAGTGTTCACCGTGGGCAGCTGCCCCCAGCAGTTGAAGTCTTTACGGTTGATCACGCCTTTGGCGCCAAGCCCCATGACGAAATCGCGTTTACTTTCGTCCGAGATCACGCCGATCGCATTGGCACCTGCGGTATTGATCAACTGGATCGCGTACGAGCCCAAACCACCCGACGCGCCCCACACCAGAACATTCTGGCCCGGCTTCAGGTCGTGCGGTTCATGCCCAAACAACATCCGGTATGCGGTGGCCAGGGTCAGGGTGTAGCACGCGCTTTCTTCCCAGGTCAGGTGCTTTGGGCGCGGCATCAACTGCTGCGCCTGAACGTTGGTGAATTGGGCGAACGATCCGTCCGGTGTTTCATAACCCCAGATTCGTTGGCTTGGGGAATACATCGGATCGCCGCCATTGCAGTATTCGTCATCGCCGTCATCCTGATTGCAATGAATGACAACCTCATCCCCCACTTTCCAGCGCTTGACCTTGTCGCCCACCGCCCAAACGATACCGGACGCATCGGACCCGGCGATGTGGAACGGCTGTCCATGACCGTCAAATGGGCTGATCGGTTTGCCCAGTGACGCCCAGACACCGTTATAGTTCACACCAGCAGCCATCACCAAAACCAGCACTTCGTGGCTGTCCAGTTTGGGTACGTCGACCACTTCCAACTGCATTGCGGTATCTGGCTCGCCATGGCGCTCTTTTCGGATAGCCCACGCATACATTTGCTTCGGGACATATCCCATCGGAGGGATCTCACCCATCTCATAAAGGTCTTTTTCCGGTGCCTCGTACGACGCGATGCCACTGTCGGTGTCCAGAGCCATATTGGCCTCCCTTGTCCACAATCCTTGCCGCGATGCAGAATCGCTGGCTTTACCCGATGGATATTTTCCATCAAGCAATATTGCAACCCATTTTGATCTATTTTTGTAATTTTATGACCCAGCGACTGCAGAAACTTCCTTTGCAGATGCAGAAAGAACACGCTCTTCACTCAGGGCTGCCGACGCTGCATAGTAATTCAGAAGATCAATCCTTTGCCCGGATGAGGATATCTTTCCACTGTCGCGTTTCAAAATGCGACGATCCACCAATTGCTGAACGCCACTTTCAATCGCTTCACGATCGATTGGCATCTCGGCCCCGTTGTTCCGCAATAGCTTGTCGATCATGGCAATCAGATCACCCTCGGGGATTTCACCTTTTTCTTGCACCAGCCAACACGCCGCAGGTCCCGGGACTAGTGGGAGAGCGTCTTTAAGCCCTGCCATCAAATCGCGGGCCAGATCTGTTGTAAGATCCGCTTCGTGATCCGCCCGAAATGCCTTTAGCGAGATCGGTTGCCCATACCGGACGGATGCCAACCCAAAGCGCTTGTAACGACCGACCAACCGTCGTCCGATCTGTTTGATTATCCACCACGCAATGACCCCGATCCTCGCCCGGAAACGACGTTGGTTTCCCAGTGCCGCTTTGGTCAAAATCGTATCTTCAAGCACGCGGTCATAATTCAAGGCAACCGGCACGAACACAACGTCCCGACCTTCGGGGTCGGTAGCATCGATGATGTACTTGAGCAGGCCCAGCTTTGGTCGCCCCAATCCACCGGTCAGGCTCAGCCCTCCTTCGGGGAACATGGCTTGGGTAACACCGGCCTTGGTCGCGTGCCGCACATAGCAAGCAAGTACCTGACGGTAGAGCTCACTGCCCGACTTGCGGCGAATAAAATACGCCCCCATTGCGCGGATCAAGCGGCTGAGAGGCCAAACTCTGGCCCATTCCCCCACCGCATAAGACAGGGCTGATTGATTGGCGGCCAGATAAGTCACCAGGACATAGTCCATATTGCTGCGGTGGTTCATGACGTAAACAACCGTGGCTTCAGGGTCGATATTACGCAGGGCTTTTTCGTCCATATAGCTCAGCCGCACGTCATAAAACGCATTGCTCAACATACGCGCCAGACGAATGGCGACGCTGAAATAAGCCACAGCGGAAAAGGATGGAACGATCTCTCGCGCATAGCGGCGTGCGGTTTCGAACGCCACGGCCTCGGGAACGCCTTCTTCCTTGGCAAAACTCTGAACGGCGTGTCCGACCTGTGGGTCATATATCAGGCGCTGAATCATGTCGTGCCGACGCGCAAGTTTGAACGGCTGGATCGGTCGCTGCAGGCGTTCGTTCAGGCGTTTGACCGCCCGCTCAAGACGACGCCTGAAAAACCAACGCACAGAAGGGAAAAGAAAATGCGAGGCAAACGTGACCGCGGCAAACACCAGGATCAGCAAAAACAGCCAAAGTGGAAGCTCAACGGTCTGAGTCATGGCAGCACACTGCCACCAATCCTCCTGCCCTACAATCTGATCGGCATGCATGCCGCGACGCAGCGAATTGACATATCCCTAAAATTGCGCTTTAGAACCCTGTAACGCAATATTCTTACTCAGTCGATTCACGAGGATCAGATATGACGCAGTCGCAGAAAGATCGCCCCTGGCTCATCCGAACCTATGCCGGTCATTCCACCGCCAAGGCGTCAAATGCGCTGTACCGTGGAAATCTGGCCAAGGGGCAAACCGGTTTGTCGGTCGCATTCGATTTGCCGACCCAAACCGGATATGACAGCGACCACACGCTGGCGCGCGGCGAAGTTGGCAAGGTCGGTGTACCGATCAGCCATCTTGGAGATATGCGCGTTCTGTTCGACCAGATCCCGTTGGAGCAGATGAACACCTCGATGACGATCAACGCGACAGCGCCGTGGCTGCTGGCGCTATATATCGCGGTGGCCGAGGAGCAGGGCGCAGATGTCTCTCAGTTGCAGGGAACCGTTCAGAACGATCTGATCAAAGAGTATCTGAGCCGTGGCACCTATGTGTGCCCGCCCAAGCCGTCGCTCAAGATGATCGCGGACGTAGCTGAGTATTGTTATTCGAACGTGCCCAAGTGGAACCCGATGAACGTGTGTTCCTATCACCTGCAAGAGGCAGGCGCGACACCGGAACAGGAACTGGCCTACGCTCTGGCCACTGCCATCGCGGTTCTGGATGAACTGCGCCCACGCGTACCGGCTGAAGATTTCCCGGCGCTCTGCGGTCGAATTTCATTTTTTGTGAATGCTGGAATTCGCTTTGTTACCGAAATGTGCAAAATGCGGGCATTTGTCGATCTTTGGGATGAAATCCTGCAACAACGCTATGGCGTCGAGAACCCAAAATTCCGCCGATTCCGTTACGGGGTTCAGGTGAATTCGCTTGGCCTGACCGAGCAGCAACCTGAAAACAACGTCTATCGCATCCTGATCGAGATGTTGGCTGTAACCCTGTCAAAAAAGGCCCGCGCCCGTGCCGTGCAGTTGCCCGCATGGAATGAAGCCCTTGGCCTGCCGCGCCCATGGGATCAGCAATGGTCTATGAGGATGCAGCAGATCCTGGCCTATGAAACCGACCTGTTGGAATACGGAGATTTGTTCGACGGAAACCCCGTGGTGGACGCAAAAGTTGAAGAGCTTAAGGACGGTGCACGCGCCGAGTTGGCAAACCTGGATGCGATGGGCGGTGCGGTCGCGTCTATCGAATACATGAAGTCTCGTCTTGTGGATTCCAACGCCGAACGCCTCAACCGTATTGAACGTAACGAGACTGTTGTGGTTGGTGTGAACAAATGGACTGAGGGAGAGCCCTCGCCCCTGCAAACCGAGGATGGCGGGATCATGGTTGTCGATCCTGCGGTTGAGCAGGACCAAATCGACCGACTGAACACATGGCGTGCCGAACGTGATGACACCGCCGTTGCCACAGCCCTGGCCGCGCTGCGCCAAGCGGCCCAGTCCGGAGCTAACGTAATGGAACCCTCGATCGCTGCTGCCAAGGCGGGAGCGACAACAGGTGAGTGGGCGGAAGAGATGCGCAAGGTTTTCGGAACCTACCGCGGTCCAACAGGTGTATCCGGGTCCGTCTCGAACAAGACAGAGGGTCTTGAGGATTTGCGTGCCGCTGTTGACGCTGTCAGTGACAAGCTGGGCCGCCGTCTAAAATTCCTGGTCGGTAAGCCCGGGCTGGACGGCCATTCCAACGGCGCCGAACAAATCGCGTTTCGCGCCCGCGACTGCGGCATGGATATCAGTTATGAGGGCATCCGATTAACTCCGGAAGAAATCGTAACAGCCGCGATTGAAGACCAAGCCCATGTTATCGGCCTGTCGATCCTGTCAGGAAGCCACATACCGCTGGTGCAGGATGTCATGAGTCGTTTGCGCGATGCCGGGTTGGACAATATCCCCGTGGTTGTTGGCGGGATTATCCCAGATGAAGATGCTGCAAAACTCAGGGCAATGGGTGTTTCCAAAATCTATACACCCAAGAATTTTGAGCTTAATGCGATAATGGGGGATATCGTAACGCTGGTTGATCCGCAAAATATGGCGGCAGAATAACACTACAACAACCTAATAATGTCTATATCTATTGCCTTTTGGCAAGAGATGGATAGATACCGAATTTGAAACAACGGTGGGCCATTACGTCTGCTTGGGTCAATTTTCGGAATGGAGAAGACGAATGCCAATAAGCCTTGAAAAAATGTCGCGAAAGGAACTTCTTGAATTGAGCGACAAAGTCGCAATAGCACTGAAAAATGCAGAAAAACGCGAACGCCAAGAGGCTTTGAAAGCTGCTGAAAAGGCAGCGGCGGAATTTGGGTTTTCTCTTGCAGAACTATCGGGTGTCAGCTCAAAGTCATCAAAAGGAAAAAAGGCAAACGCTAAGTACAAAAACCCTGCCAACCCTGATCAAACCTGGTCAGGCCGGGGGCGCAAACCGCAATGGGTTCATGACGCTTTGAAAGCCGGCGCTGATATTTCGGACTTGGAAATCTGACAGGAATTAACTGAAGAATGACAATTCATATCGGCGCGAAACAAGGTGAAATCGCTGAAACAGTTCTTATGCCCGGTGATCCCTATCGTGCAAAATGGGCAGCGGAAAACTTTCTAGAGAACGCGACCCTGGTCAATAACGTCCGGGGTATGTTGGGCTTCACAGGAACATGGAAGGGAAACCGGGTTACGATTCAGGGCAGCGGGATGGGCATGCCATCCTTGTCGATCTATGCCAACGAGTTGATCCGTGATTTCGGCGCAAAAACCCTGATCCGCATCGGGTCCTGCGGGGCCATGCAGGAAAGCGTTAAAATCCGCGATGTGATCCTGGCGATGACCTCGACAACGCTTAGCACTCCGTCTCGTGGTATCCTTAAAGAACTGAACTTTGCGCCTTGCGCCGATTGGGGATTGCTTCAAGCGGCCGCACAAGCAGCGGCGGCCAAGGGCACGCCCACCCATATCGGCGGAATATACTCCTCTGACGTATTCTACGATGAACGCCCCGATCTGAACGAACAGATGGTGCGCCACGGCATTCTTGGGGTCGAGATGGAGGCCGCCGAGCTTTACATTCTGGCCGCGCGCCACAACTGCCGGGCGTTGGCTGTTCTGACGGTGTCTGATCACTTGCTGACCGGTGAGGCTTTGCCCTCGTCAGAACGCGAAAGCAGTTTCGGCGATATGGTCGAGATCGCCCTGCATTCAGCTTTTTCGGACAATGACTGAATAAACAGGGCGCAGTTAGCGCCCTGCCCTTCTATTTCCCATTTAAGCAAATAGTGGGCTCATCCTCGCCCTTGTGCTGCGCGCCGCAATAGGCGCATTTCCAAACGCCTTCCTTACGATGCTGCCGCCATCTGCAATCGCGCGTCAAAGAAGACGTCCGCGACCGCCAATAGAAATAGGCGAACACTCCGGCGGCCAACAGTAGCAACAAGATGGGCATTTCTATCTGTTGCCCAACACACCCGCGATTTCAAGCGTCAGGCGGCGTTTGCGTATTCAAACAACTCAGGCTCGCGAGCATCTGATACCGCTGCGGGTTCTGGCGTGTAGTAGGCCCAAGCCTGTTCCAGCAATTCCAGCGCTTCGGCTGCTTTTGTTTTGGAGGTTTGTTTTTCCATCGGAGCGATCCCTTTTCGGCTCAATCACTCCTCCCTGCACGCAAGATAGTCACGTTCAGGGCTGGCAACATCGCATAGTTTTGCAACCTCGCCATGCACTTGCCGCAAAACGGCAAGTGCATTTCATTGGGCACCTAGATCGAACGGTCGACCATCATCTTCTTGATTTCAGCGATCGCCTTGGCCGGGTTCAGACCTTTCGGACAGGTCTTGGCGCAGTTCATGATCGTGTGGCACCGATACAGCTTGAAGGGGTCTTCAAGTTCATCCAGACGCTCACCCGTGGCTTCATCACGGCTGTCGATGATCCAGCGATAGGCGTGCAGCAACGCTGCGGGCCCAAGATAGCGGTCGCCGTTCCACCAATAGCTTGGGCACGAGGTCGAGCAGCTGGCGCACATCACACACTCATACAGGCCGTCCAGTTTCTTGCGGTCCTCAATAGACTGCTTCCACTCTTTCGCAGGACGGTTGGTCTTGGTTTCCAGCCACGGCATGATCGACGCATGCTGCGCGTAGAAGTGGGTCAGATCGGGGATCAGGTCCTTAACCACCGGCATGTGCGGCAGCGGATAAATCTTCACGTCGCCTATGATTTCATCCATACCATAGATACAGGCCAGCGTGTTGATCCCGTCGATGTTCATCGCGCAGGACCCGCAGATGCCTTCGCGGCATGATCGGCGGAAGGTCAGGGTCGGGTCGATCTCATTCTTGATCTTGATCAGTGCATCCAGAACCATCGGGCCACAGCTGTCCATATCGACAAAATAGGTGTCGAGCTGTGGGTTTTTGCCGTCATCCGGATTCCAGCGATAAATCTGGAACTTACGAACTTTCTTGGCACCCTCAGGCTTGGGCCAGGTTTTCCCCGTCGTGATCCGTGAATTCTTGGGGAGGGTCAGTTGTACCATGTGTTCCTCTCCTTAGAACGTCCGCGCCTTGGGCGCGATTTTCTTGAGGCTGATGCCACCTTCGTCTTCGGTGGTCAGCGGGTCGACGATGACCGGGCGATAGCTGAGGTCAACCTTGTTGCCCTCAACCCGGCTGACGGTGTGAACACGCCAGTTTTCATCGTCGCGTTCGGTGTAGTCTTCGTGCGCGTGGGCACCGCGAGATTCCTTGCGCGCCTCAGCTCCGACAATGGTGGCCAGCGCGCTTGGCATCAGGTTGGTCAGTTCCAGCGTTTCCATAAGGTCACTGTTCCAGACCAACGAGCGGTCGCTGACCTTGAGGTCGTCCATCTTGGCGGCAATCGCTGTCATCTTTTCGACGCCTTCGGCCATAGTTTTGGCGGTCCGGAATACGGCAGCATCCTCTTGCATGGTTCGCTGCATCTCAAGCCGCAGATCGGCGGTCGGGATGGCTCCGCTTGCGTTTCGCACCGCGTCGAAGCGATCAAAGGCCTTGTCGACCGACGCCTGGTTCAGAATCGGGTTCGGAGCCTTCGCATCAACAACCTCACCAGCGCGGATCGCTGCCGCGCGGCCAAACACCACAAGGTCAATCAGCGAATTCGAACCCAATCGGTTCGCACCATGGACCGATGCACAGCCAGCCTCACCCACGGCCATCAGGCCGGGGACAACAGCGGTCGGGTTGTCGGCCGTCGGGTTCAGAACCTCGCCCCAATAGTTGGTTGGGATACCGCCCATGTTATAGTGCACGGTCGGCAGAACCGGGATCGGTTCCTTGGTCACATCGACGCCCGCAAACACGCGTGCCGATTCCGAAATGCCCGGCAGACGCTCAGCCAGTGCTTCGGCCGGCAGGTGGCTAAGGTTCAGGTGAATGTGGTCGCCATTCTCACCGTGACCCCGGCCTTCGCGGATCTCCATAGTCATCGAGCGCGAGACATAGTCGCGCGGCGCAAGGTCCTTATACTGGGGCGCATAGCGCTCCATGAACCGTTCACCTTCAGAGTTGGTCAGGTAACCGCCTTCGCCGCGCGCGCCTTCGGTGATCAGACAGCCCGAGCCGTAGATGCCGGTCGGGTGGAACTGAACGAATTCCATGTCCTGCAGCGCCAGACCCGCACGGGCCACCATGCCGCCACCGTCGCCGGTGCAGGTATGGGCAGAGGTCGCGCTGAAATAAGCCCGGCCATAACCGCCTGTCGCCAGCACCACCATCTTTGCGTTGAAGACATGCATCGTGCCGTCGTCCAGCTTCCAGCAGACGACACCCTGACACTGACCATCGTCTGACATGATCAGGTCGATGGCGAAGTATTCGATGTAAAACTCTGCGTTGTTCTTCAGCGACTGCCCGTAAAGCGTATGCAGGATCGCGTGACCGGTCCGGTCTGCGGCGGCACAGGTACGCTGAACTGCGGGGCCTTCCCCAAACTCAGTCGTGTGGCCGCCGAAAGGGCGCTGATAGATCTTGCCTTCTTCGGTCCGGCTGAACGGCACGCCATAATGTTCAAGCTCATAAACCGCCTTGGGTGCTTCGCGGGCGAGGTATTCCATTGCATCGGTATCGCCCAGCCAGTCAGAGCCTTTGACGGTGTCATACATGTGCCACTGCCAATGGTCCGGGCCCATGTTGGACAGGGATGCCGCGATACCGCCCTGCGCAGCGACTGTGTGAGAGCGTGTCGGGAACACCTTGGTGACGCAGGCTGTTCGCAGGCCCTGCTCTGCCATGCCGAGTGTTGCACGCAGACCCGCACCACCTGCGCCTACGACAACGACGTCGTATTCGTGGGTTTCATATTCATATGCTGCTGTCATTCTTCTTGTTCCTTATCGCGCGCCGTTAAAGGGCCAGCTTGACCAAGGCAAACAGCCCGGCCGCAATCAGCGTGTAGCCCAGGGCCCACATCGCAACGAGAGAGACTTTTTCCATAATTCCGTGAACATAATCCTCGATCGTTTCCTGAGCTTCGTACATCAACTGAAGCATGCCCACTATCAGAGTTAGGGCAGTTACGATCGCCGGGAAGGGGCGGCTGAAATAGGCCACAACCTCTTCGTAGGTGCCGCCAAGGCCTGCGCCAAACGTGAATATGAATATCGGAATCAGCACGGTCAGGATCATTGCCCGAACCATCACCTGCCAATGTGTTCGTGTGCCGGATTTACCTGCGCCCAAACCCTGTGCGCGTTTACGGTCTGTCAGATATCGCATGTGCCGTCTCCTTACACCACAAGCACGGTGATAACGGTGAGGAGGGTCGCGCCAATGAACATGCCCAGACCCAGTTTTTCGGCGACTTTAACGTCAAGGCAATATCCGAAATCCCATAAGACGTGCCGCAGGCGACCCAAGGTATGATACCAAAGCGCCCAGGTCGCTACGGTCAGAAGGATATCCCCGAACCCACTGCGCAGAAATCCGTCAATGGCAACAAACCCGCTTTCCGAGGTCGAAGCGGCCAGCAGCCACCAGACGATCAGGATTGCAACGGCGAAAACACCCAGCCCCGAAAAACGGACCATGATCGATGACATGGACGTCATCTGCGGGCGGTAAATCATAATATGTGGCGAGAGCGGGCGGTTGCCCCGATTGACATCGGCCATGTCGGCTCCTCTTTCATTGGCTACCGGTGGTTTTACCCTTTTTTGATCCTCTGTCACGTGCTGCTTGAGTAAAAATGGGTAAAATGGGCTCAAAATCGAAAATTTTGCCAATACGTGATCACACTAAATCGCACTGTGATCACAAAATTTATTCAATCCTCATTATGTTAGCGTTTTCAGGGGAAAAGCATCGTGATCACGAATCTATTGCCGCTGCTCCAAAGCTGCCGACTGTTGCACAACCTCGCGCAGCAGCTTTTTCCGGATACGGTCAGGGTAGTCCGCAAAACCCGCGGCCGAGACAACAAACGCGCCCTCACCGACAATGACGTTTTCAAAGAAATAGGCCGTCAGATCCGGTTCGCTTTCTTCGATCGCGATGGCGTTGACCGTGACACCCCTGCTCCGCAGCGTATTGTGTAGTTCGGACGGCTCTACCCCTTCGTTTGAGACCCCATCACCCGAAATGTCTATCAGATGGCGTTTGCAGTCTGACACAGCATCAAAACTGGACATCGTCATCTCAAGCGCTTCACCAATGGCCGTGGAAAAGTTGCGCCAGACTCTGGGATCGCTGGCGACCTGAGCGGCAAAACGTTCAAGCGCGTCAAAGCTGTCGATTCTGGTCCAGGGGATCGTCACTTTCTGGCGCGACGAGCCGGTCCATTGCACAAGCATCAACTGTGCCTGCCCGCGCACCAGTGCCTCTGACACAAGAGGATCACGCAACCCTTCGGCCAATCCGTCCATCTGGATGCGGTATTCTTTTGTGTCGACCGATCCCGATACATCCACGGCCAACGCCAAAGCCAGATCACACGCCAGCGCAGGCGGTGTCAGAAACAGGCAGGCAAGAAGGGAACGCAGCAGGACCATAGCCGCAGCCTAGCACGAATAGGGGAAGCTGTGATCACATGAGTGTGCGTCACCTCAGACCGGCATCAGAGCCCAATAATCAAGGTCAAGCAGGACATTTGGTTGATACCGACCGTCTTCGTTTTTCAAAACAAACGGCTCACCGCCCTTGGTTGCAACCAGTCGCAAGCGAATGGCCCCAATGCCCGGCACAGTGGTTTGAGCCTTGTCCAGAACTTCGGACCAAGCCTTGATCGTGTCGCCGGCGAAACAAGGGTTGGCATGCGCCCCGCCATTCAGACCGACAATCATCTGCGCATTTGCAAGCCCGTTGAACGACAAGGCCCGCGCCATCGAAATCACGTGCCCACCATAGATCAGTCGGCCATCTGGTCGGAACGTCAGGTCAAAATGCACTTTTGCCGTATTTTGCCAGAGGCGCGTGGCCAGCATATGCTCAGCCTCTTCCACAGTTACGCCATCGACATGATCAATGGTTTCGCCAATTTCATAGTCGCCCCAGCGATGCGCCTCGCCCGACTGGGCAAAGTCATAAGTCGTGAAGTCCAACCCCGATGGCACCACCAGATCCTGCGGATCAAGCGCCTTTTTCAGATCCGGAACAACGGCTTCGGGTGCAGGGGCGTCAAGGTTCGATTTGCGCACCATGACCCAGCGCACATACTCGATCACAACCTCGTCGCGCTGGTTAAAGCCACGCGTGCGGACCCACACCACCCCGGTCTTACCGTTCGAGTTCTCTTTGACGCCGATCACCTCAGACTCCGCGCGCAACGTGTCACCGGGATAGACCGGCTTTAGCCACCGCCCTTCGGCATAACCCAGATTTGCCACTGCGTTCAGCGAGATATCAGGTACGGTTTTGCCAAAAACCACGTGGAACGCGGCCAGATCGTCAATCGGGCTTTGCGGCAGGCCACAGTTCCGGGCGAACTCGTCCGAGGAATAGAGCGCATGCCGTGCGGGATACAGCGCATGATACAACGCGCGCTCCCCATCAGTTACGGTGCGCGGCACAGCATGGTGCAGCACCTGCCCATCTGAGTAATCCTCGAAAAAGCGGCCCGGATTGGTTTTTGCCATTACTGCTGTCCCAGTTTCATGTCGGGTGAATAGTCGGTATCGACCTCTTTGATCACGGCCTGCGCGCATCGCATCATGCGGCTGGATTCATCAAACGCGTATGAGGGGTCGCCATACAGCTCCCATCCTTTAGCCAGCGCGTCCGAGACCTTGTGGCAGAAGGCTGACGTGTCTTCCTCGGTCAGCAGCCGGTAGAGTTTTGCCATTGCATCAGCTCCTTACGACGGAAATGGCCAAGGACCAACCAGCCCATGGATGTAACCGATGATGCCCAACAGCACGATCGAGCCAGCAAAGAACATCGCGTCCTTGCCGAAGGTGCCGGGCTCGCCGGGGGTCCATGCAGGCTCGGAGCGGTTGATGACAATCACCTCAACCACTGCCCATGCCAGCAAGCCGCCGAACAGGATGATCGAGGCCAGATCGCCATTGACCAATAGATGCGCGAAAGCCCACAGCTTGAACCCGCCCAGCATCGGGTGGCGGAGCTTGTGCAGCAAGCGGCCTTTGGTTCCGGCCGGACTCATCAGATAGATCGCGATAAGCACCAAAAGGTTGTTGATGTGAATCATGAATGCCGGTGGCGCCCAGACATAGATGAAATCGGTCATGCGATAGCCGAAGATCATCAACAGGATTGCAGCAACCAGTGACAGCGCCACCGCGCCCTTGCCCGCGTCGCCCATCGCCGCGCGTTGCGTGGGCATGATACGTTTGAACAAATGGGCGGCCCACCACAGTGCCACCCCAAGGATCAGAAGAACAAAGCCCATGCTGGCTTACCCCGCTTGCAAAGCTGAAATCGCCTCTGCTTTTGCCAGAATTTCGCGGGCTGTTACAACATGCAGATTTTCAACGATCTTCCCATCGACCACTGCAACACCCTGACCCTTCGCCTCTGTCTCTTCAAACGCAGCAATCTGACGGCGCGCCAGATCAATCTCGGCCTGCGATGGCGCAAAAGCCGCGTTGGCGATGTCGATCTGCGCCGGGTGGATCAGAGTCTTGCCATCAAAACCCATATCGCGGCCCTGCTCACATTCAGCCGCCAGTCCATCATTGTCTTTGAACGCGTTGTATACCCCGTCGACAATGATCAGCCCCTCGGCCTTGGCGGCCAGCAGGCATAAACCTAATGAGGTCATCAGCGGCAGGCGGTCGGCGCGGAACCGGGTTTGCAGGTCTTTGGCCAGATCATTTGTGCCCATCACAAAACCTGCCATCAGCGGATGAGCCGCAATCTCAGCTGCATTCAGCATGCCGCGCGGCGTTTCCATCATCGCCCAGACCGGCTTGTCACCCGTGATGGCAGCAAGGGCGTCCACGTCAGCGGCTGCGTTCACCTTGGGTAGCAACACAACATCAGCGTCCATATCACGGACCGCCTCGGCATCGGCGCGGCCCCATTCTGTATCCAAGCCGTTGATGCGTACGATCTTGACGCGTTCACCGTAGCCACCAGCCGCTAGCGCCGCGCTCAGCGTTTGGCGCGCATTTGCCTTTTCCTCAGCGGCCACCGCGTCTTCGAGATCAAAGATGATCGCATCCACCGGCAAGGTGCGGGCTTTGTCCAGTGCCCGCTCGCGCGAGCCGGGGATGTACAAAACTGAGCGATAGGGGCGCTGACGGGCGTCCATTGGCCTCTCCCTTTGAAACAAAATTGCGCGAAATGGGGCATTTTTTTCTGGAAAGTTCAAGGACAAAATCGCCGCAACGCAGCATGAGCCAACCAACGTGCGTAGGCTTAACTTAATTTGGGTCCGCCAACCCCAAGCTGAAGGTCAGATGGAATCAGGAGGGTTTGCAGATGAAAAACATGCTGATCAAGTTGACGATGGGCCTTGGTATCATGGTGCTGGCCGCTCAGCAGGTACAGGCCCGCACCTGCGCCCCACGCGACGAAATGGTGAAACGACTGGCAGGCACGTACGGCGAAACGCGCCACGCTATCGGAATCGCGCGGCAGGGTGCGATAATGGAGCTTTTTGCTTCGGATCAGACCGGCAGCTGGACGATCACGGTAACGCTGCCGGACGGAACAAGCTGCCTCATCGCAGCGGGTCGGGACTATGAGGCGATCACAGAAGCCCTTCCACCCAATATCTAAGTCAAGGCATCCAAGATCAGTTTGCTGCCGGTAATAATCAGCAATACATAGGCAATGCCAAAAAACAGCCGTTCGGACAGCATGAAATGCGCCCGGACGCCCAGCCATGCACCCAGCAATGCAAAAGGTGTCAGCAGCAGATCAGCCCATGCCGTGTGCCAGGTAAACATACCGAGAAAGGCGTAGGGAACGAATTTCGAGATGTTGATGACCCAGAAGACCAGCACGGTGGATGCCTGAAACTCGGTCTTCGTCAGGCGTTGCGACAACAGATAAACAGCTGCAGGCGGCCCGCCGGCATGACTGACAAAACTAGTAAACCCGGCGACCAGCCCGGCGAACAACCCGGCAGTTGGCGGCAGTCTTTTTTCAAAGCCGCGGATCAGGCCTTTGCTCTGGGCGAAATGCCAGGCTACGAATCCGACCGAGATTCCGCCAATCAGCAAGCGCAGCAGGTCATCATCGGTCGCGCGGTATAGCCAAGCGCCCAGCGCGACCCCCGGGACCGCACCCAAAATCAACAAACGCGAGTCAGGCCAGCTCCAGCGTTTCCAATACGGGCCAAGGGTCGCCACATCAATGACCATCAGAATGGGCAGCATCAGTGCAAGCGCCTGCCCCGGCTCAAGTATCAGCGCCAGAATCGACGACGACGCAAAGGCCACGCCTGACCCGAACCCGCCCTTCGAGATGCCCGCAAAGATCACCGCCGGAATTGCGACGGCAAAAAACATCAGGTTCAGTTCGAACATGCGGTATCCCGTATATTGGCTTGTCTAAAAAACCGTTTAGCGTAATCAGCGCGCCCGGTGCAAACTGTATGCGGTTGCATGCCGCGCTGCATAACCCTTGCGCGAAAGTCATTTACCGACTAGCACAACCGCGACTTCAAAACCGACCGGAGACAATCCAAATGGCCAGACCCAAGATCGCGCTGATCGGCGCAGGTCAGATCGGCGGCACGCTCGCCCACCTCACAGCAATGAAAGAACTGGGTGATGTCGTCCTGTTCGACATCGCCGAAGGCATCCCCGAAGGCAAAGCGCTCGACATCGCTGAATCCGGGCCCTCAGAGGGCTTTGATGCCAAGCTGAAAGGCACCCAGTCCTACGAGGATATCGCAGGTGCCGATGTCTGCATCGTAACGGCAGGTGTACCGCGCAAACCGGGGATGAGCCGTGATGATCTGCTGGGGATCAACCTGAAAGTCATGAAATCCGTCGGTGAAGGCATCGCTGCCCACGCGCCTGACGCCTTCGTCATCTGCATCACCAACCCGCTGGATGCGATGGTCTGGGCGCTGCGCGAATTCTCTGGCCTTCCGCACAATAAGGTCTGTGGCATGGCTGGCGTCCTGGACTCGGCCCGGTTCCGGCACTTCCTGGCCGAAGAATTTGGCGTCTCCATGAAAGACGTCACTGCCTTCGTTCTGGGCGGCCACGGAGATACCATGGTGCCGTCGGTTCGCTATTCGACCGTTGCGGGCATCCCGCTGCCCGATCTGGTCAAAATGGGCTGGACCTCGCAAGACAAGCTGGACGCGATCGTACAGCGCACCCGCGACGGCGGCGCCGAGATTGTTGGTCTGCTGAAAACAGGATCAGCCTTCTACGCCCCGGCAACGTCGGCGATTGAAATGGCCGAGGCATATCTGAAAGACCAAAAACGCGTCCTGCCCTGCGCCGCCTATTGCGATGGTGAGCTTGGTGTGACTGGCATGTACGTAGGTGTCCCCACCGTAATCGGGGCTGGTGGGATTGAAAAAATCGTCAACATCACCCTGAACGATGAAGAGCAGGCCGGATTCGACAACTCGGTCAATGCTGTGAAGGGTCTGATCGAGGCTTGCAAAGGCATCGACAACTCGTTGGCATAAAACTCGGTGTATCCGACTATGATTCTGGATGCGCGTCTTCGGGCGCGCATTTTTTGTTTGGTTGACCTGTTCGGGCTCTACTATCGGCGCGCGTCTAACATTCTTTCCGTCAACTCTGACAAAATCCGACATGCCTCCGAACCTTGTCGGTGGAATGCAACACGACGCGATCATTTTTTCTCGGGTCGCAACCGCACTCAGGACTATCGGGTAGGCGATTGCCCCAGGTGTTGATTTGTAGAATCGATGCGTCTGCTCAAATCAATCGGCCCACATCAACGGGTATCTTGTGATCACACCCAAAAAATCTGTGATCACAAAAGTCGAAAATCTTAGCGAAAAAGTCCTAAGGCAGCAAAAAAGCCTTTATATTTCTGCTCTACAGCCGTCTATAACGACTTAATCGTAGTCAGACGGGACAGTTTCGATGAACATTCACGAATATCAGGCCAAGGCTCTTCTTCGCAGCTATGGCGCTCCGGTCTCCGAAGGTCGCGCGGTTTTGCGCGCCGAGGAAGCCAAAACCGCAGCAGGTGAACTGGATGGCCCCCTTTGGGTTGTCAAAGCACAAATCCACGCAGGTGGTCGCGGCAAGGGGTCTTTCAAAGAAGCCGATGCCGGCGAAAAGGGCGGTGTACGTCTGACCAAGTCGGTGGAAGAAGCCGCCGAAGAAGCGAAGAAGATGCTGGGCCGCACACTGGTCACGCATCAGACCGGCCCCGCAGGCAAGCAGGTCAACCGCATTTATATCGAAGCCGGGTCTGGTATCGAACGCGAATTGTACCTGGCCCTGCTGGTAGATCGTCAGACCAGCCGCATCTCATTCGTCTGCTCGACTGAGGGCGGCATGGACATTGAAGAGGTTGCTGCTGCCACGCCCGAGAAAATCCTGTCCTTCTCGGTCGATCCTGCGACCGGCTACCAACCCTATCATGGCCGCCGCATCGCCTTTTCACTGGGGCTGGAAGGCGCGCAGGTCAAGCAATGCGTCAAACTGATGAGCCAGCTTTACGCCGCCTTCGTCGAGAAGGACATGGAGATGCTGGAGATTAACCCGCTGATCATTTCGGACAAAGGTGATCTGAAAGTGTTGGACGCCAAGGTCGGCTTTGACGGCAACGCGGTCTACCGCCACCCCGACATCGCCGAACTGCGCGACGAGACCGAGGAAGACCCCAAAGAACTGGAAGCGTCGAAATACGACCTGAACTACATCGCGCTGGATGGTGAGATCGGGTGCATGGTCAACGGTGCCGGTCTGGCGATGGCGACGATGGACATCATCAAGCTGTATGGGGCCGAGCCTGCCAACTTCCTCGACGTGGGCGGCGGCGCGACCAAAGAGAAAGTGACCGAAGCGTTCAAGATCATCACATCGGACCCGAACGTCAAAGGCATTCTGGTCAACATCTTCGGCGGCATCATGCGCTGTGACGTCATCGCCGAGGGCGTTGTCGCCGCGGTGAAGGAGGTCGGTCTGCAGGTTCCGCTGGTCGTACGTCTGGAAGGCACGAATGTTGAGAAAGGCAAAGAGATTATCAACACCTCTGGCCTGGACGTGATCGCGGCGGACAACCTGAAAGACGGTGCCGAAAAGATCGTGAAAGCCGTGAAAGGCTAAGCCCAATTCCGTGGAGTGGGTTTCGCCCCACTTTTCCAAAGAATTCTGGCAGGCCTTGGCCCGCCTAAAACAGGAGAACGCCAAATGGCAGTCCTCATCGACGAAAATACCAAAGTGATCTGTCAGGGCTTTACCGGCTCTCAGGGCACATTCCACAGCGAACAGGCCATCGCTTATGGCACCAAGATGGTCGGCGGCGTGACCCCCGGCAAAGGCGGTCAGACGCATCTTGACCTGCCCGTGTTCAACTCGGTCCACGAGGCCAAGCATGTGACTGAAGCCAACGCCTCGGTGATCTATGTTCCGCCGCCCTTCGCGGCTGACTCGATCCTCGAAGCGATTGATGCCGAGATGGAAGTGATCGTCTGCATCACCGAAGGCATCCCGGTTTTGGACATGATGAAGGTGAAGCGCGCGCTGGAAGGCAGCAAATCGCGCCTGATCGGCCCGAACTGCCCCGGTGTTATCACGCCCGATGCTTGTAAGATCGGCATCATGCCCGGTCACATCCACAAGCGCGGCTCGGTCGGTGTTGTGTCGCGCTCGGGTACGCTGACCTATGAGGCCGTCAAGCAGACCACTGATGTGGGTCTGGGCCAGTCCACCTGCGTGGGCATCGGCGGCGACCCGATCAAAGGTACCGAGCATATTGACGTACTGGAATGGTTCCTTGCCGATGACGAAACCGAGTCGATCATCATGATCGGTGAAATCGGTGGTTCGGCCGAGGAAGAAGCCGCGCAGTTCCTGGCGGATGAGGCCAAGAAGGGCCGCAAAAAGCCAGTTGCCGGTTTCATCGCAGGCCGCACAGCCCCTCCGGGCCGCCGCATGGGCCACGCGGGCGCGATTGTCGCCGGCGGCAAGGGTGGCGCTGAGGACAAGATCGAAGCCATGCGCTCAGCCGGTATCGTCGTTGCCGAAAGCCCGGCAACGCTGGGTGAGGCTGTGCTGGAAGCGATTGGCTGATATGGCGGCTTCGGCCGTCTAGTCTGGAGAGGAACGAAACACATGACCTTTGGTGAGGCTGTAAAAACGTGTTTCTCCAAGTTCTTCACCTTTTCGGGCCGTGCCTCGCGGCCCGAATATTGGTTCTTTTTCCTGTTCATCGTGATCTGGAACATCATCGCCGGGATCATCGACTGGCAATTTTTCACCCAAGTCGCCACGACAGAAACGGAGACGAGTACATCCGTCACCGCCACGTCCTCGCAACCTGTACAAAGCATCGTCAGCCTGATCGTATTCTTCCCGCATCTGGCTGTCGCGTGGCGTCGGATGCATGATACCGGGCGCAGCGGGCTTTATGCGTTGTTACCGATCCTTCTGATCCTGGGGGCAGGTGCCGTTCTGTTCTTCGGCATCGGCCTTGCATCCAGTTTCCAGCATGGCGGCAATCTGGACATCCTGTTCACCCGTGCCACGCTGCTAATCGTCATTCCAACCCTGCTGATCCTGTTTGTGTCGCCCCTCCTGGTGCTGTGGTGGCTGACCCGCCCCAGCCAGCAAGGCACCAATCAATACGGTCCCAACCCACATGAGGTTGCCCCATGATCGGACACGCAGGAAAATCTGGTTTCACTCAGCCACAAACCGGAAAGGATCAGTGAGATGGTCCTGGTTTGCCACAAGCACAAGTTCATTTACCTGAAGACGACCAAAACGGCGGGCACCTCGACCGAAAAAGCCCTGCAGCCCTTGTGTGAAAAACCGGGGCTG
Organism: Ruegeria profundi; assembly: GCF_020171505.1. Lineage (NCBI taxonomy): Bacteria > Pseudomonadati > Pseudomonadota > Alphaproteobacteria > Rhodobacterales > Roseobacteraceae > Ruegeria > Ruegeria profundi. Next base: position 112,179 of record NZ_JAIUZS010000007.1, on the reverse strand, counting down.
GGTGAGTTGCCGAACGGAGAGGTCAGGATCTCAAAACATGGGATTGTGGGGGCACGTGGACCCAGAACGCAGAACACCCATCGCATTCTGCGGTTGTGGCACAGGCACAAACACCCTTGGCGCAATCATATGTCGGCCATGAACGTAAGGGAAAACCTGGGTGCCAAGACATTTGACAGCTATACCAAGATCGCAAATGTCCGCGATCCTTTCGACCGGGTGGTGTCGCAGTTTCATTTTATGAAATACCAGAAGAATCTGCCTTCGGAGGACGCGAAAACCGAATTCGAGCAGTTCAGATCGTTCGTCTTGTCGGGCACATGGTCGATAGATTGGGACATCGTTTCGATCGATAATAAACTGATTGTTGATCGTTTCATTCGCAAAGAACATCTTGTCGCCGACTTGAAAGAAACGCTCGCTGGATTTGGTCTGCCGGAAAACGGTTTTAAACTCGGACACGACAAGTCCATGAAAGAAAGACGAAAGGGCATACCTGTGCCAGACTATTATGACCCTGAAACAATAGATGTCGTTCGACGAAACATGGCCTGGGTATTTAATACACTGGGTTATCCAGACCAGCCGCAACACTGAAACCAAAACCGAAACCGCCTACCCATTCGAGGTTCGCACATGACCGAACATACGCCCAATTCCGCATTTCACGCCTCTAGCTTTATGCAGGGGCACAATGCCGAGTATCTGGAGCAGCTATATGCCCAATACACCAAGAACCCCGGTGCGGTAGACGCCGCATGGGCCGAGTTTTTCAAGGCCATGGGGGACGCTTCTCCGGACGTTCAGAAAGAGGCTGAAGGGCCCTCCTGGGCGCGGACCGACTGGCCGCCGATGCCGGCCGATGACCTGACCGGAGCGCTCACAGGCGAATGGTCAGAGATTGACGCCAAGGCGGCAGGCAAGAAGATCAAGGAAAAGGCAGCGGACAAGGGCGTTGAGGTCAGCGATGATCAGATCAAACGCGCCGTTCTGGACAGTCTGCGCGCGCTGATGCTGATCCGGGCCTATCGTATCCGGGGCCATCTGGCCGCCGATCTTGACCCGCTGGGCATGCGAGCCGCCAGTACGCATCCAGAACTGGACCCCAAGACATACGGCTTCACCGAGGCCGACATGGACCGCCCGATCTTTATCGACAACGTTCTGGGCCTGCAGATGGCCAGTATGCGCCAGATCGTTGAGATCGTGAAACGCACCTATTGCGGCACCTTTGCGCTGCAATACATGCACATCTCTGACCCTGAACAGGCCGCTTGGCTGAAGGAACGGATCGAAGGATACGGCAAGGAAATCCAGTTCACCAAGGAAGGCCGCAAGGCCATTCTGAACAAGATGGTCGAGGCCGAGGGATTTGAGAAATTCCTGCACGTCAAATACATGGGCACCAAGCGCTTTGGTCTTGACGGCGGCGAGGCGCTGATCCCTGCGATGGAACAGATCATCAAGCGTGGCGGTGCCTTGGGCATACGGGATATCGTGATTGGCATGCCTCACCGGGGTCGCCTGAACATCCTTGCCAACGTGATGGGTAAACCTTATCGCGCGATCTTCAACGAATTCCAGGGCGGCAGCTTCAAACCCGAAGACGTGGATGGGTCCGGCGATGTGAAATATCACCTCGGCGCTTCCAGCGACCGGGAGTTTGACGGCAACAGCGTGCACCTGTCGCTAACGGCGAACCCTTCGCATCTTGAGGCGGTGAACCCCGTGGTATTGGGCAAGGTCCGCGCCAAGCAGGACCAACTGAACGATACCGACCGTACTGCGGTGATGGGCATCCTGCTGCATGGTGACGCGGCCTTTGCCGGTCAAGGTGTTGTGGCCGAAGGCTTTGGCCTGTCGGGCCTGCGCGGGCACAAGACCGGCGGCACCATGCATATCGTTGTGAACAACCAGATCGGCTTTACCACCGCACCGCACTTCTCGCGGTCTTCTCCGTATCCGACGGATATCGCGCTGATGGTCGAGGCACCGATTTTCCACGTGAACGGCGATGACCCCGAAGCGGTGGTGCACGCTGCCAAGGTTGCGACCGAGTTCCGTCAGAAGTTCCACAAGGACGTGGTCATCGACATCTTCTGCTATCGCCGGTTTGGTCATAACGAGGGCGATGAGCCCATGTTCACCAACCCGATCATGTACAAGAAGATCAAGACCCATAAGACCACGCTTTCTCTGTATACTGAGCGTTTGGTCCAAGACGGCCTGATCCCGGAAGGCGAGATCGAGGATATGAAAGCCGCCTTCCAGGCGCATCTGAACGATGAGTTCGACGCCGGCAAGGATTACAAGCCGAACAAGGCGGACTGGCTGGATGGGCGTTGGTCGCATCTGAACAAAAACAAAGAGGAATATGTCCGCGGTGAAACTGCAATCTCGCCCGAGACATTCGCCGAAGTCGGCAAGGCCCTGACGCATGCGCCCGCCGATATCGCGGTGCACAAAACCGTCTCGCGCCTGCTAGATCACAAGAAGCAGATGTTCGACAGCGGCAAAGGCTTTGACTGGGCAACGGGTGAGGCGCTAGCCTTTGGGTCATTGCTGACCGAAGGGTATCCGGTACGCCTGTCCGGGCAGGATGCGACACGCGGCACGTTCAGTCAGCGCCACTCGGGCTTCGTGCATCAGGAAACCGAAGAGCGGTATTACCCTCTGAACAACATCCGTGAAGGGCAGTCGAAATACGAAGTGATCGACTCGATGCTCTCGGAATACGCGGTCTTGGGCTTCGAATACGGCTATTCGCTTGCCGAACCCAACGCGCTGACCCTTTGGGAGGCGCAGTTTGGTGACTTTGCCAACGGTGCGCAGATCATGTTTGACCAGTTCATCAGCTCGGGCGAAAGCAAATGGCTGCGTATGTCGGGTCTGGTGACGCTGCTGCCGCACGGGTTCGAAGGGCAAGGCCCCGAACATAGCTCGGCCCGCCTGGAGCGCTTCTTGCAGATGTGCGGTCAGGACAACTGGATTGTTGCGAACTGCACGACACCGGCGAACTACTTCCACATCCTGCGCCGCCAATTGCACCGGACGTTCCGCAAACCGCTGATTCTGGTCACGCCGAAGTCGCTGTTGCGGCACAAGCTGGCAGTCAGCACGGTCGAGGATTTCACCACCGGCTCCAGCTTCCACCGGGTGCTGTGGGACGACGCGCAACAGGGCAACTCGGACACCAAGCTGGTGGCCGACAAGAAGATCAAACGCGTCGTTCTGTGTTCGGGCAAGGTCTATTACGACCTGCTGGAAGAACGCGACGCACGCGGGATCGACGACATCTACCTGCTGCGGATCGAGCAATACTATCCGTTCCCGGCGCACTCGCTGATCAACGAGCTTGAGCGCTTTAAAGGGGCTGAGATGGTCTGGTGTCAGGAAGAACCCAAGAACCAGGGCGCCTGGACATTTATCGAACCCAATATCGAATGGGTGCTGACCCGCATCGGCGCCAAACACACAAGGCCAACCTATGTCGGCCGCGCAACCTCGGCTTCGCCCGCGACGGGTCTGGCCAGCCAACACAAAGCTCAACAAGAGGCGCTCGTGAACGAAGCGCTGAGCCTCGAAGGAAAGTAAACGATGACAATTGAAGTTCGTGTTCCCACGCTTGGCGAATCCGTCACCGAAGCCACGGTTGCGACCTGGTTCAAGAAACCCGGTGATGCCGTGGCTGTGGATGAGATGCTCTGTGAGCTTGAGACAGACAAGGTAACGGTTGAGGTTCCGGCCCCTGCTGCCGGTGTCATGGGTGAAATCGTCGCCGCCGAGGGTGAAACCGTTGGTGTTGACGCCTTGCTTGCGACTATTGCCGCAGGCGAAGGTGCAGCTCCGGCCCCGGCTGCTGCCGCCGCTGAACCCGCACCCAACGCCGCACCGGCCGCTGGCGCTGGCAGTGTCGACGTGATGGTTCCCACCTTGGGCGAGTCGGTCACCGAGGCCACGGTATCCACGTGGTTCAAGCAGGTGGGCGACGCCGTGGCGCAAGACGAAATGCTCTGCGAGCTTGAAACTGACAAGGTCTCCGTTGAGGTTCCAGCGCCTGCCGCAGGCGTTCTATCCGAAATCGTCGCGCCCGAAGGCACGACCGTGGATGCAACAGCCAAGCTGGCCGTGATCTCGGGCGCGGGCGCTGCAACGGCCCCCGCCGCGGCTCCGGCAGCTGCTGCAGCAGCCCCGGCCGCAGCGACGGCTGGTAAAGACGTAGCTAACGCACCTTCGGCCGAAAAAGCGATGGCCGAGGCTGGTCTGAGTGCTGATCAGGTTACTGGAACCGGTCGCGATGGCCGCATCATGAAGGAAGACGTGGCCAAGGCGGTCGCAACCGCTGCTGCGCCTGCGCCCGCACCGGCTCCCGCTCCGGCCGCCGCGCCACGCGCGCCGGTTCCTGCGGATGACGCTGCGCGCGAAGAACGCGTCAAGATGACTCGCCTGCGCCAGACCATCGCCAAGCGCCTGAAAGACAGCCAGAACACCGCCGCGATGCTGACCACCTATAACGAGGTGGACATGACCGAGGTGATGGCCCTGCGCAGCCAGTACAAGGACCAGTTCGAGAAGAAGCACGGCGTGCGTCTGGGCTTTATGTCCTTCTTCACCAAGGCGTGCTGCCATGCGCTGAAGGAAGTGCCCGAGGTCAATGCCGAGATCGACGGCACCGACATCGTCTATAAGAACTTTGTCCATATGGGCGTGGCCGCCGGCACACCGACTGGCCTTGTGGTTCCGGTGATCCGCGATGCCGACAGCATGTCGTTCGCCGCTATCGAGAAGGCCATCGCCGAGAAAGGCAAGCGCGCCCGCGACGGTAAACTGTCGATGGCCGAGATGCAGGGAGGGACCTTCACCATCTCAAACGGTGGCGTCTATGGATCGCTGATGTCCTCCCCCATCCTGAACCCCCCGCAATCGGGTATTCTGGGCATGCACAAAATCCAGGATCGTCCGATGGCAATCAACGGTCAGGTTGTAATCCGTCCGATGATGTATCTGGCACTGTCTTACGACCACCGGATCGTGGACGGCAAAGGCGCGGTCACGTTCCTTGTTCGCGTGAAAGAGGCGCTGGAAGATCCACGCCGCCTGCTGATGGACCTGTAATCATGGCAACACATGTGCTTTGGCAAGCTGATGTGGCGGATTTCGATGCCTGGCTGAAGGTGTTCCGTGAAGATACGGCAGTGCGCAAATCTGCCGGAATTCATGACCTTCACGTCTGGCGCGATCCCGCGCGACCCGATCACGCCGTTGCCCTGTTCGAGATCTCGGATCTCGATCGGGCCACGGCCTTTCTCGAATCCGAGGAACTTGCCATGCATCACGAACGCGGCGGCGTCGCGCATATTCAGGTCAAAGTGCTTTCGCCCGAGTAGGCATGATGCCCGGTGTACATGAAACATATCGAATATCCGGCGGCGTCCGCGCCGCCAAAGCCAGTAAGGGGCCACAACTGCGATCTGTGTTGGACTTTCACTTCAGGAACGCCCACACATTCGGAGATTGCAAGACATGACACCTGAACTAACGGCACTAACCTTGGCCGCACTGTTGCAGGTCGTGCAATATGCCCTGATGGCGATACCCGCGAATATCGAACTGGGACCGGGTAAAACCATGTCCCCGCGCGACCGCTCGCGTCTGAAAGGATCGCTGGAAGACCAGCTATCGGACGAGACCGGCCGTTTATACCGTGCGCTGAACAATCATTTCGAGGGATTGATCCTGTTCACCATAGCCTGCACCACCGTCACGGTCGCAGACGCAGGCACCGGATTTACCGCGGCATGTGCGTGGATCTATCTGATCGCCCGCATACTCTACGTACCGGCTTACTTTTTTGGCTTGTCGCCCTGGCGCACTCTGATCTGGTTCGCTGGTTTCCTCGCAACAACTTTCATGCTTTTGGCGGTGCTTTTTTGATAACGCCAGTTTACAGCCTGTGCGCAGGTGGTGTCTGCTCTGCCACAGCCCGACTACTCAAGGAGACCTTTCATGGCAAACTATGACGTCATCGTAATCGGCGCTGGCCCCGGCGGCTATGTCTGCGCTATTCGCTGTGCCCAACTGGGCTTGAAAACCGCCGTTGTAGAAGGACGAGACACGCTGGGCGGCACGTGCCTGAACGTCGGCTGCATCCCGTCCAAGGCGCTGCTGCATGCCAGCCACCAACTGCATGAGGCCGAGCATAACTTTGCCAAGATGGGCCTGAAGGGGAAAAGCCCCTCGGTCGATTGGAAACAGATGCAGGTCTACAAAGACGAAACCATTGAGGGTAATACCAAGGGCATCGAGTTTCTGTTCAAGAAAAACAAGATCGACTGGTTAAAGGGCTGGGGCTCGATCCCCGCAGCGGGTCAGGTCAAAGTGGGCGACGAAGTTCACACGGCCAAGAATATCATCATCGCTTCGGGCTCTGAACCGGCTTCGCTGCCGGGCGTTGACGTGGATGAGAAGGTTGTCGTGACCTCGACCGGTGCGCTGTCGCTTGGCAAGGTTCCGAAAAAGATGGTGGTCATTGGTGCGGGCGTGATCGGTCTGGAACTGGGTTCGGTGTATCAACGTCTTGGCGCCGAAGTCACCGTGATCGAATTCCTCGACGTGATCACGCCGGGCATGGACCCCGAGGTTCAGAAAACGTTCCAGCGCATTCTGAAAAAACAGGGGTTGAACTTTGTCATGGGCGCAGCGGTACAAAAGACCGAAGCGACCAAGACCAAGGCAAAAGTCACCTACAAGCTGCGTAAGGATGACAGCGAACACGTGATTGAGGCGGATACCGTTCTGGTCGCCACCGGGCGCAAGCCATTCTCGTACGGCCTTGGGCTTGAGGCGCTGGGCGTTGAAATGACCCAGCGCGGCCAGATCAAGGTGGGCTCTGACTGGCAGACAAACGTACCCGGCATCTATGCCATCGGTGATGTCACCGAAGGCCCGATGCTGGCGCATAAGGCCGAAGACGAAGGCATGGCCGCGGCGGAACAGGTCGCCGGAAAACATGGCCACGTCAATTATGGCGTCATTCCGGGGGTAATCTACACTTGGCCCGAGGTCGCCAATGTCGGCGAAACCGAAGAAACCCTGAAAGAACAAGGCCGCGCCTATAAGGTGGGCAAGTTCATGTTCATGGGCAACGGCCGCGCCAAGGCGAATTTTGCGGCCGATGGGTTCGTCAAAATTCTGGCTGACAAGGAAACTGACCGGATACTTGGTGCCCACATTATCGGCCCGGCAGCAGGCGATCTGATCCATGAGGTTTGCGTCGCAATGGAGTTTGGCGCGTCAGCCGAAGATCTGGCCCTGACCTGCCATGCGCACCCGACCTATTCCGAAGCGGTACGAGAAGCGGCATTGGCCTGCGGCGACGGCCCGATCCACAGCTAACGTACTGCCCCGCCGGCTAACCGGTCGGCGGGGTCAACCACGCGTTCAGATAGGTCTCTAATCTGTCACTGAATGTGGTGGCCGCGTGCAGGGCGCAGAATCTTAGCGACATGGCCTGAATGGCAAAGGCCTGCACCCCTTCTGCAAGAAGTTCAGGCGTTACGTCCTTCCGCACATCTGCTGTTTCAAGCCACATCATGACAAGGCGATAGTATCGCTCGAAAAAATGGGCAATCGGTCCTATTTCAGCAACAGCCGTCGCGCCTGAATATCTGATCAACAGATCAAAAACGTATCGCTCGGATGTCATGAATCTGTGGACTGGCTCTAGCACGGCTATGATCTCTGACACGGTCCTGGGTGGCGTCCGGGCTTCGGCACTGTCCAGAAACCTATCCAACTTTGCGCCAATCAGAATCTCCATCAACGCGTCCTTATCGCGGAAATGCGCGAAGAACGTACCTTTGGCCACACCTGCCGCCTGCACAACGTCTTCGACCCTCAGGGCCTCGTATCCACCCGTGTTGATCAGGTTCTCCGAAGCTTCGATAAGGCGCGCCCGAGTTTTCAGAGTGCGTTTTTGAATTGTCTTTTGCATAGGTCCAATTTGCATAGTTTTTGACCGTGGTCAAATTTTTTATTGACCGCGGTCATTTTATTGTTTTACAAAGTGACCACGGTCAATTTTGGAGAATCCCGATGCAACGGAAAAAAATCCTCATCCTTGATGGGCACCCCGCAGAAAGCAGCCTGTCCCGCACTTTCGCTGAAACCTACAAAGACGCGGCCGAAAAGAATGGCCACGATGTCCGAATGGTTCACCTCAGCGAAATGCAGTTCGATCACGACTTTGGTCAGGGCAACTATCAAGACTTCAAACCGCTTGAGCCCGTTTTGGAACAGGTTCTTCAGGACATCGAATGGAGCGACCATCTGGTCCTCACAACACCGATGTGGTGGGGCGGGTTGCCGGCCAAGCTGAAAGGCTTGATCGACCGGATGTTCATCCCGGGACGCACCTTCGACACAAGAAATATCAGCAAGCTGGGACTTCCAGCCCCGATGCTGGCAGGACGTACGGCTCGTGTCATCCTGACGTCTGACACGCCGGGCTGGTTCATGCGGCTGATTTACCGGCAAGCCCTCATTCGGCAGGTCCGTGATCAAATTCTTGGATTTGTCGGCTTCAAACCAACGCGTTTCACCTATTTTGCGGGTGCCAGCTATCCAAAGCCCGGCAGTGTCGAGCGCTGGGTTTCACAAGTCGCCAAAATCGGTGCGGCTGCGGTGTAGTTGCACGTGCTACCACATCGTTTTTTCGGCTCTTGCACCCCATTCCGCGTCGTATTGTGCACCGCCTTCCTCACCCCGGCTTACTTCGGCCAGAATTTCGCCAACGGTGGGTAAGGCAGTGCTTTCATCACCTGCGCTCCAAGTCCGCGCGCGCAAAAGTGCGCGGGCGCATTGCGTGTAGATTTCGGCAATTCCGATGACGACAACGGTGGCGGGTTGTTTGCCGTTTTTTTCAAACCGGGCGCGCAATTCATTGTCCTCAGTCAGGCGCGCTGTACCATTCACCCGAACGACAGTGTTGGAGCCCGGCACCAGAAACATCAAGGCCACGCGCGGGTCACGCACGATATTGCGCAGCGAATCCAATCGGTTGTTGCCGCGCCAATCCGGAAGCGCCAAAGTGTTTGCATCAGGCTCTAGCACAACGGGACCATCATCACCCCTTGGGCTTCCGTCTACGCCTTCGGGACCAACGGTGCTGAGAATGCACAACCGCGCGGCCATGATCCACTTGCGATACAGCGGAGTCAGGCTGTGCGCGACCTTCCGCAATGAGGGCGCACCGGGTGTACCGTAAAGACTTTCGAGCGTTTCGATTTCGTCAATGAATTGCATCAGGATCAAACCCAACTTCTCGCATCAGCGCATTGGACCTTGTTTCGATGACATCCTCCAGCATTCCGAGAAAATCGTCCCGTGCAGCACCCGGCTTGATTGGATCAAGGAAGTCGACAATGGCTAGGCCAGGCTTGCGCAGAACACCGGTGCGAGGCCAGAACACACCCGCATTGGTCGCCGTGGGAACGCAGGGAAAACCCAGCCCTTCGTACAAAATGGCCGTGCCGACCTTGTAAGGTTTGCGCACCCCCGGCGCGACGCGCGTGCCTTGGGGATAGATTACTAACTGCCCGGGTTCCGTGAATTCCTTGGCAACGTCCTTGACCATCTTGGCCACGGCGACGCCCTTTTTTCCCCGATCAACCGGGATACAGCCAAGACGCCGCGCATACATACCGATGACCGGGGTCCAAAGCAGTTCTTTCTTCATAATGAACTTGCCGTGGGGGATGGCGTCAAAAATGATAATAATATCCAGAAAGGACTGATGTTTGGCACCGATGACCACTTCGCCCGACGGCACCGCGCCACGCACTTCGGTCCGGATGCCGACCATCCAACGGGCCAGCCACAAGGTTGTACGCGCGTAGGCCTTGCAAGCTTTCAATGCGCCACGCTTGGTGAACATGGCGTATGGGGCGAACAGGATGCCCAGAACCAGCATCCAAACGTAGATCACGATCATGAAGATCAATGAGCGTACCCACTGAAACGCAGCGGCCATCACGAAAGCTCCCTCAGTTTACGGCTGGCGGCACTCCAGGTTGCCAGAAAGGCAACCGCCGCACCCAATACGGGGATGAGGGCCGGCAACAGCCAGCCATACCCCTGAAATCCCAAACCCGTCAGAAACCCGCCCGCATCCGAGGCTTCGGGCAGCAGCAGCACTCCGGTCATGCCCAGAAAAACGCCGACAACGGCACCAAAGAAGGCCCGATAGGTAAAGCGCCGGACAAAGGCTCGGGCAATAAAGCTGTCACGGGCACCAACCAGACGCAGCACCTCGATAATCTGGGCATTGGCAGCCAGAGAGGCATTGGCGGCCAGCGTGATCATGGCTGCCGTGGCCCCACCAATCAGCAGGATTGAAACCCAGCCCAGCCGCCGCAAAGACCTTGCGGCCTCTACCAAGGGTTCACGCCAGCGGGTGTGATCGTCCAGAACCGCACCGGGAACTTCCGCCCCAAGCCGCAGGCGCAGACCAGCCGCATCCAGACCCGGCTCACCTTCGATGATCTCAATCAGTTGAGGGATAGGCAGCGTTTCCAGCGGCAGGTCCGGTCCAAACCAAGGGGAGAGCAGCGCCGCCTGTTCCTCGGTGGTCAATGCGCGCGCCGAAGCTATGCCCGGGGTTTGAGCAAGCACTGTCAGGGCCGCCTCGGTCTGCGCGTCCATCTGATCGGCAGGAGCGCTGATGCGCAAGGTGACGGCCCCGGCCAATTCTGTACCCCAGCGGTCGGCCAGCCGCCCCGATGCCAGAGAAAGGGCTAATGCAAACACCGCCAGAAAAGCCATCGCGCCTGATACAAACAGGGTCAGATGCGCCGTGTACCCAGTTGGCGGAACGACCCGGTCCGCGCGCGTGTCCCGTTTCAGCAGGCTTCGGATCATTCCGTTGCTCATAGATCCGCCCCCGCAAGTTGGACCTGACGTTGCGAGATTCGAAGAACCCTTGCCTGCACCTGGCTTTTCGCTGCGCGGATCAGGCTCATGTCATGGGTCGCGATCAGCACGGTCTTGCCCATCTTGTTCAATTCGACCAACAGGCGAAGCAGGCGTTGCGACATCTCCCAATCCACGTTTCCGGTTGGTTCATCCGCCAGAACCACGTCCGGTGACAGGATGACCGCGCGGGCCAATGCGGCACGCTGGCGTTCCCCTCCCGACAATTCCGGCGGGTGCGAATCCAATCGGGTGCCCAGTCCCACCCAGGATAGCAACTCGCTCAGGTCTTCGCGCTGTGCAGTGTCGATTTGCCCGGACACCGTTAGCGGCAACGCCACATTCTCGGCCAGCGTCATGTGATCAAGGAACTGGCAATCCTGATGCACCACACCGATCCGACGGCGCATCAGGGCCAACTGATCCCGATCCAGCCGGGCGATGTCCTGCTTGAACACGCTGAGCCGCCCCGTTGTGGGCAACAAAGCGCCGTAGCAAAGCTTAAGTATGGTGGTCTTGCCCGCACCCGACGGGCCGGTCAAAAAATGAAACGACCCCGGTTGCAACCGTAAAGACACGTCGCTCAGCAGTTCGCCACCGCCATAGGTGTAGCTGAGATTCTCCAGCTCGATCAAAAGGAGCCCCCGTTTCTGTTGCCGCCCTTCATGCCCGAGCGCGGTTGCGGTTTCAATGCCTGCACCGGGTCGAATCGGTGACACTTATGTTGTGAAACCGAAAACACCCTTTGCGGTCAGGTCTTAACGGATTAACATCCCTTAAAAAACTACTATCGGTCGGGGTCCCGGCCAGGAGGCAGCATGCGTCTTACTTGTCCGAATTGCGGTGCCCAGTACGAGGTGCCAGACGAGGTCATCCCGGAAGATGGCCGCGACGTTCAGTGCTCGAACTGTGAGACGACCTGGTTCCAGCCCAAACACCCAGACCAAACAGCCCCCACCAAAGACGCACCCGGTGCCAAGGATACGCGGTCCCAGACAGCCGCACCCGAGCCTGATGTGGTGGAACAGGCCTCAGCAACCCAAGCGCAACCGGAGCCGACGCCTGCACCGGAACCAGAGATCACACAAGAACCAGAGGTTGCCCCAAAACCAGAGGCTGCAAGCGAGCCAGAAACACCACCAGCTACCGGAAAGATCGATCCTGCAGTTGCAAGTATCCTGAAAGAAGAAGCCGAACGTGAGGCGGACCTTCGTGCGCAAGAGGGTGGCGGCCTTGAAACGCAGCCCGATCTGGCCTTGGACGCGCCCCCCAAACCCGACCCGGAACGCGCCGTAAAAGACCTCACTGCTATGGAAACGGCAAAGGATGCAGGGCAGAAAGATGCACTGCCAGATGTCGAAGCGATCAACTCCAGCCTGCGTAGTGATGACAGCTTGGCCTCGGAAGACGAACCCGCGCCGCGCAAGTCTGGCAGCGGTTTCATGCGTGGTTTTGCATTGATGCTGATTGTCGGCGTCATCCTGCTGCTGGTCTATGGCAACGCGCAGCAGATCAGCGAAGCGGTGCCGCAGGCGGAGCCAATTCTTAACCCGTACGTATCCCTTGTGGATCAGGCGCGGCTTTGGCTTGAGGCGCAGACATCGGGGACATCGCAGAATTAAACGCCAGGCCGGGTTTAGAAGCGCTCCAACAACCGCTTGAGGTACTCCAGCTCGATCTGTGGGCGTTCCGTCTCACCGGTGCGACGCCGGATTTCATCCAGCAACTCACGCGCGCGGCGATACACATCTTCGCCCTGCAACAAGTTGTCGTCAGTGGCTATTGAACCGTTTGCGCCGGGGCTGCGGCCCAGTGGATCGCGGCTGTTGGCCTGCATATCACCGTCTTGGGTTCCCTGACCGGGCTGGTTCTGCTGGTTCTGCGCCAAAGCTTCACCCAGTGACCGCATGCCTTCACGGAGGGCTTCCATCGCTTCAGATTGGCGATCTATGGCCTCGGCCAGGTCGTCACTGCGCAGGGCTTCTTCAGCGCCATCCATTGCCCGACCCGCGCGGCCCAGCGCATCGCGTGCAGCTTCGCCTTCGGGTGTTCCGGCACCGGGCAGATTCTGTTGCTGGCGACCCAGCTCGTCGCGCAGTGCCTGTTGGCGATCGGCCAGAGACTCCTGGCTTGGCTGGCCGCCACCGCCTTCGGCCTGATCAGACCCCTGACCCTGACCGCCTTGGCCTTCGTGGCTCTGGCCACGGCCCTGACCACCATTGCGGCCTTCGTTACCCTGGCTTTCACCGGCCTGAGCGCCGGGATTGAACTGTTCTTGCAGATCGCGGAAGGCCTGATCGCTCAGCCCCTGCTGTTCGCGCAGAGTTTCGGCCAGCCCTTCCATTGCCTGTTGGCCTTCTGACTGCTGGCCCTGACCCTGGCCTTGGGTGACGCGCATGTTCTCCATCATCTGCTGGAACTCTTCCAGCGCCTGCTGTGCTTCGGCCATGCGGCCCTGTTCCATCAGTTCCTGAATGCGATCCATCATCCGCTGCAGGTCATTTTGCGTCATCTGCATGGTTTCGCCATTCTGGCCCTGCTGATTTTCGTCGAACTCACCGTTTTCCTGTGCCAGACGCTGTAGCTGGCGCATGTAATCCTGCGTTGCGTCGCGCAGTTCTTGCATCAATTCGGCGATTTCTTCATCAGTGGCGCCGTTTTTCATGGCTTCGGTCAGACGCTCCTGTGCGCGGCGCATACGCTCCAGCGCATCGGCGAGGGTACCCTCTTCGATTATAATCGCCAGATCCCACAAAGCCTGTGCGATCTCTTCCTGTTGGTCCTGTGTCAGCCCATAGTCGTTGAATGCCTCCAACCGGCGAAGCGTCACGCGCAGACGCAGATAGGCCGTGTCAGAGCGAAACACCTCTTCCGGCAGATGCGACACCGCGCGCAGAATTTGGGACACCCGGGTCGCGTTGTCCCGCGTCCAAAGCAGATCACGCCGTTGTTCGATCACCGCCGCAGCCAATGGGTCGAAAAAGCGCCGTGCGGGCAGTTCTGTTACATAGGGCGCGGACTGGCCTTCCTGATCGGCTGCATCCTGTGCCATTAAAGTAATCTTGACCGGAAGATGTGCCCAAGGGTGTTCCGAGAAGTCTTCGATCAGATCCTCGGCGAAATCGGCCCGGTCGCCGGTTATCGGCATCGGTAGCTGCACCTCGATCCTATCACGTGGCTCGGGGTCAGATGCCAGGCCATACCGACGGTCAACGGAAGGCAGGTCCAATTCGATCATTGCCGCACCGGACACCACGCCGTAGTCGTCAGTGGCGGTAAAGGGCAGTTTCATCTGCCCGCCCGCCTCAGCCTCGGCCGGATCGGCAACAGCGATCTGCGGAGGCGCATCTTCGATGACGCTTAGCGCCCAGTCCCGACCGGCAGGCCCTTCGATCATCATCTGGCCCGAACGCTCGACCACAAACTCCTGTTCAGGGTCCGCTGCACCTTGTGTGCCCGAAAGCGACGTGGTTTCCGACAAGCTATGCGCGCCCACCTCACCGTAGAACCGCAATGTGATCCGGCTGCCCTGCGGTACTGAAAGAGTATCACCAGACTGATCCGCCAGATAAAGCGTCGGCAAGCCGGTATAGCGCGGCGGTTCAACCCAGCCTTCCCAGCTGGGTCCCTGCCCTGCCACGGCTGCGCCCGGCGTCATCTCGGCCACGGACCCAATGCGCCAGAATGAACCGAAAAGACCCGCAATCACCAGCGCCAGCAACGCTGAGTACCGCAGCGCATAAGGGTCTCGGTCTGCAAGCCGCAGATCGGGTTTGACCGCTTCGGCTTGTGCTGCCCGCTGTGCCATCCGAGCCTGATGCGCGTGCCACAGAGCAACTGAGTCCGCATCCATCGCACCTATGGCCTGATCATCCATCAACGCCTGAATCGGGCGTCCCGGCAGGGATTCGTCCAGTCGCATCAGCGCTTCGGCCCGGCGAGGCAGATGGAATCGCCGAATGCCCCAGACCAGCGAAATAACCACTGCGATGATCGCTAAACCACCAAGGGTCCAAACCATCTCAACCTCGACGTGATCCTGAAGACCCAGCATCAAAGCGGCCAAAATCGCCATAAAAATTGAGAAAAAGGGCCAGAAGGCGCGCAAAACCTGCTCGGCCAGCATTCCTACGTGCGTCAGCCACAGGGACAGTCTTGGAATCGGCAGGGTCGGTCTTGTGGTCAAGGCGGGCCTCCTGAGCAGGCCCGCACGGTTATCGCGTCAGAGCCACTCTGGTATGGTATCGCGGTTTATGATTTCGTCAAAGCTTGGGCGTTCACGAATAACTGCAAATTGATCCCCGTGAACCAAAACCTCGGGGATCAGGGGGCGGGTGTTGTATTCGCTGGCCATCACGGCACCATATGCGCCGGCACTGCGGAAGGCGACCAGATCGCCCGGTTCAAGCGGCGGCATGTCGCGTTGTTTGGCGAATGTATCGCCCGTCTCGCACACGGGGCCGACAATGTCATAGGGCTGCTGTTCCACACCCGGCGCGGGCTCTTGCACGGCGACGATATCATGATACGCCTCATACATCGCAGGGCGGATCAGGTCATTCATGGCCCCATCGAGGATCAGGAAATCACGGCCTTCACCGGATTTCACATAAATCACCTTGCTGACCATCAGACCAGCGTTGCCAGCAATCAGGCGTCCCGGCTCAATCTCGATCTCACACCCCAGATGACCCAGCGTTTTCTTGATCAGCGCGCCGTACTCTACCGGCAAAGGGGGCGCCTCGTTCGAGCGGGTGTAAGGGATACCCAGACCTCCGCCCAAGTCCAGACGGCGAATGGTGTGGCCCTCGGCGCGCAGACGCTCTGTCAGTTCGGCGACCTTGGTGTAAGCCAGCTCGAACGGTTCCAACTCGGTCAGTTGTGATCCGATATGAACATCGATACCGATGACCTCCAGACCCGGCAAGCTGGCCGCGTAGGCATAAACCTCGGATGCGCGCGAGATTGGAATGCCAAATTTATTTTCGGACTTGCCGGTGGCGATCTTGGCGTGGGTCTTGGCATCTACGTCGGGGTTCACCCGCACGGTGATCGGCGCAACAACACCCAATTCCAGCGCAACCGTGTTGGTCACCTGCATCTCAGGCTCGGATTCGACGTTGAACTGGCGAATGCCACCGGTCAGTGCGGTGCGGATTTCCTCTGCCGTTTTGCCTACGCCCGAGAAAACGATCTTGTCGCCCGGAACACCTGCAGCTTTGGCACGCAGATATTCCCCGCCAGACACAACGTCCATTCCGGCACCGGCCTGCGCCAGCGTCTTCAGAATCGCCTGATTGCTGGCTGCCTTCATGGCGTAGCAAACAAGGTGGTCAGTGCCGTCCAGCGCATCATCGAAAAGCTTGAAATGCCGCAGCAGGGTCGCCGTCGAATAGACGTAGAACGGAGTTCCCACCGCAGCGGCGATTTCGGTGATCGGAACATCCTCGGCGTAGAGCGCGCCGTCGCGGTAAAGAAAGTGATCCATGACTGCGCGCTTAGACCAAAACTGCCGGGCTGATCAATAATTTCCGCGCTATTGGCGGCATTCCGTCACCGTGTTGTCGACACACCGATCCGGCCGTAGCCCGAGATTGAGATGCCGGAGCCCCCGGTACTGGTTTCCGGCTGAGGCCGCGGGTTACCAGTTGGTTCGCAGGCGGCAAGCAGGACAAGGGTCAGGATCAAGCCGGTAAATCTCATACTTGCCCTCTTTTTCTATTATTTTCGACAGATCGTAACTTGCCTGGACATAGCCGGGCGCTCGAGATGCCATCGCTTGCGTCACCGTCCCACGTAGATCCCAAGGCCGCCACGTCGCAGCCCAATGCCGCCACCGACATGAGTACCACTGCTGCCAACGCCGACAGTCGCGTTCATTGTCGGCTGAATTGGTTCTCCGTCCGCGCCACAGGCCGCAAGAACGAACCCGACGGCGATCAATTGCAACACTCGCAGTATCCGCATCATACCAGCGCCTTCCACCGCTTGATCTGGGCGCGCACCTGATCCGGTGCCGTTCCCCCATAAGACTGACGTGAGTTTACCGAGTTTTCGACGGTAAGGACAGAAAAGACATCTTCGGTAATCCCGGAATGCACCGATTGCATGTCATTCAACGTCAGGTCGGGCAGGTCACAGCCCTTATTCTCAGCCATCGCAACCAGTGATCCTGTCACATGATGTGCGTCGCGGAACGGCAGGCCCAGCACCCGCACCAGCCAGTCGGCCAGATCGGTCGCAGTCGAAAAGCCCGAGCCTGCAGCGGCGGCAAGGCTGTCGCGATTTGCGGTCATGTCCTTGACCATGCCTTCCATCGCCGCCAGCGCCAGCATCCAGTTGTCGGCAGCGTCAAAGACCTGTTCCTTGTCTTCCTGCATGTCCTTGGAATAAGCCAGCGGCAGACCTTTCATCACCATCATCAGCGCCGTGTTGGCACCAAAAATCCGACCCACCTTGGCCCGGATCAGTTCGGCCGCATCGGGATTCTTTTTCTGCGGCATGATCGATGAGCCGGTCGAGAACCTGTCGCTGAGCGTGACAAAGCGGAACTGGGCCGAGGACCAGATCACCAGCTCTTCGGCAAAGCGCGACAGGTGGACGGCGCAGATTGAGGCGGTCGATAGGAACTCCAACGCGAAATCACGGTCGCTGACGGCATCCAGTGAATTGGCGGCGGGCCGGTCAAAGCCCAGCGCCTGCGCCGTCATGTCCCGGTCGATCGGAAAAGACGTGCCAGCCAGCGCCGCCGCACCCAGTGGGGACTCGTTCATCCGGGCGCGGGCATCGCGGACACGGGACAGGTCGCGGCCAAACATCTCGACATAGGCCATCATGTGGTGGCCCCATGTCACCGGCTGTGCAGTTTGCAGGTGCGTGAAACCGGGCATGACCCACCCTGCCCCGGCCTCGGCTTGCGCCAAAAGCGCGCGGATCAGGGCCAGCAGACCGGTTTCAGCCGCATCCAGCTGATCGCGCACCCAAAGTTTGAAATCGGTCGCCACCTGGTCGTTCCGCGACCGACCTGTATGCAAACGACCTGCGGGCTCACCAATAACTTCTTTCAGGCGCGCCTCGACATTCATGTGGATGTCTTCAAGCGCGGTCGAGAACTGGAACTCTCCGCCCTGAATTTCTGACAAGACTGTGAGCAGCCCTTCCCGAATGGCCTGAGCGTCACTATCACTTATGACGCCTGTGGCAGCCAACATGGCGGCATGGGCGCGCGAGCCTGCGATGTCCTGGGCTGCCATCCGCTGATCGAACCCGATCGAGGCATTGATCGCCTCCATGATCGCGTCTGGACCGGCGGCAAAGCGGCCGCCCCACATCTGGTTCGAGGATTGATCGGTCATGAAAGAAAACCCGGAGTTGATATGCGCCTATTTCGTTTGATCCCCCTTTATATGGCCCTTGCGTTGGGTGCAAATGCCGCTTTGGCCACAGATGCCGAGACCTTAGGTCCGCTGCGGGATGGTACCCTGAAGCGGTTGATCCTGCATAAGGAACCGAAACCCGTAGAACCGGTTGAGTTTCAGCTTGAGGATGATGGCGGCACTGCAACAATTGAAGACTACAAAGGCAAATACGTTCTGCTGAACTTCTGGGCGACATGGTGTGCGCCCTGCCGAAAAGAGATGCCGCAGATCGCTGAGCTGCAAGAAGAGTTCGGCGGTGACAAGTTCGAGGTTCTTACGCTTGCGACCGGTCGCAACTCCGCTGCCGGGATCAAGAAATTCTTCGAGGAAAACGGGATCAGCAACCTTCCCCGACATCAGGATACTGGTTCAGCCGTGGCACGGGAATTTGGCGTAATCGCATTGCCGATCACGGTAATTCTGGACCCCGAAGGCAATGAAATGGCCCGCCTGATCGGTGACGCGGAATGGAACTCCGACAGCGCCAAGGCCATCATATCGACGCTTGTGGGCGCAGAAAGCTGATCCGCTAAACCGCCAAAATACCCAATCCGCCGATTTTTACACTTTCGTGTTAAACTAAGAGTGTCACCGTCGTGAACGGTGACACTCCAAACGTAAAAACGAAACGGAAGCGACAATGAAACCGGTGGTTTTACTGATTGGCCGCTTGCCGAGCGTCATCGGTGACGTGGCACGGCAGCTGGATCACTTGCCAATCCAATGGCTGGGTGCGCATGATCCGGATGAAGTTCGGCGGCAACTGGACGCCGAACCGCAGATCGCCTGCGCGATCATGGGCGCAGGCCTGAATGACAAGATACGCGGCGAGATGGTTGGCATCATCGCCGCACGCAGGCCGGACATCTGCATACACCTGAAAGACAGATCGTCAGGCCCGGACGGGCTTGTGCCATTTGTAGAACGGGTTGTGCAGCACGAAATCCTGAACAAGCTCGAAACAAGCTGACGCTACGCAACCTTTGACAAGCTCTCTACCGCTCTGCACCTTGCCGGGCGGGAGGAAAATATGCCGCTTGAAATTCTTCTGGCTCTGGTGGTCGGAGGCATCCTTTCGATAACCGCTCTGCTGCACCTTTCAGGGCGGTCGCGTGTGCGTGAATTGACGCAGCAAACCGCGCGATTTGAATGGATGCGCCATGCGCCAGACGATGTGATCGTGGACGTTACAATTGCGCATGACATGCGGTCGGCGCTGGTTCGGACTGAGGCAGGTATTGGCCTGCTGTGGTCTTTTGGGGCCGATACAGTGGCACGCCATCTGCAGGACTTTGACCGGATCAACCACCCTGAGGGGTTCAGGATTCGATTCCACGATTTCGGCACCCCAAACGCCCTCGTCCGCCTGGATGAATTCGAACGCCCGCATTGGCAAAACCTGATGGACACCGCATGACCGACCAACTCAGCTTTCCTGACGCCGTACAATGGGCCGTACCGTTCTTTATAGCCGCTATTCTGGTCGAATTCCTGTGGATCGCAGTCAAAGGCAAAGGCGGACGGTACGAGACGCGGGATGCGGTAACCTCACTGGTGATGGGCGCGGGAAACATCGCCTCGGGCTTTCTGCTGGGGTTCATCGCGTATGGGTTCTTCATGTGGCTGTGGCAGATTACGCCACTGGACCTTGGCACCTCGATCCCCGTGATCATTCTGTGCTTTGTGCTGGATGATCTGCGCTATTACTGGGTTCACCGCTTTGGTCACCGTATCCGCTGGGTTTGGGCCAGCCACGTGAACCACCACAGTTCCCAACACTACAACCTGACCACCGCATTGCGGCAGACTTGGACCTATACATTTACCTTTATGATGGTGGTTCGGGCGCCGTTAATCCTTTTAGGCTTTCACCCCGCGATGGTGCTGTTTGTGGGCGGGTTGAACCTGATTTATCAATTCTGGATTCATACAGAGGCAATTGGCAAAATGCCCCGCTGGTTCGAAGCCGTCATGAACACGCCCAGCCACCACCGCGCCCATCACGGCCGCAATGCACGCTATCTGGATTGCAACTATGCCGGAGTCTTTATCGTTTGGGACAAAATCTTTGGCACGTTTATCCCGGAGCAGGAAAACGACCGAGTCGACTATGGCTTGGTTCACAATATCGGCACGTTCAACCCGCTGCGCGTCGCATTTCACGAATGGGTTGGTATCTGGCGCGATGCGACGCAACCGGGGTTGAGCCCAAGGGAACGCCTTGCCTATTGCTTTGCCCCGCCCGGGTACAGTCACGATGGCAGCCGTCAGAACTCGGAACAGATCAAAGCCCGGCATCTGGCCCGCCACCCGGAGGATTGTGGAACGCCCGGATTCGAGCAATTCGAGGCAAAATCGCCTAATACGAAGGCAAAACAGGCTTAAATCCGCCGATCCAAAGCCCAGCTTTCTTGATATCGCACCGACCGGTTCCATTTTGTTAAGCAGTTAAACACCTAAGCGATTTGAGGAACCTATGAACCGACTGATGATGATATCAATTACACTTGGTCTGATCGGTTTAATCATCGCAATGGTGTCGGCTTTAATCGGAAGCGCGCAAACGATGGTCGCCCTTGGTTTTGTCATGCTGGCGTTGGGTTTTTTTGGCGCAGTCATCGGTGCGGCGGCCGCATTGGGTCGCGTTTGGGACACGCCCCGATAAAGGCGATCAGTCCTTTTGATCTTAACCTCAAATTCATGACTTTGCAGTGAAATCCCACCCTGAACAGTGACGTAGGGGATTTCACAAGCATGGGGGACAAACACCAAGCGGACGTACCAGAAGGTGCCGATAGCCCGCTGAACGCGGCCATTTCATCCCGTGACAAATCCACTGTTCAAATGGCGACCGAGGCGGTCAGGCACAAACAATGCAAACTGGCCTATCAACCTGTTATGCAGGCGCATCCTCCATTCGGCATCGCTTTTTATGAGGGTTTTATCCGGGTTCTGGATGAGACCGGTCGGGCCATCCCCGCGCGCGAATTCATGCCTCAGTTGGAAAACACGCCCATCGGTCGTGATCTGGATTGCGTAGCGCTTGAGATGGGTCTACGAACGCTGACCAAGAACCCAGATATACGCTTGTCGATCAATATGTCCGCGCGATCGATCGGATACGCGCGATACGCTCGGGTTCTGGACCGATATCTGAAGAAAGATGAAACTCTGGGTGAGCGTCTTATCCTCGAAATCTCGGAAAAATCAGCCATGACTGTGCCCGAGCTTGTGATTGATTTCATGGACCGGCTGCAACCACGTGGCGTTGCCTTTGCCTTGGATGATTTCGGCGCCAGCAATTTCAGTTTCCGCCATTTTCGTGAGTTTTTGTTCGACGCTGCCAAAATCGACGGGCAATTTGTCCGGGGTATCACCGACAATCCCGACAATCAGGCATTGGTCCGGGCGTTGGTGGCCGTGGCGCGGGAATTCGAGATCCTGGTCACGGCCGAATCGGTTGAAACCAAGGAAGATGCCGAATTTCTCGTGGCCAGCGGTGTGGATTGTCTGCAAGGCTTTTTGTTCGGCGCACCCACCGTCTCCGCGCCATGGGAGCGCGAAAAGCTCAAACAAACAGGCACTTAAATCTAGTAAACACGCCATCCTCAGCACCCGTGACAAGCTTACCGTTGCTGCAACTGCAGCGTTACGCTATGCCATGTGCAGTTGGAGCGGGGGATCAGGAGGCGCTCTGGTTCATTGGGGCTTTGCGCCAGTGATCCACGCCGTTACGGTTCCCACAGGACCTTGATGGTAAAGGATTGTCTAAATGACCAACGTAGTAATCGCATCCGCAGCACGCACCGGTGTCGGCAGTTTTGGCGGCTCGTTTGCAAACACACCCGCACATGATCTGGGTGCGGCCGTTCTTGAAGCCGTTGTCGAACGCGCCGGAGTTGAAAAGGGCGAAGTAAGCGAAACCATCATGGGTCAGGTTCTGACGGCTGCTCAGGGTCAGAACCCGGCACGTCAGGCGCACATCAATGCCGGCCTGCCACAGGAAAGCGCCGCCTGGGGTATCAACCAGGTTTGCGGTTCGGGCCTGCGCGCTGTCGCTCTGGGCGCGCAACATATCCAACTGGGTGACGCCGAAATCGTCGCGGCAGGCGGCCAGGAAAACATGACGCTCTCGCCCCACGCCGCCGCTTTGCGGGCAGGTCACAAAATGGGCGACATGAAGTACATCGATACGATGATCCGTGATGGACTTTGGGATGCTTTCAACGGCTATCACATGGGTCAGACCGCCGAAAACGTCGCCGAAAAATGGCAGATCAGCCGCGACATGCAGGACGAATTCGCCGTAGCCTCGCAGAACAAAGCCGAAGCCGCGCAGAAGGCAGGCAAATTCAACGATGAAATCGTTCCATTCACCATCAAGACCCGCAAGGGCGAAACTGTGATGGACAGCGACGAATACATCCGCCACGGTGCCACGATGGAAGCCATGGCCAAACTGCGCCCTGCCTTCACCAAGGATGGTTCTGTGACTGCTGCAAACGCATCCGGCCTGAATGACGGCGCTGCTGCCACCCTGTTGATGTCGGCAGAAAACGCTGAAAAGCGCGGGATTGAACCGCTGGCGCGCATTGCCTCCTACGCAACCGCTGGCCTGGACCCGTCGATCATGGGCGTGGGGCCGATCTACGCATCGCGCAAGGCGCTGGAAAAAGCAGGATGGTCGGTTGACGATCTGGATCTGATCGAAGCCAACGAAGCCTTTGCCGCTCAGGCTTGCGCCGTGAACAAGGACATGGGTTGGGACCCATCGATTGTAAACGTAAATGGCGGCGCGATTGCTATCGGACACCCGATCGGGGCTTCGGGCTGCCGCGTTCTGAACACCTTGCTATTTGAAATGAAACGCCGCGACGCCAAGAAGGGTTTGGCAACGCTCTGTATCGGTGGCGGCATGGGCGTCGCCCTCTGCGTGGAGCGCGACTAAGTACCGGATTACGCATCATACCAAGGGCGCCTTTTGGCGCCCTTTTTTGTAAAATCTCTAAACCCCTTCCCGAGTGCTTCAATGAATTTGAATCAAAACGAAAAATTCGTCACGATGCATTGTTGCGCGATTTGAACACTCAGAGTAACAAGATTACCAAGCCAAACTAATATTGGAGGAGTCCTCAATGGCACGTACAGCACTCGTCACCGGCGGTTCCCGCGGCATCGGCGCAGCAATTTCCAAGGCGCTAAAGGCCGAAGGGTACAATGTTGCAGCCACCTATGCCGGTAATGACGAAGCCGCCGCAAAGTTTTCCGAGGAAACCGGTATCGCCACCTATAAGTGGAACGTTGCCGACTATGATGAATCGAAGGCCGGGATCGAAAAGGTCGAAGCCGAGGTCGGCCCGATTGACATCGTGGTTGCCAATGCGGGGATTACCCGCGATGCGCCTTTCCACAAGATGACCCCAGAACAGTGGCATCAGGTGATCGACACCAACCTGACCGGTGTGTTCAACACCGTCCATCCTGTCTGGCCCGGCATGCGTGAACGGAAATTTGGCCGCGTGATTGTTATCAGCTCGGTCAATGGTCAAAAGGGTCAGTTCGCCCAGGTGAACTATGCCGCGACCAAAGCGGGTGATTTGGGGATCGTGAAGTCGCTTGCGCAGGAAGGTGCACGCGCTGGCATTACCGCAAACGCGGTCTGCCCGGGCTATATTGCGACCGAGATGGTGATGGCCGTTCCCGAAAAGGTTCGTGAAGCCATCATCGGCCAGATTCCGGCTGGTCGCCTGGGTGAGCCCGAGGAAATCGCGCGCTGCGTGGCGTTCCTGGCCTCGGACGACTCGCAGTTTATCAACGGTTCGACCATTTCTGCCAACGGTGCGCAGTTCTTTAGCTGATACCTAAATCAACAAAGAAGGGCCAGTCCATGTGGACCGGCCCATTTTATCCCGTAAGAACGTGCGCGCTACGCTCAGCGGGAACCAAACATCCATTTCAGTGCATTGCCAACCGCGCGTGATCGTTCCAAATGTGCGCGCTGAAAGGCGCGAGCCATCGCAGAGCTGCTGGAAACTTCAATCATGCCTTTATTCCTTTCAGTTTAATTTTGTTTGACTTGCTTAAAGTATGGTATGGCTTTAGAAGGCTGACAAACGAGGTTTCTACGGCTTTCGCATAAGAATTTCTTTACTAATGAGTACCTCCCTCCCTCCTCTGACCGCTTTGCGTGCTTTTGATGCAGCTGCGCGGCATATGTCCTTCGCGAAGGCGGCTGAGGAATTACACGTCACCCCTGCGGCCCTGTCGTTTCAGATCAAATCGCTCGAAGAACATCTGGGGCGCCCGCTATTTCGACGCCTGAACCGGGCGGTTGAGCTAACCGAAGCAGGGCGCGCCCTTGCTCCGGGCGCGGCCGAGGGGTTTGCCGCCTTGCAATCCGCTTGGCAGGCCGCCCGAAGGCAAGGGGATGACACCAACCTCACCGTGACAGCAGGGCCAGCCCTGACGGCGAAATGGCTTGCCCCGCGATTGTATGATTTTGCAAGAGAACACCCCGAGATTGACCTGAGATTCTCGGCCACCTTGCGGAATATGGATTTGGAACGCGACGATGTAGATGTCGCTATCCGCTTTGGCGATGGCCCTGACGAAGGGCTGTATTCCCTGCCCGTGCGCAAGGAATGGCAAACTCCGGTCATGACGCCGGAACTGGCCTCGCAATATCCAACGCCTGACAGCCTTAGGGATGCGCCCCTGATCCATGACGACTCAATTACGTTTCTGCGCCCACCCTGCGATTGGCCTGCTTGGTTCCGGGCCGTCGGGGTCGATTTCGTGCCCGAGCATGGAGCGCGGTTTTCCAACGCCGATCACGCGATTGATGCGGCGCTTGCGGGCGTTGGGGTGGTGTTGGGCCGCCGCTCGATGATCCTTAAAGACATTACCGAGGGGAGATTAGTTGCGCCCTTTAAGACAGCAATCGAAACCAAAGGCCGGTACCGTTTCCTTTGCCTTCCCGGCGCGGAAAAACGGCCCCAGATCGCGGCGTTCAGGGATTGGTTCGTGGCTGAGATCGAAAAAACCGCACATGTCTCGGATGAATTCGAAATCATCCCCGTTGAAGAGGTAACAACGCCTTGACCAGAACACAGGCGACGAGCATCGGTTTTGTGGCCGTTTTGTTGTGGTCCTTGCTGGCTCTTTTCACAGTTGGATCTACCCCAACTCCGCCTTTATTGCTGAACACTATTTGCTTTTCGATCGGGGGCACTCTGGGTCTGATCTGGACATGGGCAAGTGGCGGGCTGCGCCAACTACGTTCTGTTGGCTGGCGCACGTACCTGTTCGGAACCGTGGGTTTGTTCGGATACCACGCGCTGTATTTCTCTGCCCTTAGAATGGCCCCGGCGGCTGAGGCCGGGTTGATCGCATATCTCTGGCCGCTGCTCATTGTGCTGTTTTCCGGGTTACTGCCGGGCGAACATCTGCGTATCGGGCATCTGATCGGCGCGTGCCTTGGCTTTGCAGGGGCGGCCGTGATCATTGCCGGGGGCAGCAGCACCGGATTTCAGGCCGCACATCTGCCAGGCTATGGGCTGGCATTGCTGTGTGCCCTTACTTGGTCAGGCTACTCGGTCCTGTCGCGCCGATTGGGGCATACGCCCACCAGTTCTGTGGCCGTATTCTGCATTGCCACCGCCATCGCCTCGGGCGCGCTGCATCTGACCCTGGAAGAAACCATCTGGCCAGACAGCGGATTTGGCTGGGCCTCGGTCGTGGCGCTGGGTCTGGGGCCGGTAGGGCTGGCGTTCTATGTTTGGGATATCGGGGTGAAGCAGGGGGACATTCAGATTCTCGGCACGGCATCCTACGCGGCGCCGCTTTTGTCGACTCTGGCCCTGGTTGTGGCCGGGATCGCCACCCCGTCTTGGGGATTGGCGATCGCAGCCGTCTTGGTTACAGGCGGCGCTGCACTTGCAGCGCGGGCAAGTTTGCGTCGTTAATTCGACAAACGCTCGATCTCTTCTTTTAGCCTAAGCTTCTTCTTTTTGAGTTGAGCTACGTGGAGATCGTCGATGCCAGGCGAGCGTTGGGCTTGTTCAACTTCAAGACCGAGGGTTTCGTGCTTTTTCTTCAGTTCGGTCAGGTGTGCGCTCACGCTCATGGCGATACTCCTTTGTTGGTGTCTGAGTTTCACGTAAGAATTTGAACACATCGTTTCCACCCTGTCACGCTGCAGGCGCACAGAAATTAAAATAAATCCGACAAATTCGGCTGGTTAATGCCTATTTTGAGAAAAACTGGCTTATCGCGGCGCCGTGACGCAGCACCTCCTCGACCTGGGGCGTATAGCTTTCGCCGTCTTTATCGTGACGCTCTCCGGCGTGTAAAATCAATGGGGCGTGCAGACGAAACGCTGCTTTTCCGCCTTTTCTGGCGCGTAGAATCACCAATTCAGCAGAGCGACCTGCCCGCGCCGCCAATGGCAGAACTTCGACCGAGCCTAAGCGCCCCGCGCAGCCAGCCAACATGTCTGGCAGGCGGTCAGCCTTCTGAATCATGTGTAGATGGCCCCGCGGAGCCAGACGTCTGGCGGCCGTGTCAAACCACGTGTCCAGCGGTGTAACCTCTCCCAACGCGATACGCCGCCCCCGATCCGCCGCACCGCTATGTGCCCCGGCGCGGTAATAGGGCGGGTTAGCGATGACATGATCGAACTGGCGTTGTTTCAAATCCGCTGGAAGCGCGCTGAGGTCGGCCTCAACCACTTCTATCGGCAGGTTGTTTTCAGCTGCATTGCGACGCGCAAGATCGGCGTAGGACGGCTGCAACTCTACCCCGACACCCTTAGCGCCCGGCACGCGCGTCAGCACACAAAGAATGGCAGCCCCTGCGCCGCAGCCAAGTTCCAGCACGGTGTGCGAGGACGTTGCCGGAACCGCAGCCGCCAGAAGCACTGGATCAACCCCTGCACGATAACCCGCACGCGGTTGCCACAGGCGCAATCGCCCGTTCAGAAAGTCGTTGCACGTCAGGTCACTATCCTGGAATCGGCTCATCGGCCCAGCGGGATGTCATTGTCGCGCATGACCCGCTCTGCACGGGAAAGATCGTCAGTTCGCACCATCAGGCGGCGCGGAAAGATGCCAATGCCACCTTCGAGGATGCTCATATTTACGTCCATCTGAAAGCAGTCTATATCCTCACCCTCAAGAAGGGCAGAAGCAAAGGCCAGGATCGTCGGATCGGTGCTGCGCAAAAGTTCTTTCATGGGGATGGATGTAAGGGCAAGGTGCGCTGAAAGTCGAGCCTTGTATCAGGAGTGTGATGGATACCGACACGATCACGAAACCGCATGAGCGTCTTGCGGATCTTCTGACCAGCGAAATGGATGCGGTTAACACGCTGATCCGCACGCGTATGGCTTCGGAACATGCGCCGCGAATTCCCGAAGTGACCGCGCATCTGGTCGAGGCTGGCGGCAAGCGTCTGCGTCCGATGCTGACATTGGCAACGGCGCGCTTGTTCGGCTACTCGGGCGACCACCACATACGTCTGGCTGCGACGGTTGAATTCATTCACACGGCGACGCTGTTACATGACGACGTGGTGGACGAAAGCGCCCAGCGGCGCGGGCGCCCGACGGCGAACCTTTTGTGGGACAATAAATCCAGTGTTCTTGTCGGCGACTACCTGTTTTCCCGCAGCTTCCAATTGATGGTTGAAACCGGATCGCTGCGCGTTTTGGACATTCTGGCAAATGCGTCAGCCACAATTGCTGAAGGCGAAGTACTGCAGATGACTGCGGCCACCGATCTGGGCACGGATGAGGCTGTCTATTTACAAGTCGTGCGCGGCAAGACGGCAGCCCTGTTTTCAGCAGCAACCGAGGTGGGTGGCGTCATCGCCGGGGCGTCAGAGGATCAGGTCAAGGCTCTGTTTGAATATGGTGACGCCCTGGGCATCGCGTTCCAGATCGCTGACGATCTTCTGGATTATCAGGGCGATAGCAAAACCACCGGCAAGAATGTCGGGGATGATTTCCGCGAGCGTAAGTTGACGTTGCCGGTGATCAAGGCCGTAGCGCAAGCCACACCGGACGAATATGCCTTTTGGGAACGCACCATAAGCAGAGGGCGTCAGGACGAAGGCGATCTGGACCATGCACTGGGCCTGATGGAAAAGTATGGCACGCTCGACGCCACAAGGTCAGACGCATTCAATTGGGCCGAGAAAGCGAAAACGGCGCTGAAGGCACTGCCTGATCACGAAATCCGCACGCTACTGCGTGATCTGGCTGATTACGTAGTCGCGCGCCTTAATTAAGCTGCGCCGCGCGGCACCACCAAGACGGGTGTGCTGCACCAATCTCGTAAGCCGCGAAATGCGCGTCTTTCATCGTGGGATACAGCGCGAAGCACGTCGACCCCGATCCTGACATGCGGGACAGCAGGGCGTGTTTCGTGTCGGACAATGCCTCAAGCACGCGGGCCACGTCAGGCGCTAACCCCGTTGTCGGTGGCTCAAGATCGTTGCGTTGATGCCGAAGCCATTCGGCACAATCCGCCGGGGCCTCAAATAATGGTATTTCCATGGGCATCGGCGGGTTTTCCCGGCTTTCGAGGGCTGAGAACACCGCGCCTGTCGGGATTTCGACGCCCGGATTGACCAAAAGGGCGGGCAAAGGCGGCAGTGTGACAGGGTCAAGCTGCTCGCCAATGCCTCGCATCCGGGTCGCCCGTGCCAGCTGACAGACCGGAACGTCCGCACCAAGTGACAACGCCGCCTCCGACGAGACGGACGCACCCTGATCTGTCGCCATCCGCAGGGTCGCGGCAGCGTCAGATGACCCCCCACCGATACCCCCACCATGGGGAAGCACTTTGTTCAGGACGATATGCCCGGTCCAACCTGCGGCTTCGGCTGCTTTCCAAACAAGGTTCCGGCCGTCCACTGGCACCCCGGCTGCATGTTCCCCAATCACGGCCATCGACAGATCGGGACCCGGTGAGAATTCCAAGGTGTCACCAACATCGGCAAATACCACGAGCGAATCCAGCTCATGATACCCGTTTGCCCGTTGACCGGTAACGTGCAGGGTCAGGTTTACTTTGGCGGGCGCAAAGGCCTTAGTTGCCATTTGCAACCTTCAACGGGTCTGCGCCTTCTTCGGCCAGAACCGCGTCCAGCCCAACTTCCAGCTTGCGGCGAATGCGTTCCGGGTCGGCCTCGCCATCCGTATCAGCAGGATCGATGAACGAGAGGGCGCGTTTCCACTGAAATTCCGCTTCACGCGCGCGACCCACAGCCCAATACACATCACCCAGATGGTCGTTTACCACCGGATCGACCGGCATCAACTCGACCGCGCGCTCCATATGCTCGACCGCCTCATCGTACCGCCCCAGACGAAACAGGACCCACCCCAAGCTGTCGACGATGTAACCGCTGTCAGGCCGCGCGGCGACGGCGCGTTCGATCATATCCAACGCCTCATCCAGCTTTTCCCGCCGTTCGACCAGCGAATAGCCAAGATAATTAAGCACTTGCGGCTGGTCCGGGTTCAGCTCAAGCGCGCGGCGGAAATCTGCCTCGGCCTCGTCCCATTGCTTAAGTCGCTCATGCGAAATTCCACGCGCATAATGCAGGAACCAATTGCCGCCCGAGGTGTCTTCGGTCAATTCGATAGCACGGTTATATGACGCAACAGCGCTTGAGTATTCCTCTTGCTGGCGCTGCAGGTCCGCCAAGGCCACATGCACACTGGGCAGATTCGGGTTCTGGCTGGCCAGTGTTTGCAGCGCTTCGGCAGCGGCGTCTTTTTTGCCCGACCGGCTCAGAACTTCGGCCCGCCCAAGTTCAGCAACGTGGTAATCATTACTGCTTGCAGGCACCTTCCGATAAATTTCCACCGCCAGATCGTATTGTTCCAGCGCGTCCAGCAACTCGGCGCTCAGCAGGATCGCATCAACGTGATCAGGGCGCAGGAAAACGGCAGTGCGCACGAACAACAGAACATAGTTCTGCGCCGCCTCATTGCTCAGCGCGGCACCGACAGTAAAGAACACCTCGGCCATGCCATCCTGCGCGTTTTGGACGTGGGTGAACGGCAGCCTCTCGCCAGCGGTCAAACGGGCCACGTAGCTTTCGATAGACGGATCGCTGCCCGCGGTGAAAACGTCGTTAAGAAACTGCAAGGCATCAGCGTTGCGATCCAGTTGTGACAGCACTTCGGCCCGTGCCAAAGCCGCACGGCGCGAAAAGCGGGCGACCGCATTGTTGTTTGCGGCAAAAACCTCTTCCGCACCCTCGAAATCGCCAACCGAGGCTAACGCCAACGCCTTGTGATACATTGCAAAATCGCGCAGCCCGTCTTCGGTCGAAACCGCGTCAAACTGCTCCATCGCGCTGGTCATGGCGCCGCGACCCATATGCGCCCAGCCTTGCATCAGCCCGTCGACCAACGGTCCGACACCCTGTGTTTCGGGGTCCCGTGCCAACAATTCATCCAGTTTGCCATCTGCCACCAGATTGGCGGCAATCGCCATGCGGGCTGCCTGGCTGTTCAGGCCGATATTCTCGATCACCTGCGCCACGGGAAGGGCGCGTTTTACCTCACCCAGGGCCAGCCGGGCGACAACAACGCTTTCTAAAAGCGCGGGATTTTCAGGATCGGCTTTCAGAGCCTGCGCATAGAACTTTTCGGCAGCCGCATAATCATTTTGGAAAATCGCCTGACGGCCCGCCAGATAGGCGCCAGACCCTGTGTCCGCCACAGCCGGAAGCATAAATGACGAGATGAAAAGTGCTGCGACTGTAGCGCGACGAGCCAGAGAAAACACCAAAATACTGCCTTGTTAGTCTTATCTGCGAAACAAGCTAGGGCTTTGGCGGACAAGAGGCAATGGCGCAGCCTTCACGACCCCGCCACTGCCCGGTTTTCTGCTTACATGTTGGGATAATTCGGCCCATCCCCACCCTGAGGCGTGGTCCAGGTGATGTTCTGGCTCGGGTCCTTGATATCGCATGTTTTGCAGTGAACACAGTTCTGAAAGTTGATCACAAACCGCGGATCACCGTCATCTTCGACCACCTCATACACACCTGCCGGACAATAGCGCTGTGCCGGTTCATCGAACTTGGGCAGGTTGACTTTCACGGGGACCTCGGGGTCAGCCAGTCTCAGGTGACAAGGTTGGCTTTCTTCGTGGTTCGTCATCGCGAAAGAGACATTGGTCAGACGGTCGAATGACAACGTGCCATCGGGTTTTGGATAGTCGATGGGCTGGTGCTTGCTGGCATCCTCGGTCGCTTCGGCGTCATTCTTACCGTGGCCCAATGTGCCCAGCAGCGAAAAGCCCAGCGTGTTGGTCCACATATCCATGCCGCCCAGCACCAGCGAGGCGGTCAGGCCATATTTCGACCACAGCGGTTTGACGTTGCGGACCTTTTTGAGATCGGCCCCAATGGCTCCGGTGCGCACGTCGGTCTCATACGCGGACAGCTCATCACCAGACCGTTCGGCCTTGATGGCATCATAGGCAGCCTCTGCTGCGGCTTTACCCGACAGCATCGCGTTGTGATTGCCCTTGATGCGCGGCACGTTGACCATACCCGCCGAACATCCCAGCAGCGCCACACCCGGCGCAACCAGTTTGGGCATCGACTGATAGCCACCTTCGGTGATCGCCCGCGCACCATAAGCCACGCGCTTACCGCCCTTGAGCAGCTCGGCCACCATGGGGTGATGCTTGAACCGCTGGAATTCCATGTAGGGATACAGGTACGGGTTTTTGTAGTTCAGGTGGACCACGAAACCGACATAGACCTGATTATTTTCAAGGTGATAGATGAACGACCCGCCACCTGCGTTGCTGCCCAGCGGCCAGCCCATGGTGTGCGTGACCGAACCTTCCTTGTGTTTGGCCGGGTCGATCTCCCAGATTTCTTTCATGCCGACGCCGTATTTCTGTGGCTCTTTGCCCGCCGACAGGTCGTATTTGGCAATGACTTCCTTGGACAACGAACCGCGGACGCCTTCTGACAGGAAAACATACTTACCGTGCAGTTCCATGCCCGGCTCGGTATTCGGACCAATCGAGCCGTCGGCCTCAAGCCCAAACACACCTGCGACGACGCCTTTAACCTCGCCATTGTCGCCATATACGAGCTCCGAGCACGCCATGCCGGGGAAGATTTCCACGCCCAGTTCCTCGGCCTGTTCTGCCATCCAGCGGCAGACATTCCCCATCGAGACGATGTAGTTGCCGTGGTTGTTCATCAGCGGTGGCATAGGGAAGTTCGGGATGCGGATTTGGCCCGCCTCACCCAGCATATAAAAATTGTCTTCATGCACCGGCACATTCAGCGGCGCGCCTTTTTCCTTCCAGTCGGGGATCAGCGCATCAAGCCCACACGGGTCAAGCACCGCGCCAGACAGGATATGCGCGCCCACTTCCGAACCCTTCTCAAGAACAACGACGTTCAGATCGGCATCCAGCTGCTTCAAACGGATGGCCGCAGACAGGCCTGCAGGGCCTGCACCCACGATCACCACGTCATATTCCATCGCTTCGCGTTCAATTTCGGCCATCGCGGGCTCCCTAGCTAACTTTCCGAATTGGCGCTTTTCACGCGCGGTCGGCGCAATTTTGTTTCACGGCTGATTACATGCTCTGAAAGACCTTGGTCAATCAAAACACGGCGTAACATTGCTGCTATGCGGCAGTTATGTCTCTGGCGCGTCGCCCATTAGATACCTGGGACCGCTGCCTTTAGATTTGGCGCGGTCACCGGGGTTGTAAAGTGCGCATTTGGGCAAACTCAGACAGCCACAGCCGATGCACCCGTCCAAATTGTCGCGTAGCCGCATCAGGGCGGCGATTCGCTGATCAAGGTGAGCGCGCAACTTTACACTGATATCCTTCCAGTCCTGCGGTGTCGGCGTGCGATTTCCGGGCAGACCGGTCAGAACTTTACGGATTTCCGGCAGTGACAGGCCGAACTGTTGTGCAATCATGATGAAGCTCAGCCGCCGGATGTCTGCGCGCTGGTACCTTCTTTGCCCACCGGCATTGCGCCAAGGCGCGATCAGGCCCTGCGCCTCATAGTATCGAATGGCCGAAACGGCCAATCCCGTTCGCTTTGCCAATGCGCCGATTGCCAGCCCTTCGGAAACTGCCATTTCACCCCTCAATAAATACCTTGACCTCAAGTGAGGTTTAGAAATTACGGTGAGTCGGGACAAGCCTCAAGACGGAAAAAGGAGATCCCATGATGGCGACGCTTGAACACACCAATTTCACGGTCCGCGATCCACAGGCCTCAGCCGCGTGGATGCAAAAGGTATTTGGCTGGAAAACCCGCTGGGAAGGCCCGGCCATTGCAGGCGGCTACACCGTGCATGTAGGCAGCCCGCATACCTATCTTGCGCTCTATGCCCCCAGCGATCCAAAGCCTTCTGGCGAAAGCAGCTATGACATCGTCGGCGGGCTGAACCATGTGGGTGTTCTGGTCGAAGACATCGACGCCACCGAGCGGAAAGTAATGGATGCGGGTTTCACCCCCAAGTCCCACGCGGACTATAAACCCGGCAAACGGTTCTATTTCGACGATGACAATGGCATCGAATTCGAGGTCATAAGTTACAACTAGGCCGTATTCCGCGCGTTACGCGTTCAAGCCCTCTTGCAATTCGCACTGCATTTGGGTCAGGTATTTAGCAACCAACACATCGCCCCGACGCTAACCTTTTGCGGCGGGGCGACTCACTTTTTGCGTGGACGACAAGAACATGGAAAAAATTCCAATGACGCCCGCGGGCAATGCCGCGCTCGCGGCGGAACTGAAAAACCTGAAATCCGTTGAACGCCCTGCGATCATCGAGGCCATCGCAACGGCACGCGAACTGGGCGACCTCAAGGAAAACGCGGAATATCATTCGGCCCGTGAAAAGCAGGGCTTTATCGAAGGCCGCATCAAGGAACTTGAAGGCATCCTTTCATTGGCGGATGTGATCGATCCGGCCAAACTGTCCGGTGCAATCAAATTTGGCGCCAAGGTAACGCTTGTCGATGAGGACACGGACGAGGAAAAGACCTGGCAGATCGTTGGTGAATATGAGGCCAACATCGAAAACGGCTTGCTGAACATCAGGTCCCCAATCGCCCGCGCGCTGATCGGCAAAGAAGAGGGCGACAGTGTCGAGGTGCGCACCCCCGGCGGTGTGCGGGCCTACGAAATCCTGACCATCGAGTACGTCTGACCGGAGTGCTCCTATGTCCGAGCCCACGCCCGAGCACGAAACTGAGCGCAAAACATCGCTGGGCATCTATGACAGGCCATCGCGACCGTCCGTAACGGGGATCGAGATCGTGGCGATAGCACTCAGCGTTCTATGGCTGATTGTATCGGTTGTATTTCTGGTGTTACCTGAAAAGGTTCAGGGCGGTGGCTTTGTGGTGACTTTGCTGGCGGTGTTCATGCCGGTGGCGATGATCTGGGTCGCCGCCACGGCCATGCGAGCCAGTCGCGTCATGCGTGAAGAAAGCGAACGGTTACAAACCGCGATTGACGCTATCCGCCAGGCGTACGTGGTACAGCAGCAGCGCGCCGCCAGTTCCTATGAGCCGGCGGTCAGCAAAAAGCTGGACGAAATCGCCGAGACCGCAAAAAAGACCGAAACTGCGCTGGCCACGTTTTCCACCAAACGCACGGATCCCCCGCGCATGCCCGAGCCGCAAATCAAAGGCGATCAGACGTCTTTGGAACTGGGCACACAGGCCGAAGATCTCGCACCGCCGCTGAGCACCGAGGTTTTCATTCGCGCGTTGAACTTCCCTGAAACGCAGGACGATTCCGAAGGTTTCGACGCCCTGCGTCTGGCGCTGAAGGATCGCAAGGCAGCGCAATTGGTGCAGGCTTCGCAGGATGTTCTGACCCTGCTGAGCCAGGAGGGCATCTATATGGACGACCTGCGCCCGGACATGGCACGCCCAGAAATCTGGCGGCAGTTCGCACAGGGTGCGCGTGGCCGCTCGGTCGCGGCGCTTGGAGGGATCCGTGACCGATCCTCGCTGGCGCTGACGGCGGCAAGGATGAAGCAGGACCCGATCTTTCGCGATGCCGCGCATCATTTCCTGCGTCGTTTCGACCACATGATCGTCGATTTTGAGCCCGAGGCCAGTGACTCTGACCTGACCGCATTGGGGGAAACCCGCACCGCACGGGCGTTCATGTTGCTGGGACGCGTTGCAGGGACCTTCGACTAAAGCCCAAAACTGCTGTAGGGGATGAACCGGACCAGATCGCCCGGCTTGATGTGGCGCGCGCCGTCTTCGATTTCAACCAGCCCCTCGGCCCAGCTGAGGCCACTGATCCGGCCCGATCCTTCTGAAGCAAACACCTCGGCCCGGCCATTCCTGACTCGGGCACGCAGATATTCGCGGCGCCCCGCTTTCTTTCGTTTTTCAAACGCGGCGGGCAGGTCGAACCCCTGCGGTTCTTGCCATCCCTCACCTGCCATCAGGCCCAGCGCAGGGCGCGCAAAGATCAACGTACAGACCATGGCCGCAACCGGGTTTCCGGGCAGGCCAAACACTGGCACCCCTTCCCACATACCCAGCGCCAGCGGACGCCCCGGTTTCAACGCGATCCTCCATTCCTGCATCGCGCCCGCCTCTCGCAACAGGGCCGAGACGTGATCCTCATCCCCAGCAGAGGCGCCACCGCTGGTCACGATCACATCCGCTTGTTTTGCGGCGCTGTTCAATCGGTCGCGCAGTGTTTCCCGGTCGTCCGGTACGCGGCCCAAGTCCACTGGTTGAAACCCCATGCGATCCATCAGCGCAATCAACATGGGGCGGTTTGCGTCGTATATCTGACCCGGGTTTGCGGTCCCTCCGGGTTCGATCAACTCGTCTCCGGTGGACAGAACCGCGACGCGCAGCGTCTTGCGCACCGGCACATCGGCAACCCCTGTCGCAGACAGCAGCGCCAGATCGGCTGGTGTCAACCTGCGCCCTGCGGTCAGAACCAAATCGCCCTCTGCCACGTCCTCACCTGCCCTTCGGGTGTTGGCACCCTGTTTCAACGGGCCGTTAAAGGCGATGTGATTGTCCTGAACGGTTACATCCTCTTCCAGAATAACCGTATCCACGCCTGCGGGTAGAGCTGCCCCCGTTAAGACTCGCAGCGCATGACCACCCGGCACCACCCCATCAAAAGGGATACCGGCCGCCGCACGCCCGTCACACAACGGCATGACCTGCGCACCCTCTGGTGCGGCACCGGCAAAACCGTATCCATCCACGGCCGTGTTGGGTTGAGGCGGGTTTGAACGTTTGGCAAAAACATCATCGGCCAGAATGCGCCCGCTGACCTGCATCACCGGCAGGCTTTCTGCTGCCGTCACCACCGTTAAGCGTTCGCGCAACAGGCCCAGCGCTTCGTCAACCGGCGTCCAGTTTACCCCCGCTGGCAAGGCAAAACAGTCATTGCGCAAAGGGGGCGGCGCGATGTTCGGTTTGCGTTGTGACACTCCCAAAATCCAACCTTCCTCTGCTGCGCTGACATTCAGGTGCCGCGCCAAATCCTGTATCGGCATGCCCGCCAGCGACAGCGCGACCTGCTCGACCTGCCAGGCATCCTTGATCCGGCCTTCCGGTGCGACCCCAAGGGTGAGCGAGGGCCAGATTTCCACGAACGCAACCGGAGTGTCCAGCACCTCGAACGGCCAAACCGCGACCTTTCCGGCAAAAGTGCGGCGCAGACGGGTCAGCACTGGCAGTCCAGTCATCATCTGACCGCCTACCGCGCCGGCCCCACCCATTTGCCAGCAGCTAAAGCTGCCCTTGGCTTCCGGCGCCAACTCAACACTGCGCCGCTCGGGGAATGGAGAGCGATAGTCAGCTTTCGTCTTCGGCAGACCGTCAATCTCACGCTTGAGACCATTGAACCAAAACGGTCCCTTGCCGCCAAAACGACAGTTGATCTCCCCGGCCAGATCGAACCGGTTGTTTGCTTTTGGCGAATCCTCGATCCGGTGTTCAAACCATTCCCATAGCCCAAGCGGATCGTCCGACCCGGTCAGAGCGCGGGCAAAACCTTTGGGATAACCGAAAGGAAAATCAAACCCCAGACATAGCCGCCGTTCAGCTTCAATCTCTGTTGCGATCAGATCGTGCAGCCATTGCTCTGCCAACTTACGGTTTCTGAAATAGGTTGGCCCTTCGTCCACTTTGCCCTGTCGCACGACACAGACCCAGATCGCATCCTTGCGCGGTCGGGGGCCGGTGTCGTTTCCGCTGGACCAGTCGACCATGGCGAAACTGTCGAAACCGATCACAAACCAACCTCATGCAAAATGAACTCTGCAATGGCCGAAGTGTCATTCAGGTCGAAAACAGGAAGGTCCAGTTCCAGCGGTGTATCACTGGCAACGGCGTGGATGGTGGAGTTTTTGGGCGCGATCAGAGGATT
The DNA here is from genome assembly GCF_020171505.1 of Ruegeria profundi. Lineage (NCBI taxonomy): Bacteria > Pseudomonadati > Pseudomonadota > Alphaproteobacteria > Rhodobacterales > Roseobacteraceae > Ruegeria > Ruegeria profundi. The sequence continues at coordinate 74,353 of NZ_JAIUZS010000007.1, read as the reverse complement.
GTTAGCCTCGGCCCGAAACGCCTCGACCTTGGGGTGGGCTTCCCGTTTGAACCCTTCGATCAGAACCAGATCCACGGGCAAAAGGCGCGCCAACAGTTCGTCCAGCGTAGGTTCGGCAGCGCCACGCAGTTCTTGCATGATCGCGACGCGCTGGCCCGAGGCCAAAAGAACCTCGGACGCCCCGGCGGTCCGGTGACGATAGCTGTCGGTGCCGGGCTGATCCACATCAACGCTGTGATGGGCATGTTTCACGGTCGATACGGTAAATCCGCGCCCGGTGATCTCGGCCACCAATCTCTCCATCAAACCGGTTTTGCCCGCATTTTTCCAACCGGTGACGCCATAAACCCTCATGCCTGCTCCAACAGTTTTTCCGCCAGCGCCAAATCCTCGGGCGTATTGACGTTAAAAAACGGATCAAACGGTTCGGCTGAAAACAAGGCCTCGCGCCCGTTGTGCCGATCCGTCCACAGCACGACCTTGCGCAGCCCGTCGTTCAGTGACGTGCGCAAATCGTCGCGTAGCGCCACGGGCCAAAGTCCGAATGTCGGGTGCCGGTTGACGCCTCGGCCCCCACCGGATTTCAACTCCTCATCCGCACGGCGCGGCGTGGTCGCCAGCACCAGCGGGTAACCCTGCCCTTCAGCGGCCTGGCACAGACACGCCACCAGATCACATGGAAAAAACGGCGTATCAGCCGCCGCGGTCACGATGCGATCCGCCCCCTGCGAATGGGCCCAGTCAAGACCGGCGAGAACCCCTGCCAGAGGACCCGCATACCCTTCAATACTGTCTGACACCACCGGAAGGCCCAGATCACGGAACCGCTCCGGATCGCCATTTGCGTTCAGCGCCAAACCCTCCACCTGTGGGGCCAAGCGGTCGACAACGTGGCTCAGCAAGCTGCGACCACCGATTTGCAGCAGGCCTTTGTCTCCGCCTCCCATGCGGGTGGCCAGACCGCCTGCGAGTATGACGCCAAGAGGTTTGGTCATTCCTGCACCTTCATGCTGTGCGACGAGAAATCTGTCGCCCGCGTTTTGTAGATCGAACTTAATCCAATTGGAACGCAGTTGGATAAACGTGGAGCAGGACAATCAGCCACAGGTCCACGGACCCTATGGTTTTTTCGCCCGATCAGACCCCCTGCCAAGATCGGCGATCCGTTCCACAAAACCCTCAGATCATCGCGTCCCAATGATCGAGTGTTAAACCTGAGAGCTTTTCCTGCGGTGCTTTTTGTCTTCAACCGCGATGCTCGCGGGGTCTGCGTCGCGCAGTAATCGGTCTTCGCCCGACAAACACACGAACCGCTGCCCGCGCATGCGGCCAATCAGGGTCAAGCCGACCTCGCGCGCGATCTCGACCCCCCAGGCGGTAAAACCGGACCGGGACGCCAGAACCGGGATGCCCATCATCGCGGTTTTGATCACCATTTCCGAGGTCAGACGGCCAGTGGTATAAAGGATTTTGTCATCTGCCGCTGCGCCTTCGGACAGCATCCAGCCGGCGATCTTGTCGACCGCATTGTGACGGCCCACATCCTCCATATAGACCAGTGGCCGGTTTTCATGGCACAGGACCGTACCGTGAATTGCACCTGCCTCAAGATACAAAGAAGGTGTTCGGTTGATCTTGGCCGCCAGATCATACAGCCACGAGGTTCGCACCTGAACTTGCGGCAGGCGAACGCCCTCTAGCCCCTCCATCATGTCACCGAACACAGTGCCCACGGCGCAACCGCTGGTGCGGGTCTTTTTCTTTAGCTTGTCCTCGTAAGAGGTCTCGCGCGCGGTGCGGACCACGACGGTTTCCAGATCATCGTCATAGTCGACGCGGGTAATTTCGTCATCCGCCAATAGCATGCCCTGATTGCGCAGAAAGCCCAGCGCCAGGTATTCCGGATAATCGCCGATCGTCATCGCAGTCACGATTTCCTGCGCGTTGAGGAAGATCGTCAGGGGCCGCTCTTCCACGACCGAGATCCGGCTGACCGCACCATTCTGGTCTACGCCCTCAACCGCGCGGGTCAGACGCTCCGCGCCGGGATCGGGGGCGATGACGTAATCCGAGGCATCTATTTCCTTAGCCAATTGCAACCCTCTTCCAAGACCGATACTGCTGCGGCCAACACCATAGGATCAAGACATGGCAAGCACCACATCCAAGTCATACTATTGGAAGGGTTTTCGCGACGGGACCCCGTTTATCTTCGTCGCTATCCCCTTCGGTACCCTGTTTGGAGTCTTTGCAACTGAAACCGGGTTGACCATCGTCCAGACGATGGCATTCACCGCCACCGTTTTCGCCGGAGCCGCGCAGTTCGCGGCGCTGCAATTGCTGCAGGACAATACGCCCACCGTGATCATTCTGGCGTCGGCTCTGGCGGTAAATCTACGCATGGCAATGTATTCAGCCTCGCTGACTCCATATCTGGGGTCGGCACCGTTGTGGCAAAGGGCATTCGCTGCCTATCTGATCGTGGACCAGTCCTATGCCTGCAGCATTGTTCGGTTCGAGAAAGAGCCACACATGACCACGCCCCAGCGCATGGCCTATTTCCTGGGCTCGGTCACGCCGATAACGCCATTGTGGATGCTGGCCACGTTTCTGGGCGCGGTTCTGGGTACCAAAATCCCCGAAAGCTGGGCGCTGGACTTCGCGCTGCCGATCACTTTTTTGGCCATGATTGGCCCGATGCTGCGCACCATGCCTCATGTCATTACGGCACTCGTGGCGATCACCGTGTCGCTGTTGACGGTTGCTGTGCCGTATAATCTTGGTCTGCTGATCGCAGGATGCGCGGGCATGATGGCCGGGGCGCAGGCTGAATTGTGGACGCTTAATAAAGAAGCAACGTCATGAACTCTGTCGATACAGTCACCATGTGGATCATCATCGTTGGGCTGGCGCTTGGCAGCTACGGACTGCGGTTCGTGTTTATCGGGCTGGTCGGCGACCGTGCAATGCCGCCGTGGGTCCTGCGCCATCTTCGTTATACTGCGGTGGCGATCCTGCCTGCCTTGATTGCCCCACTGGTGGTCTGGCCGACCGCAACCGAGGGTCAACCGGACGCTAGCCGCATGGCTGCGGCCACTGTTGCGCTGGTTGTCGGGCTGATCACGAAGAACGTGCTTGCGGCAATCTTTACCGGTGCTGGTACGTTGTATGGATTGCTTTACCTATTGGGATGATGTCGCGTCCAACTCATTGAGACGGGCATTGTTAAATGCCAGGCCCTGTTGCAAGTCGGCGTCGTCGAATTCTCGGTACTCCGCAGTTTCGACACCCGGCAACTGCGCGAACTGGTCGGACAGATTGATGGGGTAAAACGTGGTCCCGATCTGCTCGAAACCGGGAACTTGCTGCAAAAGCTGTGCGGTAGAATTGGCACAAAACGCACCTGCCACTGGCCCCATCTGCTTGGCCAGTTGCAACGCGACTTCGGCCTGCTGCGGAGACACTTCTACCGTCTGGATGCGCGCATAATGCGTTTCCCGCGCGTGGCTGCTGCGATAGGCACGTTCCACGGCCGGGGTAATCCCATACAGCACATCGTTCTTCACCGGAACGATATCCGCCCGGAACGATCCTGCCGGGTCAAATATCACGCGTTCGCTGCCGCTGATCATAAGCGACGTGTGCGCGCCCGATCCGGTTCGGGTATTGATCATTGTGTACAGCGTCAGCGTTGACGGACCCGGGTCCCGGTAGGATCGGGCTGAAATCTCGGACTGATCCGCCTGTGGCCGCTGCGATCCGGTGCATCCAGCCACTGTTACCGCCAACAGGCAGGCAAGCAAAATCCTGACCACGGTTTACCCCGCTTTTCAGTTAAGAGGCAAAGACCGCCAGAAACAGACAAAGAATGGCAATCGCAACCACACACCACGTGATGGCCTTGATAAACCCATTGAAAGTCTTGGTTTGAACGTTGATGTCCATGTCGCCGTGCTTGTGTTCAGCCATGAGAATAAGAGTCCTAGTTCGCGTGTTTGAAGTGTTGAATAATCGAAAATCCAAAGGCTGTCACCACGTCATTCGGGCGCAGGGGCCAGCGGTCCGAGTACCGAGCACCCAGGATATCCGAACCCCCAACGCCATGGCAGGCCGGAACACGGGCCACCGCCTAAGCGGACCGCTGTGAACATTGCCTCGGCAGTAAGTGAATGAGCGGTCCGAATCTGGTCGGGCGTCATGTCATAGCGCTCGGCGTAGCCTTCGGCATTGTCATCGCCGTGTTGTTTGACGCAGTTGCGCAGGGCATCGTCTGCTGCCATGCGTGCCTCAAAACTGTCATCGGCCTGCGTCGCACCGCCTGCATTGTGATACGCGCGGTCATGCGTCACGCAGCAATATTCCCAAGGGGGATGTGCCTCATACAGCGCGCGGAACTTTGGGAAGGTCTCGGCCACAAAGCGCCAACTGGTAGACAGACCACCGGAACACCCGTCTGTTTCGAAAGGAATCGGAGCGGCCTCACCCTTTTGCACAATCAAAGCGCGATGCGCGGGCATTTCAATCGTGCGCATAAAATCCTGCGCAACAGCCGGTGCAGCCGCCAGCACAAAAGCAACCGCCAGGTTATGGGCTTGCATCGCGCATCGCCTGCGTATCGACGGACATACCGAAGGTGGTCGCGAGCCACAGCAGCAACCGCTCTGCCGGACCCATTTCCGCCCGCACCCGTAAAACCTCGTTGGCCATCGCCGGGCGGTCGGTGATCAAGCCATCCACACCCATTGAGGCCATGGCTGACATCTGTAGCGGATCGTTGACGGTCCAGACGTAAATGTCCTTTCCTGCATCTTGAACCGAGCGCACAAGCCTTGGCGTCGCCATCGCAGCGTTGACCGCCACAAAATCGCCTTCCAGCCCGGTCAGATCACCAATGGCCGTTGCTGCCAGAACACCGGCGCGCCAATCGGGACGGATGGACTTCATCTTTTGCACTGCCGGATACTTCAGTGACATGGTGGCAATGTCGTCCTGCATCCCCATCTCTTCGACAAGGGCAGCGACGCGGTTTTCCAGATCGACATCGTGGCCGTAATACTTCAGCTCGATGATGACCTTGGATTTCCCTTTCGCGGCCTCCAGCACCTCGCGCAGCGTCGGCGTGCGTTCCTCGGCGTATTCGGGGCCGTACCAACTGCCGATATCGATCTGGGCGATGTCCTCCATCGTCGCATCCCAAACCTTGAGGTCAACACCTGCCAGCTTCATGAAATCACTGTCATGGGCTACGATAACCACGTCATCCGCCGTTTCCTGCACATCGATTTCGACCCAATCTGCGCCGTCCTCAATTGCCTTGCGTACGGATGCCATCGTGTTTTCAGGCCGCAGCGCGGCGGCCCCACGGTGACCAATGACCTCGGCACGGTCCGGTGCCTGTATGCGCTCCAGCAAATGCGGGCCGAACCAACCCCCAATCAGCAAGGCAGCCAGTGCCAAGCCAACCGCCGCAAACAACTGCGTCCGCAGGCGGCGCGGCTCGGGGTGTGGGGGTTCTGATGTTTGTGTCTCAAAGAAACCGTCCAGCAGTATCGCCAAAGCCCCAAGGGCAGTGGCGGCCAGGATCAACCCCGCGAGCGTCCAAAGACCAACGATCAGCAAAAAGTATGTCAGCGCCAAACGCAGGTGATTGGTGCCTTGCAGCGGCACGAAATCGAAAAGCACTCCTGCCACCCAAGCTATCAGGGCTGCGATCATCAGCCTCACGATCAACCACACCGCCAGCTCGACTTTCAGGCGCCCACGCTTACCCTCCATCCTAAGGGCACTGATGTTGAAAGCACTTGCGGGGTGGACGTTTTCGAACAGCACCAGATGCAACGACAGCGCCCAAGCCGACAGGCGCCGGATCAGCACCCAAGCCATCACCAGAAGCACCGCACCAATCAGCACCACGGCCACCCAGAAGGAGGGCGGGTGGAACGTGAGGTAGTAATTGATATCGTATTCCGTCAGCGTCCACCACGCGATCACCGCAGCCACAACGACAAATGGCAGCACCAGTACCAGAATGCGCAGCACAAATCGTACCGCAAAACCAAAAAGCGACGGCAGGCGGGACAAGATCAGACCGATGGCAGAGCTGCCAGCGCGCCACGGATCACGTTCTTTCATTCGCAAAGACCCGGCCATGACGGAAAAGACAAACACCTCGGCCAGCAGAAACAGGCTGAGCACCACAACGGCGGCAACAAAACCTGCAGGCGAAAAGATGAACGCGGCGATGTCCTGATCGGTCACAGCGGTCTGGTTCGACAGCAACACCGCAAGGTTGACCGTGATCGCCACACCCGGCGCGATCAAGGCGATCAACAACAGACGCATAACAAGATAGATGGGCACGAACACGCGGCGACGTGCCCACGCACCCTTATAGGCGGTTGAAACGGTTGTAAAACTGGACACGTGAGGCCCCCTGGAATGACTAACTCATTCAAGGCTGCGAAGACGTGAATTGCAAGTCAGCGGATCAGGTTTCTTCCAGATCCGCCGCCAGCCGGAACCCGATGCGATTGGCGGGCTTGTCCTGTACGGATTTGGGCAATGCGCGCAGCATCACGTTCAACTGGCTGACATGCTGCACCAACTGGGTCCGTGCCCCGGTCGCGTCCGAGCCGTAAAATGTGATGATATCGGGATCAAAATATCCCATCCCTTCGATCCGCATCACGCCGGCATCGCCGCCGGTAAATCCCATGGCGACCTCGTGATCAGCGTCCAGTGTCTTTTCAAAGTTCTGAATGTAGAGGATCAGCCGCTCATAAGCCCATTGTGCGGGGCTTTTGCTGGCGACAGGTTTTTTCAGTTGTCCGGGCAGATCCTTTGCACCGGATTCGGCGTTCGGGCTTGCATGCACTTCATAGCAACGAGGCAAGGCCGCAGCTTCTGCAGCTTCGGCCGACGTTTCGATTTTGTCCTGCATCGCTCTACCTTTTGCGCTGAAATTCCCACGCCCCATCCGCGCGCCGAGTTCGGGTGACAATTCCAATGTGGTAGAGATGATTCAGATGTGCAACCGCTTCGACAAGCGCGAGCCCGTACTCCCCCTCACCGATCTGGCGTTTGAACAGAGGGGTAAAACACGCGGCCGCGGTTTTGGGTGTGTCCAGAAAATCCTGTAACCGCTCAAGCGCGCTGTGATGATTTTCGATCAGCTGCTTCATCCGGATAGGAAGACCGGTGAAGGGCAGCTTGTGCCCGCCCAGTGCCAGTTGTTCAGGCCGGGCCAGTTCTTTCAACCGTTCACAGGCTTCTAGCCATTCAGCCACTGGATCCGCCATCGGTTCAGTAACATAGACGCCCAGATTGGGGCTGATTGAGCTGAGGATCTGGTCGCCCGTGATCACCAGATCATCGTCGCGGCTCCAGAATGTAGCATGTTCCGGGGCATGGCCGTTGCCCATGTGCACGTCCCAGTCCCGCCCGCCCATACGGATCACGCTGCCTTGTTTGATGCGGGTGAATCCCAAAGGCATCGGGTAAACGGTGTCACAGAAATTGAATGGCCGCTGCGTCATCCGTTTGGCCAGGAATTCAGCATCCATCCCGGCACTGCGATAATAGTCCAGCGTTTCCTGCGGCCAGCTTTCCTGCACATCCAGTTGCAGCATACGCGCGAACAGCCAGGCCGTACGGGTTGTGACCAGTTCCGCGCCATGCTCGGACTGGAACCACCCCGCATTGCCGATATGGTCTGGATGGTGATGCGTCACGACGATCCGAGTGATCGGCTTGCCGCCCAAAGGTCCGGCCATCAGCGACTCCCATATCCGGCGTGTCTTGTTCGAAGACATGCCCGTATCGATCACTGTCCATCCATCACCATCGTCCAGCGCGTAGACATTGACGTGATCCAGTGCCATGGGCAGCGGCAAGCGCATCCACAGCACACCTTGGGCTATCTCAACGGCCTCACCCTCTGCCGGAGGGTCAGGCCAAGGGTATCGGATAGCCAAGGGGGTATTTCCGTCCATTACGCTGCCAGTTCCTCGACGCTGAGTGCATATAGGTCATCCGCACCATTCTGCACCTGAACCAGAAGACCGGTATGTTCTGGCAGCATCGCATTGATGTAGTAACGCGCCAGTTTAAAGCGCGGACCACTGGGATCGGTCAGCGCCGCCTTTAGGTGGTAGTGCGCGCCCAGAACACGGGCAAAGGCGTGCAGATAGGGCACCGCACCAGCGAACCGCGCGTTCATGTCAGACTGCGCCACGATCCACTCGGTTGTTTCGCGCAGGCTCTCGGTGGCCTCCCAAACCGGGCCAGCCAGATCCGGCATCGTGGCGCGGGCCTGTTCGGCGTGGTCCTCGATCTCATCCAGAAGGCGCGATGCGGCCTCCCCCCCATCCATCATTTTGCGCGCCACAAGGTCCATGGCCTGAACGCCGTTGGTGCCCTCGTAAATCGCGGTTACGCGGACATCACGGTAGTATTGAGCGGCGCCGGTTTCTTCAACAAACCCCATGCCGCCGTGAACCTGCACACCGGTCTCAGCCACGCGTATCCCTGTCTCTGTACCGAAGGCCTTGCAGATCGGCGTCAGCAATGCGGCCCTGGCCTTCCATTCGGCATCACCAGTGGCATTCGCCATATCAATCGCAGCCGCATTGGCTAGCATGATGGCACGCGCGGCAAAGGTATCGGCGCGCATGCCCATTAGCATCCGACGCACATCCGCATGGTCCACAATTGTACCCGAGGGCGTCTTGCCCTGCTTGCGCTCCATCGCATAGGCCAGCGCGTGCTGATAAGCACCTTCGGCGGCGCCCACGCCCTGACCGCCCACACCAAGACGGGCATTGTTCATCATCGTAAACATCGCGGCCATACCGCCATGTTCCTCGCCCACAAGCCAACCCTTGGCACCGTCATACTGCATAACGCAGGTCGGCGAACCATGCAGGCCCATCTTATGCTCGACCGAGACAACCTTCAGATCGTTGGCCACACCGGGGTTGCCATTCTCATCGGGCAGGAACTTCGGCACCAGAAACAGCGAGATCCCTTTGGTTCCGGGCACCCCATCAGGCAGGCGTGCCAGCACAAGGTGGCAAACATTTTCTGTGAAATCGTTGTCGCCCCATGAGATGAAGATTTTCTGCCCCGTCACGGAATAGGTCCCGTCTCCGTTTGCCTCGGCCTTCGTGGTCAGCGCGCCGACATCCGAGCCCGCGCCCGCCTCGGTCAGGTTCATCGTGCCGGCCCACTCACCCGACATCATCTTGGGCAGGTAAAGCGCCTTCAACGCGTCACTTGCGTGGTGTTCCAGTGCCTCGATCTGCCCCTGGGTCATCAGCGGTGCAAGTTGCAAGGACAAGCAGGCCGCTGACATCATCTCATTCACCGCCGTGGTCAGAGTCATCGGCAGGCCCATGCCGCCATATTCCGGATCGCCGCTCATGCCGACCCAGCCGCCTTCGGCAATTGCCTTCCAGCCGTCAGCATAGCCCGGAGAGGTCCGCATCACACCATTTTCCAGACGCGCAGGCTCAAGATCACCCGGGCGCTGCAAGGGGGCCATCACCTCTTCGCTCAGTTTGCCTGCCTCCGTTAGGATCGCGCTGACCACATCCTCGCTGGCGTCCGAGAATTTTTCGGTCGCCGCGATCTGATCGAATCCCACAACGTGGCGGAACAAAACTTCGTAGTCGGAGATGGGGGCACGGTATGGCATGTCTTCCCTCGGGTTTGTTTGGCGTGTTTTCGCGGCTGGGGTTGGAAAATCCAACACCCACCTTTATGCATCCGGTATTAAGTGAATACCTAACCGGACCCATGTTACACGCAATCAAAACGCGGCGTCACCAGATATGATCCCTAACGGCACTATGGACTTATCCGCCGATCCCGACGGAATCGCGCAGGCGGCTGACCTGCTGCGACAAGGCCTGCTGGTCGCTTTTGCCACCGAAACGGTCTATGGGCTAGGCGGCGACGCATGCAACGGCAGGGCCGTGGCCAGCATCTACGCGGCAAAAGGGCGGCCCAGTTTTAACCCCCTGATCGCGCATGTGTCATCTGCCGAGGCGGCACGCCGTTTTGTGCAATGGTCCGATATGGCCGAGACACTGGCCGCGGCTTTTTGGCCGGGCCCCCTGACCATGGTGCTGCCGTTGAAAAAGGGGCACCGGATTTCTTCACTGGTGACCGCCGGGTTGGATACGCTTGCGGTTCGCGTGCCGGCGCACGGTACCGCGCGGGCGCTGCTGACTGCTTTTGGTGGCCCGGTCGCGGCACCCTCGGCCAACCCCTCGGGTCAGGTCAGCCCAACAACAGCCGATCACGTACGTGCGGGTCTGGGGGGTCGCATTGCCGCCATTCTGGACGACGGCCCGTGTGGTGTTGGCGTGGAATCCACCATCGTCGGACTGGCCGGAGAGCCCAGCCTTCTGCGTCCCGGCGGTGTAGCACTGGAAGACATCGAATCCGTTCTGGGTACGCGGTTGCACCTGCATCAGGCCGGAGATCTGCTGACCGCTCCGGGCCAGCTTCAATCGCACTATGCCCCGGACGCTCCGGTGCGCCTGAACGCTGAAAGCCCCCAAGGTGATGAGGTTTTGCTGGGCTTTGGCCCGGTCCCGTGCGATCTGAACCTATCAGAGGCGGGTGATCTGGACGAAGCCGCAGCCAATTTGTTCTCGGCCCTGCACACGCTGAACGCGACAGGCCGCCCAATCGCCGTTTCACCTATTCCTGATCAGGGTCTGGGTGCGGCCATCAATGACCGTTTGCGTCGCGCCGCAGCGCCGCGCGACACGTGATCAGGCGCGCCCGGCGCTGGCCGACAGGGTTAGCGGGTCCACACCCAGCGTGGCCAATGCGGCCTCCCACTTGCCATCATCGGGCACGTCGAACACAAGTTTCGATGTCGCCTCAGTGGTCAGCCAGCCATTCATCGCGATCTCTTCCTCCAACTGGCCGGGCCCCCAACCGGAATAGCCTAGCGCCAGCGTCGAATTCAAAGGCCCCCGCCCCGAGGCCAGATCTTCGAGTATGTCCAGCGTTGCCGTCATGCTGAAATCATCTGAAATCTGCATCGAATGCAGGTTGGCCTCATAGTCGGCGCTGTGCAGGACAAAGCCGCGCGACATCTCGACCGGTCCACCGAAATGCACCAGACGTTCACCCACGACAGGGATGCGGCAAGCGATATTCAGCTGGTTCAGCAGGGTTTTGATCCGCAAATCCGATGGCTTGTTCACGATCAGCCCCATCGCCCCTTCATCACCATGGCTGCAAATGAAAACAACCGAGTGATCGAAGCGCGGGTCACCCATCCCGGGCATCGCAATCAACAGTTTTCCAGTCAGGTCCATTGAATTTTGACTCTCGCTTCGTCCCCATTCAACAATGGCCCCGGCATGTGGGGATTGGCAAGGGATCAAGCCACATTTCGCCAGATTTCATCCATGTGACCGGAACGTGACTTGGAATCGCGGCCCAAAGCGCGCATTTATTACATATGAAGCGTTTTCTTAAGTCGACTGCAGTCGCGCTGACCGCCTGTGTCATGCTGAACGCCCCTGCGCAAGCGCAGCGGGTGGACGGCGTTGTGAAACTGGATATCCTGGATGGCGGACGTACAGCCAGTGGCACCTATCTTGGCGCGCTCAGGTTGACGTTGCAGGATGGGTGGAAAACCTATTGGCGCGCGCCCGGCGATGCGGGCATTCCACCGCAGTTTGACTGGCAGAATTCACAGAATGTGGGTGATGTGTCGATCACCTGGCCCGCACCCGAGGTGTTTGTTCAAAACGGGCTACAGTCCATCGGCTACGCAAATCAACTGGTGCTGCCGGTTGAGATCACCCCCCGCAACCCAGCAAAACCTGTTCGGCTGCGCGGCGACATGGACTTGGGCGTCTGCAAGGATGTCTGCATTCCCGAACGTTTGGATTTCGACCATATGCTGGACGCCAACGCCGCGCGCAACCCGGCAATCGCCGCTGCGCTGGCGCAGCGTCCCTTCTCGGCAAAAGAGGCGCGCGTTACTGCCGCCAGCTGCCACCTGACCCCTACGGTGGATGGCATGCAAATCGAAGCCCGCGTTACCATGCCCTCGGCCGGTGGACGCGAAGTTGCCGTGATTGAGCCGGGCGATCCGGCATTGTGGACTTCTCAGCCCGAGACGACACGCCAAGGCGACACGCTGGTTGCCACATCCGAGGTGATCAGCGCCGCGGGCGGATCTTTTGCCTTGGACCGATCTGACATTCGGATCACGGTTCTTGGTGCCAAACACGCGGTCGACATTCAGGGATGCAGCGCGGGCTGAGGCATGCAGAAAACTCCGAAGATCGGCGCGCTTGCAGTCGTGGTGCACAATGCCCGGGTCCTACTTGTGCAACGCAGCAAGCAACCTGATGCAGGGCTTTGGGGTTTTCCCGGCGGTCACGTCGAATGGGGTGAGACTGTGATGCAGGCCGCACAGCGGGAATTGCATGAGGAAACCTCGATCATCGCCGAGCCGCTGCACTACCTCGATAACCTGGATTTACTGCGCCACAACGATCAGGGCAGCGTGCAGTCACACTATTTGCTGGTCGGGGTCGCCTGCCAATATCGATCGGGTACGCCTTTGGCCGGAGATGACGCGCAGGACGCCCGTTGGTTCCCGATTGAACGGATCCGACAAGGTGATCTGCAAATGAGCAACCGGGTTATCGACCTATTGGAAACCGCACTGCGTCAGTCTTAAACTGCCCGCCCCCGTAGCCGTATATACAGCAGACCGGACAGTACAAAGCTGACCAACAGGATTGGTACAGCCCCGGCAACGAAAGCACCCAGCCCCATTTGCAGGGCCACGACACTCTCGGCGCCTCCGTATAACGCCGAAAGCAGGCCGAACGGCGTGCCAGCTATCGCAGGCCAGATCATAGTCACCCCGAACCAGACCAACAGCGCAAGCGCAGTGGCCCCCACCGCGCCCTGCACCACGCGATCCGGCGCACGCAGCGCGCGGCGCATCGCTGTCATCGGGCGCGACAGGTCGTTCAGAATAGCCAGCAGTGCCGGGACCAGCAACAGCACCAGCAACATTCCGAAGCCCAACCCATAAACCAGCGTGATCACCGTGGGTTTGAGAAACTGCGCCTGTGTTGAGCTTTCGTATAGCAACGGCGTCAGCCCCAGAACCGTAGTGAGTGTCGTCAGCATCACCGGGCGCAAACGGTCTGCCGTACCCTCGACAATTGAAGGCACCAGCCCGCGCTCCTGCTGGTAGCCATCGATGGTCGTTACCAATACGATCGAGTCGTTGATGATGATGCCGGTCATCCCCAGCAGGCCGATCACGGTGAACATGCTCAGCGGCACATCCCAGATGTAATGCCCCCAGATCGCGCCCACCAACCCAAAAGGAATGATCGCCATCACCACTACGGGCCTCGTCCAACTGGCAAAAACCCAGGCCAGAACAAGGTAGATACCTGTAAGGCACAGGATCAGCCCTGTGCGCGCCTCGGACAGGAATTCATTCTCCTGCTCGCTCAGGCCTGACATCTGCCATTCGACTTGCCGCTCGGATGCGATCTTGGGCAAAATCTCTTCGCCCATAGCGCGCTCAATCTCAGCAGCGCGGGCCGGATCATCCTCTGAAATGTCTCCGTTCACTGTCAAAACCCGCAGCCCGTTTTCGCGTCGGATGCTTGAAAATCCCGCTTTCCGTTCGACCGATACGATGTCGGCCAAGGGCACATAAACACCGTCTGGGGTGCGCATCAGTGTACGCTCAAGGAAATCAGCGGTCAGTTCGTTTTCGGGTAGTTCGACACGTATCTCGGCACTGCGCGGGCCATCAGGGAATGTTGCCGCCTCAATACCGTTGAGCCGATCCCGCAACACGCGACCCAGCGTTTCGATCCGGAAGCCCAGCGCCTCACCTTTCGCAGTCAGGTCCAGAATGAACTCTTCCTTGTCATAGGCTAGGTTGTCTTCAAGCGCCGAAACCTCGGGGTACTTTGACAATTCCGCCTGCAAATCCTCAGATGCCTGTTTCAGCGCGTCCAGATCGGCACCCGAGAGTTGCACGTCGATCGCATCCCCACCGGGACCAGACCGCCAGCCACGGAAACTGAGCAGTTCGACCTTTGGGTGGCGGGGCACGTGATCCCGCAGATCAGCCACAAATTCAAAACTGGAATAAGGGCGCAGATCGGCGTCGATCAACTCAACCGAGATTCCGCCGAGCAGGTCGGCATCCTTGCCATCGGCAGCAGACAGGCCGCGACCAGCGGTACCCCCGACCTCGGCCAGAACATATTCGATTGGGTTGCGTCCGTGGCGCTCTTCGTAGATTTGGCCCATTTCTTCGACCGCCACCTGCAGCTGACGCATCATGGCAAGCGTGTCATCACGGGTCGCGCCTTCGACCATGATGAAGTTTCCCGTCACCGATCCCTGTTCGGGTGCATTGAAAAAGCGCCAGTTCACGTCGCCCTTGATAAACAGGGCGATCTGGCTGGACAGTATCACCACCATGATCGCGACAACCACGTATCGTGCCCGGACGACCCAACCGATCAACGGTCGAAACAGCGTGTCCCGCACCCAACGGAAACCGCGATTGACCACGCGATTGGGCAAGTCGTACCAGTGTTCCTTGGCAGAATGCTTAATCGCATGGGCCATGTGGTTGGGCAGGATTAGGAAGCATTCGATCAACGAGGCGATCAGAACCGCGATAACAGTGAAAGGGATGTCATAGATCAACTCTCCGAACCGGCCACCAATTGCGGTCAGCCCAAAAAACGCAATCACGGTGGTCAGCGTTGCAGCAAAAACCGGCATCGCCATGCGCTGTGCTGCCCGCTCAGCGGCTACGACTGGCGCTTCGCCCAGCCGTCGGGCACGGAAATCCGCATGTTCCCCCACGACAATGGCATCGTCCACAACTATACCCAGCGTGATGATCAGTCCGAACAGCGAGACCATGTTGATCGACAACCCGCCAATATACATGAACGCAATGGCGGCTGACATCGCCACAGGAATACCCGCCGCGACCCAGAAGGCGATACGAGCGTTCAAAAACAGAAACAGCAAACAAACCACAAGCCCCAGACCCACCAACCCATTGTCGACAAGAATATCGAGACGGTCGGTGATGGCTTGGGCGCGTGTTCGGATCAACTCGGCCGTGACGCCTTCGGGCAGGCTGGCCTGCATTTCAGCCACCACATCCTCAACCGTGTGCTGCACCTTGATCGCGTCACCCAGGTTCGAGCGGTCGACGCGCACCGACATGGCCGGGTCTTCGCCTACATAATAGCTGCGGTTACGGTTGACGCCCTCAACCCTGATCTCGGCTACATCGCCTACATAAAGTTTCGACCCATCAGCAAAGTTACGCAGCGCGATGCTTTCGATCTCTTCCGGGGTGCGCTTTTCCGTACCGGTGCGGATGCGGGCATTGGCCCCTGTGACATCTCCGGCCGGGTTGGTGATCGCTTCGGCCGCTATGGCCTGGGCAATCTCGGACAGTGTGATGTCATTTGCGATCAACTGCGCCGTTGGCACTTCGACCACCACGCGCGGCGCGGCAAGACCCCGGATCGTGGTGCGGGTCACTCCGGCCGCAAACAGGCGATTGATCAGTTCATCCGTGAACTTGGCCAGTTGATCCGGATCAACAGGGCCGGTGACAACCACATCCGTAACCCGATCGCGCCACGCACCGCGCCGGATCGTTGGCTCTTCGGCATCTTCCGGCAGGTTGGTGACACCATCGACAGCGGTTCTGACTTCGTCGACCGCCCGCGACATGTCCCAGTTAGGCTCGAACTCCAACCTTATGTGCGCAGACCCCTCGCGCGAGGTTGAGGTCGTGTCGGTCACGCCTTCTACTGCAAGCAGCTCCGGCTCCAGAAGCTGAACGATGCCGCTATCCACATCTTCTGGTCCCGCTCCCTCCCACGAGACCCGAACATCCACGCGCTCAAGTATCACATCGGGGAAGAATTGCGCGCGCATCGCGGGGATCGCCGCCGCGCCCAGAACCAGCATCAGCAGCAGAAGAAGGTTGGCCACCGTGCGATGCCGGGTGAAGTAGCTGAGAATTCCACCCGCCGCGCCGGGGATTTTGCGCATCATGGCGCTTACCCCCCGGCCCGTGTCTCGATGCTACGCACCAAAGAGGCTGGAACCTTGACCTCGTTCAACTGTCCCAAAACGCGTGCCTTCATGTCATTGGGCATCTGGTCGCTTGCCTCAACCTGCGCCACCAGTTGCGCGCGCAGCTCATCCGACAGTTCCACCATGTCGGGGTCGGCATTGGCCTCAACCCGCAATGGCCGTACCCGGACCCCGCCACCCAACAAGGGCGTCCGGCCAACAACAACCTCACGCCCGTCGAGCCCGTCTCCTCGCAGCAAGACGTCGTCCCCTTGACGACGGATTAGTTGCACCGGCAGAACCTCAAGCCGGTCATCCGCGCCAAGCACCAACACTGTGCCGGCCGAGTCCAGAACCGATGCTGGCAGTCGCACCACGTTTTCCAACGATTGCTCTTCGACGGTGACTGTTACGAAATCACCCGGTTTGAAGCCCGGCGCATCATCCAGCCGCGCGTAAATCAGGCGACCTGTCTGCCCTTCACCGGCCGAGCCGCTGTCACGGCTGATACGCCCCTTTGCCGTCAGATCGGCTCCCGTCACCTCAAGCGAAACAGTTACCGGAGCGTCGATCAACTTGCCGTCAGTGTCTAACAAACGCACGTATTGTGCAGTCGAGACACGGAATGCGACCTCCAACGCGTTGGGATCTACTAATTCCGCCAGTTTTTCATTGGCTGATACCAACCGCCCTTCAACCAGCGAAACATCGGTCAATGTCCCGTCGAACCCCGCGCGAACCGTCATGTCGTCCAGATCACGTTCTGCGGCCTCAAGCGCGATGCGGGCGCGAGACAACAAAGTGGCGGCCTGATCAACGCGGGACTCGGCCTGCGCCAGCGCAATGCGGCGGGCCAGAACAGATTGCTGGGCGGCAGCCTCGGCCAGTTCCGCCTCTTCCACGGCGGCAGGTGTTCCGACGCCGCGGCTTTGCAGGTTTTCCTGACGCTGCAAGGCACGCCCGCGTAATTCGGCCTGCGCGGTGGCCGAGTTCAGCTCATCTTGCGCCAAGAGCAGTGAGCGTTCCGCGTCACGCTCTTCGAACTGCGCATCCAACAGATCGGACTTGGCCCGATCCAGCGCTGATTGCGCATCAGCCGGGTCAAGTTCCACCAAGACCTCTCCGGCTTGAACAACGCCACCATCCTCGAAATCGTCCGCCAGCGCGATGACCCGACCGCCGAGCGCTGCGCGCAGTTCCAACCGGCGACGGCTTTGCACCTCGCCAAAGGCTTCGAGGTAGGGTGTGACTGTCTGGAATTCTGCACGCTGCACGCTAACGGCAAAGGTACGTTCACGCGCCTCTGGTGGCGCGCTATCCCTGTTCAAAGCCTCTTGCACCGCGCTGGCGATGAGTTGAACCGCGACAAACAGAAGTGCCAGCGTCAGAAACGCCAGAAAGACACCAAAAAGGCTTTGCCTCAAGAATCGCATCAGTCACTTACCCCGGTCGCATCAGGCTGCCATCTGAAAAAGGTAGCCGGGCAAAGGGAAATGCCAAGCCACAAAGCGGTTTCAAACAGTTATACGCGCGTCCAGTCTACTTCCGTCGCAGATGTTCGTCCAATCGGGGCATTATTTCCACGAAATTGCAGGGTCGGTGACGATAATCGAACTGTTTTTCCAAAATTCCGTCCCACGCGTCTTTGCAGGCCCCGGGGCTGCCAGGTAACGCAAAAAGATAGGTACCCTGAGCCACGCCGCCTGTCGCGCGCGATTGTACGGCCGATGTGCCTATCTTTTCCATGGACACAATGGTGAAAACCGTGCTGAACGCCTCGATTTCCTTTTCATAGACGTCCCGATGCGCCTCAACCGTCACATCGCGGCCCGTAAGACCTGTGCCGCCAGTCGAGATCACAACGTCGATATCGGGATCACCGACCCACAGCCGCAGTTGCGCCGCGATTTCGGCGCGCTCATCCCGGATGATCTTGCGATCCGCCACCAAATGGCCCGCGCGTTCGATCCGGTCGACCAGTGTTTGGCCAGAACGATCTTCGTCCAGCGAGCGTGTGTCCGAGACCGTCAGAACGGCGATCCGGACCGGGATGAATTCAATGCTCTCGTCAATGCGCGACATATGGCGTCAGGCCCTTTCCATTATGGCAAGCCGGACGGCGAGGGCTGTAAAGATACCCCCGGTTGTCCAGCCCATGATACGTGAGGCGCGCGGGTTCGAGATCAGAACCCTCCCCGCGCCACCAGCAAAAATGCCAACCATCCCATTCACCACGAAACCGCCCAGCGCGATGATTACGCCGAATATCAGAAATTGCGGCAGGATCGGGCCGTTGGCGGGGTTCACGAATTGCGGGATGAAGGCCAGCACAAAAAGGATGACCTTGGGGTTGGTCAGGTTCACCACCATTCCGTCGCGAAACGCGTAACGCGTCGGTTTTGCAGGTGTTTCGGCGGTCATTGCTCCGTGCCGGATCACGCCCCACGCGAGGTACAGCAGATACGCCACGCCCACCCAACGGATTACGTCGAACAGCCACGGCATGCTGGAGACCACGGCTCCCAGCCCGAGCCCGGCCAACAGCACGTGCACCATTAGGCCAATAGAGATTCCGGCACTAGCCACCAGAGCTGGTTTGGCACCAGACCGCAGCCCCTGACCCAAACAAAACATCATATCCGCGCCCGGGGTAAAGTTCAGCGCCAGAGCAGCCGGGATGAACGCCAGCAGCGTGACAGTCTCGATCATATGGAGACCTCAAACCAGTTTACCGTTGGCCCGAGATTGGCGACCTGAGTACGGCCCAAAGTCCCGCGATAGCCCCAACTGTCGTGGATATGTCCGCAAAAAGCGTATTGTGGTTGTAACCGTTCCACCGCATCCCGCACGGCCACTGACCCCACCGCATCACCCATGGATGTAACATCGCCATACCCTTTTGGCGGAGAATGCGAAATGAGGATATCCGCAGCTTCGCAACGCTCAAGCAGCTCAGCGGCTTCGGCCTCGGTCAAATCACAGGACCAGTCACCAAAAGGTGTAACGGGTACGCCATAGCCCAGACCGAACAGCCGCAGACCATCCAGCGTCATACCGGTGCCGTGCAGCACATGACCGCCCTCGGGTGCAGCCTCGGTCAGGTCCTGCACGCTTTCTGCATTGCCGGGCACCATGACGAAAGGCGCTGTGATTTCGGACAACATCGCCATCGCTTGATCCAAGCCCTGCCGCATATTGCAGAAATCGCCGGCCCCGATCACGAGATCAGCCTTGGCGCTTGCCGCGACAATCTCAGCCGCGCGTGATCGGGCCATATGCAGGTCCGAAAAAGCCAGGACGCGCATCACTTGCCCCCCAACCAGGCTTTTAACTCCAGCAGATCCGCCCAGGCGTGGCGCTTCATCTGTGGCTGACGCAGCAAGTAGGCGGGGTGGAACATCGGGATGACCGGCAAGCCCAGCGCCTGTTCCCATTTTCCGCGCAGCCGGGTGATGCCACGTTTGCCCAAGACCGCCTGACAGCTGATATTACCCATGATCACCAGAACTTCGGGTTTGGCCAATGCGACATGCCGTTCGAGGAAGGGTTTCATCATCCCGATCTCTTCCGGCTTGGGGTCTCGGTTCTGAGGCGGCCGCCACGGCAGGACATTGGTGATATAGACGTTCTGTTTACGATCCAGATCAATCGCTGCCAGCATCCGGTCCAACAATTGCCCCGCGCGTCCGACAAAGGGCTTGCCCTCGCGGTCTTCTTCGCGGCCCGGTGCTTCGCCGATGATCATGACCCGCGCGCCGGGTGTGCCGTCGGCAAAGACCAATTGCCGCGCACCGCGTTTCAGATCGCAATACTCAAACGCATCCATCGCCGCGCGCAACTGATCAAGCGATCCGGAGCTTTGCGCCGCCGCTTTCGCAACTGCAACCGGGTCAAGCTGCTTGGGCTTTTCCGGAGCGGCTTGGGATACTGCGGCTTTTTTGACCTTGGGCGTTGTGTCAGGCAACGCGTATCGGTCCACCGGTGCATCACCGATCGCCTCCGTTGCGCCCAGTTCTATCTGCCAGTCCAGCAGTGCCCGCGCTGTATGATAGTCCA
This sequence comes from Ruegeria profundi, assembly GCF_020171505.1. Lineage (NCBI taxonomy): Bacteria > Pseudomonadati > Pseudomonadota > Alphaproteobacteria > Rhodobacterales > Roseobacteraceae > Ruegeria > Ruegeria profundi. Next base: position 54,163 of record NZ_JAIUZS010000007.1, on the reverse strand, counting down.
TAGCCGATTCCATAGCCCTCAATCTAACCAGCTTTTGTCCGAGGGAAAGCGAATAGGCCTTGATCGGGCCGTTCATCGCACCGACCATCAAGACATTCATGATTGTACTGTTCCGATTCCTTTTTGTTTTTGCGCTGCTGGCCACGCTCGGCGGCCCAGCTTTTGCGCAGCTCTTTGACCGGGACGGTCAATGCAGGCCCGGGCAAACCAAATGCGGTTTTCGCTGCTGTTCAGGCGCGCAGAGATGCAGCTTTGACGGCCACTGCATACCGTTGGGCGGAACCTATTGCGGCGGTGGGCGAAGCTGCGGCCCGTTTGAACGCTGCGTCGCGGGCGGCACGCGGTGTGCCCCAGCCGGGCCAAACAAATGCACGTCGCGCGTGGATTGTCCGGGGGGTACGTTTTGCAATGCACGCGGCGAGTGTGAACCCACAACACCCGGAGCTGACCCGAACGCAACGACCGACGGCCTTCGCAAAGTGTGCGACGATGGTCTGGTCTGTGGCAATGGGTCTTCGTGCTTGCCGGGTGGCGGATGCTCGCGCCCCGGATGGTTCGTGTGCGAAGAAACGGGCTCGCAATGCCGCCCGGGGTTTAAGTGTTCCGAACATCAAGGTTGTGTCCCGATGAACGCCATCGACTGCGGCTATGCCAAATGGTGCAAACCCGGCGAGCAATGCCTGCCCGATGGCGGATGCGAGAAACTGCCGGAAGGAGCCGAACCGTAGGTTGCCTCGGCCTGCGCAGCTTCTTATAAGCGGTTCGATTGTCAGACAGGAGCCCGCCCATGCGTTTCGCCCATCGTCACCTTCTTGGCATCGAGCATCTGTCGCAAACCGATATTACCGCCATCCTTGATCTGGCCGAGACATATGTCGACCTGAACCGACAATCGACAAAACGATCTGATGTGCTGTCGGGGCTGACCCAGATCAACATGTTCTTTGAAAATTCGACCCGCACACAGGCCAGCTTTGAAATTGCAGGCAAACGGCTGGGCGCGGATGTGATGAACATGGCGATGCAGGCCAGTTCGATCAAAAAAGGCGAGACGCTGATCGACACCGCCATGACGCTGAACGCGATGCATCCCGATCTGCTGGTGGTGCGCCATCCGCATTCCGGTGCCGTCGATCTGCTGGCGCAGAAAGTGAACTGTGCGGTGCTGAACGCGGGCGATGGCAAACACGAACACCCGACGCAAGCGCTGCTGGATGCGTTGACCATACGTCGTGCCAAGGGTCGTCTTCACCGTCTGAACATCGCCATTTGCGGCGATGTTGCACATTCCCGCGTGGCACGCTCAAACCTCATTCTGCTGGGCAAGATGGAAAACCGCATTCGCCTGATCGGCCCACCAACGCTGGTCCCCGGCCATTTCGCCGATTTCGGGGCCGAGATCTATGACGACATGAATGAAGGTCTTAAAGACGTCGATGTGGTCATGATGCTGCGCCTTCAGAAAGAGCGTATGGATGGCGGCTTTATCCCTTCAGAACGCGAGTACTATCATCGCTATGGCTTGGACGCCGCAAAATTGGCGCTGGCCAAGCCCGACGCCATTGTCATGCATCCCGGTCCGATGAACCGCGGGGTTGAGATTGATGGCACGCTGGCCGACGACATCAACCGATCCGTTATCCAAGACCAGGTCGAAATGGGTGTCGCCGTTCGCATGGCCGCGATGGAATTGCTGGCCCGCAACCTGCGCGAGGCGGCATGAGCAAGCTGACCATTGCCCCCCATGAACGCGGTGTGATCCGCATTTTCTCACTGGATATGCGCCCTGAAGAGGCGAAGTTCCTGCGCGAACCCGGCGCGGCTGATCAGGTCTTGGGCGTTCAGGGGCTGGAGTCAGGTCAGATCGATGTTTTTCCGGTCTCGGACCTCGAGGACCTTGGGCTTTTTGGCTATCTGAACGACGGCTGCGGTGTGTCTGCCGATCAGCTGGATCATAAAGGGCTTGAGGCAATTGAAGGCTGGGTGATGGTGGTTCGAAGCGCTGCGTGCGGCGGGCGTGCCGCCACTCTGACCCCGGACAAACGCTTGCGCCTGATCGGGTTCTACACCGAAGAGGCGACCAACTGGACCGGTGAGCCAATTGAAACCGAAAGCGCCAAGCCGTTTTCTGCCCCTCAAACCGCGCCGCAAGACAACAAGCCCCGCCGCGTCGGCTCAGCCATTGTGGCGCTGGTAGTCCTTTTGGCAGTCGGAGGTGCCCTATGGCTGATCCTGTGACCTTTGCCCCCGACAAGGGTGCCTATATCCGCACGAACACGTGGTTGGCCGCCGTTGCCATGGCCGGCGCGATGATCGTGCTTTGGCTGATCGGCAATCCCTATCTCTGGACCGGCGCGCCCGCAGGCCTTGCGGCCATCGGCCTGCGCGCATGGTATCTGGCATCCGAAGAACTGGTCGCCACGTGGGAGATGACTGACACCACTCTCACCGGCCCCGGCCCGCGCAAAATGGCGCTGACCCAGATAGAGGCCGTCAACACCATGGGAAGCTATGTTCAGATTGTCACAAAAAGCGGCGACAAACATCTGATCAAATATCAGGCCAATCCCGCCGCCACCAAAGCCGCTATCGAAAGGGCCATGGCATGACCAACCTGATCTTCACCAACGCGCGCCTGATCGACCCAGAAACCGGCACGGACAGCCTCGGTTGGCTGCGGGTGACCGATGGCCGGATTGCCGCGCGCGGTGAAGGCAATGCCCCGACCACCGAGGCGAAGGCCATTGATTGCGGTGGGAAATGCCTTGCCCCCGGCATCGTCGATATCGGCGTCAAAGTGTGTGAGCCCGGTGAGAGGCACAAGGAAAGCTATAAAACTGCCGGTCTGGCAGCGGCTGCCGGAGGTGTGACCACGATCGTCACGCGTCCGGATACCACTCCGGCTATCGACACCCCTGAAAGCCTGGAATTCGTCACGCGACGCGCGCAGTCAGATTCACCAGTCAACGTGCTGCCGATGGCGGCTTTGACCAAGGGCCGTGAAGGACGCGAGATGACCGAAATCGGCTTTCTGCAAGATGCCGGTGCGGTTGCCTTTACCGATTGCGACCACGTGGTCTTAAATACCAAAGTGTTTTCCCGCGCCCTGACCTATGCGCGATCCTGCGGCGCGCTGGTCATCGCCCATCCGCAGGAGCCAACGCTCAGCAGCGGCGCTGCCGCAACCAGCGGCAAATTCGCAACCCTGCGCGGTTTGCCAGCTGTTTCGCCCATGGCCGAGCGTATGGGCCTGGATCGAGACATCGCCTTGCTTGAGATGACAGGCGCCGAGTACCACGCCGATCAGATCACCACCGCCCGTGCTCTGCCCGCGCTGGAGCGCGCCAAGCGCAACGGGCTGGACATCACTGCCGGGACTTCAGTTCACCACCTTACCCTGAATGAGCTGGACGTGGCCGACTATCGCACTTTCTTCAAGGTCAAGCCGCCGCTGCGGTCCGAAGACGACCGGCTCGCTGTGATTGAGGCTGTGCAGTCCGGTCTGATCGACACGATCAGCTCAATGCACACACCGCAGGACGAAGAGAGCAAACGCCTGCCGTTTGAAGAGGCTGCCTCGGGCGCGGTGGCTCTTGAAACGTTACTGCCTGCGGTGTTGCGGCTCTATCATGCGGGGTACCTGGACCTGCCCACCCTGTTCCGGGCCATGGCCTTGAATCCAGCGAAACGGTTGGGTCTGGAGAGTGGTCGGTTGTCACAAGGCGCACCTGCAGATCTGGTCCTATTCGACCCGGACGTGCCGTTTGTACTGGACCGTTTCTCGCTAAAATCGAAATCGCAGAACACACCGTTTGACGGCCAAAGGATGCAGGGTAAGGTCACCGCAACCTACGTGGCAGGACACGAAGTGTACCGGAGAGCCTGATGCCATCATTTGACAGTTCGATGACCCAGTTGCTCCTCTGGGCAGTGCTCGGCTATCTGATGGGTTCAATCCCGTTTGGCATGATTATCGCACGGGTCATGGGGCTGGGCAATTTGCGCAGCATCGGATCGGGCAATATCGGTGCAACGAACGTATTGCGCACCGGGAACAAGCCCGCCGCTGCGCTGACATTGCTGTTCGACGCCGCCAAAGGCGCAATCGCCGTCTTGCTGGCCCGTGCGCTGGCACAGGAAGACGCCGCACAGATCGCGGCGCTGGCCGCGTTTCTGGGTCATTGCTTTCCGGTTTGGCTGGGGTTCAAGGGCGGCAAGGGCGTGGCAACCTTTCTGGGCCTGTGGCTAGCACTCGACTGGCGTGTTGGGGTGGCCTGCTGCCTGACGTGGTTGGTTGCGGCTGCAATATGGCGGATTTCCTCACTGGGTGCGTTGGTGGCCGCTGCGATGTCTGCTGTATGGGTCCTGTCCCTGACGGATGGCTCAGCCCTTGCACTGAGTATCGTGCTGACCGTTCTTGTGTTTTGGCGCCACCGGGCCAACCTTGTGCGGATCAAGGCCGGCACTGAACCTAAAATCGGTCAGTCTTGAACGCCCCTGATACCTTTCAGACCGCCTTTTTTGCGATTCCCGCAGGGTCGACTACCGGCCAAAGCAATGGCAAGCGCTATGTCGTAAGCCGTTCGGAACTGGCCGGAGGCAAATCCCAAAAGCTGGTCGCGCACGAGCTTGGCGGCAACGATTACATCAGCTTGAACCTCTACTTGACTCGCAACAGCGGTGCCCTGTTGCGCCCCTGCGAGATGCCCGCAGAAAAGGTGGTCAAATTTGTGCTGGGCTTCAGACCCGATCGGCAAGCTGACTCTGTGCATATTTGAACAGTTCAATCTTTGTTACCACACAATCACAATTGATTGCTTTGAACGTGAAGAGATCACTGCCCAAGTAGGCTGCGTGCCGGACAATTGCTGACCGCACATGAAAAAAAATCCAAAGGGGCACCAGCCGCAATTCCGGCGGCAGAGGGTTCCTAAGTTCACGAAAGGTGAAACAAATGAACAAGTTCAAATCCATCCTGGGCGGGGTTGCCTTGTCCGTCGCAATCGCAAGCTCGGCCATGGCAGCAGGCGTTGAACTGAACGCAAGCTCGACCGGTCTTGCAATGCAGGGCTATGACCCGGTTGCCTATTTCACCGAAGGCGCACCGACCAAAGGTGACTACCGCATCTCCGCACTGCACAACGACGCTCTGTACCGTTTTGCAACCGAAGAAAACAAAGCGGCGTTCGAAGCCAACCCGGAAGCTTACCTGCCTGCATACGGCGGTTACTGCGCATTCGGCGCGGCCATGGGCTTCAAGTTCGACGGTGACCCGACCTACTGGAAAATCGTTGACAACAAACTGTACCTGAACCTGTCCCAGGACATCCAGGAACGTTGGGAAGGCGACATCCCGGGCTTCATCGAAAAAGCCAGCGCAAACTGGGAAACCATTGCTGACAAAGAGCCGGCAGAACTGCAGCAGTAAATCAGCTGAGTTTGAAAAGCATTCGGCGGCGAGTCACCTCGCCGCCTTTTCTTTTTCGGCAGACCTCATGAACTGCTTTATGCGACGTTCTGCAAGTCCAATGTGCGTTTATGTCTGCGTCACCAACTCGACGATTTCGGATCAAAAGGATAGGCTTGGAAGTGATCATAATGGTATTCCGCGCCTCCTTTCAGGTCTAATTGGCAGGTCAATAAATAAACAGCCCGGCCCCGACAGGCCGCATCTTTTGTCAAAGCTCCAGAACCGTGCTGCCGGTGGTCTGGCGCGCCTCAAGCGCGCGGTGGGCGTCAGCCACTTGTTCCAGCGGAAAGCGCTGGTCGATGTGGATTTTCACCTCTCCGCCCTCGACCTTGCCGAATAGCCGTCGCGCCATCGCCTGACAGACAGCGTGATCGGCGATATGCGTAAAAAGAGTCGGGCGCGTGATCTTGAGCGACCCTTTCTTGGCCAATATTCCCAGATCGATCAGCGGCACCGGTCCCGAGGCATTGCCAAACGATATCATCATCCCAAGGGGCTTGAGGCAGTCCAGCGACCCGCTGAAGGTGTCCGCCCCGATTGAATCCATAACCACGTCCACGCCTTTGCCCCCGGTGATTTCGGCCACTCGTTCAGCAAAGTTTTCGGTCCGGTAATTGATGCAGTGGGCTGCGCCATTGAATTGCGCCAGGCTGCATTTTTCGTCGGTTCCGGCGGTGCCTATAAGGGTGATGCCTTCGGATTTGGCCCATTGGCAGGCAATCAACCCCACACCACCGGCGGCCGCATGAAACAGGACGGTGTCACCGCGTTTTAACGGCGTGGTGCGATGAAACAGGTATTCAACCGTCATCCCCTTGAGCATCATTGCCGCCGCCGCGTCAAAGGCAATCTCGTCTGGCAATTGACACACCTGCGCCGCAGGCATCACCCGTGCCTCGCAATAGGCACCGGGAGGGGCCGCTGCATATGCCGCCCGCTGGCCGGGTTCCAGGTGAGTCACGCCTTCGCCCACGGCCTCGATCACGCCTGCGGCTTCCATGCCCAAGGCATGCGGCAGATCCAGCGGATAAAGTCCTGAACGCTGATAGACATCGATAAAGTTCAACCCGCAAGCATTGTGACGAATACGAACTTCTCCGGGGCCGGGATCGCCCAGCGGCCGGTCTTCGATCCTTAAAACTTTCGGGCCGCCATGTTCGTGAATGACGACGGTTCTTGCCGTTTGATGCATGCTGACCTCCTGTTGCCTGCAACCAAGCTAACACGCCTGAGAATCAGGGCAATCGGCTCTGTTTCGTATCAAGCAACCAAAAGGCGAAAAAATGTGATATACTCACTATCGGGCGTTGCCGGCTGGTCCGGCCAAGGGCAACCCGTGCCGGATCCACTCTGCTGCGCTGATACGCTACGGGAGGGGATATCGATGGCGAAAACGATTGGAAACCCGATCAGCTGGGCCGCCAAGAACATCAGCGCGACCAGCGATCACATTGCGGAAAGCGTGAATCGCATCGGCAGCGCGGATACGCGGCACATGCCGGTGGTGCAAACGCTGACAATGCAGGACCTGAAGGATTGCCTGCGGGCTGGATACAACGATTTTCTGGAAACGCGGGCAGATGCCATATTCATCGTTCTGATTTATCCAATTGCAGGACTGCTCATGTTTGGCTTTGGGTTGAATAAGAACATGGTGCCATTGCTTGCACCGCTGATCATGGGCTTTGCATTGATTGGCCCCATTGCAGCGGTAGGATTGTATGAAATCAGCCGCAAACGGGAACAAGGGGGCGATGTGCATTGGCTGGACGCCTTCGGTGTCTTTCGCTCACCCTCATTCGGTGCAATTCTGCTGTTGGGCTTTTATCTGGTCATCTGGCTGCTGGTCTGGCTCATGGTCGCGCAGAGCATCTATGTTCATACGCTGGGCCCAGATTTGCCAACATCCTTCGGCGCATTCGTTACGCAGGTGTTCACCACCGGTGCGGGCTGGACGATGATCATATTTGGCAACGCGGTAGGGTTTCTGTTTGCCCTGGTCGCGCTGGCGATCAGCGTCGTCAGCTTTCCGCTTTTGCTGGATCGTAAAGTCGGGCTTCCGGTGGCGGTTGTGACCTCGGTCCGTGTCCTTCGGCATAACCCAAGGGTCATTCTGGCCTGGGGTCTTGTGGTCGCTGTCTTGTTGATCGCCGGTGCCATTCCGATGCTTCTCGGGCTGATCGTGGTCATGCCGGTACTTGGCCATGCGACCTGGCACCTGTACCGGCGTGCAGTGACCTAAGGAAATTGCGCGGGACCAGCCCGCGCACTGCTTCAACCTGATACTTTCAGAACGATCTTGCCAATATGATCCGAGCTTTCCATGCGCGCATGGGCGGCCGAGGCATCTTCCAGATCAAATTCGCTGTCCATTACAGGGGCGACCTTCCCCGCCTCCAGCAACGGCCAGACCGCCTCGTGTAAATCCCGAGCAATTTTTGCCTTGGCCAAATCACTTTGCGGACGCAGAGTGCTGCCGGTCAGGGTCAGGCGCTTGACCATCATCATCGCAAAGTTCAACTCGACGTTTGGACCTTGCAGAAAGGCGATCTGAACAAGCCGACCGTCTTCGGCCAGAGTTTTTACGTTGCGCGGAATATAGTCACCGCCGACCATATCAAGGATCAGGTTTGCACCCCCTTCAGCCCGCATAACCGCTACGAAGTCCTCATCCCGGTAATTGATTGCGCGCTCAGCACCAAGTTTGACGCAGGCCTCGCATTTCTCATCCGACCCGGCAGTGGTGAAAACGCGGGCGCCAAAGGCATGGGCCAGTTGAATTGCCGTGGTGCCAATCCCGCTTGAGCCACCATGGACCAGAAACCGCTCCCCAGCCTTGAGCCCACCGCGGGTAAAGACGTTGGACCAGACGGTAAAGAATGTCTCGGGGAGGCACGCGGCCTCTTTCATGCCCATCCCTGCCGGCACCGGCAGACAATGCGCGGCAGGCGTGGCCACGTATTCGGCGTAGCCGCCGCCCGGCAATAACGCACAAACCTGATCACCCAAAAAAAGACCTTCAACGCCGGGGCCTATGGCGACCACCTCTCCCGCAGCCTCAAGCCCCGGCAGATCGCTCGCCCCCGGGGGTGGATCATAAGCTCCTGCGCGCTGCAACGCATCCGGACGGTTCACGCCAGCATAAGCGATCTTAAGGATCACCTGACCGTTTTTGGGCTCGGGTACTGGACGGTCTGTCACTTGCAGAACCTCCGGTCCTCCGGGCTTGGTGATCTCAACAGCGCGCATTGTCTGTGTCATGGGCAAATCTCCTTTGCCCAATGCCTATCAGGGTAATAACAGAAGGCCCAGACAGTTACTTTCGCGTGTTCAGAACTCCGGGCAGATCAGCCCTCATCCTGATTGGCGGCTTTACCTGACTGGCAAACCAGTTTGGCACCGCAAGGAGGGGTTTGAGCAGCGGATTGCCGTTTACCTGCGCCTTGAGCTTTTCGATCTGCATCACATTGTCGATGCGACGGTCCAGAAACTCCCACGTCTTTTGATGATCCGGAGAATCATCGCCCAGCCAAAACAGCAGGGTCGAAGAATAGACCCCCGACAGGGTTGCTCGTTTGGTGTACCAGTTCACATCATCCGACGTATCGCCCAGCGTGTCCCAGATCAGGTCACAGGTCTGCCAAAGCGCCTTCGCTCCATCGGCCGCATGGCTCGGCAGCGAAAAAAGCGTCATCCCGCGACGAACCAGCTCTTTGTCGGGAACAGCCTCAAGCCGAAAGCGTACGGCTGCGGCCACGCGGTCACGGAATTTCAGTTCCCTCAGATCGGTGGTATTGAGTCGTTCCACCATCGCGGCATCGCCACGGGCATGAAAGGCCAGCGCCAGATCAACCGCTCCACGGGGACAAATTGCCCGCGCCAGACCCTGATCCAGATCACAATCGACTACCGCGGCACGAAAGCTGGTTTCAGACCAGCCATCAAAGGGGACGTGCATCAAGATCGCGTCCAAAAGCTGTTGCTTGGCATCTTCATAGGTGACAGTCATGGGGTTCTCCGGTTCTCGGGGCCAGTACTAGACAAGGTAGGCCGGCTTTGCTATACGGCCAACTCCTGCAATTTCCTTGCAACTCTATCTAGAAAGGTGGTGACAACCACATGCAGGTTAGTGTTCGCGACAATAACGTCGATCAGGCGCTTCGTGCCCTGAAGAAAAAGCTGCAGCGCGAAGGCGTGTTCCGTGAAATGAAGCTCAAGCAACATTTCGAGAAACCGTCCGAGAAAAAAGCGCGCGAGAAAGCTGAAGCGATCCGCCGTGCCCGTAAACTGGCACGCAAGAAAGCCCAGCGCGAAGGTCTGCTCTAAGACCCGTCTCGTCCAGCTTTGGATGACACTATTTGACGACCCCCGAGGCCCTGCCCGGGGGTTTGTCGTTTTGGACGCCGGTTGTCGTCCGCTGAATCGCCCACGGGCAAACCGGCTGAATCCGGAAGGTCGGTTTGGTGACCCTGCCGATGATCGCAAGACTTGGACGCCGATCATCGTCACCCGTAAACATACCGGCCCAACCCGTGGCGCAATCGAAATTCCTTCACGCCTTATCCAGCTCGACCTCGGCCTTTTGATGGATTTTGACTGACAGCCTCTTAGGCCCGCAGGGTGCCGCAATGGCGTGCCTCAAACGCGTTGACACTGCGCATGCGCAGTTTTTTGCACACACAAAGCAAATAGGGCGGTGGCAATTCGCCGACCAAGCCAGCGGCCCAGATTGCGTCTGTATCCCGCCAAATTCTCGCCATTAATGTCGCCGCAAAATAACGCAATTCTTTGGAGGCAGAATCATGTCAACCGCAAGCGAACTAGAAAGGCAGATGCTCGCATTGATCAATGCAGAGCGCGCGCAGGCCGGACTTCCCCCTGTTCGGCTTGAATTGAATTTGAATGAGGCCGCGGAAGACCACAGTCAATGGATGCTGAACACTGACACGTTCAGTCACACTGGTCAGGGCGGCTCAAGCCCGTCGCAGCGCATGGATGCGGCCGGGTTTGACTTTGCCGGCAGTTGGCGCGCGACCGAAAACATCGCGTGGCAAAGCATCCGGGGCGCACCCGGACTATCGGACGACGTTGAAAACCTGCACAACAGCCTGATGAACAGCCCGGGCCACAGGGCGAACATCCTTGATCCCAATGTCACCGTGGTAGGTATTGGCATCGAGGTTGGCAAGTTCGAAGGTTGGGACGCGATCATCGTGACCCAGAATTTCGCCCGCACCTCGGGGCAGCTTGATCTGGATACTGGTGGTTCGGGTGGAAGTACCCCTGCACCTACCCCAACCGAACCGGGCCAAGAAGCCGTGGACGCTGGCACCATCGGCGATGCGTCCGATGACTGGTTTATCCTGAAATCAGGTCAGGCCGGCACCTTGGACGGTCGCGATGGCGATGACATTCTGGGCGGAGGAAATGGCCGTGACACCCTGATTGGTGGGCTCGGCGATGACACTCTCAGCGGTTATGGCGGCAATGACACCCTACTTGGCGGCCAGGGCGTCGACCTGTTGAAGGGTGCCTCGGGCAATGACTGGCTGCAGTCAGGCATGGGCGCCGACCGGTTGCAAGGCGGTGCTGGCGATGACATGTTGCGGGGCGGACGCGGACGCGACACGCTGATCGGCGGCGATGACGACGACACCCTGATCGGGGCGCGCGGCATCGACACCATGACCGGCGGTTCAGGTTCGGATACGTTTGTGTTCACCATCGGGCCGGACACCGTGACGGATTTCACCGATGAGGATTACATCGACTTAAGCCTGAATACCGCCATTACCGGGTACAGCGATTTGATGAACAACCACATTTCAGAATCGCGCGGAGATGTGATTATCGACGACGGCGCAGGAAACTCTCTAACTCTGGAAGATACACGAGTTGCAGACCTGACGATGGACCATTTTTTGTTCTGAATTTGCTGGTGATTTGACACAAAACACCCCCGGTTCCGGGGGTGTTTTTTTGATCAATAGATTTTGGGCACGTGCAGTTCATCCGGTAGAACGCGACGCTCGTAATCAGGGTTGTACTTACGATCCGGTAAATTGACTTTTTCCTGCGGCACATCCGTGTATGGGATCTTGGTCAGCAGATGCTCGATACAATTCAGACGCTCGCGCTTTTTGTCATTGCCTTCAACGATGTACCAAGGCGCCTCTGGGATGTTGGTGCGGAAGAACATATCTTCCTTGGCCTTTGTATAAGCCTCCCAACGGATGCGCGATTCCAGATCCATCGGCGAGAGTTTCCACTGTTTCATCGGATCATGAATGCGCATGAGAAAGCGCAGCTGCTGTTCCTCGTCTGTGATCGAGAACCAATATTTCAGCAATATGATCCCTGACCGAACCAGCATCCGCTCAAATTCTGGAACGTCCTGAAAGAACTGTTCAACCTGGTCGTCAGAGGCAAAGCCCATCACGCGTTCAACCCCGGCGCGGTTGTACCAAGACCGATCAAACAGAACGATCTCCCCGGCTGCGGGCAGATGCGGAACGTAACGCTGGAAATACCACTGGCTCTGTTCCCGGCGACTGGGCGCGGGCAAAGCGACAACACGCGCGACACGCGGGTTCAGACGCTGGGTGATACGCTTGATCACGCCGCCCTTGCCAGCACTGTCACGACCTTCGAACAGGATACAAACCTTGGCCCCGGTATGCTGCACCCAATCCTGCACTTTGATTAGTTCGGCCTGTAATCGCAGCAGATTGCGGAAATAGACCTTGCGGTCCAGCATGTCCGGGTGCTGGTCCCTGTAGATCTTGCGGATTTCCATCGAGAGCATGGGTTCGCTGAATTCGATCTCAAAATCTTCGTCCAGCGTGTCTTCCAACTCGGCTTCCAGCCAATCTTTGGGGCCATCATTGCGTTCGTAAACCAAGATCTTTTCCTTATCGTCTATCGGGTCAGAACCGTACACCACGCGCGTAACTGCCTGATGTCATCAAAAGACTTGATGAAAGCCTCTCCCAAGCGAAACCGCTGTGGTTGCGGGGTCAAGGTGATGCAAAACGGAAATTAGTCTTGTATTAAATTTGAGCCGACACGCCAAGGGATGCAAGCGTTAGAATTGACGCATTGCCAGCAGGTCGGCGTCCATGCGCCCTGAACGGGTTCGCCAAAGACCACGTTCAGACCGCGAATGACCCTTGCGGAAGCTGGGAACGAGCCTTCCTGACCCTGTTTCGGCCAGCCCGCAAGCACTTCGGGTTGACGCTTATCATCTGGTTTTGCACCGGCGCAGCTTGAACCTACACAGGAAGGGCCGTGGTCTTGAAAACCGTCCGCAAGGCAAACGAGCTTTGCATCTGGGCCACCCCCGGTAGCCGCGACAGGTATTGCCGGTGTATACGTGCAAAATCCTCGGTATTTTCAGCGACAACCTTCAAGATATAGTCAGCTGTTCCCGCCATAAGATGGCATTCAAGCACATCTGGTATTCGGGCGACTGCCTTTTCGAACGCGTCCAAAAGTTCCTCAGCCTGCCCTTGTAGCGTAATCTCGACAAATACCGTTGTCGGGACGTTCATCTTACGTGCATCCAACAGCGCGACGTAGTTCCGGATGTAGCCGTCAGCCTCCAGCCTTTGAACCCGCCGATGGCACGCTGAGGGCGACAAGTTTACCTGCTCGGACAGTTCGGCATTCGACATACGACCATCCCGCTGAAGTGCCGCGAGAATCTTTTTATCTGTCGCATCCAGGATCATTGACGCAATTCCTTTGCTAGTTTCCTTTAGACTAGCGGAGATTTTCCTGAAAAAAAGCCTGCAAGCGGGCAAAGTTTCACAGAAATTGCGCCCGAAATTGCCGAGTATCCGGCCAAATCGTGAAGGGAGGAGCGCAATGAAAATCGGTTGCCCCAAGGAAATCAAACCCCAGGAATTCCGCGTTGGAATGACTCCGAACGCCGCGCAAGAGGCCGTTGCGCGCGGCCACGAGGTTCTGATCGAGACGAATGCCGGGATCGGTGCTGGATTTGACAATGACGCCTATGTCGCCGCCGGTGCGCGAATTGTCGACACCGCTGAAGAAGTGTTTGCCACTGCGGACATGATCGTAAAGGTCAAGGAACCACAAGCCGTTGAGCGCAAGATGCTCCGCGAAGGTCAGCTTTTGTTCACCTATCTGCACCTGGCACCAGACCCGGATCAGACGCATGATCTGCTGGAGTCGGGCTGCACGGCCATCGCCTATGAAACTGTGACGGATGCAAGCGGCGGTCTGCCCCTGCTTGCACCAATGTCCGAGGTCGCAGGTCGGCTGGCCCCTCAGGTCGGATCGTGGACTCTGCAAAAAACCAATGGCGGTCGCGGCGTTCTGATGGGCGGAGTGCCCGGTGTCGGCCCGGCAAAAGTGGTTGTGATCGGGGGTGGCGTGGTTGGCACGCATGCGGCGAAAATTGCCGCAGGAATGGGTGCCGATGTTACGGTGCTTGACCGTTCGCTGCCACGCCTGCGCTATCTTGACGATGTGTTCGGGCGTCAATTCAAAAACCGGTATTCGACCGCTGGTGCGACGTCCGAATTGATCGAGGATGCCGACATGGTCATCGGTGCGGTTCTGATCCCCGGAGCAGCCGCCCCCAAACTGATCAGCCGCGCGCAATTGTCGACAATGAAACCCGGCGCGGTACTGGTGGATGTTGCAATCGACCAAGGGGGATGTTTTGAGACGTCGAAAGCCACAACGCATGCGGACCCGATCTATAACGTGGACGGCATCATGCACTACTGCGTGGCCAACATGCCGGGCGCGGTTGCGCGCACCTCGACCATCGCACTGGGGAACGCGACGATGCCATTCATGCTGGCGCTGGCTGACAAAGGGTGGAAACAGGCTTGTCAGGACGACGCGCATTTGCTGGCCGGTCTCAACGTGCATGCTGGGCAGCTGACGTATTACGCTGTCGGTAAGGCTTTGGGGATCGACGTCGTCTCGCCCAACGTGATTATCAAGTCCTGAGGCTCTCCCGCCTCTGAAAGCGCCCTTTGACAAGGGCGTTTACAGCGTTGGGCAAAGCGCCGCACCTGCGGCACGGCGCGGTTGGCCCTTGATACAACCGTCCCGCAAACGATATGGCGCCGCGCGGCCAGCGCGGCGCCGAGCCCAACCGGAGGAGGGCATTTCAATGCCCGCTCGAAGGGCGGGAGCCTTTACGCTTCTTTGTGGATTTCCACAGAATGAGGGTACGGGATTGAAACGCCCTTGGCATCAAACGCCTCTTTCACCGCTTTTGTGACTTCAAACTTCACGTCCCAGTAATCCGCCGCGGCGCACCACAGTCGGGCGGTCAAGTCGACCGAGCTATCGCCAAGGTTGGTAACACGTACCCATGGTTCGGGATCATCGTGAATACGCTGATCCGCTTTGGCAATGTCCAGAATGATCTTCATCGCCTCATCCGCGCTGTCACCGTAATCAATGCCGAACACCAGATCGACACGTCGTGTATCGTGTGCCGAGTAGTTGGTGATGACCGAGCCCCAGCTTTGCCCGTTCGGCACGATGATCTGCACATTATCCGGTGTCACCAGTTCAGTGGTGAACAGGTTCAAGTCTTTGACCGTTCCGGCCGTGCCGCCGATGTCCACATATTGACCCAGTTTGTAGGGACGGAACACCACCAGCATCACACCGGCTGCCAGATCGCTCAACGTGCCCTGCAATGCCAGTCCGATTGCCAGCGATGCGGCACCCAGAATGGCGACGATACTGGTCGCTTGGATACCAAAAATTCCCAGAACAGCGACCAGAACCATCGCAAGGATAGCCCATTTGACCAAGCTGGCCATGAAATTGCCCAGCGTTGGGTCGATCTGTGGGGTCGCATTGATCCGGCGACGCACCATGCCTCCAATCGCACCAGCCGCGATCCAACCCAGGATCAGAACGATCAGAGCCTTTACCGCATTCATGATCAGCGGGGCAAAGGCACCCACCTGTGTTACGACCTCATCCACGCGCATCTCCTTTCAGCAACAAGAAACCCGCGTCGTTCACGCGGGAGTCACCGAATTGTGAGGCAAATTATCCCTTTGGTCTAGGGTCCTCTTGACCCTGTTTTCCCCGCTGTCCGACAAAACCATGCGATGATCGTCCTGCTGGCATTCAGGCCTTACAACTTGGCCCGCGACCCCCTACGTAACGATGATCGCCAGACAGGAGCGCCGCAATGCTGGACAACACATCACATCCGATCATGAACCGCTGGCCCGCACAATTTCCAGATCGCATTCAGCTTTATTCATTTCCGACACCGAACGGTGTCAAAGTTTCGATTATGCTGGAAGAAACCGGCCTGCCGTATGAGGCGCACAAGGTCACCCTGTCTGACTCGGATGTCAAAAGTACCGAGTTCCTGTCGCTAAACCCGAACAACAAGATTCCCGCGATCATCGACCCCAACGGCCCGGATGGTGAACCATTGGGTTTGTTCGAAAGCGGTGCGATCCTTTTGTATCTGGCAGAAAAAACGGGCAAGTTCATTGGCCGGAATACGGGTGACAAGCACCGCATCACCCAATGGCTAATGTTCCAGATGAGTGGTGTTGGGCCGATGTTTGGACAGTTGGGTTATTTCCACAAATTCGCCGGCAGAGAAATCGAAGACCCCCGCCCTCGCGAACGCTACGTCAACGAAGCCAAGCGGTTGTTAAACGTTTTGAACCAACAACTCGATGGGCAGGACTGGATCGCCGGGGAGTATTCAATTGCTGACATCGCGATTGCACCCTGGCTGCGCGGGTTGGAGTATTACGGCACCAAAGAGGTCGTAGGCTGGGACAGCTACGCCAACGTGGTGGCCTATCTTGACCGGTTTTTGCAGCGGCCGGCCGTACAGAAGGGGTTGAAAACACCTGCGCGGGACTGATCAACAGTTCGCCCGCTGAAAAAGGGCTTGCGGCCGCGTCGGTTCGCAAGCCCTTTTGATTTTAGCCGGGCAGCTTGCCGGTCAGGACGTAACGCAGCACCTCAACCACTTGGCCCGGCTCCTCGGCCACGGCCAGGGCTGCTGCATCAACCTCTTTCAACGCATGCTGGTGATCGGGGCTGTGCAGCACGATCAGGGATTTACCCAGCGCCGCGGCATAGCCTGCGTCAAAGGCCGCGTTCCACTGTTTGTATTTCTCACCAAACCGGACAACGACCACATCGGCATCCGCGATGCCTTTGCGGGTACGGATCGCGTTAACCATCGCGCCCTTGTGGTCGTGCCAGTACTTGTTTGGCTCGGCCCCCAGAATGGCTACACCGCAATCATCGCTGGCGGCATGATCGGTGACAGGGCTGTTAAAGGTGATATCCAGCCCCTGTGCGCCTTCGATGATCTGTTCGCGCCAATCAGTGTGAATCTCGCCAGAGAGGTAAACGTTTAGGCCCATGACTATACTCCGCTTTTGTTCCCCACCCTACCTATGAGCCAGAGAAGGGAAACCAATTGAAAAAGTCAGCTGCGTAAAACGCCGCCGGTTGCCTTGACGACCTTGGCGATGATCTTCTCAGCCACCGCTTCGATGTCTTTTTCCTTCAGCGTCGCATCCGTCGGCTGCAGGCGCACGGTGATGGCGAGGGATTTCTTGCCCTCACCCAAGCTGCCGCCGATGAACTCGTCGAAAACACGGACATCCTCGATCAGTGCCTTGTCAGCACCGGCGGCGGCGTTCACCAGTGTCAGCGCCTCGACGCTTTCATCAACGACAAAGGCAAAGTCACGCTCGACCGCTTGCAGATCGCGCAGTTCCAACGCAGCGCGGGTGGCACCGGACTTGCGGGGTAGCGGCACCTCATCAGGCCAGATTGTAAACGCCATCGCCGGGCCTTTGATATCCATCGCCTGCAGTATGCGCGGGTGCAGTTCACCAAAGACGCCCAGCACCTTTTTTGGACCCAGGCAAATCTTGCCGTGACGACCCGGATGCCACCAAGCATCGCCGTCCCGCAGAACCTGAACCTTGGCTGGCGCACCGATGGCGGCCAGAACAGCCTCGGCATCTGCCTTGGCATCGAACACGTCGACCGGTCGCGCAGCACCGTGGACGTCCTTAGGGCCGCTGCGACCGACCAACAGACCGGTGATCTGGGTTTGCTGGTCGCCGGGCTCACCGTCGTGGAAAACGGGGCCAACCTCGAACAGCGCAACGTCGGCATAACCGCGCGCCTGATTGCGGGCAGCCGCCTGCAGCAGGCCGGGCAAAAGATCGGGGCGCATATGGCTCATTTCCGACGAGATCGGGTTTTCCAGCTGCGTCGCTTCATCGCCCCCGCCGAACAACGCGGCAGACGCCTGATCAATGAAAGTGTACGACACACATTCATTGTAGCCCAACGCCGCGCAGGTGCGCCGTGCCATGGACTGGCGGCGCTGCGTCGGCGTCATCACCGGCTTGGGGATGCCATCGGTCACACGCGGCAACGGCTTGCCTTGCAGTTTGGTCAACGAAGCGATCCGCGCGACCTCTTCCACCAGATCGGCCTCACCGTTTACATCAGGGCGCCAACTGGGCACGTGCGCCATTTCACCTTCCAGACGGAAACCCAGTCGGGTCAGGGTCTGACGCTGTTCGCTTTCGGGAATGTCCATGCCGACCAGCGACTGCACCCGCTCCGCGTTCAGCTTGAAAGCACGTGAATGATTTGGTGCTTTGCCAGCCTCGACCACCTTGGAAACCTCACCGCCGCAGATATCGAGGATCATCTGAGTGGCTTGTTCCAGCCCTTCCAGCGTGTATTCCGGATCTACCCCGCGTTCAAAGCGATAGCGGGCGTCAGAATTGATCTTAAGCGCGCGGCCCGTCAGGGCAATCTGCACGTGATCCCAGAACGCGCTTTCCAAAAACACATTAACCGTTTCCTCGGTGCAACCGGTTTCTTGCCCGCCCATGATGCCCGCGATCGACTCCGGACCGTTGTCGTCGGAAATAAGCATCATACCGGGCTGCAGAGTGTATTCCTTTTCATCCAGCGCCACCAGTTTCTCGCCACCCTTGGCACGGTGGACGCGCAGATTGCCCTGTACCTTGTCGGCATCGAACACGTGCAGAGGCCGGTTGTGGTCAAAGGTCATGTAGTTGGTGATATCCACCAATGCCGAGATCGGACGAAGGCCAATTGCCCTCAACTGGTCCTGCAACCATTGCGGGCTGGGGCCGTTTCTGACGCCCTTGATCAAACGCCCGGTGAAATGCGGGCAACCATCCAGTGTGTCGTCGTCGATTGAGACCTTGATCGGGCTTTCGAAATCACCCGGCACCGGTGCATAGTCGCGCTGCTTCAACGTACCAATGCCGCGCGCGGCCAGATCACGGGCAATCCCTTGCACGCCCAGCGCATCCGGGCGGTTGGGGGTGATTGCAATCTCAATCACCGGATCAACTTTTGAGGGCTCATTCTCGGCCAGCCAATCGACGAACTTGTCACCGACCTCACCCGAGGGCAGCTCGATAATGCCGTCATGCTCGTCCGATAGCTCAAGCTCGCGTTCCGAGGCCATCATGCCAAAGCTTTCGACGCCGCGGATCTTGCCAACGCCAATGGTCAGGTCGAGGCCGGGGATATACATGCCCGGCTTGCAGACGACGACGGTGATGCCTTCACGCGCATTAGGGGCGCCACAGATGATCTGCAATTCCCCTTCGTCCGTGTCCACCTTGCAGACGCGTAGCTTGTCGGCGTCGGGGTGTTTCTCGGCATGTTTCACATAGCCCAGCGTAAAGCCCGCCAGACGATCCGCCGGGTTCACGATCTCTTCGACCTCAAGCCCGAGATCAGTCAACGCCTCGGCGATCTCATCAACCGAGGCATCAGTGTCGAGGTGGTCTTTCAGCCAGGAAAGGGTGAATTTCATCAGTCGCTATCCGCCAGAATTTTCGGGTCGGATCGCGTGTAACGGATATTCCCCGCGGGTGGAAGGGCCGCTTAACCGCCAGTGACGAATTGCAGCCAGTTCGCCAGTTCGCGGCTGCGCGCGGGCAACACTATGTCATCGGGGTGTGTTCCCAGCCGCGCCGCCGCCGCTTCGTTCGAGTCTGCGGCCCCCAGATCCTCTGCCAGACCGATATGATCTGAAAAAATACCGCGATCGCGCACGTATATGCCGATATCGCGGGAGCTCAGCTCCGGGTGGTACTGAGTACCCCAGAACCTGACACCCGCACGCTCATATGCCACCGACTGCACCGGAGAATGGTCATTCCCCGCCAAAAGCACTGCTCCATCCGGCAGCAGCTGAACCTCGTCGCGGTGAATGCACGGTGCACCAAAGCCGGGTACCCGGCCCGCCATCATCGGATGCTCGGAACCCGCCTTGGTCAAAGATATGTCCAGCGCCATTCCAACTTCCATCCCGGCGGGCGAGGCCCCGACCGCCCCACCAAGTACATGCATTGCCAGTTGCAGCCCGTTGCAAGAGCCCCAAATGGGACGGCCCGAGGCAAGTACGATCTCCATGGCCGCGCGTTGTGGCGCACCCTCTGCCGCGTCAACGGGCCAGCTGACGCCCGATCCGGTAAAGATCACACCGTCCACATCCCGCAGGTCGTCATTGCCGACCGGTTTCGCATAGGGGTTGGCGATGCGGACGCGCGTATCGGGTGACAAGGCGGCAAGCGTTCCGATGAAACCATTCGCGCCGGCATGGCCAGCTGCGACCATATCAGGTGTGTTGCCTTCGATGATGAGAATTGTCGCCATGGATACCCCGTTTTCCACCGGGTAGTCCGGACAAAGATCGCAGGCAAACCTGTTCACGACACATCCGTGTCGGAATTCGGATCAAGGGTATGTCGGGGTGCGGCCCAAAAGCTCATCCAGTTGCCGCCCGATCCAACCATGCGGGATGAAATGCCCGCCCGGATGGGTGTCGAGCGTGACCTGCCCTTGCGCGCAATCGGTCCATTCCACGCGGGTCAGCGTCAGGATCGGCACCACGCTCCAATCTCCGCGCGGGGTAGCATCGTGGCAGTCGTATTTCGCGCGCCACAGAGCAACCGGATAGGTCGTGTCGCCATCTGCGCCATAGGGAAAATCCATCACCGTATCTTTCAGGCCGTGAACATGGCGCACCTCACGCGGGGCCTCGGGGCAATGCTCGGTCTGACGGATGCTGCCTGCAACGGCCAACAGCGCCGCTGTGTCATTGCCCGACTGGCAGGCATACCGCCACGCCATCGCCCCGCCGTAAGAATAGCCCGAGACATAGATGCGCTGGGGGTCAATCGGATAGCGCTTTGCAACATCGTCCAGCACGTCGTCGGCAAACCCCACATCGCTGGTGTCCGAGGTCCAGAAATCCCATGTTTTGCGCAGCCCGTTCGGGGCCACCAACAGCACGCCGCGCAGCTTCGTGGCCCCTGCGATCCGTTCGTGGTTCACCACCACGGTTCCCTGCCGCGCCCAGCCGTGGAAATGCATCAGCACCGGAAGGGGTGTTTTCCCATCCCATCCGTCCGGCTCCAGCACATGGTACGAGCGGTCGCCGACCTGACAGGCGGTATCGCCGTGACAGGATTCGATAGCGGTGGCTTGGGTGGCGGTCAGCAGGAAGAGGCAGAGCAGTCGGTAGATCATCTGTCGAACCCTAGCGAGCCTTCACCCAGTGTCACGTCACAACCCCGTGCGAGCCTGAAACAAGCCGCGCCTCTAGACAGAGAAAACCGACTTAAATCGATCCGCTTAAATCGATCCGCTAAGACTGGCCTTAATCTGTCCCCGTGTGCCTAACGTGGGGCAGTAACTTTGTTTCAATAATACTGAGTGATTCCAAGAGTTCATTAGTTATCGACCCCGGGGAATTGTCAAAACCATCCCAAATCACTTCTTCGTGCTTTTCTATTTTCTCTAAGTCCTTTTCAGACAATTCTCTCCCAAAGTGAGTACTGTCTCTCATCGATTGCCTGATCTTCGCCCTTAGAGCTACCCAAAGTCTGTTGCGTGCATCAAAAATAACGTCGATTGCTTCTCTAACCTCGGCGTCTCCCACCAAGGCTTTTTGCCTGACCCCGAGTCGTCTCAAATCTGAAAAATCATCATCAAGTTCGGCTAACTCTTTAAGTCTCCTACGAAAATCATAAGATTCGTCATCTTCTTCGCCTTGCGGTGCCCCATAACCAATCGGACTTCGAAGCGACTGAAACCTGCCTATCAATTCCGACGCATGTGAAATTAACTCTTCGCCGAGTTCTGCTCTTTTGATGGATAGTTTTTCGTTCTTCCAAGAGTGCAACTGGCGGTAAGCAACCCAAACGCCGGCACCCACGGAAACGGCAATTGCTGCTTGGCTTAAAGCAGCAATTCCTTCGAAGATGCTGCTTGGCGTTATTGTCACCGAGACAAACCACCATGCAGGTTCGGCATATCCAGCGCTGCAAAGCCGTAGTGCCTCAGCCAGCGCAGGTCGGAATCAAAGAACGCCCGCAGGTCGGGAATGCCGTATTTCAGCATCGCCAGACGGTCGATACCGATGCCAAAGGCAAAGCCTTGGTAGACCTCGGGGTCGATGCCTCCGGCGGCGATCACTTTGGGGTGGACCATGCCTGAACCCAGAATCTCCATCCAGTCGTCGCCCTCGCCGATCTTTAGCTGACCGTTATCCCAGGAACAGCGGATATCAACCTCGGCCGAAGGTTCGGTGAAAGGGAAGTGCGAGGCGCGGAAGCGCAGTTCGACGTCGTCGACCTCGAAGAAGGCCTTCACGAACTCTTCCAGAACCCATTTCAGGTTCGCCATCGAGATGTCCTTGTCGATGGCCAGCCCTTCGACCTGATGGAACATCGGCGTGTGCGTCTGGTCATAATCGGCGCGGTACACACCGCCCGGGCAGATCACGCGGATCGGCGCGCCTTGCAGCTCCATCGAACGGATCTGCACAGGCGATGTATGGGTCCGCAGAACATGCGGCGGGCGGTTGTCGCCCTCGGCGCGGTGCATGTAGAATGTATCCATCTCGGCCCGCGCGGGGTGGTGGCCGGGGATGTTCAGAGCGTCAAAGTTGTGCCAGTCGGTTTCGATCCGCGGCCCCTCGGCGACAGAGAATCCAAGTTCGGCAAAGATTGCGGTCAGTTCCTCGGTCGCCTGGCTGACCGGGTGGATCGAGCCCTGACGACGCGCACGGGTCGGCAGGGTGACATCCAGCCATTCGGTACGCAGACGCTCATCCAGCGCGGCATCGGCAAGCGCTGCTTTTTTGGCGGAAAGCGCCGAGTTGATCTCATCCTTCAGGGCGTTCAGTGCCGGGCCTGCGACTTGCCGTTCCTCGGGCGTCATCTTGCCCAGCTCGCGCATCTTCAGCGCGACCTCACCCTTTTTGCCAACGGCGGCGACGCGGATCGCCTCAAGCGTGTTTTCGTCGCCAGCCTCGGCGATCTGCCCCAGATATTTTGCCTTTAGATCGTCCATGACGCTTTCCGAAACCGGCCCCTGAATTTGGTCCAGAACCTGCTATCGGCCCCGCCCCGCGAATGCAAGCGGGACGGTGCGGATCAATAGCTGTATTCGGGATAAATCCGGGTCAGGTCGCCGTTCCAGTCGCCATTGTAGTGATCCAGCAACTCATCCGCCGGAACCTTGCCGGTTTCGATACTGTCTTTGAGCGCGCTGAGGAAATGAGCCTCATCCGGCACCAGACTACCTGCACCGGGGAAGGCGCGGGATTTCAGGCCCGCCTCGGAGATCGCAAGAACCTCACGCGCCAGATCATGCATGTTGATGCCGCCGACCTGCGCCTGCAACCCGTCCTTGGCGGCAGCAACACGCAGTGCCTCGCGCGTTTCCGCATCCCAGCCTTTGACCAGATCCCAAGCCGCATCCAGCGCGCCCTGATCATAGGTCAGACCAACCCAGAAGGCGGGCAGCGCGCAAAGACGCCGCCACGGACCGCCGTCGGCGCCGCGCATCTCCATGAACTTTTTGATCCGCGCCTCGGGGAAAGCGGTGGTCAGATGGTCGGCCCAATCGGACAGGGTTGGCGTTTCACCCGGCAGCGCCGGCAGTTTGCCTTGCAGGAAGTCACGGAAGGACATGCCCAGCGCATCAATATACTGCCCATCGCGGTAGACAAAATACATCGGTACATCCAGCGCGTATTGCACGTAACGCTCGAACCCGAACCCATCTTCGAACACGAAGGGCAGCATGCCGGTGCGGGCATCATCCAGATGCCGCCATATATAGCTGCGCCAGCTTTTCTGGCCGTTCACCTTACCTTCGAAAAACGGCGAGTTGGCAAACAGCGCCGTTGCCACCGGCTGCAAGGCCAGCGCGACGCGCAGTTTTTGCACCATGTCGGCCTCGGACCCGAAATCGATATTGACCTGAACGGTGCAAGTCCGGCGCATCATGGCGCGGCCCATGGTTCCGACCTTCGCCATATAGTCATTCATCAGACGATAGCGTCCTTTGGGCATCAGCGGCATCTCGTCATGGGTCCAGATCGGTGCCGCGCCCAGACCGATGAAGCCCACACCGATCTCATCGGCGATATCCTTGACCTCGCGCAGATGGGTGTTCACCTCGTCGCAGGTCTCGTGGATCGTTTCCAACGGAGCACCTGAAAGCTCTAGCGCGCCGCCGGGTTCAAGGCTGACATTAGCCCCGTCTTTTTCCAGACCGATCAGCTTGTCGCCTTCGCGCACCTCGCTCCAACCGTGACGATCCCGCAAACCTTCCAGCACCGCAACGATCGACCGCGTACCTTCGAATGGCAGCGGCTTCAGTGTGTCTTTGCAATAACCGAACTTTTCATGTTCGGTCCCGATGCGCCAATCCTGTTTGGGCTTGCAGCCCGATTCCAGATATTCGGCCAGTTGTTCATGGCGTTCGATCGGTCCGCCGCCGGACTGGGGGATGGACATGAATTGCGCTCCGATCCTGATGTGTCTGTTTAGTTGGTCAGTCGTGGGGGCAAACCGCGCGAGTGTCAATGCAGGCGGAGATGAGTCGGACGGGATGGCGTGCGTTCCCAGATCACCACCGGATGTGCCCCACCACTGTTCAATTCGGTCAACATTTGTTCAGTTTTCAACCCCGGCAGGGCCGAGAAGACATCGAACAACGCCTCGGCCCCTTCGGCATTCACAGGAATGTGAAGCGCGGGCTGACCGGGTTGTTCCAGCACCCAATGGGCCGGAGACGAGGTTGGGTCCAGTGCCAAGCGCTCAATTTCCCGCGTGGCGACCATACCACCCTCCAACGGACCCAGATAGGTGATCTGACCTTCGTCGATCGCCACCACACCGGGGCCGCCAACACCCGTCCGGAAGCGGGCGCGCTGTATACCGATGATGGCGAGCGCCCCGGCCGCAACAACCAGCACCCAGCCCAGCCAGCCCAACAACCCGCCCGGCCCATTGATCCAGCTCAGGCCAACCAGCAGGACAAACCCGGCCACCAGCACTTCACGCCAGCGCCACAGGGTCAGTTTGGCTTCGGGTCGGATGAAACTCATGCCGTATCCTTTGGGTTTGTGAACAGAAGCAGCGAGAATTGACCCGCAGGTTGAAATCCGATTGCGATATAGGCCCGAGCGGCGGATTCGGAAGCTGCAAACAGAACCGCGCGCGTCGCACCGGCGGTGCGTGCTTCGAGCAGATGCAACGCGACAGCCAGTTTAGCGTAACCGTTTCCGCGCAGGTCAGGCGGTGTATAAACGCCTCCGATCTGGACGGTTTCAGGCAGGCGGGCGTTGAAGCCGGTCATGGCTACCGGTTGCCCGTCAATCACCAAGGCACGGTGCGAGTCACGTTCCGCATAAACCGCAATATCCTGCCTTGCCTGCGTCTTCGCCCTTTCTGGAGGGAACCCTGAAACCTCTATCAAGTAACTTTCGCGCCACGCGTCAAAGATCTTCAGATTGAACTTACCCAATGGCAAAAGCGTCGCGCCATTGGCATCAGGCAGGACCAGCTTGTCCAGATCGAGTGAAAACCCGGGCTCATCGCTGTTTAACGTCGCGGGGCGATTTTCCCAGCCCGCAAGCCGCATGATCCTGCGCGCTTGTGATGCCTCAGCAGCGACTCCGAACAGTGAGTGACTACGGATCAACTGAATTGCGGCGGCGAGTTGATCATCGGAACAGTCGGGGCATTGCGGCATCACCATGCCTTCATTCGTGATGCAAAACACGGCGTTTGGCTCGTTCCCCAGAACCCAGGCCTTGATACCGCGTGGATGTGACGCGGAAAGACCGTAATCCCGTAGATTGGCCAAAGGAAACATGGAGGTTTGGATATGCTGCGAAAGGAACGCCTCGATCCTTGGCACATCCTGTTTCTGGGCAAGGCGCCACATCACGACCAATCCCCCAAAGCCTGTTGCCAAAGTGTCAGCGCCGCCACTGCAGCCGTGTCTGCCCGCAGAATTCGCGGCCCAAGACTGACCACATGCGCAA
The DNA here is from genome assembly GCF_020171505.1 of Ruegeria profundi. Lineage (NCBI taxonomy): Bacteria > Pseudomonadati > Pseudomonadota > Alphaproteobacteria > Rhodobacterales > Roseobacteraceae > Ruegeria > Ruegeria profundi. Next base: position 28,289 of record NZ_JAIUZS010000007.1, on the reverse strand, counting down.
AGGGCAAACCGGTCAGCCGCGCGCGTTCACGGTCAGAGAACCCGCCCTCGGGTCCGATCAGGATGGCCCAGGGCTGGTTCTTTTCACTTGCGGCCAAACGAAGCGCCGAACCAACCTCGGCCTCGTCGCAGAACATCAGTTGACGACCATCAGGCCATGTGTCCAAAACATGGCTGAGCCGCTGCAGATCAGTGACCTCGGGCACAAACGTTCCGCCGCATTGTTCTGCGGCCTCAACTGCATGAGCCTGCAAGCGATCCTGACGGATACGTTCGGAATTGGTGAACTCCGTCTGTACCGGCATGATCCGCGCCGCGCCCATTTCCGCCGCTTTTTCAACGATGAAATCCGTACGCGCCTTTTTGATCGGCGCGAACAGAAGCCACAGATCGGGCGGCATTTGCAGCGGTTTGGTCTGTTCCAAACAGGCCAGAACACCGCCCCGCTTGCCTGCCTCGGCCACCTCGGCCAGCCATTCTCCGTCCTGCCCGTTGAACAGGGCCACTTGACCGCCGACAGACAGACGCATGACGCCAAACAGGTAGTGGGCCTGCTCACGCGTCAAATCAACGGATTGCCCCTGACCCAGAGGGTGCTCTACATACAGTCTGATCTTTGCACTCATGAGACGCTACATATGCAAGGCAACGCCCCAACACCAGACGGTCAGGTCGCTGATGCGGTATCCGGCAACTGGGTGGACACCTACGCACCGGTTTTCACTCGCCCCTACCTGCGCCTGAGCCGCGCAGACCGGCCCATCGGCACGTGGCTATTGTTGATCCCCTGCTGGTGGGGTCTGGCGCTGGCGATCCTCAGCGACGGCAATCCCCGGTGGGAGGATCTGTGGATCGCCATCGGCTGCGCGATCGGGGCCTTCTTGATGCGCGGTGCCGGATGTACATGGAACGACATCACCGACCGCGATTTTGACGGACAGGTCGAACGCACAAGGTCGCGCCCAATCCCGTCAGGTCAGGTCAGCGTAAGGCAAGCCGTGATCTGGATGGGCCTGCAATGCCTGCTGGCGCTGGGGATTCTGCTGACCTTCAATCAAGCCGCCATCGCCATGGGGGTGCTGTCACTCCTGCCGGTGACGATCTATCCGTTTGCGAAACGGTTCACATGGTGGCCGCAGGTGTTTCTGGGGCTGGCCTTCAACTGGGGTATTCTGCTGGCCTGGGCGGCACATACGGGTTCGGTCGGTGTTCCGGCGATCACGCTGTACCTGGCTGGGATCGCGTGGACGCTGTTCTATGACACGATCTACGCCCATCAGGACGCCGAGGATGACGAACTGATCGGTATCAAGTCCACCGCCCGGCTGTTTGGCACCGACACCGCGCGCTGGCTGAAGTACTTTCTTGTGGCCACTGTTTTCCTCATGGCACTTGCAATTATTGACGGGGCGCTGGCGCAGGTTTCCGTTTTGTCCCTTGTCGTGGCACTGGCCGGTCCGTGGGCGATGGGCTGGCATATGGCATGGCAACTTCGCGGACTGGACATAGAGGACAACGCGAAACTGCTGCAATTGTTCCGCGCCAATCGCGATACCGGCCTTATTCCGCTGATCTTCATCTGCGTCGCGCTTGTGCTCTGATTGCACCTCGGCGCGGGCCTCTGTAAGAGTTCGCACAATCGCTTGAGGAGTCGATAAACCGAACATGCGCCTACCCTACGCCCTTGCCGCTGCTATCATCTTTCTTTTGTCTGCGGGCCTGTGTCTGTTGGCCGCCAGCTTTGCAGTGACCAAGGTCGAGGAAACGTCGGAATTTGCTGTTCGCCGCGCGCTGGACCTTCAGGGGCATGACTGGGCCGAGGTATATTCAGACGGTTTGCGCGTTGTTCTAACGGGCACTGCCAGCACTGAGGCCGTACGCTTTAACGCGCTTACGGCCGCAGGCACCGAGGTCGACACCTCGCGCGTGATCGACGAGATGGAAGTCACGCCAACAACCGAACTGGCTGCACCCGGATTCTCGGCCGAGATTCTCCGCAACGACAGCGGCATTTCCGTCATCGGCCTCATCCCGGCCAGCGAGGACCGCGATGCACTGGTGAAACGGCTGAGCGACCTGGGTAATGGCGGCCCGGTTTCGGACCTTATGGAAACCGCTGACTATCCCAAGCCCAAGGGCTGGGACGACGCAATCGGATTTGCTGTTGAGGCACTGGCCCGCCTGCCGCGGGCAAAGATCTCGGCCAGCCCCGGTCTGGTCAAGATCACGGCTATTGCCGACAGCCAGCAGGAAAAAGAACAACTGGAACAAGGCCTGATGCGTGCGGCCCCGCCCAGCCTTCGGATCGGTTTATCAATCTCGGCACCGCGTCCTGTTATCACACCCTTTACCCTGCGCTTTCTTATCGACGAAAACGGTGGCCAATTCGACGCCTGTTCCGCCCAGGACACAAAGGCGCGCGATACCATTATTGCCGCAGCGCAAGAGGCCGGTCTGAATTCCATCTACACCTGCACCATCGGGCTGGGCGAACCCTCACCGCGTTGGCCCGAGGCCGCCGTACTCAGCATTCGCGCTTTGGCCGAATTGGGCCAAGGGTCGGTAACCATGTCTGATGCAGACATTACGCTGGTTGCCGCAGAAGGCACCGATGCCGGAACCTTTGACCGGGTGGTGGGTGAGCTTGAGAACGCCTTGCCTCCGGTCTTTGCCTTGCACGCGATCTTGCCACCGCCCGAGACCGAAGAAGAGGCCGGCCCGCCAGAGTTCACAGCAACACGCAGCCCCGAAGGCCTGGTCCAGATGCGTGGCCGGCTGAGCGATGCATCTCAGCGTGACATGGTGGACAGCTATGCCCGCGCCGCGTTTGGGTCAGAACACGTCTACACCGCAACCCGCATCGCGCCCGAGGATCTGCCGATGACGTGGCCCGTTCGCGTTCTGACCGGGCTTGAAGCGCTTGCTTATCTGCACAACGGTGCGCTGACGGTCACACCCGATAATCTTGTTCTGAATGGTGTCAGTAACAGCCCGGACACAAAGGCGCAGATCGCTGGGTTTTTGTCCGAAAAACTGGGCGACGCACAAGAGTTCTCGTTGTCCATTACCTATCAGGAACCGCCCGCCGTACCCGAAGACACACTGCCCGATCCCGAAGCTTGCGAAGACCGCATCGTCGAGGTTCAGGCAGAAACCAAGATTGCTTTTGAACCCGGTTCGGCCACCGTCGCCGCAGACTCGCGCGATACAGTAAACCGGATTGCCGATATCTTGCGCGAATGTGGCCCGATCCGGCTTGAGATTCAGGGTCATACCGACAGTCAGGGTCGCGAAGAAATGAACCAGCAGCTCAGCCAGGCGCGCGCCCAGTCCATTCTGAACGAACTGCGCGGACGTCGGATACCAACGGCCAGCTATACCGCCGTGGGCTATGGGGAGACTCAGCCCATTGCCGAAAACGACACCGAAGAGGGTCGCGAACAGAACCGCCGTATCGAGTTCCGTTTGGTCCGGCCTGAACCGGTTGAAAACCCGGAAACAGGGCTGGACGCGATTGAGGCGGAGTCAATCGAGGCAGAGCAGACGGAAAACACCGCCGCAGACGCGGATGCAGGGGACCAGCAAAGTGAACAGAACTGAATTCATTATCGCCACCGCCATCATCCTGTTCGCGGCTTTTTGCATGGGCTGGTTTGCCAACTGGCTGGCGCATCGCCTATCTCGTGTACGTCAGAGCGATGTGGCCGATCTGGACCGCATGAGCCAGGAACTGCACGAGGCCGAGGAGACCCGCGATCAGGCGATAACATATCTGCAACAGCGTGAAGCGGAACTGACCAACCAGCTTACGCAGGCCGAGGCTGAACTGGCTGCGGCCATGGACGGTCTGCGCGCGGCACGGCAAGAGGCCGAAGAGCTGCGAGGTCGGATAAACAACGCCGACTGATCACTACCAGCGGGCTAGCGCGTCTTCATCCTCGTCCTTGGCGGCAACCCAGTCAGCGCTGCCCGAGGTAATTTCCTTTTTCCAGAACGGCGCGCGGGATTTCAGGTAGTCCATCAGGTATTCCGCCGCCTCGAACGCATCCTTACGATGCGGCGCGGCCGTGGCGACCATCATAATCCGGTCCCCGGGGGCAAGCCGCCCGTAACGGTGGATCACCAGCACATCACCCAAAGACCAGCGGACCTGCGCATCTTCTGCGATTTTGGTCAGCGCCCGTTCCGTCATCCCGGGATAATGTTCGATCTCCATCACATCCAGATTGCCGGATGCCAGATCACGCACAACACCGGTAAAGGTTACAATTGCCCCGTTGCCGTTGTCGCCTGCGGCAAACGCGTTGGCCTCGGCACCCAGATCGAATTCCTGTTCCTGTACGACGATGCGCATTTCAACCGCCGGTCATCGGTGGGAAAAATGCAACCTCGCGAACGCCGGACAATGAGGCGTCAAAATCCGATAATTCCTGATCCAGCGCGACCCGCAATGCAGACAGATCAGCGAAAGCTGCCGCATATCGGTCCTCGCGCGCGCTGAGTTCGGCAACCAGATCGGATACCGTCGCGGCCTTGGTCTCGATCCGCTCTTTCGGCAGGCCGATCCGTTCGCGCACCCAGGCGAAATACAGCACGTCCATCAGTCAGCTCTCCTTCAGATGGGGCAAAGCTTTACGTAGGTAGTCATAGCCGGTGATCAATGTCAGCGCCGCAGCGATCCACAGCAGCCACAGCCCGATGCGGCCCGACCAGAACATCCCTTCCAGATGCCAACGCAGGTGGTTCACGTCGTCGACCTGCCCAGACAAAACTTCGTCTATCAACTCTGGGGTCATACCGAAAGAACCCATCACGAAGTAATGTTCAAAGATCCCTTGTGAAAACAGTACGGCGATCGCCACCATTTGCGCAGTTGTTTTCCACTTGGCCAGTTTCGTGACTTTGAGTGTACCCGCCACATCACCCAGATATTCGCGCAGCCCAGAAACAAAGACTTCGCGGAACAGGATCACGGTCGCGGGCAGGACCAGCCATGGTGTCCAGCTTTCGGTCGAATAGCCGACAAGGATCATCAGCGCGATCACCACCATCGCCTTGTCGGCAATCGGATCCATCATGGCACCGATCTTGGTTTCCTGTTGCCAGGCCCGCGCAAGATAGCCGTCGAACCAGTCGGTGATAGCCGCCGACAGAAACAGGACCAAAGCAAACCAATCTGCATAAGGACGCGTGAAATACAGAAACATTACGGCCAGACCGGGCGCTGCAAGCAAGCGTAGCACGGTCAGGATATTGGGCAGGTTCCACTTCATGGTTTGGACATTACAGTGCCGAGTGCAGACATAAAAGACAGCACCGGAAAAAACTAACCCAATCACAGGCAGTTGCGATGCTGCTGGTCAAACGGTCGCAAGCCAGTTTTTCCGCCAGATACCCCTTGGCACGCGGTTGCATTGCGGTCAGGTTGGCGCCCGATTCCAAAGCGGCGAAAACATGATATCCCACATAAAAACCGATCCCCGATCCAATCTGATCGGCAGCGCCTTCATGATTTCAGCGATGGCGCTTTTTGCGCTTGAGGATGCGCTGATCAAAGGGGCTTCTGCCACACTGCCGATCTGGCAAATACTGGTGCTGTTCGGCGCGGGTGGCTCAGCGGTTTTTGCGACTGCTGCGCTGCTGCGCGGAGCGCGGCTTTTCCACATCGATGTGTTGTCGCGCCCGATGAAGGTACGGGTTCTGTTCGAAATACTTGGGCGGCTGTTCTTTGTACTTGCGATTGCGCTGACCCCGCTTTCTGTCGCCACCGTGATCCTGCAAGCGACCCCGTTGTTCGTGGTTGCGGGTGCCGCGCTGTTCTTTGGTGAAACAGTTGGCTGGCGACGCTGGAGCGCGATTCTGACCGGCCTGATCGGCGTCGTGGTGATCATCCAGCCGACTGGTGAGGGGTTCTCGGCGCTCTCAATCCTTGCCGTGCTTGGCATGCTGGGCTTTGCCGGGCGTGACCTGGCCAGCCGTGCCGCCCCGGCAACGCTGGGGACCGAGGTGCTGGGCTTTTTCGGCTTTCTTTGCATCGTGGTTGCAGGGCTGGTCTTCAGACTTTGGGAGGGCACGCCAATTGCGGCACTTGACCTGCAAACTGGCCTGTATGTCGGCGGCGCGATTGTGATCGGCAGCCTGGCCTACGCACTGCTGATGAAGGCGATGCGGACCGGAGAGGTTTCATCCGTCGCCCCGTTCCGCTATTCGCGCCTGCTTTTCGGCGTCGCATTGGGCGTGGTCGCCTTTGGCGAGCGTCTTGACGGGACCATGTGGATAGGCACCGCGCTAATCGTCGCCTCGGGGCTTTACATCCTTTGGCGCGGACGGCAGGTCTAACCTTTTTCGTGAAAGAAGTCGTGAACTTTCTGCGCCAACCCGGCTGAGATGCCGTCTACTGCCTTAAGATCGGCCAGATTGGCCCGGCTGACGGCCTTGGCGCTGCCGAAATGCGCCAGCAAAGCGCGTTTTCGCGCCGCGCCGACACCGGGAATGTCATCCAGCGGAGTTGCACCCACAGCCTTGGCCCGTTTTGCGCGATGGGTGCCGATGGCAAACCTGTGCGCCTCATCCCGCAGGCGCTGGATGAAGTACAAAACCGGATCATTGCGTTTCAGCGCAAAGGGGCGTTGGCCGATGCGATGGAACTCTTCCTTGCCATGGTCCCGATCAATACCCTTGGCGACGCCGACCATCGGTATGTCTTCGACCCCATGCGTTTGCATGATCTCGTGCACAGCACTTACCTGCCCGGCCCCGCCGTCGATCAACAGAAGATCGGGCCACATCCCTTTATCGCGATCGGGGTCCTCTTTTTGCAGGCGGGTAAAGCGGCGGGTCAGAACCTCTTTCATCATCCCGAAGTCATCGCCGGGGGTCAGATCATCCCCACGGATGTTGAACTTGCGATAAGCGTTTTTCATGAACCCCTCTGGCCCCGCAACGATCATGCCGCCGACCGCATTGGTGCCCTGAATATGAGAGTTGTCATAGACCTCAATCCGCGTTGGTGGCGCGTCCAGATCGAACGCCTCGGCCACACCGCGCAGCAACTTGGCCTGCGTGGCACTTTCTGACATCCGCCGGGCCAGAGACTCGCGTGCATTACGCAGGGCACCGGCAACGAGTTCCTGTTTCTCACCGCGCTGCGGAACCAGGATTTCAACCTTGCGACCCGCCTTCTCAGAAAGGGCCTCTTGCATGAGATCGGCGTTCTCGATCGCGTCTGACAGGATCAATTGACGCGGCGGTTCCTTGTTGTCGTAGAACTGCCCAATAAACGCCTCCATCACCTCGGCGGCTGACACATCGGCGCCAACCCGGGGATAGAAATCCTTATTACCCCAGTTCTGGTTCGCACGAATAAAGAACACCTGAACGCAGGCCTGCCCACTGTCCATATACAGGCCAATCACGTCCGCTTCTGCCACACCGCGCGGGTTGATCCCCTGCGAGGTCTGCACCTGCGTCAGCGCCCGGATTCGATCCCGCAGACCAGCGGCGCGTTCGAATTCCATTGCCTCAGAGGCCGCCATCATCTGTTCGGCCAAATCCTCTTGCACCTTGGTCGAGCGGCCCGAAAGGAAACGCTCGGCATCCTTGACGCTTTCGCGGTAATCCTCCTGCGAGATCAAATCGACACAAGGCCCGGAACACCGCTTGATCTGATACAGCAAGCAAGGTCGAGTCCGGCTGTCGAACATGGAGTCCGAGCAGTTGCGCAGCAGGAACGCCTTTTGCAGTTGGTTGAGAGTTCGGTTTACCGCGCCCGCACTGGCGAAGGGGCCAAAATACGCACCCTTCTCTTTCTTCGCGCCCCGATGTTTCTTGATCTGTGGGTATGCGTGATCTTTGGCGACCAGGATATTCGGAAAGCTCTTATCGTCGCGCAGGAGCACATTGTATTTTGGCTTGAGTTGCTTGATCAGGTTTTGCTCAAGCAGCAGCGCTTCGGTCTCGGTCCGGGTTGTCAGGAACATCATCGAGGCAGTCGATGCAATCATCCGCTCGATCCGCCCGGAATGGCCGGGGCGCGCATAGTTCGATACGCGCGCTTTCAGGTTCCGTGCCTTGCCCACATACAAAACCCGGCTGTCGGCATCCAGCATCCGGTAAACGCCGGGCGAGCTGTCCAGCGTTTTCACATAACGCTGGATGCAGGCATAGCCGGAGGGCTGAATTTCGGGTGTCGAGTCGTTCTGGATTGTCATGGGCCTGAGATATGATTCTCTGACTATGGCTGCAATCTTAGGCGGTGCAGTTCAAGAGAAAACAAATCCACGGTTTCTGTGGATAAGTATGAAGATAAGTTTCCGAGCGCTGCGAAATTCCCTTGTTTCATTAAGGATTGCTGAAATTGCCTAAAAAATAGGCGGATACATAAGATATTGTTTTCAAAAGAAACTTTTTCATACACAGGGCAAGTACATGAAAAAAAAGACATTTTTGTAACAATCTGGTAACGGAAACGCGAGCGGTGCAAAACTTGCGGCGGAATTACCTATTCAACACCCAAAACATCCGGTGTTTGCCAGCCCAAATGCTGTCCACCGTCCACGCAAAGAAGCTGTCCGGTGACCGCGTGCGCATCGAGAAAATAGCCCAGCGCAGCCGTAATATCCGACAGGTTCGCGCCACGTTCGAGGACGGTGTTGGCGCGCTGCGTCTTAAAGTGGTCCTCGGTCTGACGGTGGCCCTGCATGGTCGGACCCGGCCCAATGGCGTTTACCCGGATCGCAGGTGTCAACGCCTGAGCGGCCGTGCGCGTCAAGGCCCACAGACCCATTTTCGCAATGGTGTAGGACATGAACTCGGGCGTCAGTTTGCGCACCCGCATATCAACCATGTTGACGATCAGCCCGGTGGCAACGGGTTCGCCCGCCTCATCAGTGTCGGGTTTCAAACCCTGTTCAGCCATGGCCTGTGTCAGCACGAAAGGCGCTCGCAGATTACTTTCCAGATGCCGATCCCAGCTTTCACGCGTGGCGGTGTGGATATTGTCATACTCAAAGATAGATGCGTTATTGATCAGGCAGGTAATCGGGCCACCCAACGCCTCGGCCGCGCGGGACAGCAGGGTGCTGACCTGTGCCTCATCCAGCAGATCGGCCTGCAAAGCGATTGCACTATGACCCAAGGATTGAATTTCGGCGACAGTTTCCTGTGCGGCTTGCTCCGAAGTGGCAAAATGCACGGCGATGTCATAGCCGCGCTGCGCCAGGTATAACGCCATTGCTCTGCCAAGACGTTTTCCCGCACCGGTTACTAAAGCTCGGGTCATGTAGGCCCTTTCCGTCCAATCACACTAGCAGAGAGATCACATAGGCCGCGTACAAAAGTGTCAACAAGACGCCCCAGATGCGGGTGATATCCTGTTTGAAAAAGACAAACGGGATCAGCAGCAAAGATGCACCAAGCATGACCCACAGATCAAAGCGAAGAAATTCCGCATCCACCGGAATAGGGCCAACAAATGTTGCAATCCCGACGATGGCCAGAAGGTTGAACATATTTGACCCGATGACGTTGCCTAAGGCCACATCCGCCTGCCGTCGTAGCGCTGCCATCACCGTTGTCGCCAGTTCGGGCAAAGAGGTTCCTACCGCAACCAATGTCAGGCCAATAACTGTTTCACTGACGCCGTAGGTCCGGGCAATCAGGGTCGCGTTTTCAACAAGAAGATGCGCACCCATCGGCAGGCCGATGAGGCCAAGAACTAGGTAGATCGACACTTTCCAGTACGGCATGCTGGGGTCAGCTTCTTCCAGGCCTTCAAGGTCGTCGGAATTAGGAAAGGTCTGACCACAGGATTTTCGATGGTTATTGGCCTCGCGGAAAGCAATCCACAATATGATACCAAGGGCGGCCAGCAGTATGGCCCCGCTCAGCAATGTGAACACACCAAAAAAGGCCAGCCCGATGAACATGGCCGAAGCCAGCAGCATGAATACGTAGTTCTTTCGGCTGTCGCATTCGCTGGTATGCAATGTTGCCAGCAACGCCGGTACACCCAGAACCAAAAGGATATTGGCGGTATTCGACCCGACAACATTGCCCAGCGCAATTCCGGGCGCGTTTTCCTTGATCGCACTGATGGCAATCAACAATTCAGGCGCCGAAGTACCAAACGCCACAATCGTCAAACTAACGATCAGCGCGGGCACCCCCAGGCGCAGGCTCAGGTTCACGGCGCCGCGAACCAAGGCATCCCCCGCCAGCAGCAGGATCAACAAACCAAGGCCGGATAACAGCCATGCCGTCATGTACGGCCTCCTTTTTCGCAGGCGCAGGGGCCTTTACCGATCCTGAACCGTCCGCAGCGCGGACATCTTGCAGATTGCAGCCGCTTCTGCCCCGGAAAACGCAGCTTTCCGAACATCGCCAGGACGCCCATGGCGATCAGGAATAGGGTGACAATCTTGACGATCACGTTACAGACCAAACCGCGCGTAGGCGGCACGCTCTTCCAGCCCAGCGATGGCATCCTGCGCCAGCGACGCACCGAACCGGGTCCATAATGGCTTGCGCAGTCCATACCGGCGGAATTTAACCTTGTCGCCAAAGCGTTCCTGCATTTTCGGCTTCAGATGGGCAATACCATCGATCAGGCCCAACTCCTGCGCTCGACGCGCCAGCCAGATCTCACCTGTAAAAAGGTCCTGACTGTGATCCAGCTTGGACCCGCGCCGATTTTTGACATGGGCGATGAAGTTTTCATGGATATCGGCCAGCAGCCCTTCAAGACGCGCGACATCCTCTTTCTTTTCTGGTGAGAACGGGTCGAGCATGGATTTCGACTGCCCAGCGGTATGCACACGCCGTTCAATCCCTTGCCGTTTCAACAGGATATGCGCGCCGAAACCCGATGAAATGACCCCAATCGAACCCAGAACCGAGCTGTCATCAGCATAAATCTCATCTGCAGCGGCGGCCAGCCAATAGCCCCCCGATGCCGCCACATCCTCGACAAACGCGATGACGGGAACGTCAAGCTCATCCGACAATCGCCGGATACGCGACCCGATCAAAGAGCTTTGCACGGGCGACCCACCGGGCGAGTTAATTTCAAGCGCGACGGCGGCTGTCTTACCCTTGCGAAAGGCTTTCTCAAGCACAGGGGCCAGCGTGGTGTCGGACATTGACCCACGTCCGGCCATCCCGATAGCGCCAGAAAGGCGCACAACGGCCACGACAGGGTGTTTCTTTATGAAGGGCAGGCTGAGTTTCATGGGTGCCGATGTAGAGTGCGCCCAACCGGTAAACAAGGGACCGCCGTTGCGGAATGCGCAACCCGAACAGATTTCGTTAGGTCAGAGGACAAAAATACAACTCCTGTCTGCGGGTTAGCTGCGGATGCGCCAGCCGGTTTTGAATATCCAGCCAATGATGCCAAGGCACAGGCCGGTAAAAAGAAGAATAGCCAGAAGGCTAAGCCCGATTGGCACATCCGCCATTCCATAAAAAGACCATCGAAACCCCGAAATCAGGTAAACTACGGGGTTGAACAGGGTGACTGTCTGCCAAACCGGCGGCAGCATCGAGATCGAGTAGAACGTGCCGCCTAGAAAAATCAGCGGCGTCACAACAAGTTGAGGTACCAACGACATCTGCTCGAAATTGCTGGCCCAGATGCCGATGATAAAGCCCAGCAGCGAAAAGCTTAAGCAGGTGAGGATCAGGAAAGCGGCCATCGCAATCGGGTGCTGGATACGCAAGTCCACAAAGAACGAGGCTGTCACAAGAATGACCACACCAACAAACAACGCTTTTGTTGCCGCCGCGCCCACATAGCCAATCACGATCTCGATAAAGTTAACAGGAGCCGAAAGCAGTTCGTAAATCGTGCCAAGAAATTTGGGAAAGTAGATACCAAAGGACGCGTTCGATATGGCAAGCAGCACGACTGACAACATGATCAGCCCCGGCACGATGAAAGCGCCATAAGAAACCCCTTCAACCTCCTGGATGCGGCTGCCGATGGCAGTGCCAAACACCACGAAGTACAGCGATGTCGAAAGGACCGGAGACAGAAAGCTCTGCGCCAAGGTGCGAAAGAACCGGGCCATTTCAAAGCGGTATATGGCGGCAATGGCGGACCAGTTCATGCGGGTTCTCCGGACACCAGATTGACAAAAATCTCTTCCAGGCTCGACTGCCGGGTTTGCACATCACGCAAAACCAGACCAGCCTGCGCCACGTCGTTCAACAAGGCGGTGATCCCTGTACGGTCTGCGTTGGTGTCATATGTATAGACAAGCGCATCGCCACTGCCGTTGAGCTCAAGGTTATGGGCCGCCAGACTGTCCGGAATAGACTGGATCGGCTCAGTCAACATCACCTCAAGGTGTTTTTTGCCCATCTGCGCCATCAAAGTGTCTTTGTCCTGCACCAGCAGCAATTCACCCTTGTCGATGACGCCAACGCGATCAGCAATTGCTTCGGCCTCTTCTATGTAATGTGTAGTTAGGATGATGGTGACGCCGGACCGTTTCAGTTCGGCCACAATCTCCCACATATCCTTGCGCAGTTCGACATCCACACCTGCGGTTGGTTCGTCCAGAAACAGCACCCGCGGTTCATGCGAAAGCGCTTTGGCGATCATCACCCGGCGTTTCATACCGCCGGACAGCTCTTTGATCGCGTTCTTGCGCTTGTCCCAAAGAGACAGTTTGCGCAGGATGTCTTCGATCCTCTCGTCGTTTCGGCTCAGCCCGAACAGGCCGCGCGACAGGCGCACCGTGTTCCAGACCTTCTCGAACGGCTCAAGGGCAATTTCTTGCGGCACCAATCCAATCATCCGACGCGCGGCGCGAAAATCAGTTTGAATATCGTGGCCTCCTACCGTCACTGCCCCCGAGGTCGGCGTGGTGATGCCACAGATCGTCGAAATAAGTGTCGTCTTGCCCGCCCCGTTGGGCCCCAGCAGCGCCAGAATTTCCCCCTGCTCGATCTCCAACGAGACACCTTTCAACGCCTCAAACCCGTCGGCGTAGGATTTGCGCAGGTCCTTGATAGATAGAATGGTCGTCATGCAGGTTCCTTATTCTGGCGGCGACCCTAACCCGCTCGTCGTGCACAGAACAGGTCAATTCCGCACATCGTCCTGCGCTTTTTTGAATTGGAGGAGCCTGTGTTGCATACAACTGGGGTCTTGCAATTCGCGGACGATCCCGAAACCCTGCGCCAAAATGAAAGGGGCACAATGCTGAACGGTTACAGGATCCTAGAGTTCGAGGGGCTGGGCCCGGCTCCTTTCGCGGCGATGCTATTGGCGGATATGGGCGCAGACGTCATAACCGTTCACCGAAAGGGGCAAGCCGTAACGCCCGGCATGCCAGAGCGTTCGGTGCTCGACCGCGGTAAACGGTCGATTGATCTCGATCTAAAAGACGCAGGCGATCTTGAGATTGCGAAACGTCTGATCGCACGGGCCGATGGGCTGATCGAAGGATTTCGCCCCGGCGTGATGGAAAAACTCGGCCTAAGCCCCGAAAAATGTCATGCGTTGAACCCAAAGCTGGTCTATGGCCGGATGACCGGCTGGGGGCAGGACAGCCCCCTTTCAGGTGCTGCCGGACACGATCTGAACTATATCGCCCTGTCCGGTGCGCTTTGGTATGCGTCTCAACCGGGTCAGCCCCCGCAAACCCCGGCAACGCTTGTTGGTGACATCGGCGGTGGGGCTTTGTATCTTGTTGCGGGCCTTCTGGCCGGGCTTCTGAATGCGCAGAAAACGGGTGAAGGAACGGTGGTCGACGCCGCAATTTATGACGGCTCGGCCCATATGATGAACCTGCTGATGAGCCTTGGCCAGACGGGCAACCTGTCGGAATCGCGCGGGCAGAGCCTGCTGGATGGCCCTCATTGGAGCCGGACCTACACCTGCGCCGATGGCGGGTTCGTAACGGTGCAGTGTCTGGAACCCAAATTCTACGACCTGTTTCTGCAAAAACTGGGCTTGTCCGAAGACCCTGACTTCCAGCAACAATACAATCGCGCAATCTGGCCCGCCCTCACACAACGCCTGACCGAAATCTTTGCCAGCCAACCGCGTGATCATTGGGCAGATCTCTTCGACGGCGCCGATGCTTGCGTTGCGCCCGTCCTCAGCCCGACCGAAGCACATGCCCACCCGATGAACACTGCCCGCCAAACATGGCGCAGTACAGATGGCACCCTTCAAGCCGCCGCCGCCCCCAGATTTTCAACTTCTGAATGGCGCCCCAAACCCAGCCCCAGACGCGGAGAACACCGTCAGGACATCCTGAACGAGTTTGACGCACAACAGGTATCCCCCTCTTCATCTGGCTAAAAATATCCCGGGGGATGAATTGGCCTCAGGCCAAGAAGGGGGCTGGCCCCCCTTCCCTTGCCTACCGCCCGCGGACTGTGTCGATCATCAACTGAACATTCTCTGGGTCTGCGTCCGGTGTAATCCCGTGACCAAGGTTGAAGATATGTGGACCATTCGAGAATGCCTGGACGATCCGCCGCGTCTCATCCACCAATGCCTGTCCGCCGGTTACCATATGGGACGAGGCCAGATTGCCCTGAACGCAACCGTCGACCTGCACATGCTCGGCCGCCCATTCCGGCGACACCGAATTGTCCAGCGCAACGCAGTCCACACCGGTTGCCTTGGCGAAACCGATATAGCCATCCCCGGCTTCACGGGGGAAGCCAATCACCGGGATACCGGGATGGCGTGCCTTGATGGCTTGTGTAATCACCCGGCAAGGCTCGACCGCGTATTTCTGGAATGCATCACCCTTCAGCGATCCGGCCCAGCTGTCAAAGATCTTGACCACCTCGGCCCCTGCGTCGATCTGGGCCGAAAGATACTCGATCGTGGCCAACGTGATCCGATCCAATAGCGCCTCGAACAACGCGGTGTTTTCCTCACGCAGCGCGTGGGCTGGACCTTGATCCGGTGTGCCGCGCCCTGCGATCATATAGGTCGCCACGGTCCAGGGCGCGCCGGCGAACCCGATCAGCGTTGTCTCGGACGGCAATTCCCTCGAAAGGATGCGCACCGTTTCATAGACCGGTGACAAAGTCTCATGAATGGTCTCAACCGATTTCAGCGCGTCAAAGTCCGATTGCTGCGTGATGGTCGACAAGCGCGGGCCTTCCCCGGTCACGAACCACAACTCAGCACCCAGCGCCTGTGGCACCAACAATATGTCTGCAAACAGGATGGCCGCATCGAACCCATAGCGTCGAATGGGCTGAAGCGTGACCTCGGCCGCCAGTTCAGGGTTGTAGCACAGCGACAGAAAATCGCCGGCTTGCGCGCGGGTTGCGCGATATTCGGGCAGATACCGCCCGGCCTGGCGCATCATCCAGATCGGCGGCACATCCTGCACCTCACCCGCCAGCGCCCGAAGCAGTTTCTTTGTCTCGGCCATATTTGCCCCCAATCGTGTCGGTCATTGGAACGGGTCCGTCTTCGGCGGCAATTTGTCAAGCTCTGCCCCCATTGTCAGGGCAATGTGACGCGACTAAAGCTAGGCATATGACACTGACCCTGCCCAATCCCGACTCACCGCTGAAAATTGGCACACGTGGTTCGCCACTAGCCTTGGCGCAAGCTTATGAGACCCGGCAAAGGCTGGGTTCGGCCTTTGACCTGCCAGACGATGCGTTCGAAATCGTGGTGATCAAAACCACGGGCGACAACCGGGCCATGATCGACGCGGACCGACCTTTGAAAGAGATCGGCAACAAGGGTCTGTTCACCAAAGAAATCGAAGAAGCGATGTTGCGCGGCGCAATCGACATCGCGGTGCATTCCACCAAGGACATGCCAGTAAAACAGCCCGAGGGGTTGGTGTTGGACACATTCCTGCCGCGCGAGGATGTGCGCGATGCGTTTATCTCACCCAAGCTCAATTCGATCCACGATCTGCCACAGGGAGCGGTGGTCGGTACCTCATCACTGCGCCGCCGGGCACAGCTGCTGAACCGGCGGCCCGACCTGGAAGTGGTTGAATTTCGTGGCAACGTGCAGACCAGACTGAAGAAACTGGCGGATGGTGTGGCCGATTGTACCTTTCTGGCCATGGCAGGCATACGCCGCCTGAATATGGAAGACGTGCCCGCCACGGCGATCGCGCCTGAACAGATGTTACCGGCCATTGCACAGGGCACAATCGGTATCGAACGCCGCAACGACGATTCGCGTGCAGCGGGTATGCTTGAGGCAATCCACGATACCGAAACCGGTCAACGCCTGGTCGCTGAACGTGCTTTGCTTGCCGCGTTGGACGGGTCTTGTGAAACACCCATCGCCGGTCTGGCCGAGATACAGGGCGACACCCTGCGCCTGCGCGGTGAAGTTCTACGCCCGGATGGTTCAGAGGCGATTTCCGAAGACATCTCTGGCACTATCGCCGATGCAGCGGAAATGGGGCGCAAAATGGCGGAGTCGCTTCTGAGAAAAGCAGGACCCGGGTTCTTTGATTGGAGAAATTGAGAAAAATTTGAGTAATGTGAATTACTTCACTGTAGATTCTCTGCCAATCTGGCATCAAGGTGGCATACCGATAAGATCAGGGGGCTGTCTCAATAAAGTCGAAAGTTTTTCAGTACATTCGCTTAAGTGGTATTCGAGGGGGCGAGATTGCACCAAACTGCAGATCGGTTAGGGCCGCTGTCATATTTCGACAGCGGCCCATTTCTTTTCTCTGAGGTGCGTCACGCTGCGCTGATTGCGTCTACTGCTTTTTCAACGGCTGCGCGGGTCTGATCCAGATCGGCCTCCGTCACCGCTAGTGACGGATAAAGCTTGCCGGGGGATTTGAAGATACCGTGCGCGCGCAACGTATCGTTGTAGAGTGTGTTGCGGTGTGGATCGTCATGTTTCGCACTGCGATAGTCACGACAGGCAGCATCGGTGAAATAGATATCGAACAGTGTCTCATCGCCGCAAACCTCATGCGGAATGCCAGCCTTTGTCAGCGCATCCACTTGCATCTGCTGCAATGCCGCACCCGTCGCGCGCAATTGGTCGTAAACACCGTCGCGCCGCAATACTTCCATGGTTTTGAGACCCGCGACCGATGCCACGGGATTGCCGGACAAGGTCCCCAACTGCATCAGCCAGCCTTCCTCACCCACTTGCGCTTTGTCGAAATGCTTCATGATCTCGGCACTGGCGCCCAGCGCGGCCAAAGGGAAACCACCGCCGGTAATCTTACCAAGGGTACAAATATCAGGCGTGACGCCGTATTTTTCCTGAGCACCGCCATAGGCCAGACGGAAACCGGTGACGATCTCATCAAAGATCAGCAGAACATCGTGTTTGTCGCACAGGTCCCGCAGCCCCTGAAGATACCCGGGCAAAGGTGCAATGATCCGCTGCAACGGCTCGACCATGATCGCGGCGACATCGTCATGTTCATCCAGCAGGGCCGACACGGCATCCAGATCGTTGAAGGGCGCGATCAGCATTTGCTCGGCCACACCTTCGGGGATACCGGCGCTATCGGGTACGGCCTGTGGAAAGTTGACCTGGCGACTTGGGGCAAGGCTCATCTGCGCCTCCGCGCTCATCCCGTGATAACCGCCTTCGAATTTAAGTATCTTATTGCGGCCGGTATAGGCGCGGGCCAGACGGATTGCGTACATGTCCGCCTCACCACCCGACGCGACAAAGCGGATTTGTTCACAGCATGGAACCGCGTCAATGATCGCCTCGGCCAGCTCAATGCCTTTGGCGTTGTTGGCAAAGAAGGTCATGCCTTTGGGCAGTTGTTCCAGCACGGCCTCAATCACTTCGGGGTGGCCGTGACCCAGCAGCATTGGACCCGACCCAATCAGATAGTCGATATATTCATTTCCATCCTCGTCCCAGACATGGCTGCCTTCGCCACGTGCAATGATGATACCGGGGTCGAAATTGCCAAATCCCCCGGCGGGCAAGACGGCGTTCGCGCGGGCGATCCATTCGGCTTGAGTATTGATTTTCAGCATTTCACACGATCTCCGATACAGGGGAACCTAGGATATCCGGGTCTGGCGCAACACCTAACCCCGGCCCGTCTGGCGGGGCAATCCTGCCATTCACACGGTTTGGTGCATCCGGGCAGATGCGCGGCGCAACATAAGACGACAGATCACAGGTGTTCAACAAAGATCCATGTGGAGTCGACGCCGCAAAGTGCAGTGACGCCGCCGTCACGATGTCTGACCCCCAGGTGCATTCGGCACAGATCTCGGCCCCCAGATGGACGGTCAGGTCGCGCGCGCGTCGCATGGCTGAGAGCCCACCAAACTTGGACAGTTTCAGCGCGACCGCGTCCAGACAACCCAGCTCGTACGCGCGCAAAAGCGAGGCCAGATCACATGCGTTCTCGTCAATCTTCATCGGCAATCCGGTTGCCTGCCGAACAGCAGCACAGTCTTCAAGCGTTTTGCAGGGCTGCTCCAGCATGATGTCCAGATGGGCAACCGCCCGTCCCGTGCGCGTTGCTTGCAGCCGCGACGCCCCGCAATTCCAATCGCCATAAACCAGCGGTCCCTGCCCCACGGCCTCACGCACCTTGATCAAACGTTCGGCATCGGCCTGCCAGTCGCCTTCGACACCCAGCTTGACCTGGAACTGGCGAATGCCGGACTGGTAAGCTGCCTCAGCGATCCGGGCCATGTCATCCGGCGCGATGCAGGTGATCGAGTGGTAAAGCGGCATGTCCTTCCGCGTCCGTCCACCCAGCAGAGCATAAACCGGCTGACCTGTGGCCTTCCCGAACAGGTCCCAAAGGGCGATATCGACGATGGATTTTACATATTGGTGACCCGGAAGAAATCCGTCCAGCTTGCGCATCGGCGCATCCACACCAAACGGGGACATTCCAAGGATTTCCGGCCCCATTTCCGCAACAGCAGCCGGTACTCCACCGGCATACGCAGGCAGGTAATGGGGGATTGGGCAAACCTCGCCCCAGCCTTTCAAACCTGTATCCGTCTCAAGGCACAGGACATGAGAGGTCACGGTCGCGCAGGTCTTGCCCTCGGACATGTGATAGGTCTCATGGCTGGTCAGCTCGACGGACCAAAGCGTTATCTTGTTGATCTTCATTGCTCCGCCCCCACGAAGTGGAGCGGTAAATTGCTTAGTTCCAACCCCGCAGTTTTACTGGCCGCCCGGTAACCAGTTTCCAAAGTGTATAGACAGCCCAAACCCATCCGGCGATCGCTGCGATCAACCACCCCACCATGAAAAGAGATGCCCCACCCTCGGTCGAGCTGAAGTTTGAGACGGCCATAGCGATATCCGCTGTCCACGCGGTAAGCCAACCGAACAGGAAAACCGCCGAAAACACGCGCATTCCAAAAGACATTTCCGATTTGTCGTTTCGCTGCCCCCCATCGTTGCCGCGCGGTAGTGTCTCTGGATTGCCGACGATTGCTTTTTCGTTTTCGCGTTTGCGTATTCCGTTCCGACCGATCAACACCCCAATGCTCAGCGCGATGATCGCAGCAATCAGATGTGTAACATCCATTATTCGTCCAATTTTTATCTTTTGATATCAGAAGTATAAAAGGAAATTGCCATAATTTCAATCTCTTAGAATAAAATTGCATATCAGTCTCTCGCTTCAAACCCTATATTCCGCGACAGCCGCACCCAACGCGTCTTCGTCGGGATACACGCCAAGTCCGGGAACCTCTGGCAGGTACAAGTGACCGTCGATATTGCGCGGACCGCGTCCACCGGCAATGTCCACTGTGATCATGTCCTGACAGGCCCAGACGGCGTGGCAGTTTTCGTCGGGAATGGTCGCGGCCAGGTGCAGCGCCTCGGTATCGGCCAGGACCGAGCCGCCGGTGGCCATCACGAACATGTCAATGCCATGCGCCAGCGCGATATCCCGCATCCGCGCGGCCTTGGTCAGCCCGCCAACGCGGTTTAGCTTGATCCCGAACACCTCAGCCAGCCCATCACGCGCAATACGGGCGGCATCTTGCAAGGTGACAAGGCTTTCATCCACCGAAACGGGCGAGGCATGACGGCCCGATATCGCCGCGATATCGTCCAGCGTTTCACACGGCTGTTCGAACATGACGTTCAGGTCCTCACAGGTGCTCATCACCCGCAGGGCCTGCTGCCGGGTCCAACCCCGGTTGATATCATAGAGGACGATCTCGCCCGGTTTGCGGATGCTTTCGACATCTCGAATACGTGCGATATCGCGTTCAACATTGCCGCCGATCTTTACCGAGTGTGCGACATACCCCCGACTGCGATACCGTTCGATCACCGTGCGGGTTTCTTCGATGGTTTTAGCCCCCACCGACGACGCAATCGGGCGCGGCGTGCGCGACCCTCCTCCCATCAGATCAGCAATTGGCAAACCCGCTGCCTGCCCTGCAACATCCCAGCAGGCCATATCGATTGGACTTTTGGCATAGAGGTGGCCGGGCAAGGCGGTATCCATCGCGCGCTCAACCACCAGCAGCTTGCGCGGATCAAGGCCCAGAATGGACGGGGCCATCGTCTGAATGCCTGCACGGATACCCGGGCCATGCGCGGGTACGTAGGTGTGGCCCCAAGGGGTACCTTCACCCCAGCCGACCAGCCCTGCATCTGTTTCGATCTTTACAATCGTTGCGTCGAGCGTTTCGAACTTCAGCCGTCCGCCGGACAACCAATAGGGATGCTCCAAAGGCAGGTCGACTTGGTAAACGGTGATCGATTTTATCTTCATGACACATACTCCGCCACCGGCGCACCCAGGCTTTCGAAATCAGGCTTCACACCAAGTCCGGGCGCATCCGGGGCATAAAGCTTGCCATCCTGCGACGTTGCCCCGCCAATTCCGGTGGATCGCGTATTGTAGTTCATCAGATCGGTTGTGTTCTGCAGATATTCGGGTGGGGTGGAGGCCGCAAAATGCGCAACGACTGAGGTCGCGATCTCACCACCCCATGTATCCTCGCTGACCACGGGAATTCGGTTATCAATCAGAAAGTCCCGCACCCGCCGCGCCTTACTGAGCCCGCCGAGGTTCGAAATTTTCAGACAGCAAATCTCGGCCCCGCGATCCGCAACGATCCGCTGGGCCATCTGGATGTCGGTAATGCATTCATCCAGCTTCATCGGCTGTTCGGCCACGCGGCGCACTTGCTGGCATTCCTCGTAGGTGCGGCAGGGCTGCTCCAGAATAAAGTCCAGATCACGCATCGCCCGTGCCACCCGAATGGCGTTGTCCACGCGCCAGCCCTGATTGGCATCGGCCATCGCCTTTTCGCCTGGTTTCAGCAAAGGAACGGTGGCGCGGATGCGGTCAATGTCTGCGGCCAAGTCGCCGCCGACCTTGATTTGAAACTGCCTGTAGCCCTGATCGCGATAAGCGTTCATCTCGGCAATAGTCTCATCCACCGCTTTCTGCGGCGCGACCCGGTACATCGGTGCGCCATCGGTCAGTTTGCCGCCCAGCAGCATCCAGACCGGCTGATCGCAAGCTTGCCCTAAAACATCCCAACAGGCCGCATCAAACGGCGCCTTGGCATAGCCGTGACCCTGCACCAGATGGTCCATCAGTTGCTCAATCCGACCTACGTGCCGAGGATCCTCCCCCAGCAGTTTCGGAGCCAGCAGACGCGCCAGCGATGCCACACCTTGGGAATGCGCGACCATGTAGTTTTCACCGCAAGGTGTGAACTCACCACAACCCTGCAACCCGGCATCAGTGTCTATCACCACGACCGAGGCGATGGCCGTTTCGATCGCATTGCCCGCACCCCAGACATAGGCACCACCCACATAGGGCAGCCCGGTCTGGTAGATGCGGATGCGGGTGATTTTCATGCGGCATCCAATGTCATGGGATCACCACTATGTTGCCGGTATGCTGTTTTGCAATGAAAGCAGCCTGAGCGTCGCGCAGATTCTCTAACGGATAGGTCGCGGCAAGGGCGGGCTTGATCTGACCGGTCTCTATGTATTTCACGATGTTCCGCATTACCTGTGGGTCGATCACGGTCGAGCCGGTAAAGGTCAGGTCGCGCAAGTAGAATGTGCGCAGGTCGAACTCGACCATCGGACCGGCAATCGCGCCGGAACAGGTATAGCGCCCGCCGCGTTCCAGAATGTCGATCAGATTCGGCCAGTATGGCCCACCAACCACATCCGCGACCACGGTTACCTTTTCTTCACCAAGGGCCGCGCGCAGGTTCTCTGGCGCACGGGGTAGGATGCGGTCTGGCCCCAGCTTGGCAACATCGGGATGCTTTAACTCGGACGCCATCGCAATCACCCGCGCACCGCGCCGTTTGGCAAGCTGGACCAGAGCACCGCCAACACCGCCCGAGGCGCCGGGCACCAGCACCGTATCCCTGTCCATCACGTTGGCGCGGGTCAGCATGCCCTCGGCAGTTGAATAGGAGCAGGAAAACGTCGCCAGTTCGGCATCTGACAGGTTGGATTTGATTGGAAGTGCGTTTACCGCGGGCGTTGTCGCGTATTCGGCAAAACCACCATCGCGTTCTGAGCCATAGTAGCCTGTCTTGTCCATGTTTTCCGGATCATTCGGATCGCGCAGCCAGCCATCGGTGATGACGCGTTGACCGATGCGGGCGCTGTAGACACCTGCACCGACAGCTACGATTTCTCCGCAGATATCAGCCCCCTGAATGCGCGGAAAGGTGATCGGATTGCCGCCCCAAGTCGGGTCGTCCTCACCCACCTTTTCAAACGCGCCGCCGGTTGTCGCGTCTGTGACGGTCTTAGAATACCAGCCCGAGCGCGTGTTCACGTCCGTATTGTTCAGACCACAGGCGGCGACCTTGATCAGTACCTCTCCTTCTGCGGGTTCAGGGCGCGGCCAGTCGGTGTGCAGCACCATTTGCTCTAACCCGCCATGGCCCATTGTGACCATGGCCCTCATTGTATTTGGCAGGGCCATCAGGCGGTCTCGAATGCGGCGTCGGTGCGCGGCAGCAGGCTTTGCGGATCATAGGCCGGTTCGCCCAGCACACGCGCAGTTCGGGGTTTACCGTGGATCACCACCTGCAGCGCGGTTCCGGGCCGCGCCGCCTGGGGCTTGAGATAGGCAAAGGCCAAAATTTTGCCGACCGTATGGCCATAGGCAACCGAAGCGGTCGATCCCACAACGCGCCCATCCAGCATCACGGCTTCGCCGCCATGCCCGTCGGCCAGGCCGTCTGGCTCGATCTCGAGATACGCGCAAATCCAGGGCAGATCGGTGTTCAGGGTTTTGTCCTTGCCCAGATACTCCTTGTCGGTGCGGGCAAAGCGCAGCACGTCGGCCTCGGCCAGCGTGACCTCATTGGTTAATTCCCCAGCGCCTTTGAACCCTTTCTCCATCCGCATCACGTTCATGGCAAAGCTGCCGTAGTCGGCGATGCCATGCGGCTCACCTGCTGCCCAGAGCGCATTGTAGACGTCGAGGCAGGCGGCGTCGGGCATGTGAAGTTCCCACCCCAACTCACCGGCATAGGACATGCGGAAGGCCCAGACCTTGTGGCCTGCAATGGTGATCTCTTGCGCGGACAGCCAGCGGAACCCGGCATTGGTTAGGTCAGCATCGGTGCAGCGCGCCAGCACGTCCCGCGACCGGGGGCCGTTCAGCGACAGGGCAGACCAATCAGCGGACAGAGCAGAGATCTGCACATCCTCATCCGCGCGCTGTTGCGCAAGGTGATCCAGCAGGCGTTGTTCGAAAAAGGCGGCACAGACCAGATAGAATCGATCCTCGGCCATGCGAACGATGGTGGTCTCTAACTCGATCCTGCCACGCCGGTTCAGCATGTGGGTCAGGGTGATCGAGCCGACCTTTTGCGGCATCCGGTTGGCTGTCAACCGGTCCAGCAGGGCGTAAGCGTCCGGCCCCGAAACCTCGACCTTAGTGAAGGCGGTGACATCCATGATCCCGACGCGTTCGCGCACCGCCTTGACCTCAACCGCGACCATATCGTCGGCGGGCGTCCGGCGGAAGGAATAATGATCGCGCTGCTCGACGCCATCCCGCGCGAACCAGCGGGGACGTTCAAAACCGTAGACCTCTTCATGCACCGCGCCCTTGGTTTTCAACAGCTCATACAGCGGCGACGGCTTGATCGGACGCCCCTCCAAACGGTTGAAATGCGGGAACGGGATCTCGTGGCGCAGGCAATAGTCCTCCTCGGCCTTGATCACCTGCCAATCCTTGGTCGCATAGCTGCCGAAACGGCGCGGATCGAATTCGCGCATCGAGATATCCGCTGCCCCGTGAACCATCCAGCGCGCTAGCTCGCGAGTCAGACCCGGCCCCCAGCCGATGCCGATCTGTGTCCCGCAACAGCACCAGTAATTCCGCACGCCCGGCGCGGGACCGATCAGAGGGTTTCCATCCGGCGGATGCGAAATCGCCCCATGCACGTCGCGCTGAATGCCCAACTCGGCAAAGATCGGCATCTGGTTCAGGCTTTCTTCAAGCCACGGCATTACCCGGTCATAATCCGCATCGAACAGCCAGTTTTCATATTCCCACGGGCAATGGTCGTGCCAGACCGAATTCGGATTCTCTTTCTCATAGATCCCGATCAGCCCGCGCTGCTGCTCCATCCGGATATAGCCCGAGACCTTGCGGTCATCGCGGATCACCGGCAGCTCCTTATCCAGGTTCTGAAACTCTGGCACAGGCTCGGTCACGAAGTAATGGTGCGTCATCGAGGTCATCGGCAGTTGCAGCCCCGACCATTCGCCCATTTGCCTTGCATAGGTACCACCGGCGTTCACCACGTGCTCACAGGTGATGGTGCCCATCTCGGTTTCAACCACCCATTCGCCACTGTCGGCCTGCGTGATGTTGGTGGCGCGGCAGTTGCGGACGATGCGCACGCCTTTCTGACGTGCCCCGGCTGCCATCGCCATGGTCACGTTGGTCGGGTCAACATGGCCGTCATCGGGCGTGTAAAGTGCGCCCAAAACGCCTTCGAGATTGTAGAACGGGTGCAGCTCGGCCACCTTTTCAGGGCCGACAAGTTCGATATTGAACCCCAACGACCGGCCCACCGACAGGGTGTGGCGCAGCCAGTCCATCTCATCCTCGGTATAGGCCAGACGGAAGGAACCGCAGCCATGCCACGTTACCGGTTGACCCGTTTCAGCCTCTAACGCGCCCGAATAGAGACCGATATTGTAGTCGACGCATTTGCCCAGCCCAAAGCTTGAGGTCGAATGCGTGATCTGGCCCGCCGCGTGCCACGTACTGCCACTGGTCAGCTCAGCCTTTTCCAGAAGAACGGTATCACCGCCCCACCCTTCATGCGCCAGGTGATAAGCCAGACCGACCCCCATGACACCTCCGCCCACGATGACGACGCGGGCATGTGACGGCAAATGTTTCTCTGACATGATTTTTCCTCTTCCCGAGTCGAGTTTCTGCTCGACACGCTAATTCCACATTTGTACCATCGTCAATCATGAATGACACAAATGTATCAAATACGGTTCTCGACCGATTGTCGCGCGAATGGGAAGCCCTGACGCCCGAAGCGCAGAAAGCCGCGCGTTACGTGCTGGAAAACCCAACGGATGTTGGGGTTTCAACGGTGCGCGAGATCGCCGAGGCCGCCAACGTCAAACCGAACACCTTCGTGCGCATGGCCCGACAGGTGGGGTTCGAGGGTTACGAGGATTTCCGCGCACCCTTCCGCGATGCGATTCGTAAAGGCACGGTCTCGTTTCCCGACCGCGCCCGTTGGCTGCAGGATATAGGCAAGTCCGGCGAACTGGGCGGGCTCTATGCCGACATGGTCGGTGCCGCGATCCGCAATATCGAAGAAACCTTTGCAGGGATTGATGCCCAGCGCCTTGAGAAAGCCGCCGAAACGATCTGGACTTCGCGACAGGTGTTCACGCTGGGCGTCGGCGTCAACAATTCGAACGCGCGCAATTTCACTTATCTTGCTTCGACGGGCATGAAGCAATTCCATGCCATCCCCAGACCCGGCTCCACACCGGTGGACGATCTGGCCTGGGCTGATGAACAGGACGTGCTGATTGCCATTACATGCCATCCCTACCGCACCGAGGTAATTGAGGCGATCAAACTAGCGCGGCAACAAGGTTTAACGGTCATCGGCATTTCCGACAGCCCGGCCAGCCCGGTCATACTAAACGCGCAGCACGGTTTTGTCGTGGCCGCCGATACACCGCAATTCTTCCCGTCATCCGTTTCAACCATCGCTTTGCTGGAAACGCTGCTGTCTTTCGTGATTGCGCTTTCCAGCGATGAGATCGTCGAGCGCGTGGCACGATTTCACCAACGCAGACACCAACTAGGCCTCTACGCGGAGGAGCCCGAATGAACGCACCGCTGACCCATTCCCTGGACGCCCGGTACTATACCGATCCTGCAATTTTCGAGCGCGAGATGCAGGGGCTTCTGGCGCGAACGTGGCAGTTTGCAGGCCATGTGGCGCAGGTGCGGGAAACGGGTGACTATTTTGCGTTCGAGATCGCCGGGCAGAACCTGTTCTGTATCCGCGGACGCGATGGCGAAATCCGCACTTTTTACAATGTCTGCCAGCACCGTGCGCATGAAATGGTAACGGGTGCGGGAAACACCCGCGTCGTCGTCTGCCCTTATCATGCTTGGACGTATGAGCTGTCCGGCCAACTGCGCGCCGGACCCAATATCAAATCTGTACCCGGCTTTGACCGCAGCGCGATCTGCCTGACCGCGGTCCGAACCGAGGTGTTCAACGGTTTCATCTTCGTGAATCTTGATGACGCCGCCGCCCCGATGGATGAGTGGTACCCCGGCGTCCGCGAAGAAATCCGCGCTTTTGTGCCTCAGATTGACGATCTCGAACCATTGGAATGGGTCGAAATACCCGAAAACTGCAACTGGAAAGTCAGTGTCGAGAATTACTCGGAATGCTACCACTGCCCGACCAATCACCCGACCTTCGCCGAGGGTGTGGTTAAACCCGAGACCTATGACATCCAGCCCGACGCGAACGGCGGCTATGTTCTGCGTCACACAACCGAATGTCAGAGCCTCGACAAGATGACCTATCCTATCGACCTGACTGTGCCCCATGCGGGCGATTATCAGTCTTGGTTCCTGTGGCCGATGTTTTCGTTCCAGTGCTACCCGGGCAATGTGTTGAACACTTATCACTGGCGCGCGAAGGACGCGGACCACTGTACCGTTTTCCGGGGGTGGTACACAGAAGGCGGTTCAGAAAGCGCAGTGATCCGGCAACTGGCCGTGCAGGACCGTGAGACCACGGTCGAGGAAGATATCCGCCTTGTTGAAAGCGTCCACCGCGGCCTCAAGTCACGCGGCTATCGCCCCGGTCCGCTGGTGCTGGATCCGGGATGCGGGGTGATGTCAGAACATTCAATCGCCCGGCTGCAACAGTGGATGCGCGAAGCCGTAGATTAACATGCCAAGGGGTCTGCCCAGCCACCACTAAGAACGGACACCTTTGGCGTCGATTTCCTGTGCTTTCGTCAGGAAAGCCGCGTAATCCCATCGCTGGGCATCAGAAAACAAATGTTTCAACCTAACTAGAAGGGCGCGCGGACGCTGTCACTGTGTTGTCGCTTAATGTTTGACTGCTTTTGGTGTTAGCTGGCATCCAACACTTTACGGGCAACGCGAAAACACTCCAGCGCCTGTGGAACGCCGCAATAAATCCCGACAACGTGAATGATGGCCCTGATTTCCTCTTTTGACACACCGTTGTTGATCGCGCCTTTGCAGTGGATTTCCCATTCATGCGTTTTTCCCAAGGCACCAATCATCGCCAGGTTCATCATCGACCGGGTCTTGGCATCAATCACGTCATCACCCCAGCCGAACCCCCAGCACCAGGCTGTCATCGCTTCTTGAAATGGGCGGGTGAAGTCATCGGCAGCCGCCAGGTTCTTTTCCACATATTCCGCACCCAAGGTGCCTTTGCGTTGCTCTAACCCTTTCAGAAAAAGGTCTTCGTCGAAAATATCGGCCATGAATGGTCTCCGGTTCTTCAGCGCTTAATTGAAACCAATGCAATTTTGGGGCCGCAGCGCAAGACCTTGCCGAAAGTGTCTTGTCGCAATCCAGTCGGCAGTGCTTTCTAAACGGTCGCCCATCGGTGTCGTGAAGACGTTAAGCGATTGATCCGGTGGATCAATTGTAGTCTGAACGGGCTGCTTTTTATTTTCTGACGCTGGTTGCGGGAGCAGGATTTGAACCTGCGACCTTCAGGTTATGAGCCTGACGAGCTACCGGGCTGCTCCATCCCGCGACACTTTGGTTTGGTCTACCGCCTATTTGGCTGTTTGAGACC